>CAYRGW010000024.1:0-46747 GCA_964423815.1 uncultured Solibacteraceae bacterium | reverse complement strand
CGGCGTGGTGCCGCCGCCCACAGGTGCGACCCAGGCAACGCCGCCGGTCCTGCCGCCGCCCCCGCAGAATCCGCAGCGATCGTTTGATACCGCCTTCGGCGATTACGTCACGGGCCAGTTCGACATGGCGCTGGCCGGATTTCAGTACTACATCGAAACGTTCCCGACGTCCCCGGACGTGCCCAAAGCCCGCTTTCATATTGCAGAATCGCAGTATGGCAAAGGGGCGAACAAAGAAGCCGTGACGGCGTACGAGCAGGTCATCACCCTGCACAAGGGCACCGAGTGGGAGCCGCAGGCCCTCTACAAGCAGGGGCTCGCGTACGAAAAGCTCGGCCAGATTGAACGCGCCAAAGCCAACTGGGAACTCGTCCGCAAGGCGTTCCCGGATAGCAGCGCGGCCATCCTTGCCACGCAGAATCTGGCGCGTATCATCAAGACTTCATTCATCGAAAAGGACTGAGATCCAATGGGCAGTGTGAACAAGGCAATTCTGGTCGGCAACCTCGGGCGTGATGCCGAGATGCGATTCACCCAGGGCGGCACCGCCGTCGCGACGGTGAGCATCGCCACCACCGATGTGTTCAACGATCGTGACGGCCAGAAGCGCGAAGACACGCAGTGGCACCGCATCGTCATCTGGGGCAAGACGGCGGAATCCATTCAGCCGTACCTGACCAAGGGCAAGCAGATCTACGTTGAGGGCAAGATCCAGACCCGTGAGTGGACCGATAAGGAAGGCAAACAGGTCAAGACGACCGAAATCCGCGCCGACCGTGTCGTGCTGCTCGGTGGCCCCGGCGGTGGCAGTGGCGGCGGAGGTGGCGAACGCGCCGCTCGTCCCCAGCGCGCGGCCTATGGCGCGCCCAGTTCAGGCGGCGGCAGCGACATGCCCGACGACATGGGCCCGATCGACGCGCCGAACGACGACGACATCCCGTTTTAGACCACGCGTCCGAACAGTAGCCATGTAGACATGTAGGTTCTTTATTAAAAAGAACTACATGCCTGCATGTCTATTGTGAAGACACTTTAGCTTTTTCGGCCATAGCGATCTTCGAGGCGCACCACATCATCCAGGTGGTTGGTCGACACCTCCATCACATCGGAGTCTTCGATCGCCGTCATGCGATGAATCGTTGTGGGCGTGACGTGCACGGATTCACCCGGCAACATCTCACGTCCGACCAGGCTCCCGTCGACGTCAATCTCAAACAGAATTTTGCCCGACCAGACGAAGATCGTTTCGTCCTTCAGGTTGTGGTACTGCAGGCTCAGGGCGTGGCCCTTGTTGATGTGAATGACCTTGCCCACGTAGAGCGGGGTCTTGGCCCAATGCAGTTCATACCCCCAGGGCTTTTCGACGCGAATTACCGGCTGCTCCATACTTCCTGTCCTTCCTCTGTCATTGCGGCAGCCAACGGCGCCAGCAACACGTGTACATCTTCTGCGGAGTCGGCCACCAGCGCCTCTCGCGCGAGCCGTACGGCCTCACGCGAATCCACTGCGCGCAGCCCACGCTTCACGACCGGAATCGCGGCCGGCGTCATGCTGAACGCCCGGAAACCCAGGCCGACCAGCAATGCCACCATCAGCGGATCGGCGGCCATCTCCCCACACACGGACAGGTCCTTGCCGGTGCGGCGCCCCGCCGAGGCAATCATACGCAGCAGGCGCAGGACGCTCGGTTCGCGTGGTTCGTAGTGCCCCGACAGCCGCTCATCGGTGCGGTCAATCGCCAAAGTGTACTGGATCAGATCGTTGGTTCCGACACTGAGGAAATCCACTTCGTGCGCGATCTGCTCCGCGGTCAGCGCGGCCGCCGGCACCTCAATCATGGCGCCAATCTGGACCGCTGGTGCCGCTGGCACCTCGCGCGCAATCTCCCTGATCAACGCGCGGGCCTGCCGCGCCTCGGCGGCGGAGGTCACAAACGGCAACAGGATGCGGAGCGTGCCCGCGGAGGCCGCGCGCAACAGCGCACGAATCTGCACGCGGAATCGATCGTCGTGCTGCAACGCCGCCCGGATGCCGCGCAGGCCAAACCGCTCGCGGTGTCCCCCGCCACGCTCCGTGTGTTCCCAGCGTTCCTCACCGGTGTCAAACGTGCGAATGGTGACCGGACGCGGGGCCATCAGGGCCAGGAGCTGGCGATAGGTCTCCGCCTGCGTCGACTCATCGACGGCCCCGGACGCGGGCGCGCGGTCGAGAAGAAACTCCGATCGATACAGGCCGATGCCTTCGGCCCCCACGTCGATGACGCGCGCGACCTCCTCGGCGATTTCGAGGTTCGCGTTGAGCCGAATCCTCACGCCATCAGCCGTGGCGGCCGGCACGCCCCGCAGTTCATCAAGCTTGCGGTGGGCCACCTCGGCCACCTGCGCGCGATGGGTCCACCGCTGGAGCGCATCCTCGCCGGGCTCGACGACGACCTCGCCTGTGGCACCGTCGACGGCCACCAGTTGCCCTGGTGACACAATCTGCGTCGCACTCCCCAACCCCACCACTGCGGGAATCCCGAGCGACCGCACAAGAATCACCGTGTGGTGCGTTGGACTCCCGACGTCACACACCAGACCGCGGACCTTGGTCCAGTCGAGCTGCGCGGCAATCGACGGCGAGAGTTCGTCGGCCACCACGATCAGCGGCCCTTCAAGCTCGCGGACAAAATCCACCAGCGGGTCGCGGCCGGGGCGCAGATTGCGCTGCAGGCGTCCGCCCACGTCGGCCAGGTCCCCCGCACGTTCGCGCAACCATGCGTCGCCTTCTCGCGCGAACACATCCCGCAGCTCTCCGAGCGCGCGATCCAGCGCCCAGTCCGCGTTGATTTTTTCCGTCCGGATCAACTCATCGACGCGCGCGGTGAACATCGGGTCGTCGAGCATGAGCAGCTGCGCCGCAAAAATCGCGGCCTGCGCCTGCCCCACCGTGCGCGAGATCCGCGATGAGATTTCTTCGAGTTGGCGACGGGTCTCCTGCCGCGCGGCTTTTAATCGCTGGCGTTCACGGTCGACGCCTGATGCGGCCAAGCGGTACCGCACCTGTCCGGCGTCGCGCACGGCGACCACCGCGCGGCCAATCGCCGTGCCGGCGGCCACGCCTCGTCCGACCAGGCGGAGGTTGCGGGTCACACGTCCTCAAATCCCCGGGCGGCCAGTTGCACCAACGCGTCCAGCGCGAGCTGCGCATCGGGTCCGTCCGCCTTGATCTCCAGCGTCGTCCCCCGGGCCGCGGCCAGCAGCAACAATCCCAGGATGCTTTTGCCGTCCACGGTCTGGTGCGCCCGCGTGACCGTGATGTGACTCTGGAATCGGCCCGCGTGATGGACAAACCTGGCGGCCGCACGCGCGTGCAGGCCAAGAGCGTTCACCACCGTCACCTGGGCTGTGACCACGACACTAACTCCCCGTTTTGCCGCCGCGCAGCAGGTCCGACGCCACACGAATGGCCGCGCGGCCGTCGTCACACACCAGCCGGGCGAGGGCGGCGAGGTCATGTTCCGACTGGATGCGCGCGAGTTTGATCAGCATCGGCAGATTGACGCCCGTCACCACCTCCACCTTGTCCGGCTCCAGGAACGTCATGGACAAATTCGACGGGGTGCCGCCGAACATGTCGGTGAGCAGCAGGACGCCCCGGCCGCGGTCCACCCGTTCGATCGCGCGGGACATCGCCGTCGTGGCCACATTCACATCGTCGTGCCAGCCAATCGACACGGCGGTGAACTGCGGCAGATCCCCAACGATGGTTTCAGCGGCATTGAGGAGTTCGGTGGCCAGTACGCCGTGCGTCACCACGACGACGCCAATGGTGTTGATCGAGTCAGGCATCTGCAGCATCCCTGTGGCGCACTCTCAACTGCACGCCCTTCATCCGCGCCAACGACTTGCCGAGTGCTTCAGCCATCGCCACGCTGCGATGCCTGCCTCCCGTGCAACCGATCGCGATCGTCAAGTAGGCCTTCCCCTCCGCAATGTACTGCGGCAGCAGAAACTTCAGCAGGCTGGTGGTGAGGTCGAGGAACCGCTTGGCCGCCGGCTCGCGCATGACGTAACGCGAGACCTTGGCGTCGAGTCCGGTCAACGGGCGGAGCTTCGGCACGAAGTGCGGATTGTTGAGAAAGCGCACGTCAAAAATCAGATCCGCATCCGCCGGCGCGCCGTTCTTGAATCCAAAACTCTGCAGGGTGACCACCAGGTCCTGCTTGGCACCGTCGCCGCCCAGCGCCAGCACCTGCCGACGCAGATCGTGCACGCTCAGGCGTGAGGTGTCGATGACGTGATCGGCCAGCGCCCGCAACGGCGCCATCCGTCGTCGCTCTTCGGAGACCGCCTCGGCCGGAGGCAATTTGCGGCTGAGGGGATGGGGCCGGCGCGATTCGCTGAAGCGCCGGACGAGTACGGGTTCGGCCGCCTCAAGGAACAGGAGGCTGACCGTCAGATCCCCCCGGCGCTTGAGTTTCCGATAAACCGCCGGCAACCGAACCAGGTTGTCGCCCTCGCGCACATCCACCACCACCGCCACGCGGTGTTTGGGATCTTCATCACGCACCGTGAGGTCCGCAAACGTCGGAATCAGCGCCACCGGCAGATTGTCGATGCAGAAGTAGCCCAGGTCTTCGAGCGCGTGAATCGCCTGCGACTTGCCGGCACCCGACAGCCCCGTCACCACCATGAACTGCGGGATCTGTTTGCCCCGCGCGGCCGGCTTGGTACGGCTCGCCATCACTCTTCTCCCTCGAGTTCGAGCACATCGTCAGCCGCACGCGCCAGACGTTCCTCCAGGCGTTCCGCCAGCAGCCGTGCGGCGTGGCGACCTCGTGATCGCAACAGGGTGTTTCTGGCGGCCACTTCCACCAACATCGCCACGTTGCGCCCCGGGGCGACGGGCATCCGGACCATGGGGACCGTGACCCCCATAAACGTCTGCGCGTCAACGGTCAGCCCGAGGCGATCATATTCGCGACCGGTTTCCCATCGTTCGAGCTGCACCACCAGTTCGATACGTTTGGACGAGCGCGTGGCGCTCACACCAAACAGATCCGTGACGTTGACCAGCCCGAGGCCTCGAATTTCCACGTAGTGGCGGGTCAGTTCGGGACATGTGCCGATCAGCACCGACTCGCCTCGGACCTTGACCTCCACGGTGTCGTCGGCCACCAGCCGGTGTCCCCGCCCGACCAGGTCCAGCGCACACTCACTCTTGCCGATGCCGCTTTCGCCGGTGATCAAGACCCCGAGTCCAAGGATATCGAGCAGGACGCCGTGCAGAATCTCCCGCGACGCCATGCGGTCTTCGAGGAACGTGGTGAGTCTGGCGATGGTGGTCGGGGTGCTGGCCGTCGTCCGGAGCACTGGCACGCCGGCTCGCTCCGCTTCAAGAATCAGATCCGGAGGCGCTTCCAGGCCGAGCGTGAGAATGACGCAGGGAAAGTCGTGCGCCAGCAGGCGCACCAGCGCTGTCCGGCGCGTGGTGGCGTCCATCTGCTCGAGATAGCGGACCTCGCTCTCGCCGAACACCAGCACACGTCCGGGACGCAGGTATTCATCAAATCCCGCGAGGGCCAGACCGGTTTTCTGAATGTAGGGCAATGTGATGCGGCGTTCAAGCCCGGCCGCACCCGCCAGGAGGTCAAACTCCAGGTCCGCCCCGGCCCCACGTGCGCCCAGCAATGACGCGACGGGCACCGACGCCGACATTACAGAAACACCTTGCGCTGATTCGACGTCGGGATCTTCAGCTCCTCGCGATATTTCGCGATGGTGCGGCGCGCAAGCACGAGGCCTTCACGCTGCAACATCTGCATGATCTTCGAGTCGCTGAGTGGCCGTTTGGCATCCTCCGCCTCGATGATCTTGCGGATGCGCTGCTTGATCGTGACCGACGAGACGTTCTCGCCGTACGAGCTGCTGATCCCGCTGTGGAAAAAGAACTTCATCTCATACACACCCTGCGGCGTGTGCATGTATTTGTTGTTCACCACGCGCGACACGGTGGACTCGTGCATGCCGATATCGTTCGCGACGTCACGCAGCACCAACGGCCGCAGGTGTTCAATGCCGCGGTCGAGGAACTCGCGCTGAAACGTGATGATGCTGGTAGCGACCTTGATGATTGTCTTCTGACGCTGGTCCACCGACTTGAGGAGCCACAACGCGGACCGGAATTTGTCCTTTACGTAGGCGCGTGTTTCTTCAGAGGTTTCGGTGCCCTTGTCCTTGTCGAGCATCCGCCGGTACACCGGGCTGATGCGCAACTGCGGCAGTCCCTCTTCGTTCAGGACCGCGCGATAACCGTCGTCGGTCTTGATGATGTACACGTCAGGAATCACATACTGCGAATCTGCCGGCGTGTAGCGCGATCCCGGCTTTGGATCGAGATGCCGGATGACTTCGAGGTGCGTCTTGATTTCCTCATGCGTCAGTCCCATCGCCTTGGCGAGTTCCGGCACCCGATGGTTCTGCAGCAGGGGCAGATGTTCCTGCACCAGCGTTTCCACCGGCGTCCCTCCCAGTCCATGCGCGCGCAACTGCAGCAGCAGGCACTCCTGCGGGTCCCGCGCCGCGACGCCGATCGGATCAAAGGACTGAATGTAGGCCAGCGCCTGTTCGACGGCGGGAATGGGCCAGGGGCCGAGTGCAGCAATTTCGTCCAGCGACGCGGCCAGGTACCCATCGTCGTCGACGTTGCCGATGATGGCGCCTCCAATCTCCCGGACCATCTCGTCGGAGGTCTGCAGGTCCAGCTGCCACATCAGGTGATCGGCCAGGGACCCTTTGCTCGACAGGGTGTTTTCAATCGGCGGCAGTTCGCGGACTTCCACCGCCTGCCGCGGACGGTACCCATCGTCGAGATACTCCCCGAAGAAGTATTCGTAATCGGCGTCGTCCCAGGTGTCGCCTTTTTCTTCGGCCTTCTTCTCAGCCGCCTCGGCCTCGGCGTCCTGCGGGGTCTCTGTCGCCGGCGTGTCGTCGAGCGCCTCTTCGAGCAGGGGATTTTCGACCATCTCCTGCGTCAGCAGTTCGGACAGCTCAACGGTCGTCATCGGCAGAAGCTTGATCGCCTGCTGCAACGAGGGCGTCAGGATCAGCTTTTGCGAGAGCCGAGCGGAGAGTTTTTGTGACAGTGCCATCAGCCGGTACGTTCCTTGCAATCCCTAGTGTATTCGGGGATCAGTCCAGCCGGAAATCCGTGCCCAGATAGATACGCTTGACATCGTCATCAGCTGCCAGCGCCTCGGGGGTGCCGTTCCTGAATATGACGCCGTCATGCACGATGTAGGCGCGGTCGGTAATCTTCAAGGTCTCGCGCACATTGTGGTCGGTGACGAGCACCCCGATCCCCCGGGACTTCAGGTGGACGACGATCTTCTGGATGTCGGTCACGGCGATGGGATCAATGCCGGCGAAGGGTTCGTCGAGCAGGATGAACTTCGGCGAGTTGACCAGGGCCCGGGTAATCTCGGCACGGCGCCGCTCACCGCCGGACAAAGTGTAGGCCTTGGACTTGGCGAGCGACGTCAGGCCCAGTTCCGCCAGCAGGCCTTTGAGCCGAGTGCGGCGTTCCTCACTTGAGAGCGGCAACGTTTCGAGGATGGCGAGGATGTTCTGCTCGACCGTCAATCCTCGAAAGATCGACGCCTCCTGAGGCAGGTAGCCGATCCCCTTGCGCGAACGTGTGTACATCGCGTCATTGGTGACATCCTGATCGTCGAGCAACACCCGACCGGCATCGGGCGCCGTCAGGCCGACCACCATCCCGAACGTGGTGGTCTTGCCGGCACCGTTCGGCCCCAGCAGGCCGACCACTTCGCCGGACGACACGTCGATGTTGACGCCCTTGACGACCGTTCGACCGTTAAACGCCTTGGTCAGTCCTTCGGCTCGCAGCGTCGCCATTATTTGATCACCTTGAGCACATCCGCACACTTCACCTGCTTGCCTCGCCCCAACGCTCCCCCGTCCGTCCTGACCTGCGACTCGCCCGCGGTGCGATTAAAGTCCAGGTCGGACCCGGAGACCACATTGCACTCACCAGGCCCGCGCTCCGGCGCGGGCACAATAAACGCGGCCAGGCTGCCACGCACGTGAAACGCGTCGGTCGCCGCAGTATAGGTCGCGCGTGTACCCTGGGCCTGGCGCTGTTCGTTCAGACGAATCACCACCTGGCCACCAACCGGCGCCACCGCGACGGCGGTTTTTAACTTGCGGTCACCGGGCTCCAGAGTCAACGTGACCTGATCCCCGTGCAGGCTTTCGCCGGTCGGCGTGTCGAGTGTGGCGTCACCCGTGTAGACCGCCGTGCGCGCAGCGTCGGTATAAACCAACTGGGCGGCCGAAATCTCTGACGGCTTCTGGGGCTTGGCCCCCTTCGCGTCCTTTGCGGGTGCCGCACCTCCCATGTCTATCGCCAGCTTCGAGATGACGTTGCCTTTTGCGACGAGGTCACTCTTTGCGTCGTCAATGTCGACACGGTCACCTCTGAGGCTGCTGTCGCCCTGGACCAGAAACACCGCGCCCTCGTAGACCACGGTGCCGGCATCACGCCGGTAGGTCAATTTTTCGGAGGTCCCGGTGATCTGTTTGCCGGCTTCGAACAGGCCTCCCGTCGATTTTGACTTGGCGGTTGAGGCCGGCGTCAGGAACGAGTCCACACGACCGACGGCGACAAATCCATCGTCCTTCATGTCCGCGTCGATCTCAGCCGCGGTGATGTCCATCTCCCCGCTTCTGGCCTTCGGACGTTTGGCGCCGGCGGGACTACGCAGCTTCAACGTCTCTTTGGCACTGTCGTACGTGCCCTCCTGCGCCGACGCGACAAGGTCACCATCCTTGACCTCGAAGTTCTGACGGAACAGGGCCGTGTCCACCTGCGCCAGGTCCCCCTTGAGGCCCAACTCCAGGGACTCGGAGGTGGCCACGCGCGACATCGCGGCCTGCCCACGAGTGGCCGGTCGACTCTCGTTGTAGATCACGCCACCGGAGAACACCGCGCGTGTCAGCCCTCGCGTGTCATCCCCTTCCGCGATGAGTCCCTTGGCCTTGATGACTTTGGCCGGCTGAGCGCTCTGCTGCGGGAGCGTCACCTCGACGGGATCGGTGGCCTGCAACTTGGTGATGGTCTCGCCATCAGGGCCCACAAAAATGTCGATGTCCGCCCCTTTCACCCGGGTGACGCCGGCGTTCTCGCGCAACTCCACGACCGACGACTGCGCCAGTTTGGTGTGCGTCAGCAGGCCCGTGTCAGGCGCAAACGTCAGGTTGATATTTTCGGCGCTCAGGTTCGGCTTCGACGCCGATGTTCCGGTGGACGTGACGCGGGACTGGCCGCGCAGCTCAATGAACTGCACCACATCACCCGTCGGCGTGAACGACACACGGGCGTTGGTGGCGCTCAGTCGCTGCGAGTGGTGCGTCATCACCGCATTCTCTTCGAGCACCATGTAGTGATCCGCATCGGCGAGGCCAATCTTGGTGGCCGACGCCGCGATCGGTTCGCCACCCTCGATTTCCGGCGCGACGCTCAGCTTCGCGTCGCTGTTGATCCACAGCACCGAGCGGTCCATGTACAGGTCCGCCCCGACACCGGAGCCGGACAACCGGCCCCGCGTGAATTTCATCGGCCCCGGGATCACGGTCTTCTGCTCGATGTTGTAAAAGGTCGCTTCTTCCTTCGCCTCAACGGAGATCCCGTCTTCGGAACTCAGCTTCACATCCCCCGTGAAGACGATGACGGCCGGCTGCATCCCGGTCGGGCCAGCCTGACCGGTCGCCACGGCGCGTTTGGAGGCAATGGTGTTCGTGACGCCGCTGCGCACAAACGTGGCGCTGACGTCGTCGAACTCCTTGCGGCCATCGGCGAACACTTTCGACTTCTGATAGGTGAGGACGATCGCAGGTTTCCCATCTTCGCCCAGAATCTCAAGCGTGTTGGCCCCGCCCTCGACCGCTTCGGTGACACTGATGGCGTTGGCGTCACCCAGCGGTGCGGTCCCCGTCGCCGTGTCGTCCACGGGCCGCTCGCGCAAATTCAAATAGACGAGCACCGCCACACCGATACCGGCGATGGCAATGCCGACCCGCAGCGCTGATTGCCATCTCATGCGGACGCCTCCACAGGGGCGGGCGTGCGCACGTCGGCCACGGTCAATTCCGTCACACGTTCCCCACGAAACTCATTCTGGTCCAGGGAGTAGGCCAGTTCGAGTCCAAATCGATTGGCGGACAAATCCGGCTCCCGCTCGGCGGCGCGCCACGCGACGCCCCTGAAGGACCGGCCGTCCTGTTTGAACATCAGGGCCAGGTGCCGCTCTTTCAGGATCTTCGGGGCCTGCATCAGGTCCACCGGTGACGCGCGGAAGATGGGTTTGGGATTGGCCATCCCGAACGGCCCCATCCGCAGCAACCCTTCGACCACTTCAGTCGTGATCTCCCGCAACCCGAGCGTGGCGTCAATTCGCAGTCGCGGCATCAGGTCCGAGGGGTTCAGCCGGTCGTTGGCCCACTGCGTGAGCCGTTGACGCATCTCCGGCAGCCGATTGACATCCACCGTCACGCCGGCCGCCTGCCGGTGTCCGCCAAACTTCAGGAACACCTCCCCGTGTGCCTCGAGCGCGCCGAGCATGTCGAACGCCGGAATGCTCCGGCAGGATCCGTGGCCGACGCCCCCATCAAGGGCAATCACAATCGCCGGCTTGTGAAACTGGTCGACGAGTTTCGACGCCACGATCCCCACCACGCCGCGGTGCCACCCTTCTGCCGCGACGATCAGAATGTTCTGTCCCCCGATGGAGGGGTCGTTTTCGACGAGGCGTTTGGCTTCGCTCAACATCCCCGCCTCACTGTCCTGTCGTCGGGTATTTTCGTCCGTCAACTCGCGGGCCATCTGCCGGGCTTCCGTCCGTGACTGCGGATCGCGGCCCCGCGCAAGCAACAGGTCGACGGCCTTCCCCGCATGACTCATCCGCCCCGCGGCATTCAGCCGCGGCGCCAGGACAAAACCCACGTGAAAACTGTCCAACCGTTTGCCGGTCAATCCACTCTCCTCCAGCAGCGCCTCGAGGCCCGTTCCGTGTGGCCCACGCGTCAGTCCGTCGAGACCAAACCGGGCAATCACGCGGTTCTCCCCAACGAGCGGCACAACGTCGGCCATCGTGCCGATCGCCGCCATCTTGATGAAGGACGGCAGCAGGTCGCGCGCGGTCTGATGTCCCTCTAGCAAAGCCTGCACCAACTTGAGGGCCACGCCGGCACCGGCCAGCGACTTCTCGGGATACAGACAATCCGGACGCCGTGGATTGATGACCGCGACGGCTCGCGGGAGTGAGCCATCCGGCTCGTGATGGTCGGTAATAACGAGGTCCACACCCAGAGCGCGCGCATGGTCCGCCGCTTCACTGGCGCGAATGCCGCAGTCGACCGACACGATGAGCCTGGCGCCGCCGGCCGCCAGCCGCGCAATGGTCTCCGGTTGCAGACCATACCCGTCCTTCATCCGGTCGGGCACAAAGTGCCCGACGTCGGCGCCCATCACTTCGAGCGCCCGCCGCAGCATCGCCGTGGAGGTGATGCCGTCCGCGTCATAGTCCCCGTGGATCATGATGCGTTCCTTGTTGGCGATGGCCTGGCGAATCCGGTCGACGCCGGGTCGCATGTCGGTCAGCAGCCAGGGGTCGTGCAGGTGCGAGAGTGAGGGGTTCAGAAAACGATCCGCCGCGTCCGCGTCCACAAACCCGCGCTGCGTCAACAACTGGGCAATCACGGGTGGCACCGAGAGCGCCTCGGCCAGCTGCCGGCTCGTCGCGTCGTCGGTCGGAACGTCTTCCCAGATCTTGCGGACCATTACTCCGCGACTGCGGCGAGCGGCGCGCTCACAAACGCGTGGCCCTCGCGTCCCATCGACCGGAACTTCTGATAACGCCGTTCCAGCCGGTCAGCCGACGACATCGCCGAAACTTCCGCGAGATGCCGCGCGATCGCCTCATCAATGAGGGCCGTCGCCAGCGCGTGATCCTGATGCGCGCCACCCACCGGCTCCGGCACGATCTCATCAATCACGTTCATCGCGAGCAGGTCGGGTGCGGTGATCTTCAAGGCCGCGGCTGCCTCCACCTTCCGTGCAGAATCACGCCACAAAATGGCGGCACACCCCTCAGGGGGGATGACGCTATACACGGCGAACTCCTGCATCAGCACCCGGTCGCCAATCGCCAGGCCCAGGGCACCGCCCGACCCGCCCTCGCCGCAGACGATGACGACGATCGGCGTATCGAGGAGGGCCATCTCACGCAGGTTGAGCGCAATGGCTTCGGCCACACCGCGCTCTTCCGATTCCACGCCGGGATACGCGGCTGGTGTGTCCACAAACACGATCACCGGGCGTTTGAACTTCTCGGCCATCTGCATGATGCGCAGGGCTTTCCGATACCCTTCCGGTTTGGCGTACCCGAAGTTCCGATAGATCTTCTGCTTGGTGTCGCTGCCCTTCTGGTGCCCGACGATAAACACCGGCTCCCCATGGAAGTGCGCCATGCCGGTGACGATGGCCTTGTCATCGGCGAAGCGCCGATCCCCGTGCAGTTCCGTAAAGCCGGTGAACAGGCGGGCGACGTAGTCGAGCATGACGGGGCGGTCAGCGTGGCGTGCGACGAGCACGCGCTGCCACGGCGTCAGGTGGGTGAACAACTCGGCGCGCAGTTCCTGGACCCGATTCTCCAGACGGACGATCGTTGTGGTCCGATCCGGCGTGGCCGGCATCAGCCGGAGTGCCTGGATCTCCTTGAGCAGGATCGCCACCGGCTCTTCAAATTCCAATGTATCAACAGCCATGTGTCTCCATTCCGCTGTTACTTGAGGCTGACGGCACCGGCGCCGCAGAGCGCTTCCACGTCGCGCACAAACCCGTCACTGGGACGAATCCGATGCGAGGTGGCGGTGCGCACCCGCAACCCGCCCAGCCCGCCGTTCAACTCGACAAACAATGCCACACGCCGGTCCCCCGGGTGCCGCTCAAACACTTCCACAAGCGACCGCAACCGGTCGCGGGCCACCGACTGGCTGGACAGCCGAATCTGCACCTCACGGACCGTACGCTCCCGGGCGGCCTCCAGCGTCATCAACTCACTGGCGACCATCTTGCTCGTCTCATCGTCCCGCTCGTATTTGCCCCGGACGATGACCAGCGCGTCGTCGACCACCAGTGTGCCGTACTTCGCGAAGGCTTCGGGGAAGACCACGACCTCGGCCTTGCCCAGTTCATCTTCCAGGTAAAAGGCCGCCATGCGGTCCCCGCGTTTGGTCTTGAGCTGCCGGACGCCGCTCACGATGCCGGCGGCCTGCACGTCCGGTTCGGACTGTGTAAGCGCCGATACGGTGCGGGCGCGGCTGGCGGCAATCACCTCGGTGTAGCGCTGCAGCGGGTGGCCGCTCATATAGAGGCCGAGTGCCTCTTTCTCAAACGTCAGCGCCTGTGTCTCCGTCCAGGCTGCGCACTCGGACAGCACATCCGCGTCATTGATCGGGGCGGATGTCTCGTCGTCGCCTCCGAACAGCGTGGACTGGCCCTGGTCGCGATCCCGGCGCAGGCGGTTGCCATGGTCCAGGATGCGGTCCACACCCGACAACAGCCGCGGGCGCCAGGCGAGGTAGTCCAGCCCCTTCTGAGGCGAGAGTTTGTCGCAGGCGCCCGCCTTGACCAGACTTTCAAACACCTTCTTGTTCGCGAGGCGCAGGTCCATGTGTTCAGAGAGTTTGAACAACGAACTCACGCGCCCGCCGAGTTCCGTCCGCGCGGCGATCAGCGACTGGATCGCTCCCTCGCCAGCACCTTTGATTGCGCCGAGTCCAAATCGGACGCCATCGGGCTGCACCACAAACTGCCACTGGCTCTCGTTCAGGTCGGGTGCCAGGATGGGCACCCCGAGGTCGCGACACTCGTTGAGATACAGAGAGACCTTGTCGGAGGCCTGCGATTCAATGGTCAGCAGCGACGCCATGAAGTGCCGCGGGTAATTCGCCTTGAGGTAACCGGTCTGATACGCAAGCAGTGCATAGGTCGTGGAGTGCGACTTGTTGAAGCCGTACCCGGCGAAGAACTCGATGAACTGGAAGATCTTGTTGGCCTTTTTCTCGCTGATGCCCCGCTCAAGACAGCCGGACATGAAACGATCGCGGGTGGCCGCCATCTTTTTCTCGTCCTTTTTGCCCATCGCGCGCCGGAGTTCGTCGGCCTGCCCGAGCGTAAACCCGGCCAGGTCACTCGCGAGGCGCATGACCTGTTCCTGGTAGGCGATCACGCCGTACGTCTCCTTGAGCGACGGCTCCATGGCCGGCGTTTCGTACTTGATCTCCGTGCGCCCGTGTTTGCGGTTGATGTAGTCGTCCACAACGCCGCCGCGCAACGGGCCTGGGCGGTACAGCGCGTTCAACGCGATCAGGTCTTCGAGGCACTGCGGTTTCGCCTTGCGCAGCGTCTCACGCATGCCGGAGCTTTCAAACTGGAAGACACCGTGGGTCTGTCCGTTTGAAAACAGCTGATACGTCTTCGCGTCATCAAGCGGCAGATGGTCGAGGTCAATCTCGTCGCCGGTCGTTTCCTTGATGTGTTTGACCGCGTCGTCGAGGAGCGTCAGGGTGCTCAGGCCGAGGAAGTCCATCTTGAGCAGGCCGACCCGCTCGACTTCCTTCATCGCCCACTGCGTGGTGATTTCGTCCTTCTGGCTCCGATACAGCGGCGCAAACTCCACGACCGGCCGCGGGGCAATCACGACGCCGGCGGCGTGGACCGAGGCATGACGTGTCATGCCTTCGAGGCGGCGCGCCACCTTCAGGAGTTCGCGGACCCGTTCGTCCTTGCGCTCCAGGTCCGCCAGCGCGGGGACCTCCTCGATCGCCTTGTCGAGGGTCATATCAAGCGTGGCCGGAATCAACTTCGCGACCTTGTCGACCTCGGAGATTGGAAACTCCATGACGCGACCAACGTCACGCACGACGGCCTTGGCCTTCATGGTTCCGAAGGTGATGATCTGCGCGACGTTTTCACGGCCGTACTTCTGCGTGACGTACTGAATGACCTCGCCACGCCGACGTTCGCAGAAGTCGATATCGATATCGGGGAGTGTCACACGCTCGGGATTCAGGAACCGCTCGAAGTAGAGGTCAAAATGCAGCGGGTCCACGTCGGTGATCCGCATGCAGTAGGCGACGAGACTGCCGGCCGCCGATCCACGGCCCGGGCCGACCGGAATGTGCTGATCACGCGCGTACCGGATGAAGTCCCACACGATCAGGAAGTACCCGGCGTACTTCATCTTCTTGATCATGTCGATTTCGTACTGCAGACGCGTCTCGTACTCGGCCAGCGTCCGACGCAGTTCACCTTTGTCGAGCATCGCCTGCCAGCGCGTCGTCCGCTCGGCAAATCCCTGCCGCACGGTGTGCTCAAAATAGGTGTCGGTCGTGAATCCAGGCGGGACGTCGAAGTCCGGCAGGTGGTTCACATTTTTCGGAATGTCGACCTGGCACCGCTCGGCGATCCGCACGGTGTTGCTCATGGCGTCCGGGTGGTCGCCGAACACCTTCTCCATCTCCGCGACGGTCTTCAAGAAGAACTGATCGCCGTGGTATTTCAACCGCTTTTCATCACTCGCGTTTTTGCCCGTGCCGATGCAGAGCAGGATGTCGTGCGGGTGCTGGTCGGAGTCCTTCAGGTAGTGGACGTCGTTGGTGGCCACCAACGGCATGTTCAGGTCGCGCGCGATCGGCAGCAGGCCCTTGTTGACGATCCGCTGCTCCTCGATGCCCTGGTACTGCATCTCGAGGAAGAAGTTGTTGGGGCCGAGGATGTCGCGATAGGTGGCGGCGGCCTCAAGCGCTTTGCGCGCTTGATCGGTGCGAATGCCGGTGGCCACCTCCCCCTTCAGGCAACTACTGAGCCCGATGAGGCCTTTGCTGTGCTGCGCGAGCAGTGCCTTGTCGATGCGGGGTTTGTAATAAAACCCTTCCGTGTAGCCGGACGACACGAGACGCATGAGGTTATGGAACCCCTCGGTGGTTTCCGAGAGGAGCACGAGATGGTTGGCCGTCTCGCCCGGGGTGCCGGACTTGTCGCGACGGTCCCCCGGCGCCACGTAGACTTCGCAGCCGAGAATCGGCTTGACGCCGCGTTTGTTCGCCTCGTCAAAAAACGTGACCGCCGAAAACATGTTGCCGTGTTCGGTCACGGCGACCGCCGGCATCTTCAGTTCGGCGACCTTGTCGAGCAGTTCGCCGATTCGACACGCGCCATCGAGCAGCGAGAACTCGGTATGCAGGTGCAGATGGACGAACTCGGCCATCCCTACTCCCACTCAATCGTGGCCGGCGGCTTGGAACTGATGTCGTACACGACGCGGTTGATCCCGCGGACCTCGTTCACGATGCGCGACGAAATCGTCGCCAACAGTTCGTGCGGCAGCCGTGCCCAGTCGGCCGTCATGCCGTCGCGGCTTTCCACGGCCCGTACGGCAATCGTGTACTCGTAGGTGCGTTCATCACCCATGACGCCGACGCTCTGTACCGGCAGCAACACGGCAAACGACTGCCAGACCTGTCGATACAGGCCAGCCTTGCGAATTTCGTCGGCGACGATGGCGTCAGCGCGGCGCAACAGGTCGAGCTTCGGTCGGGAGATTGGTCCAAGCAGGCGCACGGCCAGCCCCGGACCCGGGAACGGCTGGCGCCAGACAAATTCGTCCTCGAGGCCGAGGGTGGTCCCGACGGCGCGCACCTCATCCTTGAACAACTCGCGCAACGGCTCGACCAGGGCGAACTTCATGCGCTCGGGCAGGCCGCCGACGTTGTGATGACTCTTGATCACCGCAGACGGTCCACGGACCGAGACACTTTCGATCACGTCCGGGTACAACGTGCCCTGCGCCAGGAACGCCACATCGCCCAGGGCCAGCGCTTCTTTTTCAAACACGTCGATAAACGCCGCGCCGATGATCTTCCGCTTCTGTTCGGGGTCGCTGATGTTCTCGAGACGATCGAGGAAGAGGTCAACCGCGTCGGCAAACACCAGATTCAGTCCGAGCCGCTGAAACCGATCGCGCACCTGTGTGGCCTCGTTCTGCCGCAACAGACCGTTGTCCACAAAGATGCACGTGAGCTGCGGCCCAATCGCCTTGTGAATCAGGAGTGCGGCGACCGTGGAGTCCACACCACCGGAGAGGCCGCATACCACACGGCGCTGCCCCACCTGCGCGCGAATACGCGCCACGCTCTCCTCCACAAACCCGGCCATCGTCCAGTCGCCGGTGCATTTGCAGACGCCAAACGCGAAGTTTTTCAGCAAATCACCGCCGTGTTCGGTGTGCACCACTTCCGGATGAAACAGCAGCGCGTAACAGCGGCGCGCGTCGTCGTGCATCGCGGCCACGGGCGCGTTGGCGGATGTCGCGCTGACGGTGAAGCCTGCCGGTGCGGCTGAGACAAAATCGCCGTGACTGGCCCAGACCTTGAGGCTTGTCGGCACGGAGGCAAACAGGGGCGACGCGGCGGGCGTGGTTTCGATGACGGCGTGTCCGAACTCGCGGTGGGACGCGCGCGCCACGGTGCCGCCAAAACGCTCCGTCATGACCTGCATGCCGTAACAAATCCCGAGGATCGGGACACCCAACGCCCAGATCTCCTCCGGCGGACGCGGGGCGCCCTCCTCCGAGAGGCTGCGCGGCCCGCCTGACAGGATGACTCCCACGGGTGCGCGGCGACGAATCTCGTCGATCGGGGTGTTAAAGGGCAGGATCTCGGAGTACACCGACAACTCGCGCAACCGTCGCGCGATGAGCTGGGTGTACTGAGAGCCGAAGTCGAGAACAAGAATGGTTTGATGTGTCACAGGAAAACCGATCGCGGGAATCCCGATATTATATGGCTGTGCACCGCATATCCACCATCGCGATCCTGGTCTGCACCGTGTTTGTCGCGGGCGGCACCGGGCAGGCGCGGTCGGACGTCCGCGGTGTGCCCCTGTTGCCCCTCGCTGCGCAGGCCTGGACACGCGATCTGCCGTTTGGTGCCGCGTTCCGACTGGTGATCGGCGATTCCCGGCTGCTGGTTTCCACCAGCACACAGATCGAGGCGTTGTCGTGGGCCACCGGTGATCCGGCGTGGGTCGCCGAACTTGCGGTCTCGACGCCGCCCATCGTGCATGACGGCCGGGTGTTTGCCGCGGCCGACGATCAGATACACGGCCTCACCGAATTGACCGGTCGAGTGGAGTGGCGTCTCCCTGTGGGACGGGTGACGGTGCCCCTCGTCTATCGCGCAGGCTGGCTCATGGTCATCGGTGAGGATGGACGGCTGCGGGGTGTGCGGGCCTCCGACGGGGTCGTCATCTGGCAGGCCGACGCATCCGCAGCCACAGTCACGCTGGCCCCGGTGGTCGACGGCAACGTCGTGTTCACCCTGGCCACCGACGGCGTCCTGACCGCGCGGCGCGTCTCGGACGGCGCGCAGCTCTGGCAGATCAGCGCCACGCCCAACCCCGTGGCCGTGCTGCCGGCACACGGGCATGTGTATGTCGCGACCCACGGCCTGCTCACCGCCTATCGCCAGACGGACGGCAATCAGCGATGGAGTTACGCGGTCGAGATGCCGGTGGTGAGTCGCCTGGCCGCCGATCAGAAACACATCTACCTGGCCACGCTCGACAACAGCGTGCGGGCCCACGGCACCAACGGCCATCTGGTGTGGAAGCAACGAGTGGACGCGCGTGTGGTCGAGGGCCTCACCGCCGACGGCTCGCACGTGCTGGTCCCGCAGTCGGACGGCACGGTCCGGTTCATGCTGACCGAGACCGGCCAACGTGCCGGACAGATTGGCGCCCCCGGGGAAGATGCGCGAGGGGCCACCTCCCTTGTGACGACAGGATATGGTCCGACGTTGCGCGTGGCGCGACTGACGGTCTCAGACACGTCGCGGCGTGTCGACACGTTCGCGCGTCAGGCGTTCCCCATCACCGCCGCCAGGACCCTCAGCGGGACACTGGTGCCGCTGACGCCGCCACCGCCGCCTCGGCGTCCGTAACGGCCAGCGCCAGTCGGGCCACACCCTCGCGAATCCGCTCGGGCGTGGGCGACGAAAACGACAGCCGGATAAACCGGCGCTCACTGCCACTCACAAAAAACGCGCTACCGGCCACAAAGATCACGCCGCGCGCCTGCGCGAGCGGCAACAAACTGTCGCCGTCCAACGGAGCGGCCAGCGAGGCCCACAGGAAAAAGCCTCCGCGCGGCTGGCTCCAGACCAGTGATGAACCAAACGCCGCGTGCAGTGCCTCGACCATCACGTCGCGCTGGGACGCGTAGTGCGCGCGCAACCGCGGCAACTGGGCGGCCAACACGCCGCGGCGGATGGCCTGGTCCACCATCTGCTGCGTGAGACCGCTGTTGCAGAGGTCGGAGGCCTGCTTGGCCATCTCGAACTTTGCCATCAGCGCCGGTGCGGCGTGCATCCACGCCATACGCAGACCGGGCGCCAGTGTCTTGGAGAAACTGCTGAGGTAGATCACGCGCCCTTCACGATCGTCGGCGGCGATCGCGCGTGTCTCCGATTCGCGGGTGACGTCCTCGAAATACAAATCCCGATAGGGGTCGTCCTCGACGATCAGCAGGTCGTGACGGCTGGCCCACTCCAGCAACTGCGTCCGTTTCTCCAGCCCCACAAGCAGGCCGGTCGGATTCTGAAAGTTCGGAACCACGTACAGGCACTTCACGGTGCGGCCGGCCGCGCGTAATCCCTTGAGGGTGGACTCCAGGGCCTCGAGGTTGAGCCCGTCGGCCTCCTGCGCGACGCCCACCAGTTCCGCGCCGACATTGCGGAAGGCGGTGATGGCACCGGTGTACGACGGCAACTCCACGAGCACCACATCGCCCGGGTCAAACAGGACACGGGCCACCAGATCAAGTCCCTGCTGTGATCCGTTTGTCACCGTGAGGTGTTCATCCGACGTGGCAATGCCCCGCGACGTCATGATCGACGTGATGCTCTCAAGCAGCGGCCGGTATCCGCGGGTGGCGCCGTACTGCAGCACCGGCCCCTGCCGGCCACGCAGCAGGTCATCGGCGATGGCCCGGAACTCATCCCACGGGAACGTCGACTCGGTGGGATACCCCGGCGCGAAGGAGACCATGTCGCGCGCATCCGCGAGCACGGTGCCCATCTTGCGAATGGCGGACTCGCGCATCGCCTGCCCTGCGCGGGAAAAAAACGGCTCGTAGTTAATCATGTGCGTACCGCCGATACTGGCTCTGGTAGGCCGACCAGGCGCCCAACTCCATATAGTGAAAGACCACCCCGCGTACGAGCCAGGCGGCCACCTGCAAGGGTACTACCGCCAGCCCCACAAAAGGGACCCATGCGATGAGCGCCAGTCCGGCGGTGGCCATCAGCGACGCGGCTGACGCGAGCAGCACCAGGGCCAACACCACCCCAAACACGCCGGCGACCTGTCGGGCGTCATGTGTCACAAACGCGTGCAACCGGCGGAGCGCCTGGCTGAGGCGGCAGTCGTCGGTCGCCAGGATGACCTGCACCAGCGCGTAGATGAGGTTGACCCCCACCACCCCGACCAGCGCCATCGAGATCACCAGCAGCGCGCCGAGCGTCCACGCGGCTTCCCACCCTTCCCGCTGGCTGAGTGAGAGCGACGCCCACAGGCCGATCATGGTCAGCACGGCCAGACCGACGTAGGCCACGCAGAGCCATCCCCCCAGCAGCAGAAACCGACGGCCGAACCGGCGCATCCCGTCAAAAAACTCGGCGATGCCGAATCCCTGTGCCGCGTGCCAGACTGACGGCCGGAGCGATGACTCAGGTCGACGACTGACCTGCGCGGCGCCGCGCACCAGGATACCGGCCGTGCCGGCCTGCACCAGGAACAGCACTGAGGCACCGGCGACCGCCACCAGCCCCACCGCCACGAGAAACGTCGAGAGAGCCTCAGGCCGATCGACCAGGGCCGCGGCCACCAATCCGGCAGCCGCGCGGAGGTCTTCCCCGAGCAGCGTGCGCACGTCGGCACCGGCCAGCACGGCCACCACAAACACGCCGCCGACGACCGGCACACCCACGGCCAGCCGGTAGACCGAACCAATCGCAAATTGAATGAGGACCACGGGCCAGTTGGCCGCCGTGATGAGGGCCCCGCGCTTGAGCGCCGCGCGTAACGGGAGACCGCCGAGACTGCCGCGCATCCGGGCGAGTATAACGCAGCGTTCTTTTGATATTCTGCCGACAGATGCCACGCCTGCTCCGGTAAACCGGTGCACTCTTCCTTTGCGCGCCTTGTCGTGTCGGCTCTTGCAGCCGCAATCCTGACCGCTCTTGGAGGCGCGGCGTGGGAACGTGCGCGATTTGGCGGCGAACCCCTCGCCACACGCGCACGCCTCCAGTCGGAAATTCAGCATCGACTTGACGACGTCGCTGCCCGCCTGCGGGCGACGACCGATGCCATCGCGCGTGATGCCGCGCTGATTGATCGAGCCACCAGCGATCAGGAGGTGCTGCCCCAGCTGTTTGCCCGGCTGGAGGAGTCACGCGTCCCCAACGCCCCACCCCATGCGATTACGGTCTACGTCCCCGACGGCACCGGCGGATACCGGCTGCTGGCGTGGAGTGATGGCGCCGCCGAGGATTTAAACGTCGGGTCGAGCCTGCTGGCCGACGCCACCACCCCCATCACCGTCGTCCTGCCGAGCGCGCTGGGGCTGCGTCTTGTCGCCTTCACCCCCGTCTGGCGTGAGGGCCGCGCGCTCGGCGTGGTCACCGCAGAGCGCATCCTGACCACCGGAGACCGCGGGTCCCGTCAGCCCGGCGGCTACGTGTTGTCGACCTCAATGGGCGACGTCTCGGTCGCCCCGGCCGGCCGCACCACCGCCCCTGCCGACACCATCGGGCATGTGGTGATCCTGACGCCGGACGGCCGACCACTCGTCGAGGTCACGTATGCCCCTGAGACCATCGAGGCGGCCCGCGCGGTGTTCCGCGGGCGTGTGGTGGGTCTGGCATGCCTGCCACTGCTCCTCCTGCTCGTGGCGGCCGCCAGCCGGTGGCTGCTCCACCGGCGACATCGGCAGGAGGCACGCCGGTTCGTGGCGTTGTCCAGCCTGCTGGCGCTCACCAACCTGTTGGGTGGCCTGGGCCTGCTTGGCTTGGCAAAAATCGCCGCCCTTCCGGCCACCCTCGACTATCTGATTTTCGGGATCACCGCGATGGGCGTGGCGATCGCGCTGCCGGTCTCGTTGTGGTGGCGCGGGGCGTCGCGACGGACGTTTCGTGACGCACCGGTGCGCGCGGTGGCGGAGCTGCTCGCGGGCGGACTGGTCGGCACCCTCATCCTCGCGGCCACGGGCCTGGCCATCGAACGTCAGTTACAAAGTGCCGGGCTGGACCGCCTGGCCTCGCCGCTGTTTCCACTCAATGCGGCGTTGCTGATCTCCCATCTGATCCGTCTGTCACTGGCGCTGGCCGCGATGTGGAGTGTGACGGCCATCCATGCCCGCCTCATCGAGCGGTGGCGGATCCACTGGCACGACCTGGGTCCCGCCGCGCTGGCGATTGCGCTCGCCACCCTGCCGGCGGCGGCGCTGGGTCTGGCCAGTGTGTGGCTTCCCGCGCTCGCGACCGTCGCTCCGATCGCGTTCGGCGCGGCGTTTGCGTCGGCCATCGCGGCCGTCGGGGCGGCCCCCCTGCGACGTCGGTATCGTCGCGCCTCCCAGTCGACCCGCCTCTTGTTGTTGTTCGGCGCCACCGTCCTGCCGGCACTGGTGATCGATCCCATCGTGTCGGTCTCCGCTCAACGCGCGACCGAGTCGGTGATTGAAACGGTGCACGGCCCGGCCACAGTCGGCCATCCCGAACACCTGCGGGCGGAACTGACGCGCGCCACCGCTGAAATTGATCAACTCCCCGGATTGGCCGCGCTGGTCACGCGCGCTCCGGGCGACGTGGGGGTCACGACCGATGCGGCCTTTCAGGTGTGGACACAGACAGGCCTCTCGCGCGGCCGACTCACGTCGTCAGTCGAGTTGTACGGACCTGATGGCACACTGACCAGTCGTTTTGCGCTCAACGTGCAGGAACTCGGCATCGATCAGTCTTCGGGAGACATTCGCTGCAACTGGGAAGTGTACGGAGAGGTCGGCACCTTTGGCGCTGACGAACTGCGCATGCTCCATGCGGAGCGTGGCGTGTGTGATGCCAACGGCACCGTGCAGGGCGCCATCGTGCTGCACGTCATCTTCGACTACCGATCCCTGCCGTATCTGTCCGCGCGCAATCCCTACGATGAACTGCTGCGGTCCGGCGACTTCCGGACCGGCGTCGGCCCGCGCGGTATTCAGGTTGTTGTGTATGGCTGGAGCCGCCTCCCGCTGTTTGTGTCCGGTTCCACCGCCTGGCCAATCGACCGTGACCTGCTCGCGCGTCTTGAACGCTCGCGGACGCCTTACTGGGCCACACGCACCAACGAATCGGGCACCTCCCGCGTGTATTTCCTCAACGACCGGTCCGGGATCTATGCGCTCGCGTATCCCGTGCCGACGATGTTTGAACATCTGACCCGGCTCTCGGAGACGGCCGCGCTGGCCGCGTTGGTGTTCCTGGTATTGCTCGCGGGCACCACACTCGCGGCCCCGCTCACCCGCCACCCGAAAGCACCGCTGCGCATGCTCGTGCAGGAAGTGCGGACCAGTTTTTATCGCAAACTTTTCCTCTTCTTCGTTTTGACCGCAATCATTCCCGTCCTCGTCCTTGCGCTCACGTTCAGTGCCTACATGGGTGAACAATTGCGGTCCGACGTCGAGACGGAAGCGGTCAATGCGGTCACGGTCGCGCGTCGTGTGCTTGAGGACACCATTGCGTTCCAGCAGGTCCCGCTGACCGATGACGTGATGGTGTGGATTGGCCGCGTCATCAATCAGGACGTCAACGTCTACGACGGTGCCCGACTCCGCGCCACCAGTCAGCGCGACCTGTTTGACTCAGGGGTCCTGCCCGAGCGCACACCTGCGCGGGCGTATCGCGCCGTGGCACTGGACCGCGTGCCGACGTTTGTGGAGGAACAACGGGCCGGTCCACTGACTTACCTGGTCGCGGCCTCTCCAGTGCCCGGACTGGGGCGCCAGGCGGTGCTCTCGGTGCCCCTCGCGCCGCGGCAGCAGGAAATCGAACGCGAGATCTCGGACCTCAATCGTGGTGTGTTGTTTGGCGCGGTCTGCGTCATGTTGCTCGCCGCCGGGCTCGGGGCCTGGGTGGCCCAACGTGTGGCGGACCCCGTGGCCCGCCTCACCCGTGCCACGCGGCAAATTGCGTCGGGCCGTCTCGACGTGCGCATTGTGGCCGACACCGCCGACGAATTGCGGCGACTGGTCACGGACTTCAACAGCATGGCGGCGACGCTGCGTGATCAACGCGCCGAACTGGGCCGCGCGCACGAACTGAAGGCGTGGGCCGACATGTCACGCCAGGTGGCGCACGACATCAAAAACCCGCTCACGCCGATCCAACTGGCGGCCGAACACCTGCAGCGTGTGCACGAGGATCAAAACCGGCCGCTCGGCACCGTGTTTGATCAGTGCATTGGCACGGTCCTCAAGCAGGTGCGGTTGCTCCGGCAAATCGCGAGCGAATTTTCCAACTTCGCCGCCAACCCGGCCCCCACGTTTGTGTCCGTCCCGGTCGCCGAACTGCTGCACGACGTCGTGCGCCCCTATCGGGCGGGACTGGCGGCGCACACGCAGATTGTGATTGATGTGCCTGCGGGCGTTCCGCCCGCACGCGCGGACCGTACACTCCTGGCGCGGGCGCTCACCAACCTTGTGGAGAATGCCCTGCAGGCCATGCCCGACGGCGGCCGGTTGCGCCTGGCCGCCACGGCGTCACACCCGGGCGTCACCATTGAAGTCCAGGATGCCGGCATTGGCATGAGCGCCGACGCGCTCGCGCGCGCCTTCGAGCCGCACTTCTCGACCAAGACCGGTGGCTCCGGCCTGGGCCTCGCCAACGCGAAGCGCAACATCGAATCGTGTGAGGGCACCATCACCGCCACCAGTGAACCCGGTCGCGGCACCACGATCGTCGTCAGACTTCGGGCGACTGATGACGACGGTGTCGCAGGAACGTAAGGGCGAGTCCGACGAAACCCGACGCGAGATACGTGTAGGCGATGATCACGAGCGCAATCCGCGGCTCGGTGGCGATGAAGACAATCAGCGCCGCAAATCCCATCAACTTGAGGGTGGGCCTGGCATCCCAACCCAGATTAATCGTCTTGAAGCTGCGGAAACGGATCGTGCTGACCATGAGGATCGCGGGAATCACGATCACGGCAATGGCGGCCATCGCCTGAAACTTTCCAACCAGTGGCCACGGGTGAAAAAAGATCGTCGCGGCTGGCACACCGGCCGCAGCCGGGCTGGGCATACCGATGAAATACCGTTTGTCGGTCTGGGTGGCGGTCTGGATGTTGAAACGGGCCAACCGAATGGCGGCCGCGGTGACGTAGAGAAAACCGGCGGCCCATCCCCAGCGGCCCAACTCCGACAGACCCCACGCATACGCGAGCACTGCCGGGGCGACGCCAAACGACACCACGTCTGCCAGCGAATCGAACTGCACGCCAAACTCGCTGGTGGTGCCGGTCATGCGGGCGATGCGTCCGTCGAGCAGATCAAGCACCACAGCGAATCCGATGAAGGGCGCCGCGGTGACCAGGTCACCGCGCATGGCGTACATGACGCAGGCGTACCCACAGAAGAGATTGCCCACCGTGATCAGGCTGGGCAGCAGGTACATCCCCCGCCGGACCTTCTTGTCGGTCGCTGTCATCCGACTATTCTCCCACGGGCGAGACCAGCAGGCGCGCCAACACCGTGTCGGCCGCGCGGACCATCTCGCCGACCTTCACCGTGATGGTGGCCGTGGTCGGCACAAACACATCCATCCGGGAGCCGAACTTCATCAAGCCGATCCGGTCGCCGGCCTGGAGCACGTCACCCGGGGACACACGGCACACCACTCGCCGGGCCACCATGCCAACCACCTGGCGCGCCACGATGGGTGTCCCGCCGTGATCGAACCAGATTTCGGACCGCTCGTTGCGCGCCGACTCGGGTTTGTAGGCCGGCAAAAAACTGCCGGGCTGATACGCCACATGCGTGACCCGGCCCGACACCGGACTGCGATTGATGTGCACGTCAAACGGGGACAGGAAGATTGTGATCTGCTGCCAGGTGTGGGAGGCACCCGACGGATCGTTCGGGTCTTTGGGCAGGTCCGTGGCGTCAGCCGGACCGGTGTACATCACGCGGCCGTCTGCCGGGGACAACACAAGGGTGGGATCCTGCGAGCCGGTGCGATCGGGGTCGCGGAAGAACAGCCCTATCGCGACCGGGATCACCACACACACCGCTGCGGCGATCGGGTATCCGAACCAGACCAGCAGCACCGACGGAAGACTTGCCAGCAGCACAAACGGCAGTGCCGCGCGATCAATACGCATGAGACTCCACAGAACCCCCGGCGCCCTTGAGGGGATCCCGGGCCAGTCCCGGGTATCGCCTCAAGGGCACGAGGCCATCAGTGAAGAGTGTAGTCGGTCACCGGTGTGTCGAAACACCTTCGGCGGTCGACTGCAGGGCCGCCATGCGGTCCTTCAACGCCAGTTTCTGTTTTTTGAGAGCGACTTCTTTGAGGTGCAGTGCGTGCGGAAGGTAGGGTAACTCGTGAAGGTGTTGCAGTTCGACGTCGAGCGAGTGGTGCGCGTGGGCGAGCTGTTCTAACAACGGAAGTACCGGATCGTCAGGCATGCCGACCTCCTTGCCGTAATAAACGGACCTTACCACCCACCGTCGTCGGCTGCAAGCCCATGTCGCCACAACACCAGCGCATCCTCCTGCGGTTGCTCGTAATAGTCCTTTCGCACCCCTTCCACGGCGAACCCCAGGGCCGAGTACAGGGCGACGGCGGCCGTGTTCGAGCGGCGGACTTCCAGGGTGGCCGCCTCGGCCCCCTCGCGTACGGCCGCGGCAAAGACCTCGCGCAGCAGGTGTCGCGCGTGCCCCTGGCGCCGTGCGCCGGGGGTGATGGCGAGGCTGTTGATGTGGAGTTCGCCGGCGACGTTCCAGCAGGCACAAAAGCCCAGCAGCGGCCCGGCCTCCGATTCGAGCACGTAGAGCCGGGCGACCGGGTTCTCACGCAGCTCGCGGGCGATGGCGTCGATGCTCCACGGACGGATGAACGACTCGGCCTGCAGGGCCGCCACTGCGGTGAGCGGCTCGTCTGCGGCCACACGGCGCACCTGGAGCCGGTGACTCATTGGCCGGAGGTCTGGGCCTCGAGGGCGCGACGCTCCCGGGCCAACTCGACGTCCGGCCGCCGCACGTAGACGGGACGCAAGGCATGCGGGCTTGTAACGGGCCACGCCGGACCGGCGGCCAGCCGCGCGGCACTGGCGGCCAGGGGCTCAAGTGCGTCACAAACAGCATCCACGCCCGCCGCCCGCCAGACGTCGGCGTATTTCACCGCGCCGCTGCCCACAACAGACACGGGCCCGGCCAGTCCTTCGACGACGCTCGGGCCGGGCGCGCCGACGACGGGCTCGCCACCACTTCGCATCTGGTGCCCATCCCACAAAAAGGGCGCAAAAAACACCTCACCGCGCATGCCGTCGAGGCAGGCCACCACGGTCTGCGGAGGGGCGCCGGGCATCCCCGCGCGCCACCCTTCGGCCAGTGCCTCGAGTGTCGACACGGCGGCGACGTCGAGTCCACGCGTGACCGCGAGTCCCTGTACACAGGCCATCCCAATACGGACGCCGGTGAACGACCCCGGGCCACACACCACCGCCAGCCGATCCACATCGGTCAGCGACAGGCCGTGCGACGCCAGATAGTCCACCAGTACCATCGGCAACCGGGCGGCGTGAGGTGTGGTGGTGTCCCCCACCTGCGCCACGACGTGGCCGTCGCGCCAAATCGCGAGACTGCCTGCGGGAGTGACCGTTTCGAGTGCCAGGAGGACCATGGGCTGAATGTTATACTCGCCGCAGTCAGCCGCACTTGTTTCCCGTGACAACCACACCCGCCACACCGGCCCCCACACCGGCCATGCGCCAGTATCTCGACGCGAAGCGCCAGCATCGCGACGCGATCATGTTGTTCCGCATGGGCGACTTCTACGAGATGTTCTACGAGGACGCGATCGTGGCCTCGCGGGTGCTCGAGTTGACGCTGACTTCGCGGTCCAAAGACGCCACCGGGTCGGCCATTCCCATGTGCGGCATGCCGTATCACGCGGTGGACGGGTACCTCGCCCGCCTCGTGAAACAGGGGTATCGCGTCGCCCTCTGCGAACAAATCGAAGATCCGAAACAGGCGAAGGGCCTCGTCAAGCGCGAGGTCACGCGCATCGTGTCGCCGGGCACGTTCACCGATGCGGGGTATCTCGATGCGCGCGAGCCCGCGTTCCTTGCGGCGGTTACGCGGACCGACGCGACGCGTGTCGGCCTTGCGGTGATCGATGTCTCGACCGGTGAGTTTTCGGCGGCCGAGTGGACCGGCGCGGGGGCCGACGCCGCCGTGGCCGCAGAAATTGCGGTGCTCCGTCCCAAAGAACTGCTGATGGCGGATGACGCCCCGGCCGAGTTGTGGGTGCCGCCGCTGGTCACCCCACGGCTCACCCGTCTTGAGGCCTGGTCGTTTGACCCGACACGCGCGCGCGAGTTGCTCATCGATCAGCTCCGCACAGCGTCGCTCGCCGGCTACGGACTCGATGATGCCCCGGCGGCGACGGCCGCGGCAGGTGCGATCGTCGGGTACCTGCGCGACACGCAGCGGGTGGACCTCGCCCACGTGCGCGACATCACGCGGCGGATCACCACCGATGCCCTGCTCATCGACCCTGTCACGCTGCGCCATCTCAACGTGATCGAGGGCGTGGATGGTGGGCGTGCGGGCTCGTTGCTCGACGAATTGGATCGCACGGTCACCTCGATGGGCGGACGCCTGATTCGCTCGTGGCTGCTGCGCCCGCTGGTAGCACTCGCGCGCATCCAGGATCGCCTCGATGCCGTGGAGGACTTTGCGTTCCGGTCGACCGAACGCGCGAAACTGCGTGAACTGCTCAAGGGCATGCACGACCTTGAGCGCCTGGTCGCCCGTGCGTCGCTCGGCACGGCCGGCCCACGCGACCTCGTGGCATTGCGCCAGTCACTGTCGCTGCTGCCCAAGCTGCGCGGCATTCTCACGCCCCTGCAGGCGCCGCTGGTGCTCAGCCTGCTCGCCGAACTCGACGACCTGGCAGACCTGCGTGACTTGATTGAACACACCCTGCTGGATGAACCGCCGGCCATCGCGCGTGACGGCGGCGTCATCCGTGACGGCGTGGACGCCGAAATCGACGAACTGCGCACGATCAGCCGCGGCGGAAAGTCCGCGATTGCCGCGATGGAGGAGGCCGAGCGCGCCCGCACCGGCATCTCCTCGCTCAAGATTCGGTACAACCGCGTGTTTGGCTACTACATCGAGATCACCAAGGCCAATCTCGCAAACGCCCCTGACGACTACATCCGCAAGCAGACCATTGCGGGCGGCGAACGTTACATCACGACGGCGCTCAAGGAATACGAAGACAAGGTTCTGCACGCTGACGAACGGATCATCGCGCGTGAACTCGCCCTGTTTGAAGCGTTGCGCACTCGTGTGGCTACCGAAGCCCCGCGCATTCTCGACACCGCGCGGTCGGTGGCGTCGCTGGACACACTCGCGGCCCTGGCAGACACGGCGGCGGCCGGCAACTACACCAAGCCGCACATGCACGAAGGTGACGAGTTCTCCGCGCTGGACGCGCGGCATCCCGTCGTGGAGCGCCACGTGGCCTCGGCGTTTGTGCCCAATGACGTGTCGCTCAACGCGAGCACGAAACAGTTGGTGATTCTGACGGGCCCCAACATGGGCGGCAAGTCTACGTTCCTGCGACAGACCGCGCTGCTTGCCGTGATGGCGCAGGCCGGCGCGTTTGTGCCGGCCAAACGCGCCAAACTCTCGATCGTCGATCGCATCTTTGCGCGCGTCGGAGCGTCCGACAACATCGCGCGCGGTCAGTCGACGTTTATGGTGGAAATGCAGGAGACGGCGACGATCCTGCACACGGCGACATCCCGCAGCCTGGTCATCCTCGATGAAATTGGCCGCGGCACCGCGACGTTCGACGGGCTGAGCCTTGCGTGGGCGGTCGCCGAACACCTGGCGACCAACGACCGCGCGAAGCCCAAGACCATCTTCGCCACGCACTATCACGAGCTCACGGATCTGGCCGACGGCATCTCGGGCGTCGTCAACTTCCACGTGGCGGCGCGTGAGTTCAAGGACGACATCGTGTTCCTGCATAAGGTCATCGAGGGGCGTTCGGATCGCTCCTATGGCATCCAGGTCGCGCGCCTGGCCGGCCTGCCGTCCAACGTGGTGCGACGCGCGACGGAAATCCTGAAGTCACTCGAACACGACGAACTCCAGCGTGGTGGTCGCCCGAGTCTGTCCGGCGCCCCCGCGCCGATGCAGGCCCAGCTGGGTCTGTTCCAGGCACCAGCTGAGACACACGCGGTGGTCGAACGCCTCCGTCGGCTCAACGTGGACGGCCTGACGCCGCTCGAGGCGCTGAACCTGCTGGCGGAACTGGCCCGTGAGGCGGGCGAATGATCCGTCGCCTGACCATCACGCTCGCCCTCGCGCTGGGTATCGCGGCGTGTGGACAGGTCCCCCCACGCCCGGCCGACATCATCGTTGTTGGCATGGCCAACAGCCCGACAAACTTCGACCCCGCTATCGGGCTCGACGAAGCGTCGCAGAAGATCCACCAGTTGCTGTATTCGTCACTCCTGCGGATCGACGAGAACCTCCGTGTGGTGCCCGACCTTGCGACTGCGCTCGACTGGCCTGACCCCGCCACCTACGTCGTCACTATTCCGAAGGGTGTGAAGTTTCACGACGGGCGCGAGTTGACGGTGCGCGACGTGGCGTTTACGTTCCGCCGGTTTCTCGATCCCAAGTTCGTGTCAGGACGAAAGGGCGCGTATCGCTCTCTCACGTCGGTGGACATCCTTGACGATGCGCGTGTGGCGTTCCGGCTGAGTGAACCGTCGGCGTCATTTCCGGTAAACCTCGTGATGGGCATCGTGCCCGAGGGCACGGGGGCCGAAGCCGCGCGCCAACCCATCGGGACGGGCCCGTATCGCCTCGGGTCATTTATTCCAGACGAGTCCACCACGCTGACCCCGTTTGAGGGGCACTATCGTGGCGCGCCGAGAAACGCGGGCCTGGTCTTGCGTGTCATTCCAGACGAAACGATGCGCGGGTTGGAACTGCGCAAAGGCTCCATCGACCTCGTGGTGAATGACCTGTCACCGGACATCGTGGCCGGCCTGAAGAAGTCGGCGGACGTGCAGGTCGTCACCGCGCTTGGCACCGACTACGCCTACATGGGCTTCAACCTGCGCGACCCGATGCTGCAGGATCGTCGCCTGCGCCAGGCCATCGGCTACGCGGTGGACACCACGGCCATCGTGGACCACCTGCGACAAGGACTGGCGGCGACGGCGTCCGGGATCGTGCCGCCAATGTCGTGGGCACACAACGCCAACACGTTTCGGTTTACGCGTGATCTGGACAAGGCCCGCGCGCTGCTCGACGAAGCCGGTTATCCCGATCCCGATGGCGCGGGCACGCAGCCACGACTGCGACTCAGCCTGAAGACCTCCACCGCCGAGGCGTACCGGCTGCAAGCCGCGGTGCTTCAGCAACAGCTCTCGGAAGTCGGCATTGCGCTGGAACTTCGGTCCTACGAATTCGCGACATTGTTTGCCGACGTCATCCGTGGCAACGTCCAGCTCTACACATTGCAGTGGGTCGGTGTCACCGACCCGGACATGTTGCGTCGTGTCTTTCACTCTGCGCAGGTGCCGCCTGCGGGATTTAATCGCGGCTACTACAAGAACCCGGAGGTCGATCGTCTGATCGACGCCGCCACGGAGTCACTCGACGAACCCACGCGTCTCACGCTTTACGCAGAGGTCCAGGAAATCCTCGCCAGAGACGCCCCGTACATCAGCCTGTGGTACAAGACGAACGTGGCCGTCGCGCAGTCACACCTCACAGGCATCCAGTTATCCCCCACTGCTGAATTTACGTTTCTGCAGTTTGTTGCCCCACGGAGTCAATAGTGTCGAAGCCCCCTGAATTTCATCACACGCCGGCCGGCCAGTTTGGTGGCGCGTTGCCAGAGACGCGCTCGTATGCGGACTCGGCCGCCGTCATCCTGCCGCTGCCCTTCGAGAAGACCGTGTCCTACATGCCGGGTACACGCTTCGGTCCACGCGAAATCATCGCCGCCTCGACGCAGGTGGAGTTGTGGGACGAAGAAGTCGGTGTCGACATTCATCCCCAGGGGATCTTTACGCTTCCCGAACTTGACCTCTCACACGACGAGATGGTCGCGGCACTCGCCGAAATGGAACGTGTCGCCGGCGCCGTGATGGACGATGGGAAGTTTCTGATCACGCTCGGTGGCGAACACTCGATCACGCCGCCACTCGTGGCGGCCGCGGCCAAACGCCACAAGGGACTCACCGTCCTGCAGATCGACGCCCACGCCGACCTGCGTGATGGCTACCAGGGTGAACCCAACAGCCACGCGTCCGCCATGATGCGTTCACTCGACCACGCGTCGTCACTCGTGCAGGTCGGGATTCGGAATATCTCGGAAGAAGAGGTCAAGGCGTTGCCCGGCCTCAACACGACGATTTTTTACGACTGGAACATGCGCAACGATCCCAAATGGATGGACGAGGTGCTCGCGAAGCTCCAGGGGCCCGTGTATCTGACGATTGACGTTGACGGCATCGACCCGGCGCTGATTCCAGCCACGGGCACGCCCGAGGCCGGCGGCCTGGGCTGGCGCGAGTTGACCACCCTCCTCCGGCGTACGTTCACCGAGAAGGAAGTGGTTGCGTGTGATGTGGTGGAGTTGTGCCCGATCCCCGGACACTGGTCGTCGAACTTCGTCGCTGCGCGACTGGTCTACAAGCTGCTGACTTACAAGCTGGGATTGAAGACGGCGAAATAAGCCAATGAGGCAATGTGGCAATGAGCCAATGCGGGAATGAACTTCATTGCCCCATTGGCCCATTGCCTCATTGGCCCATTAACTGCCCTATCCGAGTTTGGCCAGTTCGGTCCGTGCCTGGGGCACAAACAGCGAGTCGGGGAATTCGTCGACGATACGTTTGAACGCGGTGCGGGCTTCGGCCGTCTTGCCGGCCTTCTGGTACCCGCGCGCGAGCTGCATCAGGACGCCGTCCACGGGCAAGATACCGTCGCGGTTGGCGGCGAGGTCTTCCAGCACCTTCAGGCCGCGATCAAACTCACGCGCGGCAATCAGCGCTTCGGCCTGGCCCATCCGTGCTGTGGCGCCGAACAACGAGTCGCCGGCGGCATCGATCGTGGCCTGGTAGCCCTTCTCCGCCTCAGCAAACCGCCCCACTGCCGCGAGTGACGCCGCATGGTGGTATCGGGCCGCCGTGGCCGCGTCGGTCGCGGGGTACTGGCTGATGACCTGCTCGAAGGCGGTCAGCGCCGCTTCACTGCGCGCCTGCTCTGTCGGGAAGGTCCCGGCCTGCTGCGTCGCGCCTGGCACGGTTGGTGCCGGGACGATAGGGGCGTCGTAGGTCTGCATGGCCGCAGCCAACAAGGCTTCCGCCTGGGCCGCCGACCGGCCGCTCCACCACGAATAGACGCTGATGGCGATGACGATGCCGACGACGGCAATTGTGCCCATCACAATGCGATCGCGGTGCGTGGACAGGGCTTCCGTGGCCTTGGCGACCCGAATCGCGAGGTCGTTCTGTTTCAGTTGATGCCGATGATCTGCCTTCATTACCCGTGCTCCCCCGATATCAAGACTGCCCAGTGTACTCCAGCCCCTATGAATCAGGGAACTCCAAGAGCCTGGGGACCGCGGGCCGCGGGAATTGGGGCTTGGGACCGCTGTATTCTTGAGACTCAGGTGAAGTTTCCGGCGGCATTTGGTCAGCCGGACCCCGTGCAAGCGTGCGGTGACACACAGCTCTCCCGCTCAGCCACGCCAAATCGTCTCTTGTGTCAGAGGAACGGTGGCGACACAAGTATTCAAGACTCCTGTCCCGTCCCGGAGGGAACGACGCGCGGCCGTCCCCCACCCGGAAAGGGCGCGAAGAGGCGCTACTCCGAATATGGTGCCAAGCGCGTCACGCCAGCCACTACAAGAGCGTCAACAACCCGTTGCCAGATGGGTAACAACCCCTGATCCGCAGCGGAAGCGCGCGCCTCGATGAGCCAACTGGACACAAGGAATGAGCCGCGTGCGACTGAGTCAACGTCTTGTAGGGTGACTGCACTCACCCACCCCAAACCCACTCCAACCTGCTGGTCAGTCGGAAGCGCGCCCAGAAAGCTGATGAGGTGGTCAACACAACTCGGGTTGCCAACAGCGACCGGCAGCCAACGCTCTACAGCGTCTCGCCATGCGAGGGGCTCCCACCATGCGATCGGCTCGCCGTCCAACTCGCGGTACAGAAACGAAACCTCGCTGGCGGCGTTTGGTAGGAGCGCCGCGACCGTCATCCCGCCGAAGTAGCCGTGATCAACTAGAGAGTGTCCTGACGCATTCAATTCAAGGACTCGCTCAATAATCGCTGGCCAGACGCGTCGCGCCGTCGCTGCCCGCGATGCGGATTCCTCGGCCGCAGCTGAGAACGCGCGCAGGAAGCTGCCCAGCAGCGTCGCATTGTCTGCGAATGCGTCGATGTGGTTGAAGATAGCGGCGTCATCGCCATCGGCCGCCAACGTGAGGAGCGCGCGCGCGCAAACGAGTGCGTGCGTGCCCCGATTGTCCATATCGCGTTCGTACGCCAGCAATGATCTCCGATGCGCCGCTAACGCGACATCGAGCACTGCGCGTGCACGCGCAGAAACGCAGACGTTGGCCGCCGACGCTGGAGCAAGAGCGCGTATGGCCGCGTCCAGCCGTGAAAAATAGATCGCCCCATCCGAAGTGTTCGCAAGCGACGTTTCGATGGGATCGGTAAGCAGCACGGTGCGTCGCTGGGCCGTAGCCGGATCCCAGTCGCCGAACGCGCAGTCGCGCACCGACTCGAGCACGACATCAAGCGCGATCTCATGGTGACAACGACCGACCTTCGTGCAAGGCGCATCCCATGCCCGATCCAGGCCGCGGGCAAGGTGAAGGCGCACTTCATGAGCGACGGCACGCGCGATTGTGACGCCTGCGGCTGTTACACGCTCGTACGCGGATGAACCGTCATTGCCATCGACCAGCGCCAGCAATGGCTTTGATGACGGCAGCAATAGTAGCGGAACAATGCGCGCTGCACTCCGATCGGCACCCTGCTCGTAGTAGCTGTCCTCGCTATCAAGCTCACGCGGCCATGCCGCACCGTCGCCCACTCGAAGAACGGTGTCAACTGCGAAGACGAGGAGTTCCTTGGCGACTGACACTTCACGAAGGAGGTGGGCTGTAATTGCTGCCGCCGCGACGGCGGTCGGCGCATCCCAAGGGCCTCCGACGGCTCTGGTGGGAGGATTGTTCAGCAGCTCACGGGCCGCTAACAGGTCGGCGGCCAAGTCGGTGGCCGAGAGGTCCAGTGCTACGCCCTTCTTCGGCTCAACGTGGTACCTAACGTACAGACGAATCGCTTCTTGACCGCGCTGGAGCTCTTCACTGCCTCGTTGCAACGCCTGTACGACGTCATCGGGCGGGTGGCTCTGGATGTACAAGCCCGTATCCGTGCGATGTGCCTCGTAAGTGCCACGGTCAAGTCCGCTCGCCCACGCGCGTACGGGTGCGAGGTGTTCCTCGATGGCTGCTTTGTCGGCGGCCGTGGCCTCTGCACCTTCAGAAGCATTGTTAACAAGGCGACGACTGTTGTTGACGAGCCGCTCACCGATGGCTTTCAATTCCGCTGCTCGCGTCTCGTCGGCTCGCACGACAAGATAGGTGGCCGTCTCGCGCAGGGACCACTTTCGTCGGTCAGCCATCACAATACCGTCCGATCCAGCTGCCAAGCCGCTCGATTCGCTCATTACACGATTGAACTCTTCGCGCCAAATCAGGGGCTCGGCTAGATACCGATCGAGTAATCGTTCTGCACGCTCCAGATGACGAACGAGAAGACCAACGACGAGGCCCACCGTCGCTAGGTTCTCGCAGCCATTGAGCAAGATCGCAACAATTCTTGAGATCGCCACCCCGTTGGCAATGAGTTCGTCACAAACACGTTCCAGTGCTTGCAGTGCGCTCATGCACGGATAGGGACCGACACCGCTACCGCGGTACCAGATCCAAACGTGGCCGTCGCCAATGTAAACGCGACGCGTACCTGTGATTTCGAGTTCCGGCCGGTATTCGTCGAGACCGGCGTCATCGACTGGAGCGCCGTACCCGCGATGGAGGCCTGCTAGCGTCTTCGCGCGCGCAAGCGCGGCATGATTCAACATCCGGTTCAACACAGCAACGCCATTGCGGAAATCGGTCTGAAAGAGCGGCAGGAAGGGACCGCGGTACCACGCGGCGAGTGGTGTCGTGCCAAGGCTGCGGCTTTGGTGCCCTCGGATTCCATCTTCGTGGAACCCGGAGCCATCCTCCTCTTCGTCGAGATAGTACGACTCGGTCAACTCTGCGAGGAATCCTGGGCGGTAGGTTGCGAGGGCACGACCAGTGAGCGCCTCCTCCACGGCAGGAGCAAGCCACGAAGCCGCATGCTGACCGACGCGCCGCAGAATTGCCTCGCCCTCCACGCCAAGATCTGGTCCCAGCAACGCGAGCAACTCGACGACGATCTTGTTTGTGACTTCCGTCGGCACTTCCGGATGCTGCCGTCTACGGCTACGCGGGTAGCCGATCTCGGCAAACAGCTCTGGATTGCGCTCGACGAACTCGCGTTCCTTCTCGATCTCCTCAGGCGTACGAGCTGCACGCGCGGCAGCGGCTGCCGCGCGTGCCTCTTCGAGACGCCGATCCGCAGCAGCGCACGCCGCAGTGAGGCGCTCACCCAGCCGCAAGCGAAGAGCACATCCCCTAGGCGTGTTCGCGAAGACGAGTGCGCGCAGCCAGTCGCGCAGAACACCCTGAACGTGCGCGCCCGACGACCAAGGCGTGGCTTCGTCCAGTAACAGAGCGACGACAGGCTCGACCGCGTCAATGCGCACGAACCCATCTCCATCCCGCAGTCGCTGGTCGATGAGGCGGGCAAGCCGCCGTAGACCGTTGTCATCGTTGGCGCGCAACTCCACCCGTGCATCGCGTAGTACAGGTTCCGGGGCTCCGAGCGTCAGCAACGCCTCGCCTGGCACGTCTCCCCAGCGCTCGCCGTGGCCGGCGGCGACCAGAGCGTCAAACACCGCCTGTAGTCGAGCGAATCTGCCGTGGAGTGGGTTCGCTACGCTGTCGGGCGCGGCCAGTCGGGTTTGGCACGCGAGTCGCGCGGCTCCGAGTGTCCAACGCGGGACACCGGCCTTGACGAGCTTCGCTGTTAGGTCAGTATCGGTGAGGAGGAATCTTGCTACTGCGTAGCGTCGCACTTCATCGTGGGCAAATTCGGGCCCGATTTTAAAGGGATCGTCGACCGGAGTGCGTAGCAGGCCGTCGCGGCGGAGTCCGTCAAGAGCCGCAGGATCGATTGCGCCGACGGTATAAAGGGGATCCCCAGCGGACAGTGCGAGATCGGCCAAGCGCAGCATGGCAACGTCGCGTGCGTCGGGCGTGCCGCGATCCAACTGTTCGCGACGTCGAACCAAGCCGCTCCACACTTGCTGCATTGCGTCAGCATCGCTGAGCGGCATGCCTGAAATACCGCCGCGCACAAACAGGTCGATAATCACCGGCCGACGAAGCAACTCTCGTGAGCGCGAGTTATTGGCCAGATGGGCCAGCTCTCCAAACGTCGCCACGATTTCGTCCACCAGGGTATCTGTGAGACCGGGCACGACGTGTTCAATGACATCCGCGCGGAAGCACTCTGCGATGACGTCGCGCACGACCTGCTTGTTGTCGCTCGCTGAGATCGCAACGACGCCGAGGCTGGCCTCACGCCCCGCCGCGACAAGATATCGGAGTTGCTCGAGCCTGCCTTCCGCAACGGCGTCGGCAGCGTCGATTACAAGGAGGCGTTCTGGCGCGCTGAGTTCTGCTAGAAGGAGCGCGAGCGGACATCCAAGGAGCGACTCGAATTCGACAGTTGTGCTTGGAAGATGCCGGAGGTTGATGCAGAGCGCCTGCGTCGCATTTGGGTGGGCGGTTGCCGCAGCCAATACGAGTGCGCTCTTGCCAACACCGGATTCGCCGTGTACGACCACCGCCTTGCCGGCGCTTCCAGCCCCAATCACCGGCATTGAGATATCGCCGCGGTCGAGACGTACACGTCGTACGCCGTCGACTGAAGCGACGTCGTAGCGCACCGACGAGACAGCTCGATCATGGAGATGCGTGAGGACCTCCCAGCCTCGCTGATTGCGACGGACGGACGAATCGAGCGCGGCGTGCGCGTCACGACGCAACATCGTCAGGCTGACCGTCGCGGCCTTAGGCGCGTAGTCGTCGGACAGCGCGATGAGTCGGTCCCGTAGGCGCGAAGCGCCGGCTAGCTCGCCTCCCCGCGCGACAGGGATCAGTGAGTTTTGGACCGCAAACCAGTCGGTTTCGTCGGGGGCCTCGAGCCGGGGCATCAGGACCGTCAGGCGCGAAAGCAGTTCCCAGGTGCGCTGCCTCATGGATGCCGGGTCCGGATCGGTCACTGTGAGATCGGCCAATCCCTGCATGACTAGTGCTTCGACATGGTCAAGCCGCGCGCGAACATCGGCCGTGAACTTGTTCGGCGTGTGCACGAGATGAAAGAATGCCGTCGCGTTTACCTGACGCTTGGCGAGGTCTGCGAGCACGCTTAGCTGCTTTGCCTGGTCCTGAGACCCGGCTACTGCGAGCGCGAATGCATGCTCGGGGCCATCGGGCGGCGCTTCGATAATGCCCCGCAGGTAGTCGCGTACGAGCTTACGCGTCCGTTCGTCACTCTTTACGAGATTTGGCTCGCGACGCACAGCGATGGCGAGCACCAAGGATGGCTGACTTTCGTGCGGAAGTGCGGCGTTGACTACAAGATCGTCCACGGGATGATCCGGGGCCTGCTGGAATGCGACGCTGACGATGCGACGTTCGCCGCCAAGTTCGGCAGCCGCGTCGCCGACCAGCAGGTGGGCCAGGCACATCACCGCAACCTTTCGCTCGAAGGTCACTCCACCGCCGCCTGTCGCGTACGGGCTCGTTCCTGTCGGCATCCTGCCGTCCTTCGCGCTCTTCGGCCCTGTCTGATTGTTGCTAGCCCCCATGAGCAAATCTTGTCCCAATGTCTCTACCCGACGAAACGGCGATCCCCAAGCCGTCCGAGGCTTCGCTTGGACGAATCAACCGATTCTCATTTGGCACGGCGCGGCCAGCTTAAGCTCCCGGGACCTGTGGCGGCCATGGCTTGCCAGAGGCCACGTCGGGGTGCCGCGGCTCCCCATTGGGCCTGCCGTGCTCAAGCCGCCATTCTTCGACTTGCCCGAGAAGAGCAAACGCGGACTTGCGGCGCTTTGTGTCGTCCGGAACCATCGCAAACAGGCGCGTGCGGAGGTCATTCGAGGCGCGCGCATGCTGGGTGAAGACATTCGTGTTCTGGCGCTGCGGTCTTCGTTCAACAAAGGCGGCTTCAAGTTGATCCCAGACGCCTTGCGGTACGGGCGACGGCTTGCTGTCGTCGATAAGGGCGAGGTTCGCCGCAAGGGCCTCGGGTGTGCCGAGCCAGTCCATGACCTTCGAGAGGATATGGCGGTTGAGTTCTGGGAGATCGCGTTCGCACAAGCCACGTAGGCGCACGGCAACAGCCGGTTCACGTCTGGCGAGTTCGGTCAGCCGTCCAACAAGCACGTCATCGCGGTAGGGGCGCGTCTTCACAACAACATCGGTCCGAATATCGGTATCGACAAGACCGAGAAGAAAATCACGCGCTCGCGGAGTATCGAGTGCCGCGAATGCATTAACGAAATAGTCCTCGCAATGCTCGAACGTCTGTGCGTCGGCGGCGAGCTCGTAGAGCAAGTCGACGGCAGCCTCGCAGCGGCTTTCGCCGAGGGCTGTCACAATCTCGCGAAGCTCGTAGGCGTAAAGCCGTTTCTTGATTAGTACCTCGCGTATCCTCTCAATGCCGGCGGGAGCGTCATCGACAAACGCGCATAGGGCGAGAATGCGGCGCAGAAGGTACTTGTCAGAGTCCTGCATCCACTTGTCGGTGCGTTCGAGAAAAGGTTCGAGCAGCGCGAATGCGGCGTTCGCGGGCAGAACGGCACCCGCCATCAACAATCGCTCGGCAGCGTCCAGGCGTGTGTATTCATCGTAGCGGCCAGGGACTGCAATCGCGTCTGTAACAGCCTGCGCCGACGCGCGGCCGTCGACCGCCGCGAGAGCCTTCGCGAGTTCGTTGACGCCTGGAGCGGGCTTGCCGTCTTTGCGCTCGTCGCTCAGGCGTTTGATTTCGGCATGGAGGGCTGCCGCATAGCGCTGGCGCCGCTCGTTGCCAGGTGGAGGTGGGTTTCGGTCACCGCGGGCCGTCCACATCAACTCGTATCGGAAGGTCGTGTCCCAGGTGCGCTCAGGCTTGGGCAGAAAGTCGCGCGCCATCGCGGCTGCGACGTCGGACAGGTACTCGGGCTCGGGAAGTAGGTCGAGGAGAGTCTGGTCGGTGCCAGGCCCGTCCAGATGCAAAAGGGCCGCGATGTGCCAGCGTGCATAGCTCATGCTGCCGCCATTGCCGAGAGGCCCGTGGTCGCCGGCCGCGCGCGCAGCGCCGCCACGGCGCATCCTTTCGATGTCGCCACGGATCAGCGTCATCAGGTCCGTCAGGTCCTCAGGCCCTCCCACCTGCGCAATCGACGACGCGAGGTTAGCCTTTTCCTCGCCGTTGACATCGTGCTGGCGCAGCACCAGTTCGAGGCTGCCCTTCAGATAGTCGCGAAGACGTGACTTCAGGTTACTGTTCGTGATCTCGAGTGAAGTTTCGTCGGACCGCGCAACCCGGCTGAGAAGGTCTGCGGCAACCTTGATGTCGAGAGCGTCACCGGCACTCACGGAGTCGAGAATGCCTGCGACTGCGATGTCGTGAGGCAATGCGCGGAATATCGCCTCGAGCTGATTCAACACCTGCCACTCGAATTCGCGGCGTGCCTCCGGCTCCGCGTCAACCTTGCGCCGTAGCTCGCGGATTTTCGCAAATATCCGCGCGGCGACCTTCGCGTCGGCGCCTGCCGCGACGACGGCGATCATGCCGCCGAAGTGCTTGTTCTTAAGGTCTTCGGTTTCAAGCCGCTCCAGGTATTTCTCAACGAGGTCCGCTGGGACGACGTGGGCAAATTGCATCCAATGCGCGCGCGAATAGAGAACGCCTTCGGCGACCTGCACGGCAACCCACTCGCTCGCCCAGGCTGGATCAGTCTTGCGCAGGTATTCCAGCGCGGGCCGGACGTAGTGGGCCTCGAGGCTGCGCATGTCACCGCTCGGAAGAGCGGTCATCGCCTCCTTGATGACGCCGTCGAGGTCTTGCTCGCCCATCTGCATGAGTTCGAGCGCGGATCTCAGCCGCGCGGGTTGGTCCGCGGTGCCGTCGATAAATTTCCTAAGAGCCGCGACGGTCCTTCCTCGAAGCGCGTCGGGAATCGCATCGGGGTGCAGACGCGCGAAGTCGGCAAAGGCCTCATAATCCATGCTATCGAGAATGCTGATGGCGGCGTCGTCCGAGCCGGTCCACAACAAGCTTGATGCCGCCGCCTTCTTGACGGTGCCGCTCTTGTCGGCGGCGGCGAAGGCCGCAATATCGGGTTCGAGGCGGTAATGAAGCAGGTCGGAGACGAAGTCGGCGCGGACTTCCTCGGGCCATGCGGCGATTTGCTTTTGCCAGTCGGGCCCGAGAATCGCGGGGTCAATCTCGGGCCAAAGCCTGTAGGTATGGAGCCTTGTCTGTTGTTCTCTCGACGACAAGAGCGGCAGAAGAATGTCGGTGAAGTCGTCGGAGCCGGTGGCGAGCATGGCCGCCAGCGCACATTCTCTGAAGTGAAGGTCAGGAAGGTCGAATATGCTGCGGAGGCGCTCACCCACCGCCGCGCGGACTTCCTTCCACACGGCGGGGCCGCAAAGCTGCGCAAGGTCGCCGGCGAATACGGCATCGACGGCGAGCGCCATCTCGATGAGCGTGCGTCCGGCTTCAACATTTTGATTGTCAGCTTCGGAATCCCCCGTCGGCTCGGAAAGCGCCTCGGCGATCATGCGCAGCGGTTCTGCCCAGGCCGGCTCATTGACGTAGGGGCCGATGAATTCGAGCCCCCTTCGGCCGTCGCCATCCACGAGGGTCACAAGCTGCGAGTGGAGATCGGTTGCGGCGTAGTACTCCTGAAGCTGCTGATGCTCGAACTGAAACGCGGTCTGTGGGTACTCGACACGTTCGAGAACATGATGGGCGGCGAGCGCTGCGAGAACGTCACGCGCAGCCACTCGCCTGACGAGACCCTGTTCGGCGAGTCCACGGGCGACGCGGCCAACGAGGTCGCTGGCGTCTGCCTCAGATAGTGAGACAGTGCCGCGCCGCGTCATCTCGACTGCCAGAACTTTCAAATAGTCCGCTTGACGGCCAAAGACCGGCTCGGCCTGGAGAGCGTTCCGGTGTTCCTCCCGTTGTTCTTGTACGCGGAGCACAGCGGCCAGCACGCCGATTTTCGTGGATGGAATCGCAGCGCCCGCTTCAAACAACGCGGCCACTTCTGAGAGGATGAAGGGCGAGCGCGTGAGCTCGTCGAGCGCTACGTCGGCATGAATCCGTCCCCGCAGTTCAGACGCCCTCCCCCCAAGTCGCGCTGTCAGATAATCGGAGCGCTGCGCACGGCGAAGACGCTCAAGGCGGAGCGCCAGCGCCCCTGGCAGTGGTGGCGTCAGGTGGTGCGTACGCGTGGCGACGATGATGCCAGCGGTCGGGAAGTCTCGCTCGAGGTCGCGCAGCGCATCGTCTGCCTGCGTCGAGTTAGACTCTGCAATCTCGTTCCATCCGTTCAGCAAGAAGAAGAACGGCTCCTTCTGCCGCACGCGTGCGAGGTCGGCGGCGGTAAGGCCTTCCGCTAGGAAGGCCGGCATGCCGGCGATGTATTCGAGAATTCTCCGGCGCGATGATGTCCACGATGGAAGCTCGATGATGAATGCGATGCCTGCGGCACGGGGGCGTTGCGCGAGCTGTATCAGCGTTGTGGTTTTTCCGCGGCCGGCTGGGGCCTCAAGGACGATGCGGCGGCTCTGCGACAGGGCGCGGTCGATGTCCTCAAGTGCGTAGCCCTCACCCAATTGCGCGTCATCGGTATCAATGCGGCGCGCGGTGAGGTCGATGAGTGGATGTCCCTTCGTTCTGACCGCCCATGTTCGAGCAACAGTTGCCGCCGCGCGTTTCGTCCGGGCAATGAGGTCTGCGACCGCCGGTTCGACGGCGACGTGGAGGTAGAGGTGGCTGGCGCAGAGCTGGGCGTTCTCGGGCATCAACAGCGTCGAGATAATCTCCTCGCGCTCGATGAGGTGAAGTTCGAGTCCGTAGTCCTTTAGGATCGCTTGTTCCCACCTCTTTCGGTCGGCATTTCCGATCTTCGCCGACGTCACGAAGAGAAGCGCCTGTAGGTCGGAAAACTCGTCTTTGGCATCCCTGGCGTCTTCGGAAACCTTCTTAAGTGTAGGCGTGACGGATGCGGCGAGTCCCTTCCCGATTTTCTCTGGCGTCAGGGCGGTCGGAGCGTAGGCGTCGAGGCCGAAGTCCTTTTTCCGCTGCCGTGCGATGAGCTCCGGCCAGCGCTTCTTGCCGAGGGCCACGGCTAGACCCTGAAAACGCATCCCATTCTCTTGCGAGACGAGCTCGTCGAGTGCCCGCTCGATGTCGATTCTTAGGATGGCCACTCGGACTCCCCACGCCCCAGCGCGGCCTTCAGGTCGTGCGGACATAGCCTTCCTAGACCCAATGCTGCGGGGCAACCGACGCAGGCGTCTGTGCCAATCATCGGCGTGTACTCACGACAGCAAGATTGTCCCCCATATCCGCGGTATGCCCCAGGTGATGTTGGCGCGCCAGACACAAGGCGTAGCCATTGACTGCAAGTCCGCGAAGGCCAAGGTGCGAGGCGCGTATAATACGCTTTTATTGACGCGCCCGTAGCTCAGCTGGATAGAGCACCGCCCTCCTAAGGCGGGGGTCACACGTTCAAATCGTGTCGGGCGCACCAACTTTCGGCCGGTACATCCAAGGCATTTTCCTGCAATCGAGTCTTACGTCTGCGCTGCTTAATCTGCGAATGGTGGAGTGATGGTGCATTGGATTGGCAAGAACCGATTGCTGTGCGTCGCTATCCTGCTCGGAGTCAACCTGGCCTCGTTCTACGCAATGAGGGCCTCCGATTTTCTTGGCGCCGACGCGATGCAGGTGCTCCTGTTGGGCGACACGGCGCTTGTTGGGATGTATTACGCTGCGTTGACCGGCCACATCGCACGCTCCGCACAGCTCCAAGCCGGGCTCACAGAGCGCTTGTCCAAGTCCGCCGCAACGCAAAGCCGCTTTCTCGCCAGGCAGGCCAAGAAGGCCGCGACGCCGCAGGTGGTGCTGCAAGTCAAAGACAACGGAGATGGCAATTTTCACTACGTCTGTCGCAATCTTGGGACGGGCGGCGCACTCAACGTCGTTTGGTTGGAGGGCAATACAGAACAACCCGCCTACCTCACGCATCTTGGGTCGCTCGCGCCTGGAGAGGAACGCCGTGTGCCAGACGCCGTTGAAAAGCGATTAAACCTAGTGTCCCAAAACCTCGGCCCAATGGAGAGTCGACGGCACATCGTGCTAGCGCAGGCTGTCGAGAACGTCGGCGGCAAAATCGGTGATGTGGAGTGGTTGGCGATTGAGCATCGGGTAGAGAATGGAAATCGCGTATCCAATCGGCCCATAGGCTTCAACGTCTCCGTCGAGCTCCTAGAACGAATCTTCCCGCCATCGGTTGCCGAGTTTATGGATTCGATCTGAGGTCGGGAGTGAGATGCCTCGCAAGGTCACCTTCGCCTGTGAGTTGCGTCGCCGCTACGGAGCGAAGTAGGCGGTCCGGCGACCGCGGGTGACGCCGAACGGGGCCGCCCCGTCTGGAGCGGAGCCCTCATCCGTCAGGGTGATTGTGGGCGAGCACCAGATGGGGCTGTTCGGCGGCAGGACCCGCCTGCGCCGGCTCCATCGGTGACACTGCCAGAGCGGCGGGCCTAGCGGGCCTAAAGGCCACGCCCTACTAGTACGCGAGAACGGACTAGTACGCGAGGACGGACTGGACCTGCTCGTTGACCAGTTTGGACCGGCCACCCAGGGCCAGCAACTCGATCAGGAACTGGACGCCGACGACGTTGGCGCCCAGGCCCCGGACCAGGCCCACGGTCGCGGCGGCCGTGCCGCCGGTGGCGAGCAGGTCGTCCACAATCAGGACGCGCTGCCCTTCGGCGATGGCGTCCTCGTGGATTTCAAGGGAGTCGGTGCCGTATTCGAGGTCGTAGGTCGCTTTGCGCGTCGTCGACGGCAATTTGCCGATCTTCCGCACGGGGGCGAACCCGGCGCCGATGCGGTCAGCGACCGCCGCGCCAAAGATGAACCCGCGGCTTTCGATGCCAACGACCAGATCGACCGACCCGAGCGGATACGGCTTGGCCATCGCATCAATGGCCAACTTGAATCCGAGCGGATCCTTCATCAGCGTGGTGATGTCATAAAACAAAATCCCCGGCTTGGGAAAGTCGGGGACGTGTCGGATCTGGGTCTTGAGTGCTTCCATGGCTGCCTGAGTATAACGGTTCAGGGTTCGGGGCACCCAGCCCCGAACCCTGAACCTCAGCGCGCTTACTTGATCACCACAGGCGCGAGCTTCGCGCCTGTCGCCACCTTGTTGTAGGCGGCGAGGTCGCTGGTCAAGTTTGTCTCGATGTCCTTCAACAGCTTGTTGGTCTCGGGCAGCAGGTCGTTGTAGCGCTCGATGACGCCGCGGTTCGGCCACCGTTCGGTCGCCGACGCGTTGCTGTAGAGCACGGACCACTGGTTGTCGAGCCGGCCCGGGTAGTTGAGCCCGTCCTGGCCCCCTTCGCCCTGCACCTGCGTGAGGATGCTCTCATTGGCGAACAGTTTGTCGTGATACGCCTGTGCTGCACGACCCGCCGCACTCGTGGCGCCGGCCGACTTGATGTGTTCCTGCAGTTGGCTCTTCACGCTGCGGATCCGCGCGAGTTCATCCCACAACTTCTTGGTGGTCTCGCCAATCGTCACCGTCATCTTGAACTGTTCGTCGTACTGGGCGTCGGTGGCACGTGGCCACCGCGGATCCGGGTTCAGGGTGAACGACTGCGTCGCCGTCCACGTGCCCGACGTCACCTTCACGGTGTACGTGCCGGGCCGCCCCTTCGGGCCCTGCCCGCCACCAATGCTCCAGCCCACGATGCCCTGCGGCACCTGATACATCGCCGGGAGTCGCGGGTTCCACGTCGCCGTGTTCATGCCCTGATAGGCGGTCACATCGGCACCACCGCCGCCGAAGCCG
>CAYRGW010000023.1:28111-48331 GCA_964423815.1 uncultured Solibacteraceae bacterium | reverse complement strand
AATTTGTAGCCTTTGTCGTTGCCGGTTACGCTTCTGTCGGCTATAATGACCTCTCGCTCTTTTAATAACCGGGGGGCACGTGGCATTCGAGATCGGCGACAAGGTCATCTACCCAAATCATGGGCTCGGCATCGTTGAGCGCATTGAGACTAAGACCATCATGGGCACAACGTGCGGCTTCTACCAGCTGCGCATGGCTAATGAAACTACCGTGTTCGTGCCCGTCGACAACGTCGACGGCGTCGGCCTCCGCCGGGCGATCACGGACGAAGAAGTCCAGCGGCTGTTCGACTTGCTCGGCGACGGCAAGATCGAGAGTCATCAGAACTGGAAGGGCCGGTTCAAGGACAATTCCGACCGCATGCGGACGGGGTCGATCTATGACGTGGTCGAGGTGCTCAAGAGTTTGAGCCATCTGGCCAAGTCCAAGAGTCTGTCCTTCCGCGAGAAGCGGATGCTCGATCGCGCCAAGTTCCTGGTGGTCTCGGAGATTTCCGAGGTCATGGGGGAGAAGGTGCCCGTCGTGGACGAACGTGTGGATTCGTCGCTTGAGCAGTGTTTCAGCACCCAGGCGCGCAACGAGGCCCGGTCCAAAGCGGCCAAGGCCACACGTGCGAGCAAGGCCACGGCGGCCGCGGTTCCACCCGCGCCTGCTGAGCCGGCAGCCCGCCCTGCACGCGCAGCCCGCGCGTCGTAGGTTCACCTCTTCGTTTCATTGATTCCCACGCTTATCGCAGCAGTGCGGACCCTGGCCACCTTGGCCGGGGTCTCACTGTATGTGCTGCTCGTCGCGCCCCCCAGTCTGCTCTGGACCGTCCTGAGTCGTGACGTGCGGTTTTTGTACGTCTGTGGCGGCGGGGGTGTCCGTCTCGGCCTGTTCCTGGCCGGCATCACGGTGGTGATGCGTGGCGAGGAACACATCCAGCGCACATCCTCGGCGGTGTATGCCGCCAACCACGCCAGCAACATCGAGCCACCCGTGCTGTTTCACGCGCTGCGGTCGCTGTATCCGCAGGTAGCGGTCCTCTACAAAGCGGAGCTCCGGAAGATCCCGCTGCTTGTGTGGGTCTTCGACTGCGCGGGATTTGTCCCGCTGGAGCGTGCAAACCCTGGGCAGAGTCTGCCGGCGGTCAACCGCGCGTCGGATGCGCTCAAGGCCGGCAAGTCGTTCATGATTTTCCCGGAAGGCACCCGCAGCAAAACCGGCGCGTTGTTGCCGTTCAAAAAAGGCGGCTTTGTGATGGCTCTCGCCGCACAGGTGCCTGTGGTGCCCGTCGCCATCACCGGTGCGCGCGCTGCGATGCGCAAGGGCAGCCCGCTGGTGTGGCCCACGACGGTCACCGTCGAATTTGCCCCGCCCGTGCCGACCGCGGGTCTGCTGTTCACGCAGCGCGACGACGTCATCAAGCAGGTGCGAGCCGCGCTTGAGGCGCGGCTCTAAAGCATTTTCACAGGAAGGCGCGGAGACGCGGGGTCCTTGCAGTCTTTTTCAACATGGGGATCATGGGGTTCCATGGGGGAGAGGGCTGCATGTCTCCATGTCTCGTTGTGAGAAATCTCTTACCCCGTCGTGAACCGCAACGTGCTGCCCGCAAATGGCACCCCGTCGGCGGCCAACAGACCATTGCCCAGTTCAACGATCACCTCTGCGCCCGGGGCCAGGGGGCCGCTGAATCGAATCTCAATCGCCATCGGCGCGGGACGATATGTCACGGTGAATGCCGGGACGGGCATCGCAGGATCCTGCGCGTAACGCACCCGCACCTGGCCCTCAAACGTGTTCTGCCGCATCGGGCGGGAGAACTGGAAGCGGACGATGACATCGCGGGCGATGCTGGTTTCTCCCTGCGCCGGCGCTGAGAAGATGACCTCGGGCGGCGGCAGCGGGGCGGCAGCCGGCTCGGTCGCTTCTGCCTGCTCCTCTTCGGCACTGGTCTGGCGAATCCGTTCAGCGATGACCACCGGCAGGTCGTCGCGGATCTCCACCCGCCCGGTGACCTCCAGCCATCGTCCCGTATGGGCGCGATTGGTGGTGCTCAGGTCGAAGCCGTCCCCACGGGGACGCCGACCCAGAATCCACACCGCCGCGTCGGCTGACTGCAGCACAAAGTCCCACTGGCTCTGCCGGGGCCAGGCGGGCGCATCACCAAACAGATTGCGCCCTCGAAAGCGGCCGCGAAGGGTGACGTCGCGCCCGGCAAACCGTGCCGGGTTGAGCGCGACGGCGCGCAGCGACGCGTCGTTGTCGGCCGGGGCGTCCGACCACGTGGCGCCGGTGAGGACAAACAACGTTTCCCTGCCCGGCCACCGGTCTCCTGCGACGCTGGTAATAATCGCCGGAAGGTTCAGCGGGCCGAGGCGGGAGTCGTCGGACACAAACCGGCCGATGTCGAACAGGCGGCCGCGAAACTCCTGTGCCCGCTCCGGGGGCTGTCCGCTCCGCGGCGCGATCACGAACATCTTCGGCGCCTCGAGCGAGAGGCCAATCTGGGCCCCGTTGGCGAGCGGCACGGGTGTGCCCACGAGGGAAATCGCCTTGTCGTGAAAAAAGACCGGATACCGCAGGACCGCCTGCAGCGTGGTCGCCACACGGGTCATGACCTGCCCGTCCGCCGACGAGGCAATCAGAGCAAGGGCGCCGACAAGGACAAAACACACGCGCCTGAGTGGCATGGTGCCGATGTTACCCCGATACGGCGAAGCCTGAGCGAAGCGCCTTTGTTCCGGGCGAAGTCGAAGGATAGAATTCCATGCTTGTGACGAGTCGGAACAAAGTCCGCACCGGGGGAGAGCAGGTTTCGGAACTGACGGCGGGCCGTCTGTCCGTGTATCTGCGTTGTCTGAACACACTTGACGCGGCGGGCGTCAAGACGGTGTCGTCGCGCACCCTGGCCGAGCAGTTCCACCTCAATGCCGCGCAGATTCGGAAGGACCTTGCGTACTTCGGCGAGTTCGGTGTGCGGGGTGTCGGGTACTACGTCCGCGAACTCAAGCGCCACCTGCGCGTGATTCTTGGACTTGATCGGACTGTGCGCGTGGCGATCCTCGGCGCGGGCAACCTGGGCCTCGCGCTGGCCGACTATCCGGGGTTTCGGCAGGAAGGCTTCGAGATCGCCGCGTTGTTTGACGCGGAGCGCACCAAGGTCGGGCGCAAGTCCCGCGGGGGCGTGCGCATCCTCGACATGGGCGAGTTTCGCAAGATCGTCAAACGTGAATCGATCGACATCGTCGTCCTCGCTGTGCCCGCGTCGGCCGCACAGGAGGTCACCAACGTCGCGGTGGCCGCCGGCATTCGCGCCATCCTGAACTTCTCCCCGGGCTCGCTCAAGGTGCCGCCGGGCGTCAAACTCAAGAACGTGGATCTCACCGTGTCACTTGAGAGTCTGTCGTTTTTCCTCGCACGGGGAGAATCGGGCGATGGCGAAGCGGAGTAGGGCAGGCGCGACGTTGTCACACGTCGATGCGAAGGGCCGCATCGCGATGGTGGACGTGGGCGACAAACCCGCCACGGAACGTCAGGCGATCGCCGCCGCTGAAATACGCATGAGTCCTGCGGCCGTCCGGGCAATTCGAGCGGGGGGCGTAAAAAAGGGCGACCCGTTGCAGGCCGCGCGCCTGGCGGGCATCATGGCCGCCAAACGGACGTCCGAGTTGATTCCGCTCTGCCATCCACTCGCGCTGACCCACGTGGACGTCACACTCACACCCCGGCGCTGGGGGTACCAGATTCAGGCGACCGTGCGCACGACGGGGCCGACCGGTGTCGAGATGGAGGCGCTGACCGCCGTGACCGTGGCGGCGTTGACCGTCTATGACATGGTGAAAGCGGTGGACAAGGCCATGGAGATCACCGGCGTGTGCCTGATCGAGAAGCGGGGTGGCCGGAGCGGTGTCTATCGTAGACTGCTCCGCAATGGCCGCTGACGTCGTTCCACATCTGCCGCCCACGCTGGCTCTGCTGCCGTTTCTTGTCAGCAGCCGGTATCCCGATCCTGACATCCTCGGTCGCTGCAACGCCTCGGGTATTTCGTGGATCACAGGCCGCGACCTGGTCGAACGTGTCAGGGAGCTGAGTTACGGGTTGGCGTCGCTCGGAATGACGCGTGGTGATCGGGTGGCGATGGTCTGCGAGAGCCGGCCCGAGTGGGTGCTGACCGACTTTGCGATTCTTGCCGCCGGTGCCGCCACGGCACCGATCTATCCCACGCTCGCCCCGGAGCAGGTGGCGTTCATCCTGCGTGACTGCGGTGCCGCCATCGTTGTTGTCTCGACTCCTGCGCAACTCGACAAGGTCATGGTGGTGGCCTCCACCGTGCCGGCACTCAAGGTGGTCGTGGTGATTGACCCGCCCGCGGTGATGCCCCATGCGGATGGGGTCACCGTGCTGAGCCTGGCCGATGTGGCCGCGCGTGGCCGCACCGGACCCGGACTCGACGAGTTCCGTGCGCTGGCGCACCTGGTCTCCCCGGACGATCTCGCCACGTTGATCTACACGTCGGGCACCACCGGCGAACCCAAGGGGGTCATGCTCACCCATGGCAACCTGGTGGCAAATCTGCAGGACATCTGCATGATCCTGCCGGTGGCGCAAAGCGACAGCGCGTTGTCGTTTCTCCCGCTCTCCCATTCGTTCGAGCGCATGGTCGTGTGGGTGTATCTTGCGAACGGACTGCCGACCGCGTTTGCCGAATCCAACGAGAGCATCGGTCGCGATCTGCTGCAACTCAAGCCAACGGTGATGACCGGCGTGCCGCGGGTGTTTGAGAAGTTGCAGTCGAAAATTCTCGAGAAGGGCAACGCGCTGACCGGCCTCAAGGGCCGGTTGTTTCAGTGGGCGATGGGCGTCGCGCGTGAGCGTGGACGGTTTGTGCCGGAGGGACGGTCGATGTCGTTCGGACTTCGTGTCCAGTCCGCAGTGGCCGAGCGGCTCGTGTTTACCAAGGTTCGCGACGGGCTGGGCGGCCGATTCCGTTTTGTGGTGTCCGGCAGCGCCGCACTTAATGAAGACGTCGGACGTTTTTTCTTCGGCGTCGGTCTCCCGATCATCGAAGGGTACGGACTTACCGAGACGTCGCCCGTGCTGACCGTCACCCCCAATCACGCGGTCCGTCTGGGGGCCGTCGGTGTGCCCCTTCCGCGCGTCCAGCTGAAGATTGCCGATGATGGGGAGATTCTGGCGAAGGGCCCGAACATCATGGTCGGGTACTACAACCGGCCCGCGGACACGGCCGAGGTCCTCAAGGACGGCTGGTTCCACACCGGTGACATCGGCACGATCGACGCCGACGGTTATCTCCGCATCACTGATCGGAAAAAGGAACTGATCGTCACATCGGGTGGAAAAAAAATCGCGCCGCAATCGATCGAAGCGTTGCTCAAGGCGCACGCCCTGATCAGCGAGGCCGTGGTGGTGGGGGAGAAGCGACACTTTCCTGGCGTGCTGCTGGTGCCGGACTTCGCCGCCCTCGCGCGGGATCTCAACGTGCCCGTTCCGTCAACGCCAGAGGCGTCCAGCCACTGGCTGGCCAGCCCCGAGGTGCAAGCGCGTTATACCGGGATTGTCGACGAGGTGAACCAGGGCCTGGCGCAGTTTGAGCGGTTGAAGCAGTTTCGACTGTTGCCGCGTGAATTCACGATGGCCACCGGCGAACTCACGCCGACCTTCAAGGTCAAACGCCGCGTGATCGACACGATGTACGCGGCGCAGATTTCAGACATGTACAGATAAGACGTCGGGTGTCTTTTTTGCTAACGCTAAGATCTAAAAAAGACACCCGACGTCATTTTCACTGATTGCCCGAAGGCAGCAGTTCGTCGGCGTTGAAGAAGCGCGCGTGGGAGAAGGGCCACCAGCGCAGCTGCACCCGGCCGAGAATGTATTTTTTCGGCACCATGCCCCAATGGCGGCTGTCCGAGCTGTTGTTCCGGTGATCCCCCATGACGAAGTAATACCCTTCAGGCACCAGGTCCGGACCGAGGTTGTCGGTCGACTGGTATTCCTCGGGAATGAAGTCGTCCGGCAGCAGCACTTCGTTCACGTAGACGCGCCCGTCCACCATACGGACCGTGTCCAGGGGTTCGGCGATGACCCGTTTCACGAACGATTTCTGCGGGTCCTTCGGGTAATACAACATCACGATGTCGCCCGGCTTGGGATCGTCGAGCTGGTAGGCGAGTTTGTTGACGATGAGGCGGTCCTGGTCTTCGAGGGTCGGGGCCATGCTCTGGCCTTCAACGCGGGCCACCTGAAAGCCGAATGTCACAATCAAGGTCGCGTAGACGGCGGCAGACGCCAGGGTCTTCACCCAGGCCATCACTTCCTCACCGATCCGATTCATGACGGCCGAGCGTTTGTCCATGCGGATGCGGGCCACGTCGTTGGTGCCGGCGCCCAGCGGGGTCGCGGGTCCCTGAGGCGGGGGCATGGTGATGCCGAGGGCCGCCCAGGCTTCTTCACTCTCCGGCTCCACCATTCGCGGCCATTCAGGCGTTGAGGCGGTCTCGGGGAGGGACGGCGATTCCTCTGGCTGGCGGTCAATTGGGTCCAAGGCAGTAGCTCCTTTGGTCGTGGGGTCAGGCTCTGTGGACATTAGACGAGCCAAACCGGAATTTTGCCACACTCCATTTGATATCATGCCCTCTATGATTGGGCCGTTTATTAAAGGGTTCGCGAATACCTTCAAGCACATGTTCAAGACGCCGATGACGGTGAGATATCCGGATCAGAAGGTCCCGGTGTTTCCGCGGTATCGGGGCAAACAGGTGCTGATGCGCGACGAAAACGGCCTGGAAAAATGTGTCGCCTGCGGCCTGTGTGCCGTGGCGTGTCCGGCCGATGCGATCTACCTCGAGGCCGCCCAGAACGACGGCTCCGCGCAGGCCGGCCCCCGTTACGCCGAGCTGTATCAGATTCACAAGACGCGCTGCATCTTCTGCGGCTTCTGTGAGGAAGCGTGTCCGGTGTCGGCCATCTTTATGGGCAAGGACTACGAGCTGGCGGTCTACAGCAACCAGGACTTCATCTGGGATAAGACCGAGCTGCTGGTTGCCGCCGCGGGTACGCCTCCGGCCACCCAGGCGCGCTGACCGTGGCCCGCGCGTTTCTTGACGCGCTGCGCGAGCGGGTGCTCGTGTGCGACGGTGCCATGGGCACCGTGTTGTACGGCCGCGGTGTCTTTCTCAATCGTTGCTTTGATGAACTGAACCTCACGCACGCGGGGCTGGTCACCGAGGTGCATGAGGAATACGTCCGCGCCGGCGCGGATGTCATCGAAACCAATACCTTCGGCGCCAATCGCGTCAAACTCGGCACCTTCGGTCTCTCGGCAGACGTGCATGCGATCAACGTCGCGGGCGCAGCGCTCGCGCGGCGCGCCGCAGGGGACCGGGTGTTTGTGGCCGGCGCGATCGGTCCATTGGGCGTCCGCATCGAACCCTGGGGCCGCACCGGTGTGTCCGAGGCCGTGGAGATCTTTCGCGAGCAGGCCGCCGCGTTGCTCGAAGGCGGCGTCGATCTGTTCATCCTCGAGACGTTTCGCGACGCGAACGAGCTGGTGGCGGCCATCAAAGGTGTGCGCGCTGCGAGTCGTCTGCCCATCGTCGCGCAGATGACCACCGAGGATGACGGCAACAGTCTGGACGGCACGCCGCCCGAGACGTTTGCGCCGATGCTCGAGGCCGCGGGCGCCGATGTGATTGGCGTCAATTGCAGCGTGGGCCCCGCAGCGATGCTGGAGACCGTCGAGCGGATGGCGGGCCTCACCGGCTGCGGGTTGTCCGCACAGCCCAACGCCGGCCGCCCCCGCGACGTGGATGGGCGCAACCTGTATCTGGGGTCGCCGGAATACCTCGCCAGTTACGCGCGACGGTTTCTCGCCGCCGGTGTCCGTCTGGTCGGCGGGTGTTGCGGCACGACGCCGGAACACACGCGGCACATCGTCAAGGCGGTGCGAAGCGCGTTGCCGGCGCCGCCGCCCGCGCGGCACGTGTCGGGTGCCGAGCCCGCCGCAGAAGTGCAGCCCGCGTTGCGCGAGGAGAAGTCCGCGTTTGGCCGGGTGCTGGCGTCCGGGACGTTTGCCCTGCTTGGCGAAGCGTCGGCGCCGCGAGGATTGGATCTCGAGACCGCCACAGCCCACGCGCGACAGCTCAAGGCCGCAGGCGCCTCTGCGGTGAGTGTGCCGGACTACCCGCGCAACGGCGCGCGTGTCAGTGCGCTCGCGCTGGCGCTGCACATCCAACGCCAGACGAATCTCGACGCGGTGCTGCATGTGACGTGCCGCGATCGCAATCTCATGGGACTGCAGTCGGACCTGCTCGGCGCGCACACGATGGGGATTCGCAACGTGTTGCTGACGACGGGGGATCCGGCACCGCAGTCGGCGTATGCCGACGCGACGTCCATTTTTGATGTGGACGCCATCGGCCTGATCAACATGGCCACCCGTCTCAATCACGGACTCGACATCGGTGGTCAGTCGATTGGGGAGCGGACGGAGTTTCACATCGGTGCGGCGGTCAATCCGTTCGCGCCCAATCTTGATGCGGAGTGGCGTCGGCTGGAGTTCAAGGTCGAGGCCGGTGCCGAATACCTGCTCACCCCCCCGGTGTTTGATCTGGCGAGTCTGGATGCGGTGTGGAGCCGGCTCGAAGCCACGGGTTTGCCCGTGATCACCGCCGTGGTGGCGGTGGAAAGTGCCCGTCAGGTGGAATTTCACGCCAGTGAGGTGACCGGCGTCCGGTTGCCCGACGGCTTGTTGGACCAGTTGCGGTCATCGCCTGACGAGGGCGCGGCCGGGTTTGCCTGGTCGCTGGCACTGGCGCAGGAACTCCTGGGCCGTGGGCGCGGGCTGCGGGTCAGCTCCCTGCACGGCACGGTGGAATCTGCGCACCGGCTGATCACACAGTTACACGCCCGAAGGGGTATAGTCGCGACTCCATGAGCGAGCACCTGACCATGCTCGGGCGGTTTGTCCGCAGCCCGCGGACGATCGGCGCCGTGGCGCCCAGTTCCCGCACGCTGGCGCGCGCCATGGTGGCCGGCCTGGATCTGTCAGGCCAGGCGCGGGTGGTGGAGTTGGGCCCGGGGACAGGCGTGGTCACCCGTGTCATCGGCGAAGAACTCGGCGCACAGGCCAGAGCGCTGGCCATTGAAATTGATCCCGGGTTTGCCAAACGGTTGCGCGGGCGCTTCCCAAATGTGGAGGTGGTGTGCGGGTCGGCGGCGGAATTGCAGGCCCTGGCGCAGGCGCACGGATTTGACCACGTGGACCACATCGTGTCGGGCCTCCCGTTTGCCTCATTACCGGCCGAAATCACCACGAGCATCCTGGACGCGATACAGTCGGTGTTACGCTCCGGCGGGACCTTCACCACGTTCCAGTACGTGCATGGATACCCGTCACCGTTGGCGTCCGCGTTTCGACGTGAGCTGTCGGCTCGGTTGGGGGCTCAGCCCCACCGTCGGCTGGTGTGGCGGAATCTTCCGCCGGCGTATGTGCTGGGATGGTGCCGACCATGAGCCTGCTGAAGCCACCGAGTCAGTTGTCGGCCGTCGAAGCCGAAAACGCGTTTGTGGAACGGGTCTACGACAAAATCGCGTCAATCTACGACCTGGCGTACGGCCCCGTCCTCCAGCCGGGGCGTCGGCGCGCCATGGCGTTGATGGATCCCGCGCCCGGCACACGTGTGCTGGAAGTGGGCGTGGGCACGGGACTCAATCTGTCGCTGTATCCCAGGCACTGCGACGTCACGGGCATCGATTTTTCGTCGCTGATGCTGGTGAAGGCCGACGAACGCATCACACGTGAAGGTCTGCGGGCGCGCCTGTTTCAGATGGACGCGGCCGACCTTCGGTTTCCCGACAACACCTTTGATGTGGTCTACGCGCCGTATTTGATTTCGGTCGTGCCTGACCCGGCCACCGTGGTGCGGGAAATGCGGCGGGTGTGTCGGCCGGACGGGCGGATCGTGATTCTGAATCACTTCCGCAGCACCGGCGCGGTACTCTCGCGCATCGAACGCTGGTTGTCGCCGCGGACGATGCATATCGGCTTCAAGGCGGATCTCGATCGCGAGGCGCTTTTCGCCGAGGTCGGCCTCGTGCCCGAGACGATGGAAGCCGTCAATATCCCGCGTATCTGGTCGCTGATCACCGCGCGGAAATAAACTCGATCCACTCTGCGGCGCGGGCAGCCCCGGTGGCGTCCACGCGCTCCGGTGGGGGAGGCTGCGCCACGAGCGCCTCCAGGGCCTCGAGCCACTGGCCGGCAAACAGCGCATCCTGCGAGAGATACCGGCTGCGCACGATCCGCGGCATCTCCGCGACCAGCACGTCATACTCACGGAAGACGCCGCGCGAGGTGTACAACATCGCAGTGCCGTACGTGGCGCATTCACTGATGATGCCGTACCCCGGTTTGGTCACCACGACGTCACTGGTGGCGACGAGATCTTCGTAGCGGAATTCCGACACCAACAACGACTCCGGCAGGAAGACGACGCTTGGCGATGGCACGACCGACGAGGCGATCCGATCGGTGAGCAGCACCGTCCAGTCGTCGAGGCAATCAAGCGCGCCCACATCGAGGCGTTGCAGTCCGTATCCGCCAAACGACAGGAGTGCGACCTTGCGATCGTCCGCGATGCCGAGCGCCCGGCGCGTGTCGGCTCGCGACCGATCAAGCGCGCGGGCCACCATCGGGATGGACTCCACACGCGGGAACACGTCCAGCGGAGGCGAGAGCGGCAACCGGAGCGCGAGCGTGGCCTGCTGATAGGCGCGGCGAATACGATTGAGCAGGCCTGGTGCGTCACGCACGCCGTCATGCCACTCGTAGATCCAGTCCCAGGTGAAATTGGCGACGGCCACCGACGGCACGCCCAGCCGGGTGGCGACTTCAAAGGCCAACGGGGGAATGTCACCGACGATCATCTGCACGTCATGGGCGGCCAGGCGGACACACTCCTCATCCACGCGGGCGTCCATCGTGGAATAAAAAGCCAGTGCGTCGCGTGTGGTGGCCTCCTCGTCGTTGGTGACACTGTCGCGTTGGACCAATCCGGTGTCGCACACACCGGCCAGGAGCGTGAAGGGGACGCGCAGGCTGCGCTCGAGGAGGGAGGGGCTGACGGCCGTCCGCAGGACAATCTGCCAGTCCGGGCGACGGGCGGCGAGCGCATGAATGATCTCGATTTCGCGGGAGGCGTGGCCAAACCCGTGGCCGGAAATGTAGAAAACGACGCAGGGCACACAAGCATTCTAATGGTCCAGGGTTCAACAGGGTCCAGGGTCCAAGGTCCGCTACAATGAGGTCATGGCACTCAAAGAGCGGGACTTCTTCACCGAGAAACAGGAACGCAAGCCGATGTCGTTGTCGTGCCCGTCGTGCCGGCATCGCGACGACTATCAAATCACGTGGCTGCGCCGCACCAAGAAGGATCGCATCCCGAACGGCGCTGATTCCCGGGACCGCGCGATCTTCGAGAAGGTACGCGATCACCTGTATCGCGTGGACGATATGGTGAATTGCTCCAAGTGCCGCCGACGCTTCGAGATCCCCTCACACCAGTCGATGGTGTTCCTCTGAACTTCGGGACCTCGATTTAGTAGACCCCGGGGAACAGTCTGTACCGCACCTGCTTCGTGTACGCGTCGTATTGCGCCCCGTAGGCGCGCCTGAAGCTGGCCTCTTCGTAGGGCATCACGAGCAGCATGTAGATCGTGCTGATGGCGGCAAAGACGAGGCGTGTCCCGGTCATCACGGGCAGACTCCAGACCAGCAGGATCCAGCCGAGGTAGACGGGGTGTCGCACGAAACGATACGGGCCGTCCAGATTGAGTGTCTCTGGTGGTCCCGCGACAAGTCCGAGGCCCTGTCGTAGTCCCAGATAGGCCAGCAGGTCGAGTGACGACACCGAGATGCCGATGATGACCAGGCCGGTCAGGCAGATCACCTCAGCGACGAGAAACCACGGGCCGTCCAGGCGCCAGGCGAGGCCGGGCACCGGTTGCCAGAGTGACAGCGTGATCGCAAAGAGGATCGCCGCACCCCCGACGTAGCCCGACCGTTCGAGGTGGGGCGGCACAATTCTGCGTAACGACCGTTTGGTGCCCTGGCGGGCGATCACCGAGTGGTGCGCGGCAAAGACCGCAAACATGAGCACGTTCTGCGCGACGGCCCACCATGCGCCGGAGTGCCATCGCCCTGCGGGTGTGCCGAACTGCGCATAGGCGTAGATGAAATACCCAAGGCTGGCGAGGAACGCGATGCTGGCTGAGAGTGCGAGGAGACGGCTGACGATCACAGGACCCGCCCAGTATAGGAGAAGAGGGCCGTGATAGATTTCTGATCATTCACCCATGGAGAGATCGCCCAAACGATTCCTGCTGCTGACCGTGCTGGTCTGCCTGTGCCTGGTCTCGGTGCCAACGGCCTCGCCGTGGGCACAACCGGAATTGCCGGTGACCGCAGAGACGCTGGTGCGACACGTGCGGCTGGCACTGGGACGCGGCGCGCTCGACCGGGCCCGCACGCTGGCCACCACCACTGAGGCGCCGGCGGAGGTCCGCGAGGTTGCGATGGCGCTGGTCGAGATCTTCGAGGGGAAGGTCGCGCAGGCCCGCGCGCGCCTCACGCCGATCGTCGAGGCGGGGGCCCGCACAGACGCACTGCTGGAACTTGGATTGCTCGATCTGCGCGAAGGCAAACGCGCGGCCGGGCGGACACGTCTGCTGACACTGGTTGAACAGGGCGGCGACATGACGCCGGAACACACGTTCAGGATGGCTCGGGCCGCCTCCGCGCTTGGGGACATCCGACTGGCCAATACATTGTTCCAGCGTGTGGGGACCGTTCCGCTTCAGCAGGCGGATATGGAAACCACCTGGGGCGACATGTTGCTCGAAAAACATCAGGACGCGGAAGCGATGCGGAGTTATCGCGCCGCGCTTGAGGCCGATCCCGCCTGGGTTCGCGCCCATCTCGGCGTCTCACGGGCGCTCGAAGATGAAGACACCGTGGCGGCCGAAACCGCGCTTGAAACCGCCGGTTCACTCGCGCCCAATCATCCCGACGTCTGGCTGCTCACGGCTGAGCGCCATCTTCTGGCCGAGGATCGGACCCGGGCCACCGAAGCGCTCGACAAGGTGGCCGCCGTGCGCCCCGGGACCTACGAGGAGATCGCGTTGCGCGCGGCCGTGACGTACGCCAGTGGCGACCTCGCCGCCGCCGACGCCATCGTCGCGCGGGCAGTCGCGGCGAATCCGACGTTTGTTGAAGGGTATCTCGCCCTGGGCACGCAGGCCGCTCGTGCGTATCGATTTGATGACGCGGCCGCGTATGCGCGCAAAGCGGTCGCGCTCGAGGCGGGTCATCCCGCCGCGCACGCGGATCTGGGCGTGTATCTGATGCGCACGGGCGACGAGGTCGTGGCGCGCGAAGAACTGGAACGCGCCTTCAGGCTCGACCCGTTTAATACGGTGACGTTCAACATGTTGCAGTTGCTCGACACCCTCGACAGCTTCGTCGAGGTGGAGTCGGGGCCGTTTATCTTCAAGTTTCCCAAAGGCGACGCCGACGTTCTCACGCCGTACGCAATCCCGCTCGCCACACAGGCGTACACGACGTTTTCGGAGCGCTATGGGTTTACACCCACGGGGCCGATCCTGGTCGAGGTCTTCGCCAAACACGATGACTTTGCGGTCCGCACGCTGGGCCTGCCGGGACTGCAGTTCGCACTGGGCGCCTGTTTTGGACGCGTGATCACGATGGCGTCGCCCAAAGCCCGTGAGCCTGGCACGTTCAGCTGGCAGGCGACGTTGTGGCACGAGATTGCACACGTGTTTTCCCTTCAGGCGTCCGACTACAAGGTGCCGCGCTGGTTGACGGAAGGCATCTCGGTGTTTGAGGAACATCGGTACAACAAGGCGTGGGGGCGGGAGCAGGCGCTCGACTTCGCTCGGGCGCTGGCGATGAAACGCACGTTCGGCGTGAAGGGGCTGCCCAATGCCTTCGAACGTCCGCAGGATCTGTCGATGGCCTACTTCGAGGCCTCGCTTCTGACCGAACATCTCGTCGCGCTTAATGGCGACGCTGGTCTGCGCGCCCTGCTGTCGGCGTACGCGGCGGGCGACAAGGATCCCGAGGCGTTCGCCAAGGCCTTCGGCAAGACGGTGGACGAGGTGCACACGTCGTTTGCGGCGTTTGTGGAGGCGCAATACGGCGACCTCGCCCGCGCCATGGCCGATCCGACCGGCGCGCCGTCCCGCGGTGCAGGAGTCGCACGCGGGGCCGGCACAGAGCGCCCCGCGCCACCGCGGTCCGTGGAGGCCCTTGCGGAGTTGGCCACCAAACAGCCCGGCAGTTTTGTGATCCAGTGGTCGCTGGGTTCCGCGCTCTACGAGCGCGGCGATCTTGATGCCGCCAGAGTGGCACTCGAACGCGCCGCCGCCCTTGCACCTATGGCGCAGGGCGATACCAGCCCCCGCGCGCTGCTTGCGGCGATCGCCGACAAACAAGGTGATGCCGCCCGCGCGCGGGACCAACTGCGCCATCTCCTCGAATGGGACCACGACAACGTCGAGGCCGCCCGTCGGCTCGTGACGTCTGCGCGCGCGGCGGAGGACCAGGAGTCCGAGGCGATCGCGCTCAGAGTGATTGCCGACATTGATCCCTTTGACGCCACCGCACACGCACAGTTGGGCAAGATGGCGCTCGCGCGCAAGGACTACGCGCCGGCGCTGATCGAACTGCAGGCCGCCCTGGCGCTCGGGCCGCCCAACCTCGCCGAGGCGCACGCGGACATCGCCGAGGCCTACCTCGGACTCGGCCGGAAGGACGACGCGCGCAAGTCCGCGCTGAAGGCGCTGGAACAGGCGCCCACCTATCCGCGTGCACAGGACCTGTTGCTCGCCGCGATGGGAGGCCGGTAGTGGTTCCCGGACTCGTGACCCTGCTGGCCGGCCTTGCGTGTATCGCCATGTCGGCGATACCAGCCGTCGCCCAACCCGTCCGGCACGTCGTCCTGATTCAAGGGGCGTCCGGCGAGCCGCAGTTTGCCGAACAGCACCGGGCGTGGCTCGATCAAGTGGCCACCACAATGCGTGAGGCCTTCAAGGTCGGGCCCGATCACCTGTCGCTGCTGGTCGAAAAGGCGGGTGCTGGTGAACGCCGCGCGACGGCGGAAGAAGTCCGCGCCACGTTTGGCCGGCTCGCGCAAAGTGTGACCGCCTCGGACATCGTCTTTGTGATGCTGATTGGTCACGGAACCGGTGACGGCGCGGCCGCCAAATTTAATCTCATCGGCCCCGATCTCACCGTCGCAGAGTGGAACACACTCCTGACGCCCCTCAAGGGCCGCGTGGTATTTGTGAATACCGCCAGCATGAGCTCGCCGTTTGCCGCCGGCCTGACTGGTGATCGCCGCATCGTCATCACCGCCACGGCGGTACCCGCGCAGCGGTATTCGACAATTTTTGCGGAAGGGTTCGCCAAAGCCCTGACCGCACCTGAGGGAGACCTCGACAAAAACGGGCGCATCTCGATGTGGGAGGCGTTCACCTACGCGTCCCGGCTGCAGAAGCTCCACTTCGAGCAGAAGGGCCTGCTTGTCACCGAACGTGCGTTGATCGAAGACAACGGCGACGGCGTCGGTCGGGACGCCGCGTCGACCACCGGAGACGATGGGATGTTGGCGACGATGACGTATCTGGATGCGGTGGTGGAGTCGAAGCCGACAGACCCGCAGCTCCAGATGTTGCTGCAGCGGCAGGATCTGTTGACGCAGCAGGTGGATGAGTTGCGTCGGAAGAAGGCGACCATGCCGGCGGCGGAGTACGACACCGCGTGGGAAAAATTGATGATCGAACTGGCGACGCTGGGTGCGGAGATCCGCAAGAAGGGCGGCGGTTAACGGATCTGATCGAAGTGTGCCCACTGTGCGCGATCACGAAGGCGCAGGAGGCGGGCACTGGCAGCGCCGATGGCACACGCGACCACGGGGGCGGCGAGTGGCACGGCGAGCAGAACACTCGTGAAGAACCAGCAACCCATCAGGAAAAACGCCGGAATTTCCACCACCTGCACCCAGACGGTGAGCAGAATACGAGAGGACGGAAACAGGGCGAGGTGGGCCCCCATGATCGCGCCGGCCAGCGCAGGGAACGGGCCGGCAAAGGGAGTCGAGAGGGTGGCACCAAGCGTGGCCGCCACCAGAAGCAGTCCAAGGTGACGTGGGTGGCCGAGTTGGTCCTCGACCGTTTCGCCAAACACGAGACACGGCAGGCCGTGGAGCACGACAAGCAGGGCGATATCGCGTGTCGCCCACGCGGCGACGAGGAACGACACCGCGGCCAGGGACAGACAGGTCCAGGTGACCAGGGGACGGGTGCGTGACGGGATGACGTCACGTAAAGGGAAGCGCATACTGAATCGGGCGGAGCAGGGACCAGTTATCGTATGACGTGTCGAGCGTGTGGAGCCATCATCGCGGCGAAAGCCATTGTCTGTTACAAGTGTGGAACGCCGACGGCTGACGTGCCGGAAGTATCCCGGGTGCCCACCTCGCGGGTGTCGTTCCGGGTGTTCCTGCACATCTTCGGGTTTGTGCTGGCGGTCGCCTTCCTGGCGGCCTGGCTCATTCCGCAGACACCCGAGGGGACCTGGATGCGCTGGGCGTCGTGGAGCGCCATTCCGGTGATCGTGTTTCTCGGCGTGCGGCTGATTCGTGGCCCTCGTTCAAGTAGACTCCGACGTCGATGACCCTCGATCCCACCCGACTCGATCCCCTCCGTCTTGATGTGCACGATCCGACCGAGACGCGGATGGTGCTTGTGGACCATACGCCGTTCACGATCGGTCGTCGCGATACCAACGACCTGCGACTGACCGGCAGTGAAGTGTCGCGGGAGCACGCGTCGATCGTCGTGGAAGGCGATCACTATGTCCTGACCGACCTGCAGTCGCGATACGGCACGTTTGTGAACGACGCGCAAGTCACCCGTCATGTGATCCACTCCGGCGATCGGATTCGATTGGGACGCGGCGGTGGCGCGGATTTGGTCTGCACGATCGGCGCGGACACCATCTCGTTTTCGCGGTCCAACACGGGGGCGCGTGATGACCTCCGCCAGATCACGGTGTTGCTCGACGGCTTCCGCTCGCTGGGATCGGGTCGCGTACTGCAGGAAGTCCTCGCGCTTGTGCTGGATGCCGCGATCGAACTGTCGGGCGCGGAACGCGCCTTCATCATGCTTGGCGCGGCAGACGGACGGCTCGAGTTCAAACTCGCGCGCGGCAAGGGCAAGGTGACGCTGACCGACGCGACGTTTGCGATCAGCCAGAAAATTCCCGAGGAAGTGTTTCGTCTGGGTCAGGTGCGGGTGGTCACCGACCTGCTCGACGGCGGCCTGGCCGACGTGCATCAGGGCACCGTTGCGCTTGGCATCAGGCACATCGTGTGTGTGCCGCTGAATCTGGTGCAGTACGTGGATGCGGCCGACGCGCAGAGTGAAGATCGCCGCATCGGCGTCCTGTATCTCGACAGTCGCGAAAAGGGCACGTTGTTGACCGACGCGACACAACGTGCACTTGAGACGTTGGCGGCCGAAGCGTCGGTCGCGATCGAGAGCGCGCAGCTGTACCGCGAGAAGCTCGAGAAGTCGAAGATGGAGCAGGAGATGCGCATCGCGGCGGAGATCCAGCAGGCGTTGATGCCCAAACCGTTTGCGGCGCTCAAGTTTGTGGAGACCGCCGCGGCGTCGATTCCGTGCCGATCGATCGGCGGCGACTTCTTTGACTATCTGGACTTTGACGGCAAGGCGTTTGGATTCACCCTGGGTGACGTGGCGGGGAAGGGCCCGCCTGCGGCGCTGCTCAGCGCGTTGGTGCAGGGCATGTTTGCGTCGCAGGTCCACGGCTTCGGCCCTGCGGCGTTCACGACCGTCGCGAATCAGGTCTTGTGTCGCCGCGGCATCGAATCACGATTTGTCACGTTGATGCTGGGTGTGGTGTCGATCGACGGCACACTCACGTACACCAATGCCGGACACAATCCTCCGTTTGTTGTTGGTCCCTCCGGCGTGCGCCGGCTCGAAGACGGCGGACCGGTGATCGGGTTGTTGGAGTTTGCGCCCTATTCACAACACACGGTGACGCTCGTGCCCGGTGACACCATTGTGGTGTTCAGCGACGGCGTGTCGGAAGCGCTCGACAGCGCCGGCGAAGAATTTGGCGACGACCGCGTCCTGGCGTCCGTGCAGGCGGCCGCAGGGACTGATGCGCAGACGCTGGTGCGACAGGTCTTTGATGCCGTGCGTGATTTCACCGCCGGCACGGCGCAGGGTGATGACATCACAGCGATGGTGATCCGGTATCTGGGCCCCCAGGGCGCCGCGTGACGTTGTCCACCCGTGTCTTGATCGTCGTCTGGTGTGTGATCGGGATCGTGTTGTGGTGTGCGCTGTTTGACTGGTGGATGCACGGCGCGTCACGGGAGTATCTGATCCGCGCCGCCACATATGAGCTCGGACGCGGGCCGGAGCCGGTACTGGCCGAGTTGATGGCCGACGCGCGACGGTCCGGGATGGAGCGCGCCACGCTCTGGTCCGGATTGGTCACCGCGGCCGGACTGCTGACGCTGCGCTTCGTCAGAAAATGACAATCTAGAGGAATACACGATGCACCCCCTCATTTATGACTGGAATACCGTGGATCCCACGCCCGCACGTGGCGCGGTCCAACTCGACGACGAAACGTTGCGGGACGGGTTGCAGTCCCCTTCGGTGCGTACGCCGTCGATCGAGGACAAGGTCCGCATTCTGCATTTGATCGACGCGCTCGGGATCGACACCGCCAACATCGGGCTGCCCGGGGCCGGGCCACACGTCGCCGCGGACGTCGAACGCCTCGCGCGCGAGATCGTGGACGGCCGTCTGCGCGTGCGCGCCAACTGCGCGGCGCGCACCGTGGTCGCCGACATCGAACCGATCGCCCGCATCTCGCAAAAGGTGGGGCTGGCGATTGAGTGCTGCGCGTTCATCGGATCGAGCCCCATCCGTGTCTACGCCGAAGACTGGACGCTCGACCGGCTGGTGGCGCTGACCGAGGAGGCCATCACGTTCGCCGTGAGGGAGGGGCTGCCGGTCATGTATGTCACGGAGGACACGACACGGGCGGACCCCGACTCCCTGCGCCGGCTGCACACCGCCGCGATTCGGGCTGGGGCCTCCCGGGTGTGTATTGCCGATACCGTCGGCCACGCGACGCCGGCCGGGGCCGCAGCGGTCACCCGATTCATTCGGTCGGTGGTGGACGAATGTGGGGGCGGGATCGGGATCGACTGGCATGGGCACCGCGACCGCGACCTCGCCGTGGCCAACTCGTTGGCGGCCTGGGAGGCCGGCGCGACCCGCCTGCATGGCGCCGCGCTGGGGATCGGCGAGCGCGTGGGGAACACGCCGATGGACACCTTGCTCGTGAATCTTGTCCTCATGGGGGCGCGCGAGTCCGATCTCACGCAGCTCCCGGCGTACTGCGATCTGGTCGCCACCGCGTGTGGTGTCCCGATGCCGCCCAACTATCCGATCCTCGGACGGGACGCGTTTCGCACGGCGACGGGCGTCCACGCCGCTGCGGTCATCAAGGCGTACCGCAAGCAGGATCCCGCGCTGGTGGACGCCGTGTACTCGGGAATTCCGGCCTCTCTCATAGGGAGAGAGCAGGTGATCGAGGTGGGACCGATGTCGGGCAAATCGAACGTCGTCTACTGGCTGGAGCGTCGTGGACTGGCGGTGACAGAGGGGCGGGTCGACCGGATTTTTGCCGCCGCCAAGAGTGCCAGCGGCGTGTTGACCGAGGACACGATCCAGAAATTGCTCTCTGAGGAGCCTGGGGACTGACGTGCTTTTCCCTCTGAAAATGCAGTATTTCGTGCGAGACTATCCCGACGCGTAACGCGTCTTCCAAGGAGACGAGATGGCGAAGAAAGCTGCGAAGAAAGCTGCGAAGAAAGTCGCGAAGAAGGTCGTGAAGAAGGCTGCTGCAAAGAAGAAGGTTGTAGCCAAGAAGAAGACGGCAGCGCGGAAGCCGAATGCGGCGTTCATGAAGCCGGTCACGCCCAGCGCGACGCTGGCGGCGGTCGTTGGCGACAAGCCGATTCCGCGTACCGAGGTGACCAAGCGCCTGTGGGCGTACATCAAGAAGAACAACCTTCAGGACAAGGTCA
>CAYRGW010000023.1:0-28101 GCA_964423815.1 uncultured Solibacteraceae bacterium | reverse complement strand
CCGCCGCAACATAAAGGCGGACGACAAGCTGAAGGCGGTCTTCGGTGGCAAGAGCATGGTCAACATGTTCGAGATGACGAAGCTCGTCGGCAAGCACCTCAAGTAAGCCGTCACAGCGACGGAAAAACCCGCGGCGGCTGCACGTGCAGCCGCCGTTGGTTTGTACGCGGCCTTTATTTCGAGAGGTGCGTGACGATGCCCGGCAGCGAGGCGAGCAACACGTCGCCGACGATCTGCAGGGAGCGCGCCGACACGGCGTCCAGGTTGTCGCCGGCGGTGTGCCAGTGGCCGCGCGCGATGAAGTGGTTCAAATCGATGATGTCGACCGACGGGATGCCCGCGCGCACGAAGTGCAGGTGATCGTCTTCGATCGTGGTGGTGACATCGAGAAAGATGCCGCCGTGCCCGAGGCGTTTGGCGGCCGCCCAGATGATGTCGGTGAGCCAGGGTGCCGAGTGGCTGTCACGTTCGATTTGCAGCTCGCGGTGACCGACCATGTCGACCAGGATCATCGCCTTGATGGCGGACACGGCCTTGGCCTTCTGCGCCGCCTGCACGTAGTACCGGCTACCGTAGGTCGAGTCCGTGTCGATGTTCCATTCAACGACCGCCTCTTCGCCATCAAACCAGACGAACTCATAGGTGAACTCGCGTGGCTGATCCTTGAGGGAGCGGACCAGCTCGATGAGCACCGCTGCACTGGAGGCGCCGTCGCTGGCACCCAGGAAGACGATGTCCTTGTACAGCTTGGTGTCGTAGTGGCCCGTGAAGAGAATGCGGTCGGTGCGGGTGCCGGGGAGCACCGCGATCAGGTTGACCATTTCCACCGGGCCGATCGGCGTGGTGGCGACAAACGGTTGCTCCTGGACGGTCACGCCCATCGCCGCGAGTTGGCGCGTGATGTACGCGCGTGTCTGGCGGATGCCCGCGGACCCCGCAGGACGCGGCCCGATGGCGACCTGTGCCTCCAGGTGGGCGAAGGCCCGTGTCCCGTCGAACGTGGCTGCTGCGGGCTTCTGAGCCGATTGAGACGCCGACGCACAGACGGTCGTCGCGACCACCAGCGCCGCCACGAGTGAGACACGGAACATCAAACCCTCCTTACCCGCGTGCGGTGCGGGGGACGTAGTCACGGCGCGCCGAGCCGGTATAGATCTGGCGCGGTCGGGCAATCTTCTGATCGCTGTCCCGCAACATCTCATCCCACTGGGCCAGCCAGCCGGCCGTGCGCGGGATCGCGAACAGCACCGGGAACATGTCGAGCGGGAATCCCATCGCCTGGTAGATCAGGCCGGAGTAGAAGTCGACGTTGGGATACAGCTTGCGGCTCACAAAATAGTCGTCTTCGAGCGCAATCCGCTCGAGCTCGAGCGCGATGTCGGTCAGGGGGTTACGGCCCGTCACCTCAAACACGCTGTCGGCCGTCTGCTTGATGATGCGGGCACGCGGATCGTACGACTTGTAGACGCGATGACCGAAACCCATCAGCCGACCGTCGCCGGCTTTGACCTTCTTGATGAACTCGGGCACGTGGCTCACGGACCCGATCTCCTTGAGCATGTGCAACACGGCCTCGTTGGCGCCGCCATGCAGCGGACCGTAGAGGGCGGCAGCCGCTCCTGCCAGCGACGCATACGGGTCGGCCTGTGAGCTGCCGATGCCGCGCATGGCACTCGTGCTGCAGTTCTGTTCGTGGTCAACGTGCAGGATGAACAACACGTCGAGTGCACGCTCAAGCACCGGATGCGGCTTGTACTTCAGCTCGGTCATCTTGAACAACATGTTCAGGAAGTTCCCGGTGAAACTCAGGTCGTTGTCCGGGTAGTTGTACGGACGGCCAATGCTGTGCCGGAAGGCGTACGCCGCGATGCTGGGCACCTTCGCGATCAACCGCCGCACCTGCAACCGCCGGGACTCGGGGTCGCTGATGTTCTTCGCGTCGGGGTAGATCGTGGACAACGCTCCAGCGGTCGAGAGGAAGATGCCCATCGGGTGGGCGTCGTACTGGAACCCCTCCATGAACTTCTTGATGTTCTCGTGGAGCATCGTGTGGAGCGTGATCTCACGCGTCCAGGCATCAAGCTCCGCCGTGGTCGGCAGTTCGCCGAACAGGATCAGGTACGCCGTCTCCAGATAGGTGCTGTGTTCGGCCAACTGGTCGATGGGGTAACCCCGGTATTCGAGGATGCCCTTGTCGCCATCGATGAAGGTGATGCTGCTGCGGCACGACGCGGTGTTCTGAAACGCCGGGTCGTACGTCATCAATCCGAAGTCATCGGCATCCGCCTTGATCTTGCGGAGGTCCATGGCCTTGATGGTGCCGTCGGTGATGGGAACGTCGTACTGCTTGCCGGTACGGTTATCGGTGATCGTCAGGGTGTCGGCCATAAAAAACGCGCGAGCCTTTCACGTGTCAAACATCAAAACGGGCCAGGTGCGTCGTCATCCTCGTCGGAAGCATCGCGCCCGGAGTCCACGGATGAACCGGGAACCCGGTAGTCTCCCTGCAGCCAGCGACCGAGATCCGCCTGGCGGCACCGTTCACTGCAGAAGGGTTGCCACTGACTGACCGCGGGGTGCTGGCGGCAATAGACACACGTCGGTGCCGGCATGACCCTATTGTACTACTGAGTCGTTCCAGCTACTGGTGCCGAACGTCCTTCGCCGACACCATAAAAATCACGTCTTCGGCGATGTTGGTGGCGTGGTCACCGATCCGTTCCAGGTGGCGGGAGATGAGGATCAGGTCGAGGGCCGGCTCGATGGTCGGGGTGTCCCGGAGCATGTAACCGAGCAGATCCCGGAAGACGGCCGTCTTGAGCGCGTCAAGCGCGTCGTCCTGCACCAGAACGTTCTGGGCCAGGTTCAGGTCGCGGCGGACAAAGGCGTCGAGGGCGTCACGCAACATGTCCTGGGCGAGTTCGGCCATGCGCGGGATGTCGATCAGTTCCTTGACGGGGGGGTGCTGCAAGTACCGGCGCGCGGCTTCCGAGATGTTGACGGCGAGGTCGCCGACACGTTCGAGGTCGGTGTTGATTTTTACCGCAGCCACGATGGCGCGCAGGTCCACGGCCATCGGCTGATGCAGGGCCAGCAGCTTGAAGCAGCGGTCGTCGATGTCGATGTGCAGCTGGTTGATGGCGCCGTCACCGACCAGCACCCGGTCGACCAGCGTGCCATCACGTTCCACGAGGCCACGCACGGCCAGCCGCAGACGGTCTTCGGCCAGGCCGCCCATTTCGAGCAGCCGGCTCTTGAGTTCATCGAGTTCTTCCTGAAAATGCCGAACGTGACGTTCCATATCTGTCCTTCTGCGGGGCTTAACCGAAGCGCCCGGTGACGTAGTCCTCCGTCAACTTCTCGGCAGGATTGGTAAAGATCTTCTCGGTGGGGCCCGATTCCACGAGCCGACCCAGCCAGAAAAAGGCGGTCGAATCGGAAACACGAGCCGCCTGCTGCATATTGTGCGTCACGATGATGATCGTGTAGTCACGTTTCAGCTGGTAGACCAGTTCCTCGATGCGCTGGGTCGCAATGGGGTCGAGGGCCGATGCTGGTTCGTCCATCAGGAGAATCTGCGGCTGAATCGCCAGGGCTCGCGCGATGCAGAGGCGCTGCTGCTGGCCGCCTGACAGGGCCAGCGCCGACGTCTCCAGTCGATCCTTGACCTCGTCCCAGATGGCCGCTGCCTTGAGACTCTCCTCGACCCGACCCTCGAGATCGCCCCGGGACGTCGCCATGCCATTGATGCGCAGGCCGTAAGCGACGTTTTCAAAAATGGACTTCGGAAACGGGTTCGATTTCTGGAAGACCATGCCGACACGTTTGCGCAGGTCGACGACGTCGGTGCCGGGCCCGTAGATGTTTTCGCCGTCGATGGTGACCGACCCTTCAACCCGGGCCGCCGGGATGATGTCGTTCATCCGGTTCAGCGTGCGCAGGAACGTGCTCTTGCCGCAGCCCGAGGGACCGATAAACGCGGTCACGAGGTTGGCGTGCAGGTTGATGGTGATGTCGGTGAGGGCCTGCGTCTGGCCGTAAAAAAAGTTCATGCCGGCGACGGCGATTTTCACCGGCGTGGTCGGCTTGGGCTGGCCGGTAGGCGCCATGGTCGAGAGCGGGCGGAGGGGAGTCGTCATGACCGAACTTTCTGGAAGCGGTCGCGCAACACCACCGCCACGGAATTCATCGTCAACAGCAACAACAGCAGCACGATGATGCCGGCTGCCGCATTTTCAAGAAACGGCGCTTGTGGGCGCGAGACCCAGTTGTAGATCTGAATGGGCAACACGGTGAAGCGCGAGTCCAGGCCCGTGGGCGCAAACGGAATATAGGTCAACGCGCCGATGGTCACCAGGGGGGCGGTTTCGCCGATCGCGCGCGACATCGCCAGGATGAGCCCCGTGAAGATGCCCGGGAGCGAGCTGGGCAGCACCTGATGCCAGATGGTCTGCCACTTGGTCGCGCCCAGGGCATACGACCCCTCGCGGGCGGACATGGGGACGGTGCGCAACGCTTCACGCGTGGAGAGAATCACGACCGGCAGGACCAGCAACGCGAGTGTGGCGGCACCGGCCAGCACGCTCGGTCCGAGATTCATCCACCGCACAAACAGGCCGAGGCCGAGCAGGCCGTAGATCACTGAAGGCACACCGGCGAGGTTCGCGATGTTGACCTCGATGATGCGGGCCATCCGGCCGCCGCCCCCATATTCCTCCAGGTACAGCGCCGCCGCGATCCCCATGGGCAACGTGAGCGCCGCCGTGACGAGCATCACATACAGGCTGCCGAGCAGCTGCGGATAAATGCCCGCCACCGCAGGGAAACGCGACGGAGGGCTGGTCAGAAACTGCCAGCTCAGACGCGCCCAGCCGTCTGAGAAGACGTCCGTGATCAACGCACCCAGGGTTACGAGCGCCAGACCCAATACAAGAATGCCCGACAGCTGCAGCAGGCGATCGCCCGCCAGTCGGGAGGCCGCCGTACTCATTAGTAGACCTCCCGGAACCGGCGGCGCAGCCAGTTGCTGATGAGGTTCAGCGCAAAGGTCATCACAAACAACAACATGCCGACCGCAAAAATGGTGCGGAACTGGAGGGAGCCGGAGGGACTGTCACCCAGGCTGACCTGCACGATGTAGGCGGTCATGGTCTCGACCGACTCGAGGGGGTTGAGCGTCATCTTGGGCTGCTGACCGGCAGCGATGGCCACGATCATGGTTTCCCCGATGGCGCGGGACGCCGCGAGGATGAACGAGGCGGAGATCCCCGAAAAGGCCGCAGGCACCACCACACGCAGGGCTGCCTGCATACGTGTGGCACCCAGCGCATACGCGCCTTCCCGCAGGCCGTTGGGCACCGCGTGCAACGCGTCCTCCGACAACGACGACACCAGCGGGAGGATCATGATGCCCATGACCAGCCCCGGGCTCAGCGCGTTAAACGCCGACATGGACGGAAACACCTGCTGAAGCAGGGGGGTGACGTAGAGCAGCGCGAAGTAGCCGTAGACGACGGTCGGGATCCCGGCCAGGATCTCCAGGATCGGTTTCACCACGCGCCGCACCGACGAGGGCGCGTACTCGCTCAGGTAGATCGCCGCGAGCACACCCGTCGGCAGCGCAAACAACATGGCAATCGCGGAGACGAGCAATGTGCCGGCGACCAGCGGCAACACACCGAACTGCCGATCACTGAAGAGAGGCGTCCAGACGGTGCCGAACAGGAAGTCCGTGATCGGCACCTCCCGGAAGAACCCCAGGGTCTCGAACGCCAGCACCCCGATGATGCCGGCGGTGATGAGCACCGACGCCGCCGCGCACACGAAGAGGAGGCGCTCGATCAGAAATTCGAGACGCCTCCGCGTCGCACGTGTCACCGGGTGCCGCCCTGCAGGCGCTGTTCCAGCGTCTTGGGCGTGTGGTCGGTCTCGTCAAAGATGGACCCGGTGGTCTTGGCCGCGTAGCGCGCATTGACCAGCGCCACTTCGTTGTCCGCGAGCGCCACGAAGCCGACTTCTTTGGCCAGCGTCGCCGTGTTGGCGAGGTAGAAGTCCACAAACGCCTTCACTTCGGGACGTTCGTTGAGCGCCTTGGTGCTCACGTAGATGAACATCGGACGCGAGAGCGGGCGATAGGTGCCGCCGCGCACGGATTCAAACGACGGCGTGATGGCGCCCTCGCCGTTCGTGGACACCTCATCGTCAACCCCAAGCAGCTTCAGCTTGTCCTTGTTTTCCACGTAGTAGGCGAGGCCCATGAAACCAAGGGCGAGTTCGTCACCGGCGACACCCTGGACCAGCACGTTGTCGTCTTCGCTGGGCGTGAAGTCGCCGCGGCTGGCCTTGGACTTGCCGTTGATGACTTCGGTGAAGTAGTCAAAGGTGCCCGAGTCGGCGCCCGCGCCGTAGAGACGGATGTCACGGTCCGGCCAGCTGGCCCGCACCTGATTCCATTTCATGATCTTGCCCTGCGCCGCCGGTTCCCACAGGCGCTTGAGTTCGGCGACCGTGATGTCATTCGCCCAGGTGTTCTTGGGGTTCACCACCACCGCCATGCCGTCGTAGGCCACGGGCAGTTCGATGAACTCGATCCCGGCCGCGGTGCACTCGGTGATTTCGCTGGCGGAGATGGGCCGTGAGGCGTTGGAAATCGCCGTCTCGGCACGGCAGAACTTCTTGAAGCCGCCACCGGTGCCCGAGACACCGACGGTCACCGGCATCCCGGCGTTCTGCAACTGGAACTCCTCGGCGACCGCTTCGCTGATCGGGAAGACCGTGCTGGAACCATCCAGGGCGATGACCGGAGCGGGGCCGGAGGTGGACGATCCGCCGCAGGCGGAGACGGCCGTAATGGAGAGGACAGTCAGGGCAGCGAGAAGCAGTCGCAGTTTCATGTGGTTGAGCTTAGGTCGGGCTGGTTTCGCACCAGTTTCGAACGTGTAAATTCCGTGTTACACGGCGCGAGGTGCCTCAAACCGCAGGGGCCGCCCCAGTTCCTTGATGAGGGGGGCCGCGTGGCGATTGGCCGCCCAGAGCTCCAATTCCGGGTCACTTTTGGTCTGCAGGCGCACGACCAGCTCGGACTCGGTCCGTTCCGTCTCCAGATGGTCCACCACTTGCGCATGGCTCCGGTCGAGGCCCTCGGCCAGCCGCAGGAGGGCCCCCAGAACGCGGACCACACGGCGCCGCTCCGGGGAGAGGGACGCAAACTCGGGATGGGACTTCTTGGGCGGACTCTGGCGGTGGTACCGCGCGACCAGCGCCATCAGCAGGATTTCATCCGGGTCGAATCCGCGGAGGTCGCCATGTTGAATCAGATATTGGGAATGTTTGTGGTGGCGCTCGTAGCTGATGTGGACGCCAATGTCGTGCAGGAGGCCGGCAAACTCCAGCCACTCACGTGCCTGATCGTCGAGGCCGTGGTCGGGGCGGGTCGCGTCAAACAAGGCGAGGGCGGTCCGCGACACCTGCTGCGCGTGTGGCGCCAGATACCGGCATCGTTCGGCCAGCTCAATCACGCTCCGGCGCCGGACGTCCGGATACCGCTCAACCGTACGGATGTGCGCGCCGTTTTTCTTGATGTAGTCGAGAATGAGTCCCTCGCGCAGCGCGAAGTCACACAGGGTCAGGGCGTCTGCCTTGAGCCCGTCCAGCAACGTATCGAGCAGGACCGCGCCGGCGACCGTCACATCCGCCCGTCTGGGGTCCAGGCCGGGCAGCGCGAGGCGTTCTTCAATGGTGAGCGACGTCAGCAGGCGTCTGACCCGGCTCAGCGACTTGGCCGGGATGCGCCGGTTGCGCAGGTCGCCGCCCTCACGCAGCCGTTCACTGGCCAGCGCGCCAATCGCGTGGATGGTGCCGGACGTGCCGATGACCCGGCTGAATCCGCGCTTGACCAGCGCCCGCAGGTGGGCACCGGTCTGGCGCCGGATGTGCCGGACCATGCGCTGTTCGTCTGACCGTGACAGCGGGTCACTGGTCACAAATCGTTCGGTCAGCCGGATGACGCCGACCTTGAAACTTTCCCCGACCTGCATGCGCGCCGCGGTGCCCAGGGTCACCTCGACACTGCCGCCGCCGATGTCAATCACCACCGAGGGGTGGCCACCGACACCTGAGGCGTACGCCGCCGCGAGGTGAATCAATCGCGCTTCTTCTTTGCCGGAGATGACCCGGACGCGGATGCCCAGGTCCCGCCGCACAGCCGCGACAAAATCGCCGCCATTTTCGGCTTCGCGCACGGCACTGGTGGCGGAGGCCAGAATTTCGTCGACCTGGTGGGTTTCGGCGAGGCGCTTGAACTTGGCGAGGGTCTCGAACGCGGCGGTGACGGCTGTGGGGGCGAGTCGTCGCCCGTCAAGGCCACCCGCACCCAGCCGGACCATTTCCTTTTCCCGGTCAACGACCTCAAAGGACAGATCCGGTCGGACCCGGACGATAATCATGTGCACGGAGTTCGTGCCGATGTCGATGGCCGCCAGACGCATTGTTTACACTCGTGTTACACGGACCACCCAAAGACTTGGCATGCTACCACGATGGCCCCTGACGCTTTGACGCAGGCACTCGCCAGGCAACTGGCGCAGTGCTCGCGCGAACTCGCGCGCGCGCGCCGCGGTGTGCCACGAGGTGTGCATCAGGCACGCGTGGCGTCCCGCCGCCTGCGCGAAGGGATCGGGGCGCTCGAACCGGTGCTGCCCGCGGACACACGTCGTAAGGCGTTGCGCGTGCTGCGGAAACTCTCACAGGCCCTCGGGTCGGTGCGCGAGTGTGACGTCACGCGCGCCTTGATCACCACGGAAGCGGACCGGTTCGCGTGGGCCGCCCTTCCCGTCGCCCACATCGCCACCGTCGTTGACACCGAACGCGCGAAACACCATCGGCGCCTGCTGCGCGCGATCATCGAGAGCGAGTGGCGGGCGGTCTTCAGTCAGGTCCGTAAACGACTGCGCCGGATTCGGGTCTCGCAGGTCAGGGGGCAGGCCGCCGCCTCGGCCAGAACGCGTCGGATTAAACGGGCCAGCACCTTGGTGCGCGATCTCTCCTCCGTGGGCGCGGTGTATGTCCCGGACCAGTTACATGCGCTGCGCATCGCCACAAAAAAGCTGCGCTACGCGCTCGAATGGGAACAGCAGATTGGTGGCAAGGCCTGGGTGCGTGAGCGCCGACTGCTCGAAGCGGCCCAGGAGGAATTGGGGCAGTGGCACGACCGCCTCGTGCTCCAGGAACGGATCCACCGCCTGCGCCGGAGCGGCGATCATTCCCGCGTGACGGCCGCGGACTTTAAACACATGGCCGCTGATCTCGAGCGCGAGTGTCGCGCGCGGCACGCAGCGATCCTGGCCCGTGTCCCGGCCCTGATCCGAATCGCGAAGGTGGCTGCGCGATGACGCTGTACCTGGTGCGGCACGCCATTGCCGAGGAGCGTGGCCCCGTCTGGCCCGATGACCATGAACGGCCCCTGACGACGCGGGGGACGGCGAGGATGCGGGAGATTGCCCTCCGCCTCGCCGACCGGGGGGTGCAGGTCGAGCAGATCTGGTCCAGTCCACTCGTGCGCGCGCGACAAACGGCCGACGTGCTCGCGCCGCTGTGGACCACATCGCGGCAGATTGTGATCGTCAATGAACTCGCGCCTGGTCATGCCACAGCGCGCGTCGGGAAAACCATCGCCGAGCGATCGGCGGACACCACCGACGCGGCCGTGGCACTGGTGGGCCACGAACCCGACCTGGGCCTGCTGACCGCCTGGCTCATCGGTGCCCGGTCTCCGCTGCCGTTCAAGAAGGGCGGCGTTGCGCGTGTGGACTTCGACGCCGCCATCAGCGCCGGCACGGGCACCCTCGCATGGCTCGTAACACCGAAGCTGGTGCTGGACGAGTAGAACCCAGAACCCAGAACGTTGAACCCTGAACCTAAACCACAGTCCCCGGTTTCACCACGCCGCCCTTGGGCACAATGATGATCCCATTGCGGATGTGGTACCCGTCGCCGTCCACGTCCTGGATACCGGCTTCGTTGACGAGCCGGACGTTTTCACCAATCCTGGCATTTTTGTCGACGATGACCCGGTCGAGCACCGCGCCTTTGCCGATGCCCAGTGGCAGGTCGGTTTGGCGATCGTCATACGCATCGGCGCCCAGCAGCACCGAGCGGGTGATTTTGGCGCCGTTCTGAATCGACGTCCGGACGCCGACCACACTGTCGCGGATCTCGCACGAGTCGAGGTAACAGCCTTCGGCAACGATCGCTTCATCGATCTGGCAATTGTGCATCCGGGACGCGGGCAAAAAGCGTGGCCGCGTGTAGATCGGTCGCGTCGGGTGGAAGAAGTTGAACGGCGCCGCGCGACGCGTGAGCATCAGGTTGACGTCATAGAACGCCTGCACCGTGCCGACGTCGGCCCAGAAGCCCCGATAGAAGTGCGCCTGCACCCGGTGTGTGTCGAGCGCGTGGGGGATGATCTCCTTGCCGAAGTCGACGGCCCGGTCTCGCGCCAGCACTTCGTGCAGCACGTCGCGCGAAAACACGTAGATGCCCATGGACGCCAGAAACGGCTTGTCAGGGCTGAGGCCCGCAGCCGGCCCCGAGGGGACCGACGCGTGCAGTTCACTGAGGCGCTCGGCATTGGGCTTTTCATCAAAACCCACGACATGGGCATCCGAGTTGCACCGCAGAATCCCCATCTGCGTGGCATCCTCGGCCGTGACCGGCTGAGCGGCGATCGTGATGTCCGCGTTGCGCTCAATGTGTGATTCGATGAGCTCGCCGAAGTCCATGCGGTAGACATGGTCGCCGGCCAGAATCAGGTAGTAGTCCGCGTCGATGTTCTTGAAGTGCCGTGTGGCCTGTCGCACGGCGTCGGCTGTCCCCTGGAACCACTGTTCGCCTTCGGGGGTCTGCTCGGCCGCCAGCACCTCGATGAAACCTTCCGAGAAGTTGTCGAGGCGATAGGTCTGCGCGACATGGCGATTGAGTGACGCCGAGTTGAACTGGGTCAACACGTAGATCCGCTTGAGACCGGCGTGCAGACAGTTGCTGATCGGAATGTCGATCAGCCGATATTTGCCGCCCAGCGGCACCGCGGGTTTGGACCGCAAGTGCGTCAGTGGAAAGAGGCGGGTGCCGCGGCCACCCCCGAGCACAATCGTGAGCACGTCCTGCATCGTCGTCATTCTATGCCAGCTCTCGCGGCAGTTTTCCCATTGCAGCAACACCGATGTCACAGCGGCGTTACGCCATCGTCCGAGGATCGTCGCAGCGCACGGGGCGAGTGCCCGTGCCCTAGCGAAAGAGAGCGGTGATGAAGACAGTGTGGAGATTTGTGATCGGGATGACCGCCGCGGTGGCGGTGCTGGCGGGGGCGCTGCAGGCGGCATCGCAGGCGCAGGCCACCGGCGTGGTCAGCGGACGTGTGGTGGATGCGACCCGTGGTGAGGCCCTGCCAGGGGCGTTGGTGCGGCTGGAGGGGACGTCCGTCTCGACGCCGACCGACCGTCAGGGCGCATTCCGGCTGACCGGCGTGGCCGTGGGACCCCAGACGCTGGTCGTGACGTACCTGGGACGCCTCGAGGGCAAACAGGCCGTGACGGTCACGGCGGGCACACCCGTGACCGTTGAGATCAAGCTGGAGGCCGACTACAGCTACAGCGAAACGGTGAACGTGACCGGTGAATCCATTCAGGAAGGTCAGGCTCGCGCCCTGAACCAGCAGAAGACCGCCCTGAGCATCAAGAACATCGTCGCCGCCGACCAGATCGGCAGCTTCCCGGACCCGAACGCCGCCGAGGCCGCCTCGCGCATTCCCGGCGTCTCCATTTCACGCGACCAGGGAGAAGGCCGCTACGTCCTGATCCGTGGCACCGAGCCGCGCCTGAACTCCATGATGATCGACGGCGAACGGATCCCGGCGCCCGAAGGCGACGCGCGCCAGGTGGCCCTCGACGCCATCCCGGCCGACCAATTGCAGTCGATTGAAGTCTCCAAGGCTGTCACGCCGGACATGGACGCCGACTCGATCGGAGGCGCCGTGAACCTCCTCACGCGTCAGGCGGTCAACAAACCCACGCTGTTTTTTGAGGCCGCCGGCGGGTACCACGCCCTCCAGCAGTCCGCCAACCAGCAGTACGCCTCCGGCACCGCAGGCCGTCGCTTCAACGACGGCAAGTTCGGCGTCCTCGCCGGCTTCAGCCTCAGCCGCCGTATCCGCGGATCCGAAAACTTCGAGGTGGACTACGACGGCGACGAGATGGACGACATGCAGCTGCGTGACTACGCCATCGAACGGAACCGCTACGGCTTCAACACGACGATGGACTATCGCGTCACCCCGACCTCCTCGCTGAACTTCAAAGCGATCGTCAACCGCTTTGAGGACTACGAGGAGAACAATCGCATCCGGTATCGTCCGGGCAATCGTCGCATCGAGCACGTGATGAAGAATCGCCAGCAGAACCAGAACATCCGAACGTTCTCCGGTGGCGGCAATCACCTGCTCGGCACCGGCGCGGTGCTCGACTATCGCCTCGGCTACGCGTTTGCAGAAGAACTCCAGCCGGATCGGCTCGACACGATCTTCCGCCAGACGGGCATCGACTTCAACCCGAGCATCAGCGACCCCGAGAACATCCAGCCGGGCTATTCCGCCAACAACGCGGCCAACGCGCGGCTGAACGTGTGGGAGACCGAACGGTTCGCCACGTCCGACCGCGACTGGACGGGTTCGTTCAACCTGCGCATGCCGATCGGCACGAGCGCCGATGGCGCGCGGTTCCTGAAGTTCGGCGCGAAGATCAAGGACAAGCGCAAGGTCCAGGACTTTGAAATTGGTTCGGCATCTCCGGCCAGCACCGTGATGTTCGCGGCTCTGCAGGACCCGTCGTTCGACAACAGTCGCTTCATGGACTTCTATTCGGCGACGTATGACAAGTTCCCCGGGATCAACGCCGACGCGTCGCGCGCGATGTTCAACGCGCTTCCGTCGTCGCGCTACGAGGTGGATCCCGAAGGTGATGCGTCCAACTATGAAGCCAAGGAACGTGTCATTGCCGGCTACGCCATGGCGGAACTTTTCCTGGGGCCACGCCTGACACTGCTGCCGGGCCTCCGGTTCGAATCCACAAAGGTGGACTACACCGGTTACGAAGTGCTCTACAACACGGATGGTGATTACGAGTCGACCAGTCGTGTGACCGGTGGCGACACCTACACGCAGGTGCTGCCGGGTTTCCACGTGCGCTACGCCGTGACGCCGGAGACGAACGTCCGTGCGGCCTACACGCGCACGATCGCGCGGCCGAACTACGTGGACCTCGTGCCCTACCAGCTGGTGTTCCAGGAGGACAGCGAGATCGAACGCGGCAACTCGAGCCTGAAACCCACGACGTCCGACAATCTCGACCTGCTGGTTGAGAAGTACTTCCAGTCCATCGGTCTGGTGTCAGGCGGCGTGTTCTACAAGCGGATGTCCGACTACATCTTCCCGTTCCGCTTCAACGAGCAGGTGTTTGGCGAACGCTACGAGATCAACCAGCCGCAGAACGGTGAAACGGCGACGTTGTGGGGCGCGGAGATCGCGTTCCAGAACCAACTGCGGTTCCTGCCGGCCCCGTTTGACGGCCTCGGCATCTACGCCAACTACACGTACACCGACTCCAACGCGAGTTACCCGGACCGCACCGAGGACTCGACGCTGCCCGGCCAGTCGAAACACCTGGGCAACGTGTCCCTGTGGTATGAAAAACACGGCTTCTCGGCGAAGGCGTCGCTGAACTTCCATGGCAAATATATTGATGAAGTGGGAGGTGAGGCCGCCGAAGATGTCTACTACGACGACCACACGCAGCTCGACATCAATGTGAGTCAGCGTCTCCTGAAGAACATCCGTGTCTACGCGGACTTCCTCAACCTCACCAACGCGCCCCTGCGCTACTACATCGGGACCACGAATCGCCCGATTCAGCAGGAGTACTACCGGTGGTGGAGCCAGTTCGGAGTCAAGATCAATTGGTAGTACGACGCCTCTCAGTGTGTGCACTGCTCACCCTCGCCGCCTCGTGCGGCGGGGGTGAGTCGTCTCAGCCGGCCCCGAAGCCCGCACCGGCCACGCCCATCACCGCGGACAACTTCACAGACGCCGTCACCGATGACGCGGATGACCCCGCCATCTGGCTGCATCCGACCGACCTGTCACGCAGCCTGATCATCGGCACCAACAAGGTCGCGGCGCCTAAAGGGGCGCTCGTCGTGTTTGGCCTGGATGGGCGCACCCGGCAGACCGTCGCCGGCATCGATCGGCCCAACAACGTGGACATCGAGCAGGGGGTCGTGCTCAACGGTCGGACGATGGACCTCGCCATCACGACCGAGCGTCTGCAGCATCGTCTCCGCGTGTTTGAGATCGCGGTGGATGGCTCCGGGATCTCGCAGATCGGCATCGTGCCCGTGCTTGACGGACAGACGGGCGATTTCTCGGAACCGATGGGGCTCGCCCTCTACAAGCGGCCCAGCGACGGCGTGCTCTTCGCCATCGTCGCGCCGAAACTGGGGCCGGCGTCCAACTACCTGTGGCAGTACCGGATCGACGGTGACGGGGCAGGCGGCATCACGGGCACCTTTGTGCGCCGGTTCGGCAACTTCAGCGAAAAGGCGGCCGAGCCCGGTGAGTTCGGCGAGATCGAAGCCATGGTTGTCGACGATGCCCTGGGGTACGTGTATTACTCGGACGAGCGATACGGCATCCACAAGTGGCACGCGGATCCGGATCACGCCGACGCGTCGCGTGAATTGGCGGTGTTCGGCCTTGAGGGGTACCAGATGGACCGTGAAGGCCTCGGCTTGTATGTGAAGCCCGATGGCACGGGTTACCTCGTGTCGACCGATCAGATCCCCACAGGCTCGGTCTACAAGCTCTACCGCAGAGAAGGGGAGCCCGGCGACCCGCATCGCCACGTCGTCATCGCCGAAGCCAACACAAACGTGGACGAGACCGACGGCCTCGAAGTGACGTCGACCCCGCTGCCTGGATTTCCCAACGGCCTGGTGGTGGCCATGAACTCCGGCGCGCGCAATTTTGCCTTGTTTGACTGGGATCGGCTCTTTTCAGGCCGAAAATGAAATAACGACAACCAAGGGGCCGGTCTCGGTGAGGCCGGTCCTTCATTTGTTACTAAGAGTTTACACCGACGGGCTCTCGGTACTGCGATAACTACCAGAGACAGAGGGAGAAGAGATGGAAACCCGCGAACGCAGCACCTCAGGCCACACCGATACACTCGTCGTCACCAAGACGGCGGAAGGGTGGGAGGTACGGGAGACACACGACCGGGCGGTCGTGCGCACACAGAAATACAACGATTGGCATCGCGTGGAACGGGCGATGCAGGTGTTTGATCTGCAGGGCCTGGCGGCCTACTCGACGAATCGATAACCGAGACCGACGACGGTCTCAATCTGGGGCCCGGCGGCGCCCAGTTTGGAGCGCAGGCGACCGACGTGAACGTCGACAGAGCGCGTCTCCACGTAGTGGTCGTATCCCCAGACCCGTTCAAGCAGCCGATCACGCGACAACACACGATTGCGGTTCTCAACGAGACACTTGAGCAGTTCGAACTCGCGTCGGGTCAGACGGATGGACTGACTGTCCACCGCGACCACCACCGCATCAAAATCCGCAAAGAGGTGCGCACCCTGATAGACCTGCGCCGGCGCGCCGGCCCCGGTCGCCTTGCGGCGCAGGACGGCTCGCACACGCGCGGCGAGTTCACGCAGGCTGAACGGCTTGGTGATGTAGTCATCCGCGCCCAGGTCGAGACCCGACACGCGGTCCGCTTCGCCCGTGCGGGCGGTGAGCATGATGATGGGGAGTTGTGCGGTGGCCGGCTTCGCGCGGACCAGCCGGCAGACTTCGATGCCCGAAAGCACCGGCAGGTTGAGGTCGAGAATCATCAGGTCGGGCGGCTGTTCCGAGACCGCCTTGAGCGCGGCATCGCCGCTTGAGACGACACTGACCTCGACATCGCCGGCGCGCTCCAGGCTGTGTTTGATCAGCCCGGCAATATCCGCTTCATCGTCAACGACCAGAATACGTGTTGGAGCAGGTGCAGGCATTACCCTCACAGCCTAGAAACCCACGATTTCCCGTGCGTGACACCCCCGTTAATTCGACGTTACGCCTGTGGCAACCGTGTGCCGGTTCTGCGTTACACTGACGTTGCAATTTGTTCGCTTCGTCTTCGCTGTCCGACACGGTGGCATTCGGGGGGTTCGTGGGGTTCCGATTCAGCCTTATTCCCAGGGAAGAGCAATTCTTCGTCCTGTATCTGGCCACCACCAAGGAGATTCAGGGGGCTGCCGAGCATCTCAAGGAGATGTTCGCGAACGACCCGCCGGACGATCACAAAATCGATGTGATCCGGGATGCGGAACATCGCTGTGACACGCTGACCCACGACACCATCCAGCGACTCCACCGCACGTTTATCACGCCGTTTGACCGTGAGGACCTCTACCTCATGGCCACCACCCTCGACACGGTCATGGACGCCATCGACCACGCCGCAGCGCTGGTGCGCAACTACCACATCACGGTGGCGCCAAAGGGTGCCCGCGAACTCATCCACACCGTGACGCAGTCGGCGGCCAGCCTCCACGCCGCCATGGACGCCCTCTCACACAAACAGCCCGTGCAGCCTCACACGGTCGAGATCAACCGGCTCGAGAACGAGGCGGACCGTGCCTATCAGGCCGCCATTCAGAACCTGTTCGAGACGGTGACCGACCCCATTGCCGTGATCAAGGCCAAGGACCTGCTGGACGTGCTCGAGCAGATTACCGACTGCTGCGAGGACGTGGCCAACGTCATCGAGGGCGTCGTCGTGAAACACGGGTAGGTGATGGATACCGCTCTCGCGACGATAATCCTGGTGGTCGTCGTCGCTCTGATTTTTGATTACATCAACGGCTTTCACGACGCGGCCAATTCCATCGCCACCGTGGTGTCCACACGGGTGTTATCCCCGGGACACGCCGTCATCTGGGCGGCCTTCTTCAATTTTGTCGCGGCGTTTTTTTTCGGGACGGCGGTGGCCAAGACGGTCGGCTCAGGCATGGTCGACCTCAACATCGTCACCTACTCGGTGATCCTGGCCGGGTTGTTTGGCGCGATCATCTGGAACCTGATCACCTGGTACTTCGGTCTGCCGACCAGTTCATCGCATGCGTTGTTTGGCGGGTATGCCGGCGCGGCAGTGGCCAAGGCGGGGTTTGGCGCCATCATCGCCTCGGGCTGGACGAAGACACTGATTTTTATCGTGGTCGCGCCCCTGATCGGTCTCGTCGTGGGCTTGTTGCTGATGACGTCGATCTTCTGGCTCTTCCGCGGCACCACACCCATGCGCGTGGACCGATGGTTCCGTCGGCTCCAGCTCACGTCGGCGGCCGCGTTCAGTCTGATGCACGGCGCCAACGATGCGCAGAAGACGATGGGGATCATCACCGGCGCGTTGTTTGCGGGTGGGTACCTTACGACGTTCGAGGTGCCGTTCTGGGTCGTCATGGCGGCCCACGCGGCGATCGGCCTTGGCACGTTGTCCGGCGGCTGGCGCATCATCAAGACGATGGGCACGAAGATCACGAAGCTGCAGCCCGTCGGTGGATTTGCGGCGGAGACGGGCGCGGCGGTGGCGATTTATACGGCGACGGCGCTGGGTGTCGGCATCTCGACGACGCACACCATCACCGGCGCGATCATTGGCGTGGGCGCCACACGTCGGCTCTCGGCGGTGCGGTGGGGCGTGGCGCGGCAGATTGTCTGGGCCTGGGTGCTCACCATCCCCGCGTCGGCGGCCATCGGCGCGATCAGTTATGTCCTGATCAGCTTCGTGATGTAGCGAGGACGCGCAGCGCGAGCAGCAGCAGCGCGATCGTCGTCACACCTTCCAGCACCATGCGGGCGGACGGCCGCGTCAGGACGTGCCGCAGACGATCGAGCGCCAGCGCCCAGGCGGTATGCACCACAAACGCCATCAGCACGTGTGTTGCCGCGAGCCACACGTAGTGGGCGCCGGGCGCTCCGGTCGGCACAAAAGAGGGTACGACGGCGAGATAAAACGTCGCGATGGCGGGATTCAGCAGATTCACCGAGAGGCCTTCGCGCCACGCATGGTGCGCCTGGGCGGAATCGCCGGCGGCCAGGATTGCCGATGATGCCGGCAGCGCCGCGTGATGAACCAGGCGGCGCGCGCTCGCGACCGCGAGCCACAGCAGATAGAGTCCCCCCGCCACCTTGAGGATCGTGAACAGCACGGGCACACGCGAGAGGATCAACGCGAGGCCCAGACCGGCCGCAAAGGCGTGACTGCTGTTGCCTGCGGCAGCACCCACGGCGGCCCAGACACCCCCGCGCCATCCGGACGCCAACGTATTGCGCACGACCACGGCGGTGGTCGCCCCCGGTGTGGCCACCAGGGCGAAGGTGAGCGAGAGGTACGCCGCGTACAGCGGACCCAGCTCCGGCATCATGGCAGGTGGACGGTGACGATCGTGCCGCCGCCGTCGCGGTTGCGCGCAGTCACTTTGCCGCCGTGCAATTCCACGAGGTGTTTGACGATGGAGAGTCCGAGGCCGGTGCCGCCAGGGTCGCGAGGGTCGCGCGTGCGGGAGCGGTCGACGCGATAAAAGCGCTCAAAAATTCTGGGAAGCTCGGCTGCCGGAATCCCGGGGCCACGGTCACTGACGCTGATCGCGATCCCGTCGGCGGTGCGTGTCGCATCGATGTCGATCTGACCGCCCTCAGGGCTGTAGTTGGTCGCGTTTTCGAGCAGGTTCCGGAAGACGTCATGCAGTTTGGCCGGGTCACCCGAGAGGGTGGTGGCGTCCGGGGCAATGGTCGTCTCCACCGTGATGTCCCGGGCGGTCGTGGCGGCCTCGACGTCGCCACGCACCTGTTCCAGGAGCGACTCGACCTGGAGGACCGCGGGTTGCACCTGTTCCTGACGTGCATCGAGTCGCGCGAGCCTGAGGAGATCGTTGACGAGGCGTTCCATCCGGGACGCATGGCGCGCGATGATGCCGAGGAACTTGCGCGACTGTTCGGGATCCACCGGACTGTCGGTGAGCGCCTCCACATACCCGCGGATGGCCGTGAGCGGCGTCCGGAGTTCGTGGGAGACGTTGGCGACAAAGTCGCGGCGGACCTGATCCGCCTGCCGGAGTTCCGTGACGTCGTAGAGGACCAGCACCGCACCCCCACCACGACCCGGTTCGACCGGCACCACACGCGCGATAAACAACCGCCGCGAATCACGATCGAGCTGGACCTCGACCGGGGGAGGGAGGACGCCGGTCAGGGCTGAACTGAGTTGCGCCGCAATGTCGGGGTGGCGGACGACTTCGAGAAAGTGCCGGCCCAGCGGGTCGTCCACGAGGCGGAACATCGCGCGGACGGCCGGATTGGACAACACCAGCTTCCCCTGGGCATTCACCAGCAGGGCGCCCTCCACCATGCCCTGCAGAATGGCGTCCATGTGGGCGCGTTCGCGCGCGACGTCCTCGAGACGTGTGCCGAGGTCCCGCGCGGTTTCATCGAGCACACGCGCCACGGCCCCAATCTCATCACGCCCAAAGTCCCGCGCGGGTCTTGAGAAATCACCCTGACGATACCGGTGGGCAATGCCGGCGATGGCGAGCACGCGCCGACTCAGCCACGCTGAGGTCGCCCACGTCAGCAAGAGGGCGACGACCAGGCCCACGCCGAGTCCCATCAGGGCCAGTTGGCGGGTGGTGGCAATACGATCTTCGATGCCGGTGAGCGGCAGGCCGATGCGGACGAACCGGACCGCGCCCAGCCGGACCGTCGCCGCGGCGTACATCGTTTCGTCGCCGGTGGTGGCGCTGCGCCGGATCGCGACCCCGGTCCCGGTCTGCAGCGCTTCCTGCACCTCCTCGCGCATGAGGTGGTTCTCCACGCTGGTGAGACGGCCGGCGTCGACGTCCGAGTCGCCGAGGACTTCGCCCTCGCCATGGATGAATGTGACACGCGCGCCGATCAGGCCGGACAGGACACCGGCTTCGCCGTCGGGATCCACGAGTGCGCCCCGGTCCGCGAGCAACTCCGAGGCCAGCCGCACCTGCCGGAGCAACGACTCCTCAACGTCGGCCACCATGGTCTTCCGGAGGGTCGTGGTGACCAGTGCCGTGGAGACGGCCAGGGCCACGGTGCTGGCGATCAGAATCGCGACAAACGTGCGGGTGCGAAAGGTCACGACGCCGGCGCGGGGTCTTCGAGTTTGTACCCGAACTGTTTGATGGTGGTGATGGCGCTGCCGAGGTAGGGCAGTTTCTCGCGCAGACGGCGAATGTGGACGTCGACGGTGCGCGTGCCGCCGGTGTACTGATAACTCCACACGTCGGTGAGGAGCAGATCGCGCGACAACACCCGTCCGCGATGTTCGATGAGGTACTGCAGCAGCAGGAATTCCTTGGCCGTCAGCTTGATGTCCTCCCCGCTGAACGTCACCAGATGTTTGTCGAGGTCGATGGTCAGTGGGCCATAGGTCAGGAGTTTGGCCACCGCCGCAGGGCGTTGCACTCTGCGCAACAAGGCGCCGACCCGCGCGACCAGCTCCTTCGGGCTGAAGGGTTTGGTCAGATAGTCGTCGGCGCCCAGTTCCAGGCCCCGGACGCGGTCGGCCTCTTCGCCGCGCGCGGTCAGCATGATGATGGGAATGGCCGAGGTCGCCGCTTCACCCCGCAGGGCCTGGCAGACGTGCAGGCCGTCCATGCCCGGCAACATCAGGTCGAGGATCACCGCGTCGGGCGGAGACATCTTGGCCTGGCGCAGTCCGTCACTGCCGTTGCCAATGACGGTGGTCGTGTAGCCGGCGCTCTTCAGGTAGTGATCAATCAGTTCCGCGATGTCGGGACTGTCTTCAACGACCAGGATCCTTGGCACCGGCCCATTGTATGGGGCAATTAAATCGGTTTTATCACCTTGTGACGTTCTTTGGCCGGTTTGCCCGGCAGGCGCGTCAGGGTGACCGTCGCAGGTCGCACATGGGTGTCGGGGACCTGGTCCAGCAGGTGGCGGATGAGCCGGATCCGGCCCGCCTTCTGGTCATTAAAGGAGGCGACAAACCAGGGGGCGTGTTTGGCGTGGGTGGCCTTGAACATCACGTCGCGGGCCTTGCCGTACGCGTCGTAATGTTTCCGTGCTTCAAGGTCGATGGGGGATAACTTCCAGCGTTTGAGCGGGTCGGCCGCCCGCTCGGCAAATCGTGCTTCCTGTTCGTCCTGATCCACCGCCAGCCAGTATTTGAGCAGGATGATGCCGTCATTGACGAGCATCTGTTCAAAGACGGGGGCGTCCTTGAGAAACTGCGTGTATTGCGCGTCCGTGCAGAACCCCATCACCCGTTCCACGCCCGCGCGGTTGTACCAGCTGCGATCAAACAGCACGAGTTCGCCGGCCGCCGGAAGATGCTGGACGTAGCGCTGGAAGTACCACTGCGTCTGCTCGCGTTCGGTGGGTTTCGACAACGCGACCACGTGCGCCTGCCGAGGGTTCATCCGTTCAGTGATCGCGGAAATTGTCCCGCCCTTGCCGGCCGTGTCGCGTCCCTCAAGGACCACGACCATCCGCCGTCCGGTGTGTTTCAACCACCGCATCAGATTGTTCAGCTCAATCTGCAGCGGCTCAATCGCCGCTTCGTATTCCTTTTTTTTCATGCGACGACCGAGAGCGCCTTGGTGGTTTTCCAGTCGCCGCGGGTGAAGTCCGGGAAGTCCTGCGCGGCGCCGTTCTCTTTAACCGACTTCTCCGAGAGTGGTCCGACGGCAGACCACGCACACCCTTCATAGACGTTCTGATCGAGCGGCTGCCCGGTGCGCAGGCATTCGATGATGCGGAAGAGCATGAGGAAGTCCATGCCGCCATGCCCACCCATCTTGGCGGCCATGTCACCGGCGCGTTTCCACAGAGGGTGTTCGTATTGCGCGGTGAGTTTGGTGAACTCCTCACCCTGCGCCCACTGGTGCGCGCGGTTGACGCCTTCGATCGACAACCGATTCGGGAAACCGGTGAGTGTGCCTTTAGTGCCCTGAATCAGATTGTGACGGGTATAGGGGCGCGGGGAGGTCTCGTCCCACTGCACCATGATGGTTTTGCCCTGGACGGTTTTGATGATCGACGTGTTCATGTCGCCACCGCGGCTGAAGTCCAGCTGGTTCCACTTGTGATCGGCGGGGAAGTGTTCCTTGCCGTAGAGCGTGCGACCGCGACCGGGTGAGGAGAACGACGACAACCGGCCGAACTGGTCGTCCCCACGCGCCACGCTCATGTACTGCGCCACCGGCCCCAGGCCGTGACACGGGTAGAGGTTCCCGTTGCGGCGCGCGTAGTGATACGTGCGCCACGAGCCGGTGCCACGTTCGACTTCCTTCATCTGCGCGCGCAGGTCGTGAATGTACGCCGCCTCCCCGTGGAGCAGTTCGCCGAGCAGGCCCTGCCGAACCATGTTGAGGTACAGCAGCTCTTCGCGTCCGTAACAGACGTTTTCCATGAGCATGCAGTGCCGGCCTGTCTGCTCGGAGGTGTCGACCAGATCCCACATCTCCTGAATCGTCAGCGCGATGGGAATTTCGACAAAGGCATGGGCGCCTCCACGCATGGCGGCAATCGCCATCGGCGCATGCAGTTCCCAGGGCGTCGCGATGAAGACCGCATCCGGCTTCGTCTCGGTGAGCATGGTCTTCCACGCATTGGGGTCGCCGTAATACAGCTTCGGCGCGTGGCCTTTTTCCTTGGCCCGGCTCTCCGCGCGTGTGGCCAGGTCTTCGTACAGGTCGCTGATCGCCACCACCTCGGTGCCTTCGATCGCCGAGAGCTGCGTCGTGTGGCCCGAACCACGGGCGCCCACGCCAATGAGCGCGACGCGGACCTTGTCGAGTTTCGGCGCCGCAAAGTCGCCCCGGTATTGCGCCCCCGCGCGGCGTCTCGGCGATGACGTCTGCGCGCCGGCCAACGCGGGCCACGCGGCCATGGCCGCCGTGAGTCCACCCAGGGTTTTCAGAAAGCCACGACGAGGAGTCTGTTCGGACATGGGCGAATCTTATAACGTGTTCCCATGCGCCTTGTGATCCATATCCACCACCTGCCCATGTGGTCGTTGCCCCAGGCGCAGGTCGACCGGATTTGTCGGGCGTTGCCAGGGGTGGACGTCGTGGATGTGCGTGACGACGCGCGGGCGGGGGAACTGATGAGTGGGGCTGACGTCGCGCTCGCGACGCGGATGACCGAGGCCACCCTCGCGACGGCGTCGGCCCTTCGGTGGGTGCACAGCACGGCGGTGGGGGTGGGGGCGCTGCCGCTCGACGCGTTGGCGGCCCGCGGCGTGCCCGTGACCAACACACGCAGCGTCCACGCCGAGATGATTGCCGAGCACGCACTCGCCTTGTTGCTGGGCCTCCGTCGTCAATTTCCCGCGGCTGCCTCACATCGCGAGGCGCGGACGTGGGGCCAGCACGAGATGTCCACCGTGGAGGTGCCGCGCCTGGCGGCGACGACGGTGCTGGTGCTGGGCCTGGGGGCGATTGGCGAACGCTTCGCGGCGTTTGCGTCGGCGCTGGGCATGTCGGTGATCGGCGTCCGGCGTGATGTGTCGCGCTCGCTGGTGCCGGGTGTCGGACGTGTGGAACCACTTTCTGCGCTTCGGCACCTGCTGCCACACGTGGATGCCGTGGTGGTGGCGCTCCCGCACACCCCCGAAACACATCACGTGCTGGGGGCCGCCGAACTCGCGCTGATGAAACCGTCAGCGGTGGTGATCAACGTGGCGCGAGGCACGCTGATCGACGAAGCGGCGCTGGCCGACGCGCTCATCACCGGCCGCCTGGGCGGCGCCGGTCTCGACGTGTTTACGCGTGAGCCCCTCGCCGCTGACAGTCCGCTGTGGACCACACCGCGCACCATCCTCACGCCCCATACGTCCGCGTTTAACGGCGACTACTGGACGCCTGCAATCGACCTGTTCCTCGCCAACTGGCACCGCTTCATTGCCGGCGAACCACTCGAGAACCGCGTGGATCCCACGCGCGGATACTGATAAATCGCAGCGGGTTTTAACAGTAGACATGTAGGCATGTAGGTTCTTGGTTGCACACCTTCAACGATCGGTGAGGTGGATACTTGGTCTCGAGCTTCGAACCCGCCGCGGGTAGCACCCACCCAAAAAAATCTACATGCCTACATGCCTACTGTTAGATCGTTTTGAGGCTTGATCCCTTGCCTGACACGATGACGCCGATCGTGACGAGGGAGAGCAACATGCCGTTGACGATCATTACGGTGGGCGCCGAGTAGATGTCGGCGAAGTACCCCGCGATGAGGGCCCCGATCGGGCCACCGCCGCGCAGGGCCACCATGTAGATGCTGACGACGCGGCCGCGGAGTTCTTCAGGCACGGCCAGTTGCACGATCGAAAAACTCATCGAAAACAGCGCCATGAACGCGATGCCGCCGCAGAAGATCAGCACGTAGCTGATGTACGGCGTGGTCGTCCATCCAAAGGCGGTGATGATGACGCCCATCGAGAACTGCACGCCCAGCAGCAGACGGCCCATGTGTTTGAACTTGCCGCTCATCGAGCCGATCAGCAGCGCGCCGGTAATGGCACCCAGGCCCTGGAACGCCATGAGCAGCGAGAGTCGTGTCTCCGGCGTGCCGCCGGCATCGGCCATGACCGTCTTGGCGAACGTGGGCATGAAGGTCACGATGGGCATGGCGAGCGCCATGCTGATGACGACCAGCACGATCAGCGTGAGCATCAGGCGCTGGTGGCGCACGTAGGTCAATCCCTCACGCAGGTCCGTCATGATGTTGCGTCGCGGGCCGGCCTGCGGCACGGGCATCGGGACCTTGATCATCATCAGGACGATGACGACGAGGAAGAAGGACAGGCCGTTGAGAAAAAAGCATGCGGCCATGCCAAGCGAGACGAGCACCGCCGTGCCCCCCATCGGCCCCAGAATGCGCGAGAGGTTGAACTGGGTGGAGTTGAGCGCGATGGCGTTTGGCAGGTCTCGGCGCGGCACCAGCGAGGGAATCAACGATTGATACGCCGGGCCGCCGAACGCCTGGCCAATGCCCGAGATGAACGACAGCGTGAGGACGTGCCAGATCGTGATGGCGTCCCAGAACACCAGGGCGGCGAGCGCAAAGGCGGAGGTCGCCTGCACGTACTGCGACCAGGTGAGCAGGCGGCGGCGGTCGGCGCGGTCCGCAATGACGCCACCGATCAGCATGAACAGCAGGATCGGCAGCTGCGAGAGGAAGTCGTCGAGGCCCAGGTAGAAGTTGGAGTCGGTCAGATCGAGGACCAGCCAGCTCTGGGCGAATTTCTGCATCCAGGTGCCGATCGTCGACCCCAGTGCGGCCAGCCAGAGGAGTCGGAAGTCCCGATGGGTGAGGGCGCCGGCGACGCGGCCGGCCCAGCCGCGTTCGGGCTCGACCGTGGGGGCTCCTGATGACGCGTCGGGCGTGGACAAGACGTGAGTATCTTAACAGGCGCATCACGCGTGCGTGGTACGATCCACAGGTTCACATGTCTCTCACATACACACGGGCCGTTCTTTGTTTCGGGTTCTGTCTCGTGTCCTCGGTAAACGCCGAGCAGCAGACCCACGCCCTCGCGCCCTCGAACATCGGCGGATTTTTTGACTGCCTGCGCACCACCGGCCGCACCGTGGTGGCCGCCCATCGTGGGGGGCCATCCCCGGGCTATGCGGAAAATTCAATCGAGGCGATGGCGTCTGTGGCCTCGCAGGTGCCCGCCCTCCACGAGATCGACATCGCCCGGACCCGCGACAACGTGCTCGTGTTGATGCACGACGACACGTTGGACCGGACGACCACCGGCACCGGCGACGTCCGCGCGCAGACGCTCGCGCAGATCAAGGCGCTGCAGTTGAAGGATGAGACGGGCGCCGTGCTCACCCATCGTGTCCCGACGCTGCGTGAAGCCCTCGACTGGGCCGCGGGCAAGGTCATCCTTGAACTCGACGTCAAACGGGGCGTCTCGTATGAGGATGTGGTCGCGGAAGTGCGCGCGGCCGGCGCCATGTCCCGCGTGGTCTTCATCACCTACAGCACGGATGCCGCGGTGCGTGTGCATCAATTGGCGCCCGAGATGATGTTGTCGGTGTCGATTGAAAGCGCCGCGGAACTGGCGGCGCTCGAGGCACGCAAGGTGGACCTGACGCGGGTGCTCGCCTGGACGGGCACCTCGACCGTGAATGCCGACCTCAATCGGGCGTTGGCGGCCCGTGGGGTTGAAGCGATGTTCGGCACGCTTGGCAATCCCGAGCGGTCGTGGGACGGCCGGTTCGCCCGTGAGGGGCGGGAGCGGTATGCCGAGTTCGCCAAAACCGGTCTGCAGCTGATCTCCACCGACCGCACCATCAACGCAGCACGCGACCTCGACGCCAACGACGGCGTGGAAGGGCATGCGGCCACCCTGTGTCTGACCAGCCGATAACCGCGCCGCTCGTCCTGGTCACCGGTGCCACAGGGTATGTGGGCGGGCGACTCGTGCCACGCCTGCTCGACGAGGGATATCGCGTGCGGGTGCTCGCGCGTGACCCCGGACGGTTGGCGGGACGCACGTGGTCGGACCAGGTGGAGATGGTGCGTGGCGACGCGCTAGACCCGGCCACGCTGGCTCCCGCGATGGTGGACGTGGCGTGTGCGTACTACCTGATTCACAGCATGCAGAAGGTGGCCGACACCGGCGACTTTCATGAACGGGATCGACGCGCCGCGACCAATTTCAGCGAGGCGGCACGCGCGGCGGGTGTGCCACGACTGATCTACCTCGGCGGACTGGGTGACCCGAAGGCGGAGCTCTCGCACCATTTGCGATCGAGGCAGGACACGGGCGATGCCCTCCGGTCGGCTGGTGTCCCCGTGACGGAATTCCGGGCGGCCGTGATTGTCGGGTCGGGCAGTGCGTCGTTCGAGATGATTCGCCATCTCACCGAGCGGTTACCCGCGATGATCTGTCCCAAATGGGTCTACACGAAGGTGCAGCCCATCGGCATTCGGAATGTGCTCGATTACCTGGTGGCCGCCCTCAAGGTACCCGAGAGTGCGGGACAGATTGTCGAGATCGGCGGCGCCGATGTGTTGACCTACGGCGACATGATGCTCGGGTACGCGAAAGTGCGGGGCCTGCGGCGGTGGCTGGTGCCGGTGCCGGTGCTGACGCCGCGCCTGTCCTCCTACTGGGTGCACTGGGTGACACCGATCCCCGCCGAGATCGCCATGCCGCTGGTGGAAGGCCTGCGCAACGAGGTCATTGTGCGGACCGACACCGCACACCGGCTGTTTCCCGGGATCCACCTGCTCGACTACCGGACCGCCGTGGAGCGGGCGCTCGCGCAGCTGGATGCGGGCCACATTGAGTCGAGTTGGAGTGATGCACTCGCCGCCTCACTGGGCGATCGGGTGCCGTTCAGTTTTACGGCGCAGGACGGCATGTTGATTGAGGTGCGCCAGCGTGTGGTGGACGCGTCACCGGCGCAGGTGTTTCGTGCGTTCACTGCCATTGGTGGTGCCCGTGGCTGGCCCAGCTTCAACTGGGCGTGGCGCCTCCGCGGGATCGTGGATCGCATTGTGGGGGGCGTGGGATTTCGCCGCGGCCGCCGTGACCCCGATCTCCTGCGGGTGGGGGACGCGCTCGACTTCTGGCGCGTGGAAGCCGTGGAACCGGGCCACCTGCTCCGACTCCGCGCCGAGATGAAGGTGCCCGGCCGCGCCTGGCTGCAGTTTGAAGCCCAGACGCAGGAGGATGGGAAAACCCTGTTCGTGCAGACCGCCTTCTTCGCCCCCAAAGGCCTTTTTGGCCTCCTGTATTGGTATGCGCTGTACCCGTTCCACGGGCCCATCTTCAACAAGATGATCGACCGCCTGGCAGCCGCAGCTGGGAAATAGTCGAGAGCTTTTCAGGATTTATTCACAACGAGTCATGGAGCAGAACGCCCCACTCTGTGGGGTTGGGAGCCCGGCCGTTGGCCGGGCTTCGAGATCAGAGCCAGACGGGACACGAATAC
>CAYRGW010000022.1:0-51514 GCA_964423815.1 uncultured Solibacteraceae bacterium | reverse complement strand
GGCCGTGGACACGCCCTGGAACGACCCGTATTGGCTCAGGTAGACCTGCGAACAATTAAACGTCGCGTTGACGTCACAGAAGCTTGTGTAGGAGGGGTCGGTCAGCAGCCGATGATGCACCGAGAGCGAGGCTCCCGAGAACCCGAGCCCGGCCAGTGCGGCCACCAGAATCAATGTGCGTGAACGTGGAGACATACGGGGAATTTGTACCACACACCTGCCCAAAAGGTTCTGGGTTCTGCGTTCTGGGTTCAGGGTGCTGTTCAGGGTTCCGGGGTTCAGGGTTCCGGAGTTCAGGGTGCTGGGGTTCAAGGTTCAGAACCCTGAACCTTGAACCCTGAACCTTACTGCTCGCTACTGAATCGGCGTCGCGGGGGCGCCAAACGGCTCGGTCGGCGCTGCGGCGGCCGAGACCTGCCACACCGTGTTGGCGGCGTTGGTCGCGTAGGCCTTGCCGCCGGTCGTGCCGAACGTCTGCGGAACGGCCGTGGCGTAATAGGCCGTCTGCGTGGCCGTGCCGTTGCAGTCGTTGGGACCAACCGCGCCGCCCGCGCCGGCTGCCAGCGTGAAGTTGTAGCCGCTCTTCTGCGGCGCCGCGACCGAACCGAGGTCGGGCGAAATGAACGCGACCGTCGTTCCGGGAGGCGCCGTGCCGAGCACCGTGAAGTCGACCGCATACCCGTTGTTGCCGCACGACGCGGAATACGCGACTTCCGATGAATTGACGACCTTGAGCGAGGCCATCGCCGACGTTTCGTTGCCAGTCATTCGCGCACGCAGCAATCCGGGCACTGCAATCGCCGCGATGATGCTGATGATCGCGACGACGATCAGCAATTCAATCAATGTAAAACCTTCGTCTCGTTTGTGTGTCATGACGCGTTTCCCTTCACCTGGCCGCACCCGGTGCCTCGTAATTGAAGCCCGCGAGGTGTGGCAACCTCCGGGACCTTCTTAAGGCAACCTTGGTACCAGATCGACGCCACCTGAGACAAAACAGCCTTAACTTGCACACGGGCCACTACTTGCAGCGATCACGGCGCGCGGCGCGCACACGGGTGGTGTCCATGCCGTCCCATCGCGCATCGTCACAATTGTCAGTACACCACGAAAAGAGATGGAGAGATGGGGGAATGGAGGATGGAGCATGGAGGATGCGTCATGCCAACTGATTGATCAGCTCAAACAGCGGCAGATACATCGACACGACGACGACGCCGACGATGACGCCGAGGACGGCGATCATGACCGGCTCGATGACGGTCACGAGTCCGGCGACCGAGACATCCACCTCATCCTCGTAGAACTCGGCAATCTTGGCCAGCATGACGTCGAGCGAGCCGGTGGTTTCTCCCGCCCCGATCATCTGCGCGACCATGGGCGGAAACACCCCCGTGGCGCGCAGGGGCGCGGCAATGGTCTCGCCGCGTTCAATCCGTGCACGCGCCTGCTTGACGGCGGTTTCGACGACGGCGTTGCCGGACGTCTTGGCGGTGATATCCAGCCCGGACAGAATCGGCACGCCGGAACTGATGAGTGTGCTGAGCGTGCGGCAGAACCGCGCCACGGCCACCTTCCGCAGGATCGGCCCCAGCAGCGGCATCTTCAACATGATCGCGTCCACCCGATACCGCCCCGCCGGCGTCGCGTAGTAGCGTCGGAACACAAAAACACCGCCCCCCCCACCCAACACCAGGAATGGCAACGACGCGATAAACAGGTCACTGGCCGCGATCACCCCGCGCGTCATCCACGGCAACTCCGCGTTGAGTCCGGCAAACAGTGTCGCGAACGTCGGAATGACCTTCCACAACAAACCGGACACCACCAGGCCGGCAATGGTGAGCACCGCGGAGGGGTAGATCATCGCGGACCGCACCTGCGCTTCGAGCTTCACCTGTTTTTCAATGTAGGTGGACAGCCGCTTGAGAATCGTATCGAGGATGCCGCCCGCCTCACCGGCGGCGATCATGTGCGTGAACAGCGGGTTGAACGCATGTGGCTGTCGCTCCATGGCTTCGGCGAGCGACATCCCCGCCTCCACGTCACGCTGCACGAGGCCGATGGCTTTCGCCAGCCGCGCATCAGGCTCTTCCTTCGCGAGCAACTCCAGACACTGGACCAGCGGCAGTCCGGCATCGATCATGACGGACAACTGCCGCGTCATGACGGCGAGATTTTTTGACGGGACCCGCCGCTGCCGCCGTGGCGCCTTGGGTTTCACCACGGGCCGCACCCCGGCCCGTCCGGCCGTCCGGTGCGCCGGTGCCGCGGTTCTCATGCCACCCGCCCGCGCTCAAGCATGGTCACCAACTCGTCGCGGTTCGACGTCGCCGCCAGGGCCGTCTCTCTGGTGATCTGATGACTCTGCGTCAGTCTCGCCAGCGCCTGATTCATGGTCTGCATCCCGAACTTCTCCTGGCCTGACTGCATCGTCGAGTAGATCTGATGCACCTTGTCGTCGCGAATGAGGTTGCGAATCGCCGGTGTGGCGACGAGCACTTCGAGGGCGGCCGCGCGTCCCTTGCCGCTCGCCTTCGGCAGCAGGGCCTGACACACGATCCCCTCCAGCACCAGTGAGAGTTGTGTGCGGATCTGCGACTGCTGGTGTGCAGGAAAGGCGTCAACGATACGCGTCACGGTCTGCGCCGCCGAGTTGGTGTGCAGCGTGGCGAGCGTGAGATGCCCCGTTTCCGCGAGTTTCATCGCGGCCTCCATCGTCTCGAGGTCGCGCAGTTCGCCGACCAGCACGACGTCAGGGTCTTCGCGCAACGCCGCGCGCAGGGCGTGGCCAAACGACAACGTGTCCGAGTGCAGTTCGCGTTGATTGACCAGCGACCGTTTGTGCGGATGCAGATACTCAATCGGATCCTCAATGGTGAGGATGTGCGCGGGACGTTGTTGATTCACGCGGTCGATCATGGCGGCCAGGGTCGTCGACTTGCCGCTGCCCGTCGGTCCGGTCACCAGCACGAGGCCACGCGGACGATCCGCCAGACGCGAGAGGACGGGCGGAAGTCCGAGATCCTCCAGCGTGCGAATCGTCTCCGGAATCAGGCGGAACACCGCGCCAACCGCGCCCTTCTGCAGGAAGACGTTGCACCGGAAGCGGCCCACACCCTGCAGGCCAAACGCCAGATCGGCCTCCCAGGTCTCTTCGAAGATCTTCTTCTGCCGGTCGGTCAGGACGCTGTACGCGAGTGACTGTGTGACGTCGGGCACCAGATCCGGCGCCGCGATTCGCTGGAGGTGACCGTCCACGCGTATCTGCGGTGGACTGCCCACCGACAGATGCAGGTCGGATCCTCCCATCGTGGCCGTCATCGTCAAGAGGTCTGGCAGGGTCAACGTCGCCGTTTGTGTCATCACATCACCGTCTCTCTCACCACGTCGTCGAGGGAGGTCAACCCTTCGCGCACCTTCTCGAGACCGCTCTGCCGGAGCGTGACCATCCCTTCGACCATCGCCTGGCGACGCAGTTCACTGACGGGCGCACCATCAAGAATCAGCGACCGCAACGCCTCGGACGACGCCATCACCTCAAACAGGCCGACGCGGCCGCGATAACCCGTCCCCGCACACCTGTCGCAACCACGCCCGCGCCAGACCTGAAATGTCCCGATGTGGTCGGGCGCAAACCCGGCCTCGATGAGGGCTTCGGGCGGGGTCATGTCCTCGGTCTTGCAGTGATCACAGATCCGTCGGACCAACCGCTGCGCACAGACGAGGTTCACGGAACTGGCGACCAGAAACGACTCGACGCCCATGTTCACGAGTCGACTGACCGTGCTCGGCGCGTCGTTGGTGTGCAGCGTGGACAACACCAGGTGGCCGGTAAGCGCGGCCTTCACCGCAATGGCGGCGGTTTCCCCGTCGCGAATTTCCCCGACCAGAATGACGTTCGGGTCCTGGCGCAAGAATGAGCGCAGGGCCGTCGCAAACGTCAGGCCGATGCCGTCGCGCACCTGGACCTGGTTGATGCCCGCGAGATTGAACTCCACCGGATCCTCGGCGGTGAGGATGTTGACGCCCGGCTGGTTGAGTTGGGAAATGGCGGAGTACAACGTGTTGGTCTTGCCGCTGCCGGTCGGGCCTGTGACCAGCACCATGCCCCACGGACGGCGAATGGCCGCCTCAAAACGATGGAGCGCATCAGGCTGGAATCCGAGACGTGTCATGTCCAGGCGCAGTTGGCCCCGGTCGAGCAACCGCATCACGATCTTTTCGCCAAACAGTGTCGGCAGGCAGGAGACACGAAAGTCGATCTCGCGTGTCTGGCCGTGATCATTAAACCTCGCCTTGATCCGGCCATCCTGCGGCAGACGTTTTTCGGCGATGTCCATCTGCGCCATGATCTTGATGCGCGACGTGATCGGGTCCCGATACTTGAGCGGCGGTGCCATCACCCGGTGCAACACGCCGTCAATGCGATACCGGATGCGCAGTTCTTTTTCGTAGGGCTCGACGTGAATGTCGCTGGCGCCGCGCTGGATGGCCGACAACATCAGGGCGTTCACCAGCCGGATGACCGGGGCTTCCCCGCTTTGCCGCTCCAGCGTGGACGTGTCGATCGCATCGGCATCGGACACCACCTCGATGCCGTCGTCACTGCCCGAGCCGAGATCCTCGAGTGCCCGTGACACCAGGTCTCCTGGCGCCGACTGATCCTGCTCCGCCGCGCCGGTACCGTAATACCGCGTGATCGCATCACGCACGGCCGACTCGGACGCCACCACCGGCTCCACGTGCAGCCCGGTCATGAACTTGATGTCGTCCATGGCAAACACGTTGGTGGGGTCGGTCATCGCGAGGGTCAGTGCGGTGGCCGTCCGTCCGACGGGGATGACCTGATATTTGACGGCCGTCTCGGCCGGCACCAGGCGCACCACCGCCGAGTCGAGATCAAATTTTGCGAGGGTGATCGCCGGCACGCCGTATTGGCGGCCGAGCAGGCTGGCAATGTCCTCGTCCTGGACAAAGCCCAGCTTGACGAGGTTCGTCCCGAGCCGGCCGCCGTTGGTACGCTGGTGATCCAGCGCCTCCTGCAGCTGCACAGGCGAAATGCGCTTGTCGCGCACCAATAATTCTCCGAGACGAACAGCCATGCCCTCCCCACCCGAGTGGGCACAGCCGACGGCTGGGTGTTACCAGCCGGCGCGCAGTCCGATGCCGAATCCGCGTTCCCCCGCCGAGCGGCCCATGGTCGCGTGGGCATCGAGCCACGTCCCGGGTCGTAACGCGATACTCGCGCCCGCTGCGCCCACCGTGGCGCGCGTGCCTTCGAGATTCCGCCGGGCACCGGCCCGAAGGACGATACGCGACGAGAACTGGTGTTCGGCACCAGCCGCGAGCACTCGCTGAGGACCGGTCGGCAAGTCGGCCGTGTCCAGGTCCAGGTCTATAGCAAGGGTCAGGCCAGCTCTGGGGAGGATGGCGAGTCCTATGCGGGAGTGCCGCTGCAGCTCGCGGACCAGGCCATCGGGGCCCTCAAAATCCGGGGAACGGAGGTTCTTGATCGTGGCGCCGATGCGGAAGACCCGGGCGTCGTACATGGCCGACAGGTCGAGGTCAAACGCACCGCTACCCTCGCCGTCGAGGTCCCGTCCGGCCTCAAGGCCCTGACCGGCCGTCGTCAGGTCCATCACCGTGGACGCCACGTGTCCACGGACGTATTTCAGCGTGCTGCCAATCACCACGCCCTCCGTAATGGTCTGCAGAATCGAGAGTCCGTAGTGCTGGGTGGTAAACCGCTCGACCGTGTTTGAGGAGGCCAGGCTGACCTCGTCCACGCGGGTATAACTCAACCCCATAGGCCATGTGCCCAAACTTGTAAACCGGGTAGAGCGTTCCCAGGGGCCCCTGGTCGGGGCGGCATCCCGATCACCACTTTGAAAGCGGACCCACTCTATTGTCGCGCCGGCCGGCTGCCCGCTGGCCAGGCCCGCCGGGTTCCAGTACGCCCCGGAGGCGTCGTCGGCCACGGCCACGAAGGCGCCCGCCATGCCGAGCGCCCGGCTGCCCACCACCTCAAACGGCTGGGCGAATACAGGGGTGGCAGCACACAAAAGAGCCACGGCACACAGAAACACGCGGAAATGCGGCATGAGCCCGAGCCTATCAGGAACCCCGAGATGATTCGGCGCGTATCTGTTCGCGACGGTACAATTGCAGGATTCACTCTGCAGCCATTGCTGCGCCGAGGAGAGTTCCGCCATGTCCGAATCCACCATGACCACTGACACCCTCGACTCCACACCCCTGCCCGGCTTGTTTGCCCGCTTCATTGGGGTCATCACCTCCCCCGGTGAGACGTTCAAACACGTCGTCCGGACGCCGAAGGTGGCGGGGATGTTGTTCCTGATCTGTGCGCTGACGGCGCTGGCGCAGGGGCTGCCCCAATTCACCGAGCAGGGCCGGGCGGCCACGCTTGAGATGCAGGTGCAGCAGGCCGAGCGGTGGACGGGTCAGCCGATCACCGATGAGGGGTATGCCGCGATGCAGCAGCAGGCCCAGTACGGCCCCTATCTGGCGCTCATCGGCAGCTTCGTGTTTGTGCCGTTCATGGCGGTGATCTTCACCGTGCTTCTGTGGGCCGTTTTTAACACGGTCCTGGGCGGCACGGCGTCCTTTAAACACGTCATGGCGGTCCTTGTGCACTCGCAGGTCATCTCGACCCTGAGCGTGGTGATCGCGGCGCCCATCATGTACGCCAGGGGCCAGGTCAGCGCCTCGGGCATCGCCAATCTCGGCGCCCTGGTTCCACTCGACGAATCGTCGTTCATCGCGAAATTCCTCGGGATGGTCGATTTGTTCGTCATCTGGTGGGTCATCGTGCTGGCCATCGGCCTCGCCACCCTCTACAAACGGACCACCACCGGCGTGGCCACGGGGCTGTTTATCACCTACGCCGTCATCGCCCTCGCCTTCGCCTATTTTGCAGGATAGCCACGTTATGAACCGGAAAAAGCTCATCATCGGCCTCGTCATCGTCATCGGTCTCGCGGCCGTCATTTACGCGAACCTCAACACCAACCGCACCACGGGTGTGGAAGTGGAAACGGAAAAAATTGCCCGTCACGATCTCGAGGCCATCGTGTCGGCGAGCGGCAAGATCCGCCCGCAGCGCTCGGTCAACGTCAGCGCGGAAACGATGGGCAAGGTCGTCGGCCTCGCGGTCAACGAGGGCGACATTGTGAAACAGGGCCAGTTCCTGCTGCAGATTGACCCGCGGAACCTCCAGACACAGGTCAACAGCCGCGAGGCGAGTCTGGCGGCGGCGCGGTCACAGCTGATCGAAACGCAGACGAGCATTGAAAACGCGCGCACGAACCTTCGGCAGGCCGAGGACAACCTCACACGTCAGCGCGAACTGTTCAAAGCGGGCCTGACGCCGAGGGAAACACTCGACCGCGCCGAAAACGAGGTCAAACTCCGGCAGTCCGACCTGTCGCAGCGTGAACAGTCGGTCAAGACCCAGGCGACACGCATCAAGCAGGACGAGGCGGCGCTCGAGAACGCGCAGTTCGACCTGAACAAGGTGCGACTGGTCTCCCCCATCAACGGCATCGTGACGCGCCGCAACATCGAAGAGGGTGAAACGGTTGTCGTCGGCACCATGAACAACGCCGGCACGGTGCTGATGGAGATTGCGGACCTGTCGGTGATTGAAACCGAAGTCGAAGTCGACGAAACGGACATCCCGTTCATCCAGCTGGGCCAGCCGGCGAAGATCAAAATCGACGCGTTCCCCGACAAGGAATTTACGGGTCGTGTCACCGAAGTCGGCAACAGCGCCATTCAGACGGCGGGTGCCGCGACGCAGCGCGCGACCAACTTCAAGGTGATCGTGACGCTGGAAGGCGAAGTGCCCAACGTGCGTCCCGGCTTCACGTGCACCACCACCATCACGACCGCCACACGCCAGAAGGCCATCGCGGTCCCGATTCAGGCCACGACCGTGCGCGAGATGGTCGTCAACGCCGACGGCAGCCTGGTGCGCGCCGCGGCGCCAACGGAAGGTCAGCCGACCACACGTCGCGTCACGACGCCCACCGAACTTCAGCCGGGCCAGACGCGCAAGGAAATCGAAGGGTCCTTTGTGATCAAGGACGGGCGCGCGGTCTTCACCCCGATCAAGGTCGGCATTGCCGGCGAAAAATTCTTCGAGGTGCTCGAGGGCCTGGCCGAGGGTGACGAGGTCATCACCGGCCCGTTTGCCTCGGTGCGCACGCTCAAGGACGGTGACCCGGTCAAGGTCACCACCTCCCCGGCTGCCCCGGCGGCGACGACGACAAGCGTGACGGTGCGGTAACGTGGGCCAGTTCTACGAGGCCGCCAGCATCGCCCTGCAGGCGATCTGGTCCAACAAGCTCCGGTCCTTTCTGACCGTGCTCGGCAACATCGTCGCCGTGACGTCGATCATCGCGGTCGTGTCGCTGGTGCAGGGGCTGAACGCGTCGGTGTCCGAATCGATTACCTCGCAGGTGGGCGCCGACACGTTCCAGGTTCGGCGGACCGGACCGACCACCAGCGAAGAGGAGCAACTTCGCGCGGCCAGCAATCCCCGCGTGACGTTGGAGGATGCGGCGGCCATCCGATCTGCAGGACCACGCATCGCGATGGTGATGGCCTCAGCACAGGCGTCCGGTGAAGCCAAGACCCGGCGCGAAACGCTCGAGTCGCTCCAAATCCGTGGCGTCACCCGTGAATATTCGCTCCTGCCCACGACCGACATTGAGTATGGGCGAGCCATTTCCATGGCTGAGTTCGACAGCCGCCGCAATATCGCGATTCTCGGTTGGGACGCCGCAGATCGGCTCTTCGGCGCGCTGGACCCCATCGACAAGGAGATCACGCTGGCAGGCGTGCGTTTCCGAGTGGCGGGAGTCCATGCCAAAAAGGGTGCCGTCTTCGGTCAGTCACAGGACGAATACGCCGTCATTCCACTCGGCGCATTCCAGCGGATGTTCGGCACGCGGCAATCGCTGTCGTTGACCGTGCTGCCCTCGGACCCCACCGTCGTCCGTGAGGCGATGGACGATGCGACCCTCGCGCTGAGGATTGAACGCCGCCTGAGACCGTCGGAGCCCGACAACTTCGGGATGGCCAATTCGGGGACCTTCCTGGCGCTCTACGACCAGCTGACTGCGGGTGTGTTTGCCGTGCTGATCGGCGTGGTCAGCCTGTCCCTGGTGGTCGGCGGCATCGTCATCATGAACATCATGTTGATGGTGGTCAGTGAGCGCACACGGGAAATCGGTTTGCGCAAATCTCTTGGCGCCCGCCGACGCGACATCTTGTGGCAGATTCTCACCGAGTCGATCACACTCTCCACCTTCGGCGGCATCGTCGGCACCTCACTCGGGTTTCTCGTCGCGTTTGCCATTAGCAGCGTGACGCCGCTGCCGGCCGCCGTGGAAACGTGGTCGGTCATTCTTGGCATTTCAGTGACCGCCGTCGTGGGCCTGACCTTTGGCCTGTACCCGGCCATGCGCGCCGCCGCGCTGGACCCAATCGAAGCTCTGCGGAAGGAATAGGAACATGCGCTGGGGACTCTTCAACGAAATCTTTGTGATGTCCGTGGATACATTGCGGACCAACAAGATGCGCTCCAGCCTGACGGTGCTGGGCATCGTGATCGGCATCACGTCGATTGTCGGGATGACGTCACTCATTCGTGGCCTTGACCAGTCCCTCCGTGATTCCATCGCCTCGCTGGGCGCCGACACGATCACCGTCGCCAAGTTCTCCGGTCTGAGCATGGCGGCCGGCAACGACTTTCAGGCGCTCCTCATGCGCCCCAACATGACGCCCGACGATGCGGAGGCGATTCGCCGTGAGGCACCGTCGATTGCCATCGTGGACATCATGCTTGGTGATGGTGGCCCGCCGACGATGGAACGGGTGTATTACCGCAACCTGAAGACAAAACAGATCAGTGTCCTTGGCACCACCGAACGGTGGCCGGACGTGGTGCGTGTGCCGCTGGCCGAAGGCCGCTTCTTCACCAGCGGTGAAGTGGAGCGTCGCCGGAACGTCGTGGTGCTGGGGCAGACGGCCGTGCAGGCGTTGTTCCCGAATCAGGATGCCGTCGGAAAAACCGTGCGTCTGGGCATCGTCGAATACGAGGTGGTCGGGGTCGCTGACAAACGGCCCAGCCCCGGCGGCTTCGACTTTGGTGTGGACGACTTCGTGGTCATCCCGCAGACCACCTATCAGAAGCAGTTTGGGATTCGTGCGCAGCAGATGGGCCGCGGCGAAATGCGCAGCATTCTGATCTCCGCCGTACCGCGCGAGGGCGTATCACGCGAGGTCGCGATGCGCGAGGTCGAGCAGGTGATGCGCACGCGCCATGGGCTGCGACTTGATGAACCGAACGACTTCGACCTGGTCACGGCCGACGCCATCCTTGAACTGTGGGATCAGATCAGCGCCGCAACCTTCCTGGCGCTGGTCGTCATTTCGTCGATCGCGCTGATGGTCGGCGGCATCGGCGTCATGAGCATCATGACGATCACCGTCACCGAGCGGACCCGTGAGATCGGCGTCCGCAAGGCGCTCGGCGCGCGGCGGACCGAGGTGCTCTGGCAGTTCCTGATGGAGGCCATCTTCCTCACCTCCACCGGCGGCGTACTCGGGATCATCTTCGGCGCAGGCATCGGCATGGCCGTGCACCTGATTACCGGCTTCCCCGTGTCGCTGCCCTGGTGGTCCTTCGCCATCGGCATCGGATTTTCCGCAGGCATTGGGGTATTTTTCGGAATGGTCCCCGCCATCCGTGCGTCACGCATGGATCCGATCGAAGCGCTGCGCTACGAATAGGCCCATCCTCCATCCTCCATCTCTTTTGAGGTGTATGCTGGTCCCAGATCGCTGGAGGGATCGCGTATGAAGGTCTTCGATGCTGCGGAACTACGGAACGTAGCGCTGGTGGGTCACAGCGGGGCGGGCAAAACGCAACTGGCGGCCGCCTTACTCTACGATGCGGGGGCCACCCCGCGACTCGGCAAGGTGGACGATGGCACCACCGTTACCGATTACGACGAAGAAGCCATCGCCCGCAAACACACCCTCTCTTCCTCCCTCGCCTGGTTCGAATTCAACAAACACAAAGTCAATCTGGTCGACACACCAGGCATGGGCAACTTCCTCAGTGATGCCCGGGCCGCGCTGCGTGTCGTGGAGGCGGCGCTGGTGGTGGTGGACGGCGTCTCCGGCGTTCAGGTGTCGACCGAGCAGATGTGGGAGAGCGCTGACGCCCTGAATCTCCCCCGCCTGCTGGTGGTCAATCGCCTCGACCGTGAGCGATCGAGTTTCACCCGCACGCTTGAATCCCTCCGCGAGGGACTCTCGCGATCGGCCGTCGCTGTCCAGTGGCCCATTGGTGAGGAGGGTGACTTCGCCGGGATTGTGGACCTTGTGGCGATGACAGCCTGGACGTTTGCCGAAGACGGCAGCGGCACGGCCACGAAGATCCCGATCCCCGACACCCTCACAGCCGATGTCGAGGCGGCGCGGGCGGTGTTGATCGAGGCGGTGGCCGAAACAAGTGAGCCATTGATGGAACGTTTCTTCGAGTCGGGCACCCTGACGCAGGAGGAACTCAAATCGGGGCTGACGTCGGCCGTCAGAGCGAGCCATCTGTTTCCGGTCTTCTGCACCTCCGCCCTCAAGAACATCGGCGGACCGTTGCTCGCGGAGGCGATCACCGCGTACGTGCCCTCACCGGCGGACCGACCATTCCCGGGCGTCGCGCCGGACGGGACGCCCACCACACGCCCGGCCGACACCTCCGCGCCGCTCGTGGCCTGGGTCTGGAAGACCATCGCCGATCAGTTCGCCGGACGTATCTCGCTGTTCCGTGTGATCTCGGGCGTGCTCAAGTCGGACACCACCGTGCAGAACGTCACCCGGCAGGCCCCCGAACGTGTCGGGCATCTGGTCGCACTGGAGGGCAAGACACAGGCGCAGGTGCCGGAAGTGCACGCCGGGGACCTGGGTGCCGTCGCCAAACTCAAGGACACCCACTCGGGTGATGTGCTGGGCGATCCGAATGCCGGATTCACCATCCAGCCGCTCTCGTTCCCGGAGCCGGTCCTCTCATACGCGATCCTGCCGAGAACACGCGGCGACGAGGACAAGATCAGCACGTCCATCCACCGCCTGCAGGATGAGGATCCGTCAATCGGGTACACGCGCGACGAACAGACACACGACCTGCTGCTGTCGGGCCAGGGACAACTGCACATCGAAGTCACCGTGGCGAAGCTCAGACGCCGCTTCGGCGTCGAAGTTGAGCTGAAGCCGCCACACATTCCGTACCGCGAAACGATCGCCCTGCCGACCGAAGCCCACGGCCGACACAAGAAGCAGACCGGCGGTCACGGGCAGTTTGGGGACTGCAAGATCCGCGTCACCCCGCTGCCGCGCGGCTCCGGTGTGGAATTTGAAGACGACATCTTCGGCGGGTCCATCCCCAGGCAATACGTGCCGGCGGTCGAAAAGGGGATCCGGGATGCGTGTGCGCGCGGCTTTCTCGCCGGGTATCCGATGGTCGACCTCAAGGTGACGGTGTTTGACGGGTCGTACCACGACGTGGATTCCAACGAACTGTCGTTCAAGATGGCCGGTCGTCTGGCCTTCAAGGACGCCATGGCGCGCGCCAAACCCACCCTGCTCGAACCCGTCATGACCGTCGAGATCTTCGCCCCCTCGGACTTTGCCGGCGACCTGATGGGGGACCTCAACGGCCGCCGGGGCCAGATTGCCGGCATGGACGCCCGTGGTTCGAATACGGTCATTCGTGCCCAGGTCCCCATGTCGGAAATGTTGACCTACGAACAAACGTTAACCTCGACGACGGGCGGACGAGGCGGCTACCATATGGAATTCTCACACTACGCGGACGTTCCTCCCCACCTGCACGCGAAGATCATTGCCGCGTCCGAGGCTGAGCGAAAGGGTGTCCCGCTCGACGACGAGGGGTAACGCAGGATGGCAGCACGGCGCGTGTTTCGACTTCGCAACATCATCGTGCTGCTCATTCTCGCGGGGCTCGGGTTCGTCGCCTGGACGACCCTGCGCCCCGCGCCGGTGGTCAGTGAAACCGGCAACACCACACACACGATCGAGGCCGGGTCCATCGAAGACACGTTGATGGTGGCCGGCCTCGTGAAACCGGCCGTCACCATCGACCTGCGCTCCGAGGCCTCGGGACTGGTCGAATCGGTGTCGGTGCGCGAGGGCGACCGCGTGAGTGTCGGGCAGGAACTGCTCCGGCTCGACTCACGCGTTGCCATGACCGCCGTGCACGAGGCCGAAGCCAACCTCAAACAGGCGCAGATGCAGCAGGCCGCGTCCGAGATTGATCTCGACGAGGACACACTCGCGCTGCGCCGCAAGACCCTTGAGCGCACGCGGGAACTCTTCGAGAAGGGCCTGGTCCCGCGCTCCGACTTTGAATCACGTGAGCTGGAAGTCAAGGTGGCGGAGCGCAGTCTCGAACGGGCGCGCCGCAACATGGACACCACCCGGGCCCGCATTGATCAACTGCAGGCGGCGGTGGACCGCGCACGCGCGCAGCTGCAGCACACCATCGTGCGCTCGCCGATGGATGCGTGGGTCATCCGACGCCACGTGGAAGTGGGCAGCGGCGTCGCCGGTGTGGCGCAGTCCTCCACCGGCGGCACGATTGTGATCACGCTGGGCGACGCGCGCGAGGCGTCGCTGCAGGCCAAGGTCACCGCCACCGACGCGCGTCGCCTCCGCACCGGACTGGAGACACGTCTGCGGCTCGACTCCGAACCGGACAACGTGCGGCAGGGCCGCGTCATCTCCGTGGCGACGGCCGGTGAACAGGACGCGTCCACACGACTCACCACCTTTCCCGTGCTCATCTCGGTGGAGGTGGAAGGATCCGCCTCGTGGATCAACGTGCCCGCGCAGGCGGAGATCGTGATCGGCACACGCGACAACGCCCTGGTGGTGCCGGACGGATGTATACGGACAGACGCGGCCGGCAAGTCCCACGTGAACGTGCGTGAGGCCAACGGGCAATTGCGCACGCAGCCCATCGAAGTGGGCGCCGTCCAGAAGGATCGGGTGGAACTCAAGTCGGGCGCGACCGCCGGGCAGGTGCTCACGTGTCGCTGACACGGTTCATCATCCTCCGCTCCATCATCGTCGAGGCCGGCGCCAGCCTGAATGGCCGACGGATGCAGGCCGGGCTGTCGGCGTTTGGCATCGCGACCGGCATCGCCGCCGTGGTGTTGCTGGTCGCCATTGTGTCGGGCATTCATCGCCTGGCCTTGCAGCAGTTCACCATGGCCGGCGGCAATGTGATTCAGGTCACGGCCGAGGCCGACACGTCCACGAGAGATCCACAAGGCGCGACGCTGAGCCTCTACGAAGAGGACGCGGAGGCGGTGGTCCGGGCCAGTCCATATTTTGATGGGGCGGCCGTGCAGAACAACACCAGCGCCGTCGTGCGCGGGGTTGTGGTCCAGGGCAACACGTTCATCATGAACGCCGATACCGGTCGCGGCACTGTGCGCCCGCAGGCACGCGCCTACACGGCGCAGATTCGCGGCTTCACCGACCTGGGATTTGAACTGGCCGGACTCACCATCGGGAGCGGACGCCTGCCCTCGGCGGCGGAGTTCTCTTCAGGCGCGCGTGTCGCCGTGCTCGGCCCGGCCGCGGCGCAGCAGATCTTTGGCACGGCTCCGCCGCTGGGTCGCACGGTGATCTTCGGCGACTGGCCCTTCGTGGTGGTCGGCATCCTCGAGTGGATCGGCGAACCCGAAGGCGACTTCCGATCCGGACAGGACCGCATGATCTACATGCCCTTCCGCACCGTGGCCACCACGTTTCGGGGTTCCAATGTGGCCGCGAGCATGACACTCCGGCTCAAGACCGCAGGCACCAATCAGCTGGCCGTCGCCGATGCGCGCGGTGTGCTCACCCGTCGCATCGCGAGGCACGGCCAGACGACCGGCCGCGTGGAATTCACCACGGCCGCCGATCGGCTGGCCGAGATGAGCCTGATCGTGAATGGCCTGAAGATGGCCGTCGCGCTGGTCGGAGGCATCGGTTTGTTTGTGGGCGCCGTTGGGGTCACCAACGTGCTCCTGGTGTCGGTGCGCGAACGCACACACGAGATTGGCGTCCGTCGCGCGATCGGCGCGCGCCGCGGCGACGTGTTTCTCGGATTCCTTGTTGAGGCATTGGCAATCACCCTTGGAGGTGGGGCCGTAGGACTCGTCGGCGCGTGGATACTCACGCTCATCGCACGATTCCTGCCGATTCCCGAGGGCGCTGAACCACATATCTCCCTGATCACAGCCACCACGGCCGTGACGCTCCTCGTGCTGGTAGGGGTGATCGCCGGCGTGGGTCCGGCCCGACGCGCGGCCGCGATCTTCCCCGCAGAGGCGCTTCGCGCGGATGGTTAGTTTGGTACAGTGGGACCATGACATCCAGACTGGCGCTTTCGCTCGTCGTCGCGGCGTCAGCTGTGCTTGCGGGACAGACGCCTGCCACACAGGAACAGCCCGACTTTGCGACGTGGCTTGAAGGCGTGCGTGCTGAGGCCCTGACGCGCGGGATCAGCGCGGCCACGGTCAACCGCGCGCTGGCCGATGTGAAGGAACCCGAGGCCGTCGTTGTGGCGCGGGATCGTGCGCAGCCGGAGCAGGTCCAGAGCCTCGACCGATACGTGGCCCAGCGCGTGTCGCTCCAGGTCCGACGGTCGGCGCGCACCAACGCGACCAAACACGCCCGCGTGCTCTCCAAGGTGGAAGCCACCTTCGGCGTCTCCAGGAATGTCGTGGTCGCCATCTGGGGCCTCGAGTCCAACTTCGGCCGGTTCACCGGCGTGCGCCCCACCATCGTGTCTCTGGCAACACTCGCCTACGACCCGCGCCGCTCAACCCTGTTTCGCAATGAACTCTTCCAGGCGCTGACAATCATCGACCAGGGACACATTTCGCTCGAGGAGCTGAAGGGCTCCTGGGCAGGCGCGATGGGCCAGCCGCAGTTCATGCCGTCGAGTTATCTGAAACACGCGGTGGACTTTGACGGCGACGGCAAGGCCAACATCTGGACGTCGGAAACCGACGTGTTTGCGTCCATCGCGAATTATCTGAAAAACGCCGGCTGGGTCGACGGTGAACGATGGGGCCGTGAAGTCCGCTTGAGCAAGGCCGTCCTTGCGCGCGTGGAGGACGCCGTGCCGATGCGCCGCACGGGTTGCCGTGCCGTGCGCGAAATGACGGAAAGCCGCCCGCTGGCGGAGTGGACGCGCCTCGGCGTCGTTCAGGCCAACGGCAACCGCCTCCCCCGAGCCGACATGGAGGCCTCGCTCGTGCGTGGCCTCAACCGCCACTTCCTCGTGTATCGCAACTACGACGCGCTTATCGACTACAACTGCGCACACTCCTACGCCATCTCGGCCGGGCTGCTCGCCGACAGCCTGCCGTAGGCTCGCGGTCCAGAGTCAGACAGGGTCCACGGTCCAGGGTTCGAATCAATCCTGTCTTCGTAGGGCGTCGGCTTAAGCCGTGCCAGAACGGCGGGCCTAAAGGCCACGCCCTGCGAAGACAGCCCTACGAAGACGCCCTAGTCCTGGCGCAGGGCCGTGACGGGGTCGATGCGTGTCGCGCGCAGGGCGGGCACCATGGCGGCGATCAGACCCACCACCACCGTGCTGGCGCCGGCGACGACGTAGGTGGTGACGTCCAGGGCGGGCACGCCAAAAAGCAGGCTTTCGATGGACTTGCCCATCAATGCCGCGCCGACAAGGCCAAACACCACCCCCACCATCACCACCTTGGCCGCGCCGACCACCACCATGCGGAACGTGCCGCTGGCATCGGCGCCCAGGGCCATGCGGATCCCGATCTCGGTCGTGCGGCGGGCCACGGCGTAGGTCACCACGCCGTACACACCGAGCGCTGCCAGCAGCGCTGCGCAGAGGGCGAGGCTCGCCAGCAACGTCATGTTGAATCGCGGCTGTGCGACAGACGCAGACACACGCTCTTCAATGGACGTCACCTTCGCAATCGGCAGCTGGGGATCGAGTCGGGCCATCTCGTTGCGAATCGCGGTGGCGATGGCGGTTGGGTCCTGCGTGGTCGCCACCACGACCTGCATCTCGCTCAACGCGAACTGGAAATACGGCACAAACACTTCCGGCTCCGCCGATGACGCGAGCCCGTCGTGTTTGATGTCGGCGACGACACCGACGATGTGCAGATCGCCGGCCATGGGAATGCGGACCAGCTGATTGAGCGGACTCTTGCCGGCGAAATACCGCCGCACCACCAGCTCGTTCACAATCGCGACCTTCGCACCGTTCTCACGTCCGTCGAAGTCGTCGAACACCCGGCCATCCACCAGCCGAATGCCCATCGTCTGAAAATAGTCGGACATGACGGCACGGTAGCGGGCGCGTGGACGTTCCGATGGCGACGCTTCCGCGAGGCCGTCGATCGTAAAGGGCAACTCGAACTGCACGCCCAGCGGACTCATGGGCAACGCTGAGACTGCGGACGCCCGCTCGACGCCGGGCAGTGTCTTCACGCGTGTGACGAGCTCGTCGAAGAACTGCTTCTTGCTCGCCGACGGCGCGTAGCGGGACGCGGGCAACACCACGTGGGCCGCCACAATACCCGACGTGCGATACCCGGGATCCACCGAGGTCAGCTGGACGAAGCTGCGAATCAACAAGCCGGCGCCAACCAACAACATCAAGGCCAGCGCGACCTCCGCGACCACCATGACGTTGGACAACCGGCGAGCCGTCAGGCTCGACGAAGCGCTGCGTGAGGAATCCTGGAAGGCGTCAATCAAGCGTGGACGCATCGCCCGCCACGCCGGAAAGAGTCCGAACAACAGCGCGGCGACGATGGAGGTGACCGCGGTAAACGCCAGGACCGTGAGGTCCAGCCCGATGTTGTCTGCGCGGGGCACGTTGGCCGGGATCAACGGCCGCAACGCCGCAATGCCCCACCACGCGAGGAGCAATCCTGTCAGGCCGCCCAGTCCCGCCAGGGAACCACTCTCAACGAGGGACCGGCGCAGGAGCGCCCACTGACTCGCGCCAATGGCCGCGCGCACGGCGAACTCCTTGGCGGTGCGCGAGGCGCGCGCCAGCAGCAGATTGGCGATGTTGACGCAGGCGATGACAAGCACCAGCACGACGGCGCCAAACAGCACCCACAACGTGTTGCCGATGTCGCCGACCACCTGCTCGTGGGCCGGGACCAGCGCGACCCCCCAGCCGGCATTGGAGTCCGGGAAATCGCGCGCGATCGTCACGGCGATCCGATCCAGATCGGCCTGCGCCTGTTCCACCGACACGCCGGGCTTCATGCGGCCAATGCTGTTGTAGGTCCGATGGGGCCTCGACGCCATCGCAGACGGATTGACCGTGAGCGGCGCCCAGAGTTCGACCTCGGTGTTGCCCGCGGGAAATTGAAATGACTTCGGCATCACGCCGACGATCTCGTAGCTGGCGTCATCGAGGATCATCGTCCGCCCCAGCACGGCCGGGTCCAGACCAAACCGCCTCGACCACGCCCCATAACTCAGGACCACGGTCCTGGGGGCCCCGGGCTGCTCTTCTTCGGGGGTAAACACCCGTCCGTGTTCCGGCGCAACGCCCAGCACGGTGAACAGCAGCGGGGACACATCGACGGTGGTCAGCCGTTCGGCCTCACTCTCGGTGCGGAGCGTGAACCCCTTGAAGCGCCAGATCGCCAGGCTCTCGAAGGTGGACGTCTGATTGCGCCAGTCGAGGTAGGTGGCCGACGAGACCTGCGCGCGATCCTGACCGAGCGCCTGATTACTCTCCCACGCGACCACCAATCGATCGGGCTCCGCGTAGTCGAGGGGCCGCAGAAGCACCCCGTTTAATACGCTGAAGATGGTGGAGTTCACGCCGATCGCGAGGCCAAGCGTCAGAATCACCACGGCTGCAAACCCGCGGTTCGCCCGCAGGAATCGCCACGCTTCGTTCAGGTCATGTCGCATCCGGTGAAGGTATCACTTCACCGGGGTTCTGGGTTCAGCGTTCAGGGTGCAGGGTTCTTAATTCCAGCGAAGGCCCTTGAGTTGGTCGAGATTGATGTTGCCGCCGGAGAGGACGCACACGACCCTGGCCCCCCGCGGCACCTTCACCAGCCCCTGCAGGAGTGCGGCCACGGGTGCGGCCGCCGCACCCTCCGGGACCAGCTTCGCGTAGTGCATCACCCACAACACGGCCTCGAAGATCTGTTCGTCGGGCAAGGAGACGATCTCGTCGACATACTGACGCACAATCTCGAAGTTGCGCGTGCCGACACGTTTCACGCGCAGGCCGTCGATGATGCAGTCCACACGGTCGAGGGTGACCAGGTGGCCCTCGGCGACACTGCGCTGCATCCCGGGTGCGCCTGAGGACTCGACGCCGATCACTTTGATTGCCGGGTTGTGCGCTTTGGCCGCCTGCACGACGCCGGAGATGAGTCCACCGCCACCGATCGGCACCACAATGACATCCACGTCGGGCCAGTCCTGCACGATCTCCAGCCCAACGGTGCCCTGCCCCATGATCAGCTGGTCATCGTCAAACGGATGAATGTAGGTGAGCCCCTGCTCAGCCACCAGTTGTTGGGCCTTTTCGTTCGCCTCGTCCCAGATGGTGCCGTGCAGCACCACCTCGGCGCCATACCCGCGGGTGGCCGCAATCTTCGACGGGGTCGCATTTTCCGCCATCGCCACCACAGCGCGGATCCCGTGAATCTTTGCGGCCAGGGCCACACCTTGCGCGTGGTTGCCGGCGGATGAACAAATTACGCCGCGCCGTTTTTCCTCATCACTGAGGAACGTGAATTTGTTGAGGGGGCCGCGGATCTTGTATGACCCGGTCCGCTGAAACAGTTCAGCCTTGAGCCGAACGTCGAAGCCGGTGGTTTCGGAAAGCACGCGCGATGTCAGCAGCGGCGTATGTTTGACGTGCGGTTCCATGCGGGCGCGAGCGGCGACAAAGTCGGCGAGAGGGGGAAGGGACATCGGATGGAATTATGTGAGGTTCAACAGTCCAAGGTCCACCGTCCATGGTTCGCTCAAAAAGAAAACGGCCCGATGGCATCTGCCACCGGGCCGTTGAGTATTCCAGGAACCCTGGACCGTGGACCGTGTCGAACCGTGGACCTTAAGATCCGCCAGCCTTGCGAGGCGTGGTGACACGTTTGCCACCCTTGGCGGTCTTGTCGACCTTCGGCTTGGTTGCGGTCTCGGCCTTGCGGCCACCACCACCGAGCGCCTGACGAATACGACCACCGACGGTCTTCTTCGCCTTCGGCTCCGCCGTCTCGCCTTCCGCGGTTTCCTTGGTCTTGGCGTTCGGGTCGAACTCGCTGCCGAGCAGTTCGATTTCCGCCTTTTCGGCGCTGTCACCGCGACGGTAACCCGTCCGCAGCAGGCGCGTGTAACCGCCCTTGCGATCGACGTACCGCGGCGCGATGTCGGCAAACAACGTCTTGACCACGGCCTTGTCGACGATGTCGATGGCGACCTGGCGACGGGCGTTGACGTGTTTGATCGATCCTTCTTCAGCCGTGAGGCTGCGCTTGGCGATCGTGATCAGCCGCTCGACAAACGGGCGCAGTTCCTTGCCCTTTGCCACTGTCGTCTTGATGCGGCCGTGCTTGATGAGGTCAGAAGCCTGGTTCCGGAGCATCGCGATCCGGTGTTCGGTGGTTCTGCCGAGCTTTCGATGTGCTACTCGATGACGCATTACGTTCCCCTGTTACTCGCCGGACGAATCAAGCCGCATGCCGAGGCTGAGGCCCATCGTGGTGAGAATTTCCTTGATCTCGTTGAGCGACTTGCGGCCGAAGTTTTTCGTCTTCAGCATTTCGCCCTCACTCTTCTGCACGAGCTCGCGAATCGTCCGGATATTCGCGTTCTTCAGGCAGTTGTATGACCGCACCGACAGCTCGAGCTCTTCCACACTCTTGTCGAGGTGTTCGTTGCCCGACGAGCTGGCGACTTCACCCGAGGCGTCAAAGGCGGACTCGCCGATGTCCTCGAGGCTCACAAAGATCGTGAAGTGGTCGCGAATCAGCTTCGCGGCGAGCGACACGGCGTCACGCGGCGTGACCGCGCCATTCGACCACACTTCAAGCGTGAGCTTGTCGTAGTCGGTGGTCTGGCCGACACGCGCCGCTTCCACGACGTAGTTGACCTTCTTGACGGGCGAATGGACCGAGTCGATGGGGATCCAGCCGATGCCGAGGTCCTCGTCGAAGTTCTTGTCGGCCGAGACGTAGCCGCGCCCACGCTTGATGCGCAGTTCCATCTCGAGTTTGCCGCCTTCGCTCACGGTCGCGATGTGGGCTTCCGGCTCCAGGATTTCGACGTCGGCGTCGGCCTGAATGTCCTTGGCGCGCACTTCGCCGGCCTTGGTGACACGCAACGTCAGCGTCTTCGGCTGATCGGTGTGCACCTTGAGCGGGATCTGCTTCAGGTTGAGGATCAGGTCCGTCGCGTCCTCCACGACACCCTGGATCGGGGAGAACTCGTGGAGCACACCCTCGATCTTCACCGCGGTGACCGCAGCGCCTTCAATCGACGACAGCAGGACACGACGCATCGCGTTGCCGACCGTCGTACCAAATCCACGTTCGAACGGCTGCGCGGTAAACCGGCCAAACCGGTCCGTCAGTGTCTCGCGTTCGAAGTCCAGCCGCTTGGGCCGCTGAAAACCTTTCCACAACATGTTCAATTCCTCTCGCCAACGGGGCCGACCATGTCGGCGCCCCAGACCTGCGGGTTACGGTCACCGGCCTCCCACTGCAGGTCTGAAGAGCTGCGGGCCGGCGACTGGCGCACTGTGCGCGCTGTCCAAGCTTTCGGGTGCGGGGCACCCGAAGGATTACTTCGAGTACAACTCGACGATAAGCTGTTCCTGCACGGGCAGGTTGATCTGCTCACGCGTCGGCAGCGACGAAATGCGTGCGGACGTGCCCGCGGCATCCAGTGTGAGCCATTCGGGAATCCCGCGGCCCTTGACCTCTTCACGCGCGTGCGTGATGGAGGCGTTTTCCACGCTGCCGGCCTTGATCGCGATGGTGTCGCCCTGGCGGACGGCGTAGGAGGGGATGTCCACCTTCTTGCCGTTCACGAGGAAGTGGCCGTGGCGCACGAGCTGACGCGCCTGGGCACGCGAGGTGCCGTAGCCAATCCGGTAGATCACGTTGTCCAGACGACGTTCGAGTGACTGCAGGAGGAGTTCGCCCGTGATGCCCTTCGTACGGTCGGCCGCCTCGAAGTACTTCCGGAACTGGTTCTCCAGCACGCCATACGTACGCTTGACCTTCTGCTTCTCACGAAGCTGAATGCCGTAGCCGGCCACCTTCGCGCGACGCGACCGCCCGTGCTGTCCGGGGGGCACATTGCGCTTTTCGATCGCGCACTTCTCCGTGTAGCAGCGCTCTCCCTTGAGGAACAGCTTCATGCCTTCACGCCGGCACAAGCGGCAAACCGGTCCGATATATCTCGCCATAACTAGTTATCCTTCTCCGAAAACATCAGACGCGGCGGCGCTTGGACGGCCGGCACCCGTTGTGCGGGATCGGCGTCACGTCGCGGATCGACTTGACATCAATCCCCACCGTCTGCAGTGCACGAATCGCCGACTCACGTCCGGCGCCCGGGCCCTTGACCTTCACTTCGAGTGAGCGGAGACCGTAGGTCTTGGCGACGTTGCCGGCCGCCATGGCGGCCTGGGTCGCCGCAAACGGCGTGCCCTTGCGCGATCCCTTGAAGCCGATACCACCGGCGCTCGACCACGCAATCACGGCGCCTTCGGCGTCGGTGATCGTCACGGTCGTGTTGTTGAACGACGCGTGAATGTGCGCGAAGCCGTGATGCACGACACGTTTTTCGCCGCGCTTCTTGAACGCCTTCTTGGGTTTGCCGGCCGGCTTTTTGCCCGACTCGGTGCCGTCTGCTTGTGCTTTCGCCATCTGCTACTCCGTTTTCTTCCGGGCAACCGCGCCCTTGCGCGGGCCCTTGCGTGTGCGGGAATTGGTGCGCGTGCGCTGACCGCGTGCCGGCAGGTTGCGCCGATGACGCGCCCCGCGGTAGCTGCCAATTTCGACCAGGCGCTTGATGCCCATCGAAATCTCCTTGCGGAGGTCACCTTCCACGCGGCCCTGTTCGTCAATCACGCGGGTGATGTTGCGGACGTCGTCTTCCGACAGGTCCTTCACCCGAATGTCGCCACTCACCTCGGCGGCGACACAGATATCCTCTGCGCGCTTCCGGCCGATGCCATAGATGTACGTGAGTCCAATCTCGATGCGCTTAGTGCGCGGAAGATCGACGCCTGCAATACGTGCCATATCGTTATCCCTGCCGCTGCTTGTGTTTCTGATTCGGGCAAATGATGCGGACGACACCCTGTCGGCGCACTACCTTGCACTTCACACAAATCCGTTTAACCGAAGCTCTGACTTTCATCGCGCTATTCCTTCCAGAATCCTCTACCGTGCCGGCAATCGGCGAACAATCCGCCCGCGCCCCGAATCTTTTGGCGCCAACTCGACCCTCACCCGATCCCCGACCAGCAGGCGGATGAAGTTGACGGTGGGCCCCGACGCCGCATGCGCCTGCACCACGTGCCCGCCTTCCCCTTCGCCTACCGCCACCCGATACAACGCCTGCGGCAACACCGCCAGCACCGTACCGTCAACCGTCACCGGCCCGCCGCGGCACCCGCCGGCAGTTCACGCGCGGTGAGCACCAACGGCCCGTCCGCACCCACCGCCACCGTGTGCTCGAAGTGAGCCGCCAGGCTCCCGTCCTTCGTCACGGCCGTCCATCCGTCCTTCAGGACCTTCACTTCGGGCCGGCCCATCGCCACCATCGGTTCGATGGCGAGCACCATGCCTTCGGCGAGTTTGGCCCCGCGCCCGGGGGTGCCGTAGTTGGGAATCTGCGGTTCCTCGTGCAACTGCTGCCCGATCCCGTGTCCCACAAACTCCCGCACCACCGAAAACCCGTGGGCTTCCACCCACGTCTGCACCGCGTGTCCGATGTCCGACACCCGGCCTCCGACCTTCACCGCCTCAATCGCCTTCTCCAGCGATTCGCGCGTGACCCGGAGCAACTCCTGCGTCCGTTCCGGCACCTTGCCCACCGGCACGGTGACCGCCGAGTCCCCGTAGTACCCGTCGAGCTTGACGCCGATGTCGATGGACACAATGTCGCCATCCACCAGCGGCCGCACACGAGAAGGGATGCCGTGCACCACCTCCGTGTTCACCGACGTGCACAGGGTCGCCGGAAATCCGCGATACCCCTTGAACGCCGGGACGGCCCCACCCGCGCGGACGAGGCGTTCGGCCAACTCGTCCAGATCCTGCGTCGTCATCCCCGGGGCCACGACGCCTTCCAGCTCCGTGAGGATCTGGGCGACCAGTCGATTCGCCGCGCGCATCCGCGCAATTTCGGCGGTCGACCGGCAGGCAATCACCGACGGGCTCCCAACGCCGACGCCACCGCCGCCGCCAGGTCGGCCGCCACGCTGTCCTCGGTCTGATCGCCGTCGATCGACCGGAACGTGCCGCGACGTCCGTAAAACTCCTGAATCGCCTGCGTGCTGCGCTCATACACGAGCAGCCGCTCCCGCACGACGTTTTCGTTGTCGTCGTTGCGCTGCACCAGCGCCCCGCCGCACTTGGGACAGACGGCCGCTCCCGGAGGCGCGCCCACGCCGCAGGATCCGCAGATCTTGCGACCGGCCAGCCGCTTCACGAGAATCTCCATCGGCACTTCGATGTCGACAATCACGAGCGGGGCCTTGTCATCGACCATGCTGTCGAGGGCCTGCGCCTGCACCACCGTGCGCGGGAACCCGTCGAGCACAAAACCCGCGTCGGCGTCGGGCCGCTCGAGGCGCTCCCGCACGATGCCGATCATGATGTCGTCGCCCACCAGGCGTCCGGCATCCATGACCTCGCGCGCGATGCGCCCCATCTCGGTCCCGGCCTGCACGGCGTCCCGGAGGATGTCGCCGGTCGAGATCTTCGGCAGCCCGTGGGTGCGCGCAAAACGCGCGCCCTGCGTGCCCTTGCCGGCCCCCGGAGGGCCCAGCATGACAAGACGAACGGCGACGTTGCTTCCGAGGGTCACCCTCGTCGGCCTCGGATACGGGTCTTCTTCATGAAGCCGTCATAGTGGCGCATGATCAACTGTGACTCCACCTGTTGCACGGTGTCCATCGCGACGCCCACGATAATCAGCAGCGACGTGCCGCCGAAGTAGAACTGCACGTTCATGCCGTTGGTAAACCAGCCCGGCAGGATGGCATCGAGCCGCTCACCGATAAACGGAATCGGTTCGACCTTCACACCCGTCAGCAGGAACTCCGGCAGCAACGCGACGGCTGCCAGATAGACCGCACCGGCCAGGGTGATACGCGCGAGGATCCCGTCGATGTATTCGGCCGTCCGCTTGCCGGGACGAATCCCGGGCACAAAGCCGCCGTACTTCCGCATGTTCTCCGCGACGTCATCCGGATTAAAGATGATGGCCGTGTAGAAATACGCGAAGAAGATGATCATCGACACGTAGAGCAGCACATACAGGGGATACCCCTGCGAGAGCTGCTGCACGACGCCCGCGGCCATCGTGTTCTGCGCCAGCATCGGCATCGACGCAATCGTCGCCGGGAAGGCCAGAATCGAGGAGGCAAAAATGACCGGCATGACGCCGCCCGTGTTCACCTTCAGCGGAATGTGTGTGCTCGCGCCGCCCATCATCCGGCGTCCGACCATCCGTCGTGCGTACTGCACGGTCACCTTCCGGTGCGCCCGCTCAACAAACACGATGAAGGCGACGACGCCGACCATCAGGATGATCAGGGCGATCAGCGTGAACAGCCCCATCTCACCGGTCTGCAACTGCTGCAACGTCCCCGTGATCGCGGTCGGCAACCCGACGACGATGCCGGCGAAGATGAGCAACGACATGCCGTTGCCGATGCCGCGCTCGGTGATCTGCTCACCAAGCCACATCACGAAGATCGACCCGGTCGTCAGGGTCATCACGGTCATGAGCCGGAAAGCCCACCCCGGGTTGTAGACCAGCGGCAGCCCGCCGCTGATGTTCGTGTTGCTCTCGAGGAAAAACGCGATGCCCAGCGCCTGGATGATCGACAGCAGGATCGTGCCGTAGCGCGTGTACTGCGTAATCTTCTTGCGACCGAGATCGCCTTCCTTCGAAAGGCGTTCAAGATACGGCCAGACCACCGTCAGCAGCTGCAGAATAATCGACGCGCTGATATACGGCATGATGCCGAGCGCGAAGATCGTCATCTGCGACAGGTTGTTCCCGGAGAACATGTCGTAGAGGCCGAACATCGTGCCCGCCGCCCGCGCTGCGATTTCCTCGAGCGCCACCGTATTGATACCCGGCGTCGGGATCTTGCTGCCGAGGCGGTAGACCGCGAGCAGGCCAAAGGTGAAGAGCACCCGCCTGCGCAGTTCCGGAACGGCGAGGATGTTTTTGACGCTATCCATAGTTATCCGACGATCACTTCAGCCACGCCGCCGGCTGCCGCAATCTTCTCGGCCGCCGTGCTGCTGAACTTGTGCGCGCGCACCGTCAGCTTCTTCGCGAATTCGCCACGGGCCAGCACCTTGATGCGGGCGCGCGCGTCACGCACAAGACCACGCTCACGCAGCACCTCGGGCGTCACGTCGGATCCGGCGTCAAACACCTCGGCCAGCGTGTCCAGGTTCACGATCGCATATTCCTCGCGGAACGGGTTCGTGAAGCCGCGCTTGGGCAGACGACGATGCAGCGGCATCTGGCCGCCTTCAAAACCACGCTTGAAGGAGAAGCCCGAACGCGACTGGGCGCCCTTTTCGCCGCGACCGGCCGTCTTGCCGTGTCCGGATCCCGGACCACGACCGACGCGGGTCTTGGCATGTTTCGCGCCCTTGGGCGGACGCAGGTTATTCAGTGACATGGGTCTACTTCTCCCCTTCGACGTGTACCAGGTGCCGCACCTTGCGCAGCATCCCGCGGTTGGCAACCGTATCGGGCACTTCAATCGTGTGCCGGATGCGACGCAGACCGAGCGACTTCAACACGACCGCCTGGTTCTTGTTGAACCCGATCGTGCTCTTCAGTTGCGTGACCTTCAAACTTGCCATCGCCTTACGCTCCCACCAGATCTTCGAGATCCTTGCCACGCAGCCGCGCCACGTCCGCCGGATCCTTGAGACGCGTCAGCGCATCAAAGGTCGCACGCACCACGTTGTGCGCGTTGGGCGACCCCAGGGACTTCGTGAGCACGTTGTGAATGCCGGCCGCTTCCACCACCGCGCGCACCGCGCCTCCGGCGATGATGCCTTTGCCGTCCGGCGCGGGCTTGAGCAGCACCGAGCCGGCGCCAAACTGTCCGAGCACCGGATGCGGAATCGACGAGCCCGCCATCGGCACCCGAATCAAGGCCTTCTTGGCCGACTCGATCGCCTTCTTGATGGCCGACGGCACTTCTTTCGCCTTGCCGATGCCGAAGCCCACCACGCCGGCGCCGTCACCGATGACGACCAGCGCGCTGAAGCTCATGTTCTTGCCGCCCTTGACGACCTTGGTGACGCGGCCAATGCTGACCACCGTGTCCTTGAGGTCCATCTGTGACGGATCGATTTTTTCGCGGTAATCCATATATTCGCTCCGACCTAAAACTCGAGCCCGGCCGCACGCGCCGCTTCAGCGACCGCACGCACCCGACCGTGATACAGATTGCCGCCGCGGTCAAACACCACCTGGGTGATGCCCTTTTCCTTCAGCCGCTCGGCGATGATTTTGCCCAGCGCCTCGGCGCCCGCCTTGTTGCCGCCGCGCACCGTGCCGGTGAACGTGGCCTTCAGCGCGGTTTCGGTGCTCGACGCCGCCGCAATCGTGTGGCTGGCGAGGTCGTCAATCACCTGCGCGTAAATGTGGGTCACCGAGCGGAACACCGCCAGGCGCGGCCGTTCCGCCGTGCCGGAAATGCGCTTCCGCTGCCGGAGGCGGATACGTTCGCGGCGATCTTTTGTGGTCTTGATCTTCATGGCTGTACTCCAGGCATCACGGCGCTTACGCGCCGGTCTTGCCGACCTTCTTCTTCAGCACTTCGCCCATGTAGCGGACACCCTTCTGCTTGTAGGGATCCGGCTTGCGCAGGCGACGGATGTTGGCGGCCACCTGGCCGACCAGCTGCAGATCCACGCCGGTCACGGTGATGTGGGTCTGTTTGTCGACCACCACATCAATGCCCTTCGGGATGTCGAACACCACCGGGTGCGAATACCCGAGGGCGAAGTGGACCTGCTGGCCCTTGAGCTCCGCGCGGTAGCCGACACCCACGATGTCGAGCTCACGCTTGAAGCCTTCGTTCACACCCTGGACCGCGTTGGCGACCAGGCTGCGTGCCAGTCCGTGGAACTTGCCGAGGGCCTTGTCCTCGGTGTCGGTCACGGCGACCAGCTCAGCCCCGTCGAGTTTAAAATTTATGCCCGGAGGCACGGCCTGCTTGAGCGCGCCCTTGGGTCCTTTGACCTCGACGACGCCCTTGCCCACGTTGACCGTGACGCCCTTGGGCACTGGAATCGGTTTCTTGCCAATTCGAGACATATCAGTTTCACCAGATGTTGCAGAGAACTTCGCCACCGACGCCGGCCTTGACCGCTTCGCGGCCGGACATGACGCCATGTGACGTGGTCAGAATGCTCGTGCCAAGGCCACCCATGACCCTGGGCACGTCGTCCCGACCGAAATACACCCGGCGGCCCGGTCGACTCACGCGGGAGATTCCCGTGATGACCTTCTCGCCGCGTGGGCCGTACTTCAGGGAGATACGAATGACGGGCCCCGTTTCATCGGCGGCCTCCACCATCTTGAATCCCTGGATGTAGCCTTCGCGCTCCAGGATTTTTGCGATCTCCGCCTTGAGGCGGGACGCCGGGACATCCACGCGGGTGTGCCGCGCGTTCACCGCGTTCCGGAGTCGTGTCAGCATGTCTGCGATCGGATCGGTCATGTTTCTGCTCTCTTAAGAATCTTGTCGGTCTGCCGGACGTTACCAGCTGCTCTTGATGACGCCGGCGACTTCGCCACGCAACGCCAGTTCACGGAAGCAGAGGCGGCACAGCGCGAACTTGCGCATGTAGGCCCGCGGACGCCCGCACTTCTTGCAGCGGTTGCGCGCTCGCACTCCGAACTTCAGCCCCTGGGCATCCTTGACGCGTTTTGCAGTAGTAGCCATGTTTTCCCTGAATCTCTGCTCTTAGTTCTGGCGGAACGGAAGGCCGATCAACTGCAACAGCCGTCGCGCTTCTTCGTTGCTCTTGGCCGTCGTGACGACCGAGATGTTCATGCCGCGGGCCTTGTCCACCTTGAGATAGTCGATCTCCGGGAAGATCAACTGGTCCTTGAGGCCCAGCGTGTAGTTGCCGCGTCCGTCAAAGCCGCGCGGCGAGATCCCACGGAAGTCACGCACACGCGGCAACGCAATGGCGATCATCCGGTCGAGGAAGTCATACATCCGCTGTCCACGCAGCGTGACCATCGCGCCGATGGGCATGTTCTGACGGACCTTGAACTGCGCGATCGACTTCTTGGCGCGGGTGACCGAGGCCTTCTGGCCCGCGATCTTGCCGAGTTCTTCGGCGCCCGTGTCGACGATCTTGCTGTTCTGCGTCGCTTCACCGAGGCCCATGTTGATGACCACCTTGGTGATCTTCGGCACGGCCATGATGTTGGTGTACCCGAACTCCTTCTTCAGAGCCGGCACGACTTCCTTGCTGTAACGATCCCTCAGACGGGACGCGATCTTTGCTTCGGTCATTTGTCGACCACTCCCTTGCACTTGCGGCACACCCGCACCTTGCGGCCGTCCTCGAGCAACTGATGCCCGATCCGCGTCGCCGCGTTGCACAGCGGGCACACCAGCTGCACCTTCGAGGCATACACCGAGGCCTCGCGCTCGACGATGCCGCCCTTGACGTTGCGCTGGGGGTTCGGCTTCGTGTGTTTCTTGATGACGTTCACGCCCTCGACGATGATCCGGTTTTTGGTCGGCTCAACAACCAGGACACGTCCCTTCTTGCCGCGATCACGTCCCGTGATCACAACGACGTTGTCGTTCTTCTTGATGGGTGACTGCAGACCCGCCATTACAGCACCTCCGGCGCCAGCGAAATAATCTTCATGAACCGGCGCTCGCGCAGTTCACGGGCCACCGGACCGAACACGCGCGTGCCCACGGGCTCGCCTTCGTTGTTCACGATCACGGCCGCGTTGCGGTCGAACCGGATGTAGGACCCGTCACGGCGACGCAGTTCCTTGCGTGTGCGCACGATGACGGCGCGCACGACCTGCCCCTTCTTCACGGTCGAATCCGGCGTCGCTTCCTTCACCGAGGCGGTGACGATGTCACCAATCCTGGCGTAGCGTCCGGTCGACCCGCCGATCGGGTTGATGACCGCGATCTTTCGCGCGCCGGAATTGTCGGCGACGTCGAGGACCGATTGCATTTGAATCATGGCGTATCTCCTGAATCTTTCTGGTTAAGCCGACCGCTTAGAAGCGGGCGCGCTCCACGATACGGGTCACGACCCAGCGTTTGCTGCGGCTGAGCGGCCGCGTCGGCACGATGGCGACCATGTCGCCCACCTTCGCTTCGCCCGCCTCGTCGTGCGCCATGAAACGCGTCGTGCGCTTGAGCTGCTTGCCGTAGCGCTCGTCCCGCACTGAGCGCTCGATGGTGACCACGACGGTCTTTGCCATCTTGTCGCTGACGACCTTGCCGGTAATTTCTGTCTTCGCCATCGTTACTTCCCTGCACCCTTCTCACGAAGGATGGTCTGAATGCGCGCGAGTTCGCGGCGCAGCGGACGCATCTTGTTGGCCGACTCGGTCTGGCCCATGGACTTCTGAATCCGCATGCGGAAGACCTGGTCGTCGAGGTCCTTCATCCGCTGCGTGAGGTCGTCCACCGTCAGACCACGAAGTTCGGTGCGCTGTTCGGCGACCTTCATGACACTTTCTCCTCTGCAAACCGCGTGGCAAACCGGCACTTCATCGGCAGCTTCGCCTGCGCCAGACGCATGGCCGCGCGGGCCTCGACCTCTGACACGCCTTCCATTTCAAACAGGATGCGGCCCGGCTTCACCACCACGACCCAGCCTTCCGGCGCGCCTTTGCCCTTACCCATTCGGGTTTCCTGGGGCTTCTTGGTGATCGGCTTGTCGGGGAACACCCGAATCCAGATCTTGCCGCCGCGTTTGATCGAGCGCGCCATGGCCACACGTGCGGCCTCAATCTGGCGGTCGGTCATCCAGCAGGGTTCCAGCGCCATCAATCCGAAGTCGCCAAACGCCACCGTGCAACCGCGATACGCCTTGCCGCGCATCCGTCCACGCTGCTGCTTGCGATACTTGACCTTCTTGGGCATCAACATGATGCAGTCCCTTTATCCTTACGCCCGGGCCGCACGACGCGGCTGCCGGTACTCTTCTTCGCGCCCGACGCGCGGGGTGAGCCGCTCGCCCTTATAGAGCCACACCTTGACGCCAATGCATCCGTAGGTGGTGAATGCCTGCGCAAACCCGTAGTCGATGTCTGCACGGAGCGTCTGCAGCGGCAGCTGCCCGTGGAGATACCACTCGGACCGCGCGATTTCCGCGCCGTTCAACCGGCCGGACACGCGCACCTTGATGCCCTTGGCGCCAAACCGCAGCGCGGATTCGACGGCCTTGCGCATCGCGCGGCGGAACGCCACGCGTTTTTCCAGCTGCATCGCGACCGATTCGCCAATCAACTGCGCATCCAGCTCAGGCTTCTGAATCTCGAGGATGTTGATGAACACCTCGCGACCCGTCTCCTTGGTGAGCTCCTGTCGCAGCTTGTCGACTTCCGTGCCCTTGCGGCCGATGATGATGCCCGGACGCGAGGTGTGGATGTCCACCTTCAGTTTGTTGGCCGCGCGCTCGATGTCGATGCGCGCCACGCCCGCATGCGCGAACCGCTTCTTGAGTTCGTCACGCAGCTTCAGATCTTCGTGCAGCAGCTTCGCGTAATCCTTGTCGGCGAACCAACGCGAACGCCAGGTCTTGTTGAAGCCGAGGCGGAATCCGTACGGATGGACTTTCTGACCCATGAGTTACTCCGTGCCCCCGGCGCTGGCCGGCGACGTCTTTTTTACCTTCGGTGCGGTCTTCGCCGACTTGGCGGCGCGCGCACGCTGTCCGCCGGGAGCGGTGCCGGTCACGCCAACCTTCTTGGCCGGTCGTTCCTGCACACCCACCGTGAGATGCGCGGTGCGCTTCTGCACGCGGAACGCGCGACCCATCGGGGCGGGGCGCACACGTTTCATGCTCGGACCCTGGTCCGCGTAGCACTCCTTCACGAACAGCCGATCCACGTCGCCGCCAAACCCTTCGGCCTGCTGCGCGTTGGCAATCGCCGACTTGAGGACCTTTTCGATCTCCTTGGCGATCTTCTTGCGCGAGAACCGCAACGTCGCCAGTGCGCCGTTGACGTCCACGCCACGAATCAGATCCAGCACCAATCCGGCCTTCTGGGCGGAGGTCCGCACGTATTTGGCGGTGGCTTGTGCCTGCACCATTAGTTGCCTCCCTTCGGACCCGACGCTGCCTTGTCCGCTTTGGTGGTGTGGCCCTTGAACGTGCGGGTCGGGGCAAACTCACCCAGCTTGTGCCCGACCATGTTCTCGGTCAGGTACACCGGGATGAACTTCTTCCCGTTGTGCACCGCCAGCGTGTGCCCGATCATCTCGGGAATCACAGTGGAGCGACGTGACCAGGTCTTGATGACCTTCTTTTCGTTCTGCCGGTTCATCCCCTCGACCTTCTCGAGAAGGTGCAGGTCGATGAAGGGGCCCTTTTTCAGTGATCTGCCCATGGTTACTTCTTCCGCCGTTCAACGATGAAAGTCTGCGTGCGCTTGTTGCGACGCGTCTTGTACCCCTTGGTCGGGATGCCCCACGGCGTGACCGGGTGACGACCACCCGAGGTCTTGCCTTCGCCACCACCCAGCGGGTGATCGACCGGGTTCATCGCGACACCACGCACGTGCGGGCGCTTGCCCAGCCAACGGCTTCGACCGGCCTTGCCGAGCGAAATGTTTTCGTGGTCGAGGTTGCCGACCTGGCCAATCGTCGCCAGGCACTCGGAATTGATGAGCCGGATTTCACCCGACGGCATCTTGAGCGAGGCGTACTCGCCATCCTTGGCCACCAGCTGCACGGCCGAGCCGGCCGAACGTGCAATCTGACCACCCTTGCCGGGCCGCAGCTCGACGTTGTGAATCATCGTGCCCAGCGGAATCAACCGAAGCCGCAGGCAGTTGCCCGGCAGGATGTCCACGCCGTCGCCCGACATGATCGGGTCGCCGACCTTGAGGCCGAGCGGATGCAGGATGTACCGCTTCTCGCCGTCCGCATAGTTGATGAGGGCGATACGCGCACTCCGGTTCGGGTCGTATTCAACCGTCGCGACCTTGCCGGGAATGTTGAACTTGTCGCGCTTGAAGTCGATGACGCGATAGTTCCGCTTGTGGCCACCACCACGCCACCAGGACGTGATCTCACCTTTGTTGTTGCGTCCACCAGTCCGGTGCAACGGCTCGAGCAGCGGTTTGTGCGGGGTCGTCGACGTGATTTCGTCGAACGTCTGCACGCTGTAGAACCGCCGCGCGGGCGATGTGGGCTTGTAATTACGAATCCCCATGATCCTTAGGCCCCTTCCAGGAACTCAGGCAACTTCTCGCCCGTCTTGAGCCGGACCCAGGCTTTTTTCCAGTCCGACCGCTGTCCGGAGAAACGTCCCTGGCGCTTGACCTTGCCGTGCATGATTTGTGTGCGCACAGCAGCGACCTTCGACCCGAACAGGGTCTCGACCGCGCGCCGAATATCAACCTTGGTTGCATCTTTCGCAACCTGGAACACCACGACCGACCCGGTTTCCCTGGCGACCGTCGTCTTTTCCGTCACAAGCGGACGGCGGATGACGTCTGTAGTCTTCATCCCAACACCTCCTGCCACCGCTCGACAGCCGCCTTCGTCGCGACCACACGCACGGTGTCCATCACGTCACGCGCCGTCACGCGCCCACTGGGCACCAGGCTGATGCCCGCGATGTTGCGCGCGGACTTCGTGAAGTTTTCATCCAGCTGCACGTCGGTCACGAGCGCCTTGCCCGTCACGCCGAGGCGCTTGAGCAGCAGCGCCACATCCTTCGTCTTCATCTCGGACGACTTGAGCTCGTCCACGATAATCACCGCACCGGCCTTCAGCTTCGACTGGATGGCGGCGCGCAGCGCACCACGCTCCACCTTCTTCGGCAGCTGATAGGCGTAGCTGCGCGGCTGGGGGCCAAACACCGTGCCGCCCTTGCGCCACAGCGGCGAACGGCTCGAACCGGCCTGCGCGCGGCCCGTGCCCTTCTGCTTGTACGGCTTCTTACCGCCACCGCTCACGAGCGCGCGATTTTTGGTCGCGTGGGTGCCGGCGCGTTCCGACGCGTTCTGCCGGACCACCGAGGCCCAGACCAGATCGGTCTTGATCGTGCCGCCGAAGACCGCGTCGTTCAGATCGACGGCCCCGACTTTTTCATTCTTTCCGTTGACGACATCAAGGGTCATGACTTACTTCTTCCCTTTCTTGGCCTTCTCGGGCTGCGGCTGCGGGTCTTTCTTCTTCGCAATCGCGCGCCGGACGATGACGACGCCGTTGGGGGCGCCGGGCACCGCGCCGTGCAGCACGAGCAGATTCTGCTCCGCATCAATGCTGACGACCTTGAGGTTCAACGTCGTGATCCGCTTGCCGCCCATACGACCGGCCGCGCGCATGCCTTTGATGACACGCGACGGATACGAGGACGCGCCGATGGAACCGGGCGCGCGGTGGAACATCGAGCCGTGGGTGGCCGCGCCGCCGGCAAAGCCGTGACGTTTGACGACACCCTGGAAGCCCTTGCCGCGACCGTTGGCAATCACGTCGACGCGTTCACCGGCGGCGAACATGTTGACGAGCACCTGGTCACCCGGCTTGGCGGCCTCCCCACCCGGCACCACGCGCATTTCGCGGGTGATACGGGTCGGCGGCACGCCGGCCTTCTTGAAGTGGCCGATCGTGGGTTTGTTGGCCTCGGCGGCCTCCGCATCCACGAGTCCGATCTGCACGGCTTCGTAGCCGTCCGTCGCGGCGGTCTTGGCTTGCACCACCACACACGGGCCTGCCTTGATTACGGTCGCGGGGACCGCGGTGCCGTCCGGCAGGAAGATCTGGGTCATGCCCAGTTTTCTACCGATGATTCCGGTAACCATTATTTATGTTCCTTCCCGAACGCCTTGATTTCGACGTCGACGCCCGCGGGCAGGTCGAGCTTCATCAGGGCGTCCACCGTCTGCGGCGTCGGCTCGAAGATGTCGATGAGCCGGCGATGCGTGCGGATCTCAAACTGTTCACGCGACTTCTTGTCGACGTGCGGCGACCGCAGTACCGTCCACTTGTTCTTTTCGGTCGGCAGCGGCACCGGGCCGGCCAGGCGCGCGCCCGTGCGCTTCGCGGTATCGACGATTTCAGTCGTCGACTGGTCGAGCACGCGGTAGTCGTACGCCTTGAGGCGGATGCGGATCTTGTCGCTGAATGGAGTGGCCATAACTTATTTCCCCTGCGTGCGCGCGATGACTTCTTCGCTCACCGAGTTGGGCGCCTGCTCGTAGCGGTCGAAGTGCATCGAATAGGCGCCGCGTCCCTGCGTGCGCGACCGGATGTCGGTCGCGTATCCGAACATCTCGGAGAGCGGCACGCGTGAGTTGATGATCTGGGTGCCGCCGCGCGAGTCCATCGACTGGATGTGTCCGCGCCGGCTGGTGATGTCGCCGATGACGTCGCCCATGTACTCTTCGGGGACCGTCACTTCGACGCGCATGACCGGTTCGAGCAGCACGGGGTGCGCCTTCGCCGCGGCATCCTTGAACGCCATCGATCCGGCAATCTTGAATGCCATTTCGTTGGAGTCGACGTCGTGGTACGAACCGTCATACAGCTCGATGCGCACGTCGTCGATCGGATAACCAGCCAGGACGCCCGTGGTGAGCGCTTCCTGAATGCCCTGGTCGATCGGCTTGATGAATTCGCGCGGAATGGTGCCGCCGACGATCTCGTTCGAGAACTCGTAGCCCTCACCCGGCTTGCGCGGAATGAGGCGAATCTTCGCGTGACCGTACTGACCACGACCACCGGTCTGCTTGATGTACCGGCCTTCGCCGTCGGCCGCCTTGGTAATCGTTTCCTTGTAGGCGACCTGCGGCTTGCCGACCGTCGCTTCGACGCCAAATTCTCGCTTCAAGCGGTCGACGATGATTTCCAGGTGCAGTTCGCCCATGCCGGCGATGACGACCTGACCCGTATCGGTGTCGGTCTTCACACGGAACGTCGGGTCTTCCGCCATCAGCTTCGACAGGCCGAGGCCCAGCTTTTCCTGGTCGGACTTGGTCTTCGGCTCGATGGCGAGCGAGATGACCGGCTCCGGGAAGTCCATCGCTTCGAGAATCACGGGGTGTTTCTCGTCACAGATGGTGTCGCCGGTCGAGACCGACTTCATGCCCACGACGGCCGCGATGTCGCCGGCGAGCACTTCCTTGATTTCTTCGCGCTTGTTCGCGTGCATCTTCAGCACGCGGCCAATACGTTCGGTCTTCTGTTTGGTCGCGTTGAACACCGACGTGCCGGCCAGCAACTGACCGGAGTAGATGCGCACGAACGTCAGCTGACCAACAAACGGGTCGGTCATGATCTTGAACGCCAGACCCGACATCGGGCCGTCGTCCTTGGCATGCCGTTCGGTCGTCGCGCCTTCCCCACCGTCGGGGTCGATGCCCGTGACGGACGGAATGTCGAGCGGCGACGGCAGGAAGTCGATGATCGCGTCGAGCAGCGGCTGCACGCCCTTGTTCTTGAAGGCGGAACCACAGATGACGGGCACAAACGCCGCTTTTTCGTCACGGACGGACGCAATGCAGCGCTTGCGGATGGCGGCCTTGATCTTGGCCTCGGGAATCTCTTCACCGGCCAGGTACGCCTCGAGAATGGAGTCGTCGACTTCGCTGACCTTTTCGATGAGTTTCTCGCGGTATTCCTTCGCGAGCTCCATCATGTCGGCCGGGATGTCCTTGATGGTCGCTTCCGAACCCATCTCGGCGTCGGCGGCCCACACGAGCGCCTTCATCTTGATGAGGTCAACCACGCCGAGGTACTGGTCTTCGATACCAATCGGGAGGTGAATCGCGACGGGGTTGCCCTGCAGCTTCGAGATGATCTGCTCGTAGGTGCGCAGGAAGTTCGCGCCGATGCGGTCCATCTTGTTGACGAAGCAGATGCGCGGGACGCGGTACTTGTCGGCCTGACGCCAGACCGTTTCGGACTGGGGTTCCACACCGGCGACCGAGTCAAACACGGCGACGGCGCCGTCGAGCACGCGCAGCGACCGTTCGACTTCAGCCGTGAAGTCGACGTGGCCGGGCGTGTCGATGATGTTGATCCGGATGTCTTTCCAGGTGCACGTCGTCGCGGCGGACGTGATCGTGATGCCGCGCTCCTGCTCCTGCTCCATCCAGTCCATGACGGCGGTGCCTTCGTGCACTTCACCGATCTTGTAGGTGATGCCCGTGTAGAAGAGGATGCGCTCGGTCGTCGTCGTCTTGCCGGCATCAATGTGGGCCATGATGCCGATGTTGCGACAGCGCTCTAGAGGTACTGTTCTTGCCATGATTGCCCGGTCTTAGAAACGGTAGTGCGCGAAGGCCTTGTTGGCTTCGGCCATGCGGTGCACGTCTTCGCGCTTCTTGACGGCTCCACCCCGCAGATTTGCGGCGTCCATGAATTCATTGGCCAACTTCTCCTGCATGGTCTTGCCGTCGCCACGGTCGGTGGCGTAGCCGGCGATCCAGCGGAGCGAGAGGGACAGGCGACGGGTCGGGTTGACCTCGATCGGCACCTGGTAGTTCGAACCACCCACGCGGCGGGACTTCACTTCCAGCGCGGGCTTGACGTTGTCGACGGCCTTCTTGAAGACCTTGAGCGGGTCGTCCTGGGTCTTGTCCTTCACGATGTTCAGCGCGCCGTACATGATCTTCTCGGCAGTCGAACGTTTGCCGTCCTTCATGATCGTGCGGATGAACTTCGTCACCAGCGGGCTGTCATAGATCGGATCAGCCGGAACTTCACGTTTCGCAATTTCTCGTCTACGCGGCATGGTCTATAACTCCCTTACGCCTTCTTGGGGCGCTTGGCGCCGTACTTGGAGCGGCCCTGCATCCGACCCGCGACACCCACGGTGTCGAGCGTGCCGCGGACGACGTGGTAACGCACGCCCGGCAGGTCCTTGACTCGGCCGCCCCGGATGAGCACCAGCGAGTGCTCCTGGAGGTTGTGACCGACGCCCGGAATGTAGGTCGTGACTTCAATTCCGTTGGTCAGGCGAACACGGGCCACCTTGCGGAGCGCCGAGTTCGGCTTTTTCGGGGTCTGGGTGAACACACGCACACAGACACCCCGCTTTTGCGGGCTGCTCTGCAGCGCGGGGCTCTTGGTCTTCCAGAGCACCTTTTCTCGTCCCTTGCGCACCAGTTGGCTAATCGTCGGCATAACGTCTAAACCTTCACGACCACAAAACAAGTCCAACACTCAGGCCGGAGGGCAACGCAAACTGCGTCGCCAACGCACCGGCGAGTCGTGTTCGCCTCAGGCCTGGGAACCCTCGCGGGTTCGGCACCTGAAACATTTCCCCTATTGCTGGTATCAGCACTTGGCGGACGGCAATTGGCGCGCATGGCGCGACAGGCCTCTTCCGCTCGGCAACTACAAGACCGGGTCTTTGCCTCGGTCTGAAGCGAACTCTAGATAGGGTGTCCTAGAGTCCGAAGAACCAATGGAGTCTACCAGAGATCGGTCCAAGGTCCAACTCGGTCCACGGTCCAAAGTTCGAAAAGATCAAAAAAAGTTTCCAAACCTTGACAGACCGGACGCAGTGTCCTAGCGTCATAGGACAGTAGACGATGAGATTCGAGCTCAATTTCAAGTCCGCCAAACCAGTGTACCTGCAGGTTGTTGACCAGGTGAAGGCGGCTGTCGCCTCCGGGGCCGCCCGGCCCGGGGACGCCCTGCCCTCCATCCGGCCGCTGGCCGAGGAGCTCCGGGTCAACCGCAACACCATCGCCAAGGCCTACACGGAGCTGGAACACCAGGGCGTCATCACCACCGAGTCAGGCCGGGGGTGTTTCATCAACACCTCGGGGTCGATGCTCACTAAGGACGCCCGCCTCCAACTCGTCACCGAAGAGATGGACCAGGCGGTCGTACAGGCCCATCACCTGCAAATCGACAAGGACGAATTCCTCCAACTCGCGGAGGCGCGTTTCGACGCGTTTGCGCAACGGCGACGCACTGCTGAGGGGACAACCGCAGATCCACAATAGACATGCAGACATGTAGATCTTTATTAAAAGAACTACATGCCTACACGCCTACTGTTGAGACGAGCGTCAGCGCGAACGCCCCGTGACGTCGCGATACGTGGTGATCTGTCCGGTGCCGAAGTCGCGCACCAGGGCCTGAATCGGGTCGAGCACGTTGGCGCGGCCGTCCGGGCCCTGAGGCAATCCGAAATAACCATCGCGTGGGGATACCGATCGGATGATCACCGACTGGTCGTCGAGCGGTAACGTGCCGAGGTTGGCGGCGAAGCGCGGCCAGGTGCCATACCGGAAGAGATACTGCTCGACGTTCGACGTGTAGAACGCGCCAACCGTCGCGCCGCGCTCACGGATGTAGCGGCCCACGTTGCGCAGCGCATCAGGACCGGTGTGATCGCCCACCACAGGCACGATCAGGTTCTTGAGCTGCATCTCCTTGATCGCGGTGAAGCGGGCATGGCTCGCCAGGTAGCCCTGTTGCTGCCCTGCCGCATCGGTCTGTCGCGCCATCTCGGCCCACGTCGGGAAACGGTTGCCGAATCCCCGGCGACCACCACCGCCGCCCATCCTGGAGGAATAACTGAGGGCAGGGCCAAACGTGTAGAACTGACTGTAGATGTCGTCCAACCCACGCAGGTCTTCATCAGACAGCCCAAACCCGCGTGTGACCGTGAGGTGGTGCTGCAGGATCAACAGGTTGTTGCGAAACTCCAGCTCGTCCTTCGGGGTTCGCTCCAGCGCGGCGAAAATGTCCTCAATGCTGCTGTCGGCCGTCATCCCTGGCGGGCGCGGGCGCGAAAACAGAAACGCCACAAAGTCCGCCCGATCCTCGGACAACTCGAACAACGCCTTGTACATCAGGTGTGTCACGAGATTGCCGCGGCGGATGTCCACGATAAACGCCATGGCCGGCTGCGTCGCGGCGATGTACGTGAAGTTCTGATCGGGCGCCACACCGAGGTACACCCGATTGGGCGCGCGCAGGTTTGTAAGCGCGGGCACCACCCACTGGTACGAATGTTCGTTGGAGACGAGGTTGTCGGACTGAAAATACCCGTCCGGCTCCGAGAGATGTTCGACCAGCGACCAGAACTCGGCGTTGGTCAGCGAGGCCGGCAGCGTGCCGCTGCGGACCCACCATCCGGAACTGGTCCCGGCAATGGCGACGGCCAACGCCACGACGAGCACGGCGATCCCGCGGCGCGTCGGCGTCATCGCGAGCGTGTGAGCAGGTCGTAATACGAGCGGATGTGCCCGGCCGCCACGTCCTTGAGCAGCGGCCCGACCGGATCGAGCAACTGCGCTGACCGCGACCACGGCACACTCGCACAGGTGTTAAAACACGACCGGATGAACGTGCTGGCCTCATCAATCGGCATGGCGGCAATGTTCGAGTAATAACTCGGCCAGGTGCCGTACTGAAACAGATACTGCTCGACGTTCGAGGTGTAGATCACACCAACCACCGCGTTTTGCGCCTTGAGATACGACGCCACCGCGGGCAAGGCCTTCGCCCCCGTAAAGTCACCGACCACCGGCACAATGAGGTTGCGCAGTTGCATGTCGCGCAGCACCCCGTAGTTGGCCTCACTGGCGAGATACCCATGGGGTTTGCCCGCCTCATCGGTGGCGGTCATCAGGTCCTGATAACTCGGGTACCGCCCCGATCGTCCCGTGTTGGCGTACGCCAGCCCTGGTCCGCCAAAATAAAACGACGTCAACACGTATTCGAGGTGAGCGAGATCCGCAGCCGACAACACAAAGCCGTGCTGCGTGGTCAGCCGTTCACGCACGGCCACGAGCGTCTCGGCGAACCGTTGTTCGGTGGGTGCCACACGCCCAAAGGCCACAAACAGCTCCCCGACGGAGGCCGTGGCGGGCAACCCTGCCGGTAATTCCCGCGAGAACAGCCGCGACAAAAACGCCGCGCGGGTCGGCGACATCTCGATGAGCGCCTTGTAGAGCAGTTGCAGGCGGAGATTGTCGCGACGGATGTCCACGATGAACGCGATGCTGGGTTTAAGGGCGGCCAGATAGGTGAAGTTCTGATCCGGACCGACACCGAGGTACGCCTGCCCTGCGGTCCACGACGTGAGGACTCGCGGGATCACCCACTGAAACGTCAGTTCGTTGGAGACGAGATTGTCGGAGGGAAAGTAGCCGTCGCCTTCAGAAAACTCCGTGACCAGGCGCCAGAAGTCCGCATCAGAAAGTCTGGCCGGTACCGTGTGCTCGACCGACGACACCGACGGGCCGGCGTGCGGGTGGCTCACCGCCAGCGAAAGCGCCACACACACCGCCAGCACTAACCGCCGCATTTGTTCGCCTCCACGTCCGCGGTGATCGATCGGTAGAGCGACTGCAACCCTGAGCGACCGACGCCCCCGCCGCCATTCTGCGAAAAAATGAAGGTGCTGGTCGCATCAAGCGGCAAGCGCGCCACGTTGCCGCAGAAGGTCATCCACTTGCCGTCCTGCTCCAGATACTGCTCAACGTTCGACAGGTAATACGCCGACACGACGGCGTTGCGCGCCTTCAGATACGCGCCGACACTGCGGATGGCTTTGGGGCCGGCAAAATCACCGACGACCGGCACCAGCAGATTTTTTGTGTGCATCGCCTTGAGATAGAGGAACCGCTCCTCCGTCGCCAGGAAACTCCGCGCCACACCGCTGCCATCATCGGCCACCATGAGCGACTGGAAGTTCACGAAGTTGCCGCGGCCCCGGCCGCCACCGCCGCCCGTGCCTGTACCAGCACTGGACGAGTAGGTCAGCCCAGGCCCATACCAATAGAAGTGGTAATAGACGTATTCAATGCCCTTGAGATCGTCGGTGCTCAGTGGCAACTCCCGGGTCTTCGTGAGGTGCTGCTGAATCGCTGCGAGATTGGCGATGTACTCCGCCTCACCGGTCTCCACAGGCACAAACGCGGCAAACAGATCCTGCACGGACGTGGTGGTGGTCAGCCCGTCAGGTCGTTGCTTCGAGAAGAGTCGCGACACAAAGTCCGCGCGGTCCTTCGACAGCTCAAACAACGCCTTGTACATCAACTGTGTGTGGAGGTTGCCACGACGGACATCGATGATGAACACCATGCGCGGCTTGAGCGCCGCGATGTAGGTGAAGTTCTGCTCGGGGCCCACACCGAGGTACACACGGTCGGGTTTCGTGAGGGCGACCAGTTCCGGGATGATGGTCTGGAAGGAGATCTCGTTCGAGACCAGATTGTCCGACCGGAAATTGCCATCCGGCTCGGACAGGTCTCGAACGAGATTCCAGAAATCGGCGTTGCTCAGGGACGCCGGCAGTTGCTGGCTCGCCAGGCCGAACCTGGTCGACGCCAGCAACAGCGTGATCAGGACAAACGACGTCAGCGCGCGTCGATGCACCATGCGTGGAATGGGCCGCATGGTACCACGGCGCTACCGGCCGTGCGCGCGTTCGATCGCCTGCCGCAACTCCTGCATCGTCTGTTCGGACCCCGTGAAGAGGCCTTCCGGGTAGCGGCTGGTCGCCGACATGTTCCGGTAGATTTCCGCACTCTGATAGAGGTTCAGTCCGAGCCCGGCCAGATACTGCAGACGGAGGTTGCGGTCGGTGTTGATCTGGGCGCCGGCGAGCCAGCCGCCCATGTCGTCCGTACGGCCGCCGTAGGTCGCGAACAGGTCGATGGCCGAGTTGATGCCGATCTCCGACAGTGACCGCGCAATCGCGGCGTTTTTCGGGTCACTGAGGCGCGCCTGCACGCGGTCCACGTCAATCGGTTTCGGGTCGAGCTGCCCCACAAGCACCAGGTCGTAGCCCTGTCCGTTAATCGTGTTGGCGAACACCACGCCCTGCGGGAAGGCCTCGAGGAACGTGGCGATTTCGCTCTTCACCGCCGCATCGCTGCTCTCGTAGAGCTGCACGAACAATGTGACCACGCCGCCGGGGTTCAGCCGCGACTTGACCACTTCGAAGAACTCGCGCGTGTAGAGCGTCGCCGCCCCCTTGACCCACGGATCGAGCGGGTCGGACGTGATGGCGTCAAACTTCTCTTTCGTCGTCAGCAGGAAGTGCCGCGCGTCGTCGAGGTGCACACGCACCTTGGGGTTCCGGATGACGTCGAAGTTGTGCTCGGAGAAGTAGGTCGACACCACGCGCGGAACCAGGGGCTCGATTTCCGCGATCGTCACCTGCGTGAGGTCGGGATCGATGGACACCGCGCCGGCTGTGACACCGGCACCGCACCCGATGACCACGACCGTCTTCGCGTTCTCGGGGATCAGGGTCGTCATGTGTCCGAGCATGCGCTGCAGGCGCATGTCCTGCGGTTCGCTCGAGGCCTGCACCTTGCCGGCGTTGTGGTAGTTGAGGACGCCGTTGGGTGTGCGAGACACGGCGACCGACGCCGTCATGCCTTCGCCCGTGTAAATGATTTCGTTCTGGCCCACCCAGGTCGCCGCGTAGCGGCCATACGCCACGAGGATGCCGGGCATCTCCGGCACGGTGCGCGCAAGGAGGCCCGCGCCGGCGGTGATGGCGACCAGCACCACCATGCTGGCCATCTGTGACTTGCCCTTGCCGGTTTCATCCGCGTGCGACGCCAGCAGCATCAAGCCGGACACGGCCGAGATGCCGATGAGCACCATCTGCGCGTTCTGCGAACCAATCCAGGCGATCGCGAACAGACTCGCGACGAGCGCGCCGACAATGGCGCCCGCGGTGTTGGCGGCATACACGCCACCAACGAGGCGAGCCGGATCCTGCCCCTTCTCGGCGACCGACGCCAGCGCCAACGGGAAACTCATGCCCCACAGAATCGCGCCCGGCAGCACCACAAAGGCGGCACGCATCAGGTCGAGCTGGAAGGTGTAGACCAGGTCGCTGGAGATGGACGGATTGATGGGCCAGTACGGCATCGAGCCGGTGGTCATGTACGCCGCATAGGCGAGGGCCACACACAACAACATCTGCACCCAGCCAAGCGCGACGCGCGGATGTTTGAGGCTGGACGCCATCGAGGACCCGAGGCTGGACCCGATGCCAAGCCCGACGAGGAAGACCGCAAGAATCAGTGAGAAGGTGTAGACCGTTGCCCCAATGAGGAGCGACAGGGCGCGCGCCCAGATGACCTGTGACGCCAGCGCCGTCAGGCCCGAGAACGCAATCGCGAGGTACACGACGCGGGCACCCGGTTCCACGACCGGATCCTTCACGGACACACCGGCCGGTTCGTACGGCGCGCTCTTCGACAACCAGAAGCCAAGGCCGGCCACCAACACATTCAGCGCGACCGCCACCAGCGTCGTCACCACCATGTCCGAGACGCGCAGCAGATAAAAGCCTGCGAGCAACGTGCCGATGACCGCGCCGGCGATGTTGCCGCCGTAGAAGAAGCCCATCCACGACACACCCTTCGGGGTCGTTTCAACGTAACGCGCGATGGCCGGCAGGGTGGCGCCCATCATCAACGTGGGGGGCAGCAGCACAATGGCGGCCACGAGGCCGCGCAGGAAAACACTGAACTGGCCCGTGCCGGCGATCGCCGTGTAGACGCTGCCCAGCAGCGGCACGATCAGGAGCACCAGCAGACCGCAGACACCGATACCCAGTTCAAGGAAGGCATACACCTTGAGGGGGTGATGTTTTTTGTCGACTTTCTTCGGAAACATCCAGCTGCCCAGGCCCATGCCGCCCATGAACACGCCCAGCAGGACACCCATGGACACGGCCGACGACCCCAGCGAGAGCTGGAGCATCTGAAACCAGACGACCTCGTAGATCAGTGCAGCGGCGCCGCTCCCCACGAACAGGGCCAGCATCGCTGGCAGGGCACGGTCAATGGCAGAGGAGGTCGGAGCGCCGGTTTCGTTCATAGCCCGGGCATACTATCAAACGCTTCCGCGCGTTTACTGAGTCGAAGTCCCGGGGTTCCGAAGTTCTCGAGGTTCCGAGGTTCCGAGTAGGATGGGCGCGATGACACGGGTCGCGCTTCTCGTCTTTGTCCTCGCGTTGGCGGCGCCGGCCGCCGCACAGGTGCCGGGCGAGATCGTCGTACGGTGGAAGGCGTCCATGGAGCCGACCACGGTGGTCACGGCCGGTGCCACGGTGGAGGTCGTCCTTGAGGCGACCGTTGATCCGGGCTGGAAAATGTATGCCCTCACCCAGGAGGGGGCGGGCCCCCAAGCACTCACGATCGTCGCCGCGCCCGGCTCCGCGCTTCAGCTCGACGGCAACGTCATCGCCCCCCTGCCGTTTTCGTCGTTTGACCCCAACTTCAGCATCGACACGCAGTACCACACGGAGGCCGCCACCTTTTATGTCCCGGTCAAAGTGCCCGACAAGGCGACCGGGCGGCTGACGGTCGAACTCGACGCCACCTTTCAGACCTGCACCGACAGGTATTGCCTGCCGCCGAGGACCGAACGCATCGCGCTGTCGCTGTTGATTCCCGGGACAGGCAACGATGCGCAGTTCACCCCGACGGTGACAGATACTCCCCGCCCCCGGACCTCGACGGTTGAGGACATGGCCTCCGCCACCAGCGCGAGCACCCTCGGGGCGTATCTCGGTCTGGCCGCGTTGATGGGCGCACTCTCATTGCTGACGCCCTGTGTGTTTCCCATGGTGCCGATCACGGTCTCCTACTTCACCAATCGCGGGACGACGACACGTGGGCAGGCGGTGTCGCAGGCGGCGGTGTACGGCGGCGGGATCGTGATGACGTTCACGGCTGTCGGCGCGATCCTCGCGATTGGTTTTGGCGCCGCAGGTCTGAATCAATTTGCGGCCAACCCGTGGCTGAACCTCGGGATCGCGGCGCTCTTCATCGTGTTTGCGCTGAACCTGTTTGGCGCGTTCAATCTGGCGTTGCCCTCCCGGTTCCTCTCCAGCGCCACCGCGCTTGACGCGGGCAAGGGCCGCTACGTCGGCACGTTGTTGATGGGACTCGCCTTCACCCTCACATCCTTCACGTGCACGGCGCCGTTTCTGGGCACGTTACTCGTCGTGGCGGCGCAAGGCGACTGGGTCTGGCCGCTGGCGGGACTGCTGGTGTTTTCGTCCGTGTTCGCCCTGCCATTTGTCCTGCTCGCCTGGGCACCACAAGCGATCGCCGCGTTGCCACGATCGGGCGCGTGGCTGCTGTCGGTCAAGGCCGCGATGGGCCTGCTCGAACTCGCCGCCGCGTTGAAGTTTCTCTCCAACGTCGATCTGGTCTGGGGCTGGGGAGTGTTCACCCGCGACGTCGTGATTGCGCTCTGGATTGTGATTGGGGCGGTGCTCGTCGCCTATCTGGCAGGCGCGCTGCGACTGGGACACGCGCCTCGCCTCGCCCGCCCCGGGGCCACGCGGTGGGCCACGGCACTCGCCGCACTGGCGTTGACGGTGTGGCTCGGCACGGGGCTGGCCGGACAACGACTTGGCGAACTCGAAGCGTTTCTGCCGCCCGCGGAACTGGGCGGGGGCACCGACGGCGAGTTGTCATGGATCGTCAACGACTACGACGCCGCCCTCGCGGCCGCAGCCGCTGCGGGACAACCCGTCCTGGTGGATTTCACCGGCTACACCTGCACCAACTGCCGATGGATGGAAGCCAACATGTTCACGCGCCCGGAGGTCGAACGCGAGTTGTCACGGTACGTGCGCGTCCGCCTGTACACCGACGGCCGCGGCGAGGAGTACCGCCGGTTCCAGGCACTCCAGCGTGACACCTTCGGTACAGTCGCCTTGCCCTACTACGCAGTACTCTCCCCGCAAGGTACCCCAGTGGTCGCGTTTGGCGGCCTCACCAGGGACGCGGACCATTTTGTGTCGTTCCTGCAGCGCGGCCTTCGATAAAGGAATCGTCATGTTGCTCATCTCCCTGCTCCTTTCCATGAGTGCTGCCGCTGGCGGGCAGGTCACAGTCACACAGCCACCCACGCCGGCGGGATGTGTGAAGACCGCGCGTGAGTTTGTCCTGACACAACAGCGGGCGCTGAAACAGGTCACGGCCGAGGCCGTGCGACAGATCGAAGTCGAGAAGGTGGCGATGGCACAACGGTGTGCCGCACAGTTCTCGGTGACCACGATCGCGGAGGCGGAGCTGCCCGGCCTGATCGCGCTCTATGGTGAATCCGCACAACCGGTCCTCGCCAAAGCCGCCCTCGATCGCGCCCTGGGCTCGAAGACGTTGTCCACGGCCCTCAGGGCCGAGGTGCTGGCCCAGGCCGTCGGCACCGGGCTCCGTGACGAAAAGTCTGCCGCACGCAACGCGACGCTCGAGCGATACGTGGACGAACTCGATCGCCTCGAGCTGCCCGGCGACGCCTTGCTCGACATCAAGATGGCCACCCATGGCCGGATGAACGGCTACTACCGTGGCGACGACATCGACGACGGCATCATCAAACATTCCACGTGGCTCATCACGCGCGGCAAGACGTTCACGGCAGCGCAGCGCACGAAATACGGCAGCCTCATCATCAGTGCCCACATCAACATGGCGGAGGCGCTGGCCGGTCGGGGACAGGCACCGGAGGCGCAGGCGCTGCTCGCCTCAGCCCGCGCCGGCTGGGGTGACGTCCCCAACGCGGACCGCATGCTTGATCCCGTCATCGCGCGCTACGCCCTGGTCGGCACCGTCGGTGCCCCCATCACGGCACCGCGCTGGCTGAACGCCCCCGCCAACACCACGATGCCCATGACCGGCGGCGTCACACTGCTCGAGTTCACCGCGCACTGGTGTGTGCCCTGCAAGGAAAGTTATCCGGGACTCAAGCGGCTCCTCGCGAAGTACAGCCCCCAGGGCTTCCGCGTCGTGCTCGCCACGGAGTTGTATGGGTACTTCGGCATGGAGCGCCCGCTCACGGCCGAGGCCGAGTTTGAACGGGATCGTGAGTACTGGGCGAAAGAAGGACTCGTGGTGCCCATTGCCGTGGCCAACCTGCGCTCAGCCGTTGACAACCCGAATGATGCGGCATACAAAGTCGGGGGGATTCCGCAGATTCACCTGCTCGACCGGCACGGGCGCATCCGCCTGATCATGGTTGGGTACGATGACGCCAATGAACCATTTCTGGCGTCGTTGATCGAGAAACTCTTGCGGGAAAAATAGGAGTCGTATGCGAAGGCTGATGATGTTGCTGGGTGTGGTGGCTGGGGCGGGCCTCGGTGTCACGCAGGCGCAAACCACGCAGATCACGGTGCCGCTGACGTATCACGCGCCCGGCGCGGGACCAAAACCCAACTTCAGCCCGAAGGGCACGCAGGTCACCCTGGCACCCGTTGCGGCCACACAAACACTACCCGCCGGCGCGGTGCGCCCGGCCAAACGAGGGCTCATTCAGGTCGGGCCGGCACGGGATTCCTGGATTCCGGTGCTGGCCACCGCCAGCGCCGCACATCCCTCCGACCTGACGCAGCTCTTCGTCGATCACAACCGCAACGGCGACTTTGCCGACGACGGGCCCGCGGTGGTGACTGAACCGAAGCAGAACGAAAAGACCAAGGCCTGGTGGTCCTCGTTCAGCGCGATCACCCTGCGCGTGCGGTTTGCCAATCCCGATCGCACCGAACCGTTCATCGTGAACTTCTGGATCGTCCGTGAGGACGGGGCTGCCCCGCCGGACGTCGTCAGGTACTCGCGTGGGTCGTGGCGCTCCGGCACGATCACCGTCAACGGCGTGCGTGCGCTGGTGGCCGCCATGGACGGCAACAACGACGCGCTGTACGGCCCGGGTGATTCGTGGAGTGTGGTGCAGGCCTCCATGCCCAATGCCGAGGCGGCGGTCCTGTCCATCAAGGAAGCACGCGACACCTCACGTTTGATGTTCATCGAACGGGGCGGTGGCGCGAAGGACCTTGTGCTCGAATTTAAGTCGTTTGAGCGGGATGGCTCCGCCGTCACGTTCGCGGTTGTCGACCGCCCGGTGTCAAAAGCCGAAGACCGCCTCCCGGACGACATGCTGGCCGACGAACGCCCGCGCGCGCGGACCAAGGCCGCACTCACCTGGTCCCACAACCTCGATCAGGCGTTGGCCACCGCCAAGGCCGCCGGCAAACGGGTGTTCATCGACTTCGAAACCACCTGGTGTGGTCCGTGCAAAACGATGGACGAGTGGATCTGGACCGACGCCGAAGTCTCCGCCGCGCTGGCGAAGGGGTTCGTGACCGTGAAGCTTGACGGCGACATCGAAAAGGCCATGGTCAAACGTTTCGGCGTGTCGGGATATCCGACGATGGTGATTGTGGATCCCGCGTCCGGCAAGGCGCTCAAATCCGTGTCCGGGTATCAGTCGTCGCTGCAGGTCCTGGCGTTTCTGCGGTAGGGGCGGCACTGTGCCATACAGCACACCCCCCGGAAGGGGGATGCCCTTAGGCTCTTGGCCATGCCCCTTCTCGATATCGTCGTCACCCTCGTCATCGTCGGCATCATTCTCTGGCTGATCAACCGGTTCATCCCGATGGCGTCCTCCATCAAGACCATTCTGAATGTGGTGGTCGTGATTGCCGTCATCTGGTGGCTGCTCGGCATTCTCGGCGTGGTGTCACCGCTGCGGAACTTCCGGGTCGGCTGACCGCCTCCGCCGAGGCAGTTGCGCAGGCGGACGCCGACGCCCTGCGAACGCCCGTGCGATAGGATCATCGCCTGATGCGTCTCCTGGTGGTGGCTGCGACCCACAACGAACTCACGTCGTTCCCCGCCGACTCGTCGTCACACGGCCACACCGTGGACGTCCTGGTGACCGGCGTGGGCATGGTGGCCACCGCCGCCCACGTGGCACGCGCGATCGCCTTGACCCGGTACGACCTCGCCCTCAATCTGGGCGTGTGTGGTGCCTTCGACCGCAGCCTGGGCCTCGGAGCCGTGGTGCACGTCACGTCCGATTGCATCCCTGAACTGGGCGTGCAGGACGGGGCGGCCTTTGTCTCCGCCCAGGACATCGGCCTTGTCGCACCCGACGCTGCCCCATTTGTGGGCGGGCGCCTGACCAATCCCGCCCCTCCCACATCGCAGGTGCTCGCGGACCTTCCACGTGTCTCGGCCATCACCGTCAACACGGTCCACGGCGAGGACGAGGCGATCGCGGCGATGGTGGCGCGTGTGGCCCCGCAGGTCGAGAGCATGGAAGGCGCGGCGTTTATGTACGCCTGCCTGATCGGCGGCATCCCGTTTGCGCAGATCCGCGCCGTCTCCAACTACGTCGAACGCCGCAACCGCGCCGCGTGGCAGCTCGGGCCGGCCATCGAGGCGCTGGGCCGGACGGCCTCGGCGCTGGTCGCTCAACTCCAGGTCCGATGACACTGTCACTCGCGTTCTCCCCGTGTCCCAATGACTGCTTCATGTTTGATGCCATCGTGCATCAACGCATCGATCTGGAGGGCCTGACCTTTGACGTCAGACTCGCGGACGTCGAGGCGTTGAACCGCGACGCGTTTGAAGGCCGCACGGACGTGACCAAGTTGAGTTATCACGCGTTTGCCTATTGTGCGGACCGGTATGTGCTGCTCAACGCGGGCAGCGCGCTTGGACGCAACTGTGGGCCCCTGCTCATCTCGAAACGTCCTATCACCGCCGACGAAGTCGCCGCAGGCGGTCTTTCCATCGCGACGCCGGGCCGATACACCACGGCCAGTCTGTTGCTGGGTCTGGCATTTCCGGCAGCCACCCGGACCACGCCGATGGTCTTCTCGGAGATCGAAGGCGCAGTCGCCAGTGGCGACTACGACGCCGGGGTCATCATTCACGAAAACCGGTTCACGTACGAGTCACGCGGTCTGCGGAAGATCGTCGACCTCGGTGAGTACTGGGAGGAGACCACCACGTTTCCGATTCCGCTCGGCGGGATCGTCATCCGTCGATCCCTTGATCCCGACATCCAGCACACGATGGATCGTGTGCTGCGGCGCAGCGTTGAATACGCCTTCGCGCATCGGGACGTGACGTTGCCCTATGTGCGTGCACACGCGCAGGACATGCACGACGACGTCATGTTCAAACACAT
>CAYRGW010000021.1:0-51642 GCA_964423815.1 uncultured Solibacteraceae bacterium | reverse complement strand
GGTGGCGATGGCCGCCCCTGCGGCCGCGCCGGCGGCGCCCGCCGCTCCGGTGGAGGAGGGCACGCCGCTGGCCGTCATCAAGGCGCCCATTGTGGGCACCGTGTACCGCGCGCCCGAACCCGGCGCGCGTCCATTTGCCGAAGTGGGCACGATGGTGAAAAAGGGCCAGGTGCTCTGCATCATCGAAGCGATGAAACTCATGAACGAGATCGAGTCCGACGTGGACGGCGAAGTCGTCGGCGTGTACGTCGACAACGGCCAGCCGGTGCAGTTCGGCGATCGGATCTTCACGATCAGGGTGCAGTAAGTGTTCAACAAGATCCTGATTGCGAATCGTGGGGAGATCGCGTTGCGCGTCATCTGCGCGTGCCGCGAGATGGGGATCAAGACGGTCGCCGTCTACTCGGAAGCCGACGAGCACTCGCTCCATGTGCGGTTTGCCGACGAGGACGTGTGTATCGGTCCCGCGCGCAGCGCCGACAGCTACCTCAGTGTGCCGGCGATTATCAGCGCGGCCGAGATCACCGGCGCCGATGCGATCCATCCCGGGGATGGTTTCCTCTCCGAGAGTGCGTATCTCGCGGAAGTGTGTGAAGCGTGCCACATCAAATTCATCGGGCCCAATCCCAATGTCATCCGGTTGCTGGGCGACAAGGCCCGCGCGCGCCGGGCCATGAAAAAAGCCGGCGTCCCGATTCTGCCGGGCAGCGACGGGCCGGTGCACGGGGAAGAGCAGGCGATCAAGATTGGCAAGGAACTCGGTCTGCCGCTCATCATCAAGGCCGTGGCCGGTGGTGGCGGACGCGGCATGCGCATCGTGCGCAGCCACGACGAACTGCCGAAGCTCGTCAAGATGGCGATGCGGGAAGCCGAAGCCGCCTTCGGCAACGGTGATGTGTATCTTGAGCGCTACGTGGAAGCGCCCCGGCACATCGAAGTGCAGGTCATGGGCGATCACCACGGCAACGTGGTGCACCTTGGTGAGCGTGAGTGCTCCGTGCAGCGTCGTCACCAGAAGCTGGTCGAAGAGGCGCCGTCTGCGGTACTGACCGACAAACAGCGCAAAAAACTCGGCTCCACGGTGGTCGAAGCCGCGCGCGCGGTGGAATATGCCAACGCCGGCACGTTTGAGTTCCTGCTTGATGACACCGGCAACTTCTACTTCCTCGAAGTGAACACCCGGCTGCAGGTCGAACACCCCGTGACGGAGTTCATCACGGGCATCGACATCGTGAAGGAACAGATTCGTGTGGCGGCCGGCGAAAAGCTTGCGTACCGCCAGAGCGACATCGAATTCCGCGGCCACGCGATCGAGTGCCGCATCAACGCGGAAGATCCGGTCACGTTTGCGCCGAGCCCCGGGCTCATCACCGCGTTCAGTGTGCCGGGGGGACCAGGCGTGCGTGTGGATACCTTCGTGCACTCCGACTGCACGGTGTCGCCGTATTACGACTCGCTCATCGCGAAAATCATCACCTATGGCCGCGACCGCAACGAGGCGATCGCCCGCATGCGCCGCACTCTGGAGATGACGGTGGTGGAGGGGATCAAGACGTCGATTCCCCTGCAGTTGAAGATCATCAACGACCCGGACTTCCAGGCCGCGCGCATCAACACGTCCTTCATGGACCGGTTCATGCCGCCGGCCAAACCGGCGAAGCCGCTTGCTGAGTCCGCGTAGACGTCGGGTGTCTTTTTCGTTCCAAGCGTAAGCAGAAAAAGACACCCGACGTCTTTGCACATGCAGACATGTAGTGTTTTGCTCTTCTGATCATTTGGTCCTACATGTCTGCATGCCTACTGTAAGACTCACGTTGCCCCCCATTTACGCCATTCTCGATACCGACCTCCTCGCGGCGCGCGGCCTCGCGCCGCTCGACGTGTGCGACGTCTGGCTCGCCGGCGGTATCCGACTGATTCAGCTGCGTGCAAAGGGGATGGCGTCCGGTCCGATGCTGGTGCTGGCCGAGGCCTTGCTGGTTCGCACGCGCGCGGCGGGGGCACAGCTCATCATCAACGACCGCGCCGACATCGCGGCGATGTGTGGCGCCGACGGCGTCCACGTCGGTCAGGATGATCTCGCGCCGGCGGAAGTGCGTCGCCTCCTGGGACCTGACGCGCTGGTGGGCCTGTCGACGCATACCGACGCCCAGGTGGCCGATGCCGTGACGCAGCCGGTGTCCTACATCGCGATCGGGCCGGTCTTTGGCACGCGGACCAAGGACACCGGGTGTGACGCCCTGGGCGTCGCCGGTGTGGCGCGCGCCGCGGTCCCCGCGCATGCGGCAGGACTCCCGCTGGTGGCCATTGGGGGCATCACCCTTGAGAACGCGTCGAGTGTGCTGGCTGCCGGCGCGGACAGCGTGGCGGTGATTTCAGATCTGGTCGGTACAGAGAACAGGCGCGGACTCGCCGAGCGAGCCCGCGCCTGGGTTGCGTACTGCGGAGGCTGACGACCTCCTAGTTCCCTATCCGTGCTCCCGTCGTCGGGTGAGTCACCGCGTACTCCTTGCCGGTGCCGGTGAAGTAGTCGGCCGTGATCTTTCTGACGACGGGCAGCAGGATGGCCAGGCCGATGAGGTTCGGGAAGGCCATGAAGGCGTTCAGCAGGTTGCCAATCGCCCAGACCAGCGGCACCGACACCACTGCGCCAACCATGATCAACGCGACGAACAGCACCCTGTAGACCTTGATGTAGGTCGAACCAAAGATGTATTCGAAGCACTTCTCACCGTAGTAGCACCAGCCGATCAGCGTCGAGAAGCCGAACAGGAAGGAGCAGATGGCCACGATGACCGTTGCGTACGGGATGGTCTGGCTCATTGCTGCGGCCGTGAGGTCGGCGGACTGATACAGACCCGAGGTCCACATCCCGGACTCGAGGATGACAAACGCCGTCATGGAGCAGACGACGATGGTGTCGATGAAGACTTCGAAGACACCGACCACGCCCTGTTCGGCCGGGTGTTTGACGTCGGCGATGCCGTGCGCCATCGGCGCGCTGCCCAGGCCGGCTTCGTTCGAGAGGACGCCGCGGCTCATGCCCATGGCGATGGACTGTGCGACGGTGGCACCCGCAAAGCCGCCGATGGCGGCCGTCGGCGTAAAGGCCTCAGTGAAGATCAGCGAGAACACGTGGGGTAGTTGACCCGCGTTGATAATGACAAAACTCACCGACGCGATCAGATACAGCAGGATCATGGACGGCACGAGTTTTTCCGCGACGTTCGCGATGCGCTTGATGCCGCCAAGCAAGACGAGACCGACTGACACGGTGATGAGCAGGCCGGGGACCCACGTTGGAATCACGTTTCCGGTGACCGCCTTGAAAGCCGCCACAAAAGAAATGGCGACCGTGTTGGACTGGGCCATGTTGCCGGTGCCGAACATGGCGGTGGCAATGCCGAAGAAGGCGAAGAGCCACGCGAGCGTTTTGCCGAGGCTCGAGTTCCCCATGCCGCGGGTGATGTAGTACATCGGGCCGCTGGCCAGTTCCCCGCTTTCGCGCGTCACGCGGTAGTGGACGCCGAGCACGGCTTCCGCATATTTGGTGGCCATGCCGACTGTGGCACAGACCCACATCCAGAAGACGGCGCCGGGGCCACCGATCAGGATGGCCGTGGCCACACCGCCGATGTTGCCGTTGCCGACGGTGGAGGCCAGGGCGGTCGACAACGCCTGGAACGGCGTGATCGTCTTTGAGTCCTTGTCGGATTTCGAGAACGCGCCCTTCATCACCATCCGGAGCGCCACAGGGAAGCGGCGAATCTGGACGAAACCGGTCGCGACCGTCAGAATGCCGCCCACCACCACAAGCACGAGCGGCATGAATGTCCAATGCCACACGGAGGCTTCGATCGATTCAACCCATCGGGTCAGTGCCAACACATCCATCAGTAAATCCTCAATCCCTTTCGTTAGCGCAGCAAGTCGAGTGCGGTGAACACAATCACCATGAAGATCGCGACCGGGCAGACCCAGCGGATCAGGAAACTCCAGAGGGCGGCGCCCGGCATGCGTCCGCCCACGTTGAGTTCTTCAAGCGCCTTGTCGGCTCGCCAGACGTGGCCGACAAAGATCGCGAGCAGGAAACCGCCAATCGGCAGCGCGAAGTCGTTCCAGATGATCGCCATGAGGCTCAGAAAATCCATCCCCACGCCGGGCACACTCGAAAAAAACGCGGAGGCCCCGTTGCCGAGCGCCGAGGGAATCGCCAGCACAAACGTGATGGTGGCGAGGACCAGCACGGCCTTTTTGCGATCCCATCCGTGGGAGTCAATCAGGTGCGCCGTGGGCACTTCCAGCAGCGAAATCGTGGAGGTGATGGCGGCCAGCGTCAGCATCACAAAAAACGCGAATCCCACCAGGTGCCCGCCGGGCATGGTGGCGAACAGTTGCGGCAGCACCACGAAGATCAGGCCGGGACCTGAACTGTTCGGGTCAAACCCCGCGAGGCTGAAACCGGCCGGGAAGATGATGAGGCCGGCGGTCAGCGCCACGATGGTGTCAATGACGACCACCCACATGGCGGACTGCGCGAGGTTTTCGTTCTTCGACAGATAACTGCCGTACGTGATCATCGCGCCCATGCCGAGGCTGAGCGAGAAAAAGGCCTGGCCCAGCGCGGCGTTGATGACGCTGATATCCAGAATTTTTGAAAAATCCGGGTTGAGGTAATAGGCAAGACCCGCGTCGGCTCCAGGCAGGGTGATGGCCCTGGCGGCCAACAGGCCCAGCAGGATGAGCAGGAGCGGCATGAGGGCCTTGGTCATCCGCTCGATGCCGCCCTTGACGCCGCCCAGCAGCGTACCGGCGGTGATGGCGAGGACCACAAACGTCAGGCCAATGCTCAGCGGAGCGTTACCCACGAATTGGGTAAAAAAAGCGCCGGTCGAAGCGGAGTCCCCTGTAACAGCTCCACTCGCTGTGTAGTAGATATACGCGATCGTCCAGCCGGCGATGACGGAGTAGAACGACAGGATGCCGACCCCAGCCAGCACGCCCAGCGCCCCGGTGAGCCACCAGGCGCTTCCGGGTTTGATGAAGTTGAACGCGCCGACCGGGTCCTTGCCCGACCGCCGGCCAACGGCCAGCTCGGCGATCATGATCGGGGCACAGATCAGGAAGACACATACCAGGTACACAAGGACAAAGGCGGCGCCCCCGCCCTGTCCGACCTTGGTCGGAAAGCCCCAGATGTTTCCCAGTCCCACGGCCGAACCGGCGGCCGCCAGGATGAACCCAAACCTCGAGCCGAAGCTGCCACGCGCGCCTGCCATCAAATACTCCTCTTCGATACCCGGAAACGGTCCGTGGATTCTACCTCTATAATGTCGACGCCAGTGCCCATCTGAGGGCTTATACCCAATGGATTCAAACCTCCTTCGCACAAAATCAATCGAGCAACTCGTCGGTGACGTCGAACACGGGTCCAAGGCCCTCAAGCGAAGCCTGAGCGCGTGGGATCTCACACTCCTGGGCGTCGGCGCCATCATCGGCACCGGCATCTTCGTGCTGACCGGCACGGCGGCGGCCAATCAGGCCGGACCGGCCATCATGATGTCGTATCTCGCCGCCGGGCTCGCCTGCGGATTCGCGGCGCTCTGCTACGCCGAGTTTGCGTCGATGATTCCGATTGCCGGCAGCGCCTATACGTATGCCTACGCGACCCTGGGCGAACTGGTGGCCTGGATGATCGGCTGGGACCTGATCCTTGAATATGCCGTCGGGTCCATGACGGTCGCCATCGGGTGGAGCGGCTATATGCAGAAGCTGCTGAGCGGCGCGGGCATTCATCTGCCGGTCTGGATGAGCGCCGCGCCGGGCACGGTCGACGCCAACGGCAACTCCATCGGCGCACTGATCAATCTGCCGGCCGTGCTCATCGTGCTGGCCATCACCGCGCTGCTGGTCATCGGCGTCCAGGCCACGGCCCGCGCCAACGCCATCATGGTGTCGATCAAACTGGTCGCCATCGTGTTCTTCATCGGCGCCGGCGTCACGTTCGTAAAACCGGAAAACTGGAGTCCCTTCTACGCCTACGGCTGGCAGGGCATGATGGCCGCCGCCGCGGTCGTGTTTTTTGCCTACATCGGCTTTGACGCCGTCTCGACGACGGCCGAAGAAGCGAAGAACCCGCAGCGTGATCTGCCCATCGGCATCCTCGCCTCCCTCATCGTCTGCACCGTCCTGTATCTGGCTGTGGCGGCCGTGTTGACCGGCATTGTGCCGGTGGTGGATTACAAAAACGACGTGGGGTTCCTCAACGCGCCGGTCGCGTTTGCGCTGAGTCTGATTGGTCAGGACTGGGCGGCGTATCTGGTGTCGGCGGGTGCCGTTGCCGGCATCACGTCGGTGCTGCTGGTCATGTTGCTGAGCCAACCGCGCATCTTTTTTGCGATGAGTCGTGACCGGCTCCTGCCGCCCGGCGTCAGCGTCGTGCACCCGAAATACGGCACGCCGTACATCACGACGATCATCACCGGTGTCATCGTGGCCATCGTGGCCGGCTTCACACAGATTCAGACCGTCGGCGAGATGACGAGCATCGGCACCCTCTTCGCCTTTGTGGTGGTGTGCGCCGCGGTGCTGATCCTGCGCCGCACACGGCCGGATGCCAAGCGCAACTTCCGTGTGCCGTTTGGTCCGGTGCTGCCGACCCTCGGCATCATCTCGTGTTTCTGGCTGATGCTCAGTCTGCCGGTTCTCACCTGGGTGCGGTTCCTCGTGTGGCTCGACCTGGGCCTGATCATCTATTGGGCCTACGGTCGCGTGAACAGCACGCTGGCCGATCCCCAGGAGCGTGCGCGTCGCACGTTCATGCAGTCGCTGGCGAACTTCACCACGGCGTTTGGCGGCCTGGCCATCTTCAACGGTTTTGCGATGACCATCCTCGGCTTCTTCACCGAGTGGGGCATCACCAATGAAACGACGGCCAAGTGGCATGAAATCGGTGTCACGGCCCATGAGGCGGACATCTTCGGCCTGCAGGTGTTCGGTGTGTCCCTTGCGATCTTCGTCGTCGGTCGTGTGTTGTCGAAGATGTCCGGAGAGAAATAGTGAACGGAACTGAAGTCGCCAAGGCCATCCGCGCGGAAGTGCGTCCACGGGTGGACACGTTTGTGGCCACCCACGGACGCGCCCCCGGGTTGGACATCGTGCTCGTGGGGGATGACCCCGCGTCACACATCTACGTTCGCAACAAGGAACGTGCGGGGACTGAGGCCGGCCTGATCGTCCGCGTCCATCGCCTCGCGGCCGAGTCCTCGGTCGAACAGGTGCTGGCCGAGGTCGTGGCGCTCAACGCCGACGCGACGTGTGACGGCATTCTTGTGCAGGCACCGCTGCCGAGCGGCATCGGCAAACACGGGACCGAACGTGTGTTTGATGCCATTGATCCACGCAAGGACGTCGACGGATTCCACCCGCACAACGTCGGCTTGCTCGTCCAGGGACGCGCGGCGCTCAAACCGTGTACGCCGTCCGGGGTGATCGAGTTGATGGATCGCCTCGGTCTGCCCATCGCGGGCAAACATGCGGTCGTGATCGGTCGCAGTGAAATTGTCGGCAAGCCGATGGCCCTGCTGCTCCTGCAGCGCGATGCCACGGTCACCATCTGTCACTCAAAGACACCCGACCTGCAGGAGACGTGTCGCCGGGCAGACATCCTCGTCGCGGCGATCGGGCGCCCGGGGTTTGTGACGCCGGAGTTTGTGAAACCCGGAGCGGTGGTCATCGACGTCGGCATCAACCGCGTTGACTCGCGCGAGAAGGTGGTCGGGTTTTTTGGTGCCGATCATCCGCGCGTCGCGGACTTCGACAAGAAGGGCAGTGCGGTGGTCGGCGACGTCCACCCGGCGGTGGCCTCGGTCGCATCAGCGATGACGCCGGTCCCAGGCGGCGTGGGCCCGCTGACGATCGCGATGCTCCTGAAGAACACGGTTACAGCGGCCGAACAGCGCGGCTGATTCGTTCCCAGACGGCTCGTGTGTTGGCGTCGGTCTGCTCGAGTGTCCCCGACGTGTCGATCACGTAGTCCGCACGCGCGACTTTGTCGGCCAGCGGCAGCTGCGCCGCGATGCGGTGCCGCGCCGCGTCGGCTGACAGCCCGCTGCGCTCCATCAGGCGCTCGATCTGCTGGGCCGGTGTACAAGCGGCGACCATGACGATGTCGAAGTCGCCGGCACGGTCTGTTTCATAGAGCAGCGGGATGTCGGCCACACCGGCCGGCGCGTCGAGCGTCGCAAACCACTCTGTGATCGCCGCATACACGCGCGGATGAATGATGGCCTCGAGGTCGTGCCTCGCCAGGGTATCCACAAACACGAGGGCGCCCAGCGCCTCCCGATTCAGGGTCCCATCCGGGGCCAGCACGGCGCCGCCAAATCGGTCGACGATCGCGTGGAGGCCGGGCGTGCCTGGCGCGACGACTTCCCGCGCGAGCTGGTCCGCGTCGATGGTGGGCACACCGAGCGCGCGCAGGACCGACAGACACCGCGACTTGCCGGTCGCGATCCCTCCCGTCAGCGCGACTCGACGCACTATGCGGACGCTCCGCCGGGGGAATCCGAGTCCACGTCACTGGCGGGCGTGATGCGCTCCTCGACGAAGGGATTCCACTCGTGGCACTGCGGGCACTGCCAGAGCAGGCCCGTGCTGCGGTAACGGCAGCGTGTGCAGACGTGCGGGTCGAGATAAAAGACCGACTGGCGCGTGATGTCGATGTACCGGGCCACAAGCGGGAGCGGCAGGGACAAGGCGGAGAGCAGCGCCCAGATCGCCTGATGAATGGCGATGGCGTGGGGGTTGTGCTCCAGCGCGCCGAAGAGCAGTTCCAGCGCCCGCGTGGGGTCGCCGTGTCCCACGAGATGTCGGGCCAACGCGGCTCGCGCGCGCCATTCACGCGGGGCCAGCGCGGTCAGCCGCTCGCACAGCGCCACAAATCGGTCCCGTTTACCCTGCTGCACGTACAGGGTTTCCAGACGCTCGAGGAGAAGATGGGCGCGATCAGGCGACACGTCGATGGCTTTTTCCCAGATGGCGGCGGCCCCGTCGGCATCTCCCTGTTGCAGCCGGACGTCGCCCAGGCTGAGGTAGGCCGGAATCACCTTGCTGTCGAGCGCGATGGCGGCGTCGAACCGGCGCGCGGCTTCGACGAAGTCTTTGCGGCCCGCCGCCTCCAGTCCGAGCTCATGTTCAAGGAACGCCAGGATGGTGTTTGAGCGCGCCTGCGCAGCCGGGGATCCAATGGCGGCCAGCTTCTGCCGGGTGGCATAGGCGTCCTGCCATTGATGCTGCTCTTCCTGCATCTTCTCGAGGTTGCTCAGTGCGGCCTCATTCTGCGGGTCGAGTTTGATGACCTCCGAAAACGCTTCCGTCGCGCGGTCCACAAACCCGGACTGGCGATAGTCGAGACCGAGGCAGAGGAGCACGTTGGCGTGTTCCATCGGGTTGAGCCGCGGGCGCTGGAGCAGCGCCTGATGCTCCTGAATCGCGCGTCCGACCTGGCCCCGCTCGCGATACAGGTTGCCCAGCATCAGTCGCAGTTCCAGCGCATCAGGGTCAAGGTCGAGCGCCGCTTCAAATTGTTCGATCGCCAGATCCACGCGACCGGCGACGAGGTAGTTGAGGCCGACAATGAAGTGTGGTGTCTGACGAATCCGCCGACGATCGACCCACTTGCCCTGCACCAGTTTGTAGCGCTCCCACGCCTTGCCGCCGGCGATGCCGACGAGCAGGGCGACGAGAATCGCCGGGAGAATAAAAGCACTGTCCATGTGATTGTCCGGCAGCCGTCAGGTCAGATGGGCGCGCAGCAGCGCGTCCCAGCGGCCTCGGCCGCGCAGGATGAGTTCAAGAAACTCGCGGACGGCGCCATGGCCGGCATACGAGTCGGTGACGTAGTGCACCCGTGACCGCACGTCTTCACACGCGTCCCGGGGCGCAGCCGACAACCCCACCCGACGCAGCACCGGCAGATCGATCAGGTCGTCGCCCATGTAGGCGACGTGGTCGTCCTTGAGTCCCGTCGACGTCACCAGGTGCAGGTAGGCGGCGCGTTTGTCGGCCTCGCCCTGCAGGACCAGGGTGATGCCCAACTCCTTGGCGCGCCGCGTGGTGGCCTCCGACGCGCGGCCGCTGAGCAGCCCGATTTCAAGGCCGGACCGTTGCGCCCAGACGATGGCGGCGCCGTCTCGAATCGAAAAGGCTTTCCACTCGTCGCCGCTGCCGGCGATCGCCACCGTGCCATCGGTGAGTACACCGTCGACGTCGAGCAATACCAACCGGATATTTCTCGCGCGGGCTTCCAGCTGGTCGCGGGTGGCGGTCATCAGATCATCTCGGTGCGCCAGAGGTCGTGCAGGTGCACCACCCCTTCCGCGTGGCCATCGCCGGTCACCACAATCACCGACGTGATTTTACGCTCTTCCATCAGGCGCAGGGCTTCGACGGCCAGCACCGTGCGCGTGATGGTGACCGGTCTGGGCGTCATGATCTCGCCGGCCGTCTGTGTCAGCAGGCCGGACCCGGCGGTAAGGTGTCGGCGGAGATCGCCATCCGTGACCAGGCCCAGGAGCCCCCCCTGGGCGTCAACGACACACGTCATGCCGAGCCGTTTGTCGGTGATCTCATGAATCACGTCCGGCATCCGGGTCTCCGGATGCACCACAGGCAACGCGTCGCCGGAGTGCATCAGTGACTCCACACGCATGAGCTTTTTGCCGAGGCGGCCGCCGGGATGCAGATTCGCGAAGTCTTCTTCCTTGAATCCCTTGCGGCGCGACAGGGCCAGCGCGAGCGCGTCGCCAAGGGCCAGCGACGCCGTCGTGCTGGCCGTCGGCGCGAGATTCAGCGGACACGCTTCTTCCGGGACATTGCAGCTCAGCGACACATCAGCCGCCAGCGCCAGCGTGGAGCCGGGGTGGCCGGAGATGACCACAAGCTGCGCGCCGATGCGCCGAATGGCTTCCACGAGGCGCACCAGTTCCGCCGTCTCCCCGCTGTGCGACAGGGCGAGCACCACATCCTCCTTGCGGACCGCGCCGAGGTCGCCGTGAATCGCTTCGGCGGGATGCAGAAAAAATGCGGACGTGCCGGTGCTCGAGAGTGTCGCGGCGATCTTGTGCGAGATGATCCCCGACTTGCCCATGCCGGAGACGATGACGCGGCCCTGACAATCGTGGAGCAGATCCACGGCGCGCACAAACGACTCGGAGAGCTGCGGGATCAGGCCCAGGATGGCTTGCGCCTCGGTCTCCAGGACCTGCCGGGCGATGCGCAGGGAATCGTGCGGTTCAGGTGTCATGAGGCGTCGTCGTGTGACCGTACCACGTTGTGGATGGCCACGAGTTGGCGAAGGAGGGGCTCGAGCAGGTCGAGCTTCAACGCGTTCTGCGCGTCGCTCCTGGCTTTGGTTGGATCCTCGTGGACCTCCAGGAAGATGCCGTCCACACCGGCGCCCACCCCCGCACGCGCCAGCGGCGTGATGTATTCGGCGAGTCCCGCCGTGACGCCATCCCCGCCACCGGGCAACTGCAGGCTGTGGGTGACGTCGAAGATCACGGGCACGCCGAGTTCACGCATCATCGGGAACCCACGCATGTCGACCACGAGGTTGTTGTAGCCGAACGAGAACCCCCGTTCGGTGAGGCACACATTCGGATTGCCCGCCGCGACCACCTTGGCCACGGCGTGTTTCATGTCCTTCGGGGCCAGGAACTGGCCCTTCTTGATGTTGACCACGCGGCCGGTCTTCGCCGCCGCGACGATGAGGTCTGTCTGTCGCGAGAGAAACGCCGGGATCTGCAGCACGTCCACCACTGCAGCCACGGGAGCGGCCTGTTCCGGCGAGTGAATGTCGGTGAGCACGGGCACACCGAGTGCGTCCTTGACTCCCTGCAGGGCCTTCAGGCCCTCCGTCAATCCCGGTCCACGAAATGACGAGGCCGATGTGCGATTGGCTTTGTCGAACGACGCCTTGAACACGTAGGGCAGCCCCACACGTCTGGCAATCGCCGCAATGGCGCCGCCCAGCTCAATGACGTGTGCGGGACTCTCGATGACACATGGGCCCGCGATGAGGACCAAGCGCGGTCCGCCAAGGATCACCTCGTCGGTGATACGAATCTGATGCACGGTGGCCACTATCGCCTCCGGTCGCCGATGGCGGTGACGTTGGTTGCCTGACCCGATTTCGCCAGCTTGTGTCGGTGCGCCGCCTCCACAAATCCTGCGAACAGCGGATGGGGGCGCAGCGGCTTGGACTTGAACTCGGGGTGGAACTGCACCGCGACGTACCACGGGTGATTCGGCAACTCGACGATCTCGACAAACTTGCCGTCCAGCGAACGGCCCACGATACGCAGGCCCTTGTCGGTCAGGGCCTTTTCGTACTGACAGTTGAACTCGTAACGATGGCGGTGACGTTCGTGAATGATCTCGTCGCCGTACAACTTGAACGACAACGAATCCGGTGCCAGCCGGCAGGCGTAACTGCCCAGGCGCATCGTGCCGCCCATGTCGTCCACGCCGAGCAGGTCGCGCAGTTTGTAGATGACCTTGTGTTCGGCGTCTTCCACCACTTCCGTTGAATCGGCCTCGCTGAGGCCCGCGACGTTGCGCGCAAATTCGACCACCGCCCACTGGAAGCCGTAACAAATCCCGAAGTAGGGAATCTTGTTGGTGCGCGCAAACTGCGCGGCGGCCATCATGCCCCGGCTGCCGCGATCACCAAACCCCGGCGCGACGAGAATGCCGACCGCGTCGCTGAGCAGCGCGAGGCCTTCGGGCTGTTCCAGCGCCTCCGCTTCGACGAACTTGAGGTTGACCTTGAGCTGATGGCCAAAGCCGCCGTGATAAAGCGCCTCGTTGATGCTCTTGTAGGAATCTTCGTATTCCACGTATTTGCCGACGAAGTGGATGGTGATCTCATCCTTCGGCTGACGGATGCGGCCGACGAGATCTTCCCAGGCGTCCATCTTCGCCTCGGTCTGCGGCAGATGCAGGCGTTCGAGCAGGATGCGGTCCAGGCCTTCACCGGCCAGACTCAGCGGGACCTCATAAATGCTGTCCACGTCACGGGCCGTGATGACGGCTTCTTCCTCGACGTCGCAGAAGAGCGCAATCTTGCCCTTCATATCCGGATCAAGGGGACGATCGCAGCGGCACAACAACACGTCGGGCTGGATGCCGATCGATCGCAGGTCGCGCACGCTGTGCTGCGTGGGTTTGGTCTTCAGTTCATGCGCGGACGCGATGTAGGGCACCAGCGTGAGGTGGATGAACAGCGCGTTTTCCTTGCCGACGTCCTGGCGGAACTGCCGAATGGCCTCCAGGAACGGCAGGCTCTCGATGTCGCCGACCGTGCCGCCGATTTCCACCAGCAACACATCGACGCCTGACGCGGCGGATCGGATGCTGTCCTTGATTTCGTTGGTGATGTGCGGAATGACCTGCACGGTGCGTCCGAGGTAATCCCCGCGACGTTCCTTCTGGATGACCGACGCGTAGATCTTGCCCGTGGTCCAGTTGTTGTTGCGGGTCGCCACCATGTTGGTGAACCGCTCGTAGTGGCCCAGGTCCAGATCCGTCTCCGCACCGTCGTCGGTCACGTAGACCTCGCCGTGCTGGAAGGGGCTCATCGTGCCGGGGTCGACGTTGATGTACGGATCAAACTTCTGCAGCGCGACCTTGTAGCCGTGGCCCTCAAGCAGGCAGCCGATGGACGCGGCGGCCAGGCCTTTGCCCAGGGAGGACACGACGCCCCCCGTGACGAAGATGTATTTGACGGGCCGTTCAGGGTTGGAGTGGGACATCACGAGATCACGCATAAGAGGGTCTACTTTCCATCAAGTGACGGACACGAGCCAGGTCTTCGGGTGTGTCCACCGACGGGGAGGCGGCAGCGACGGCGACGGTGTGCAGCCGGATGCCATGTTCGAGGGCGCGCAATTGTTCGAGCCCTTCGGATTGTTCAAGCGGTGTGGGCGCCAGTTGCGCCAGGTGGAGCAAGGTCTCCCGGCGATACACATACAGACCGAGATGCCGCCAGGCGGGCGCGGGTGTCTGGCCGGCGCGACAATAGGGGACCGCCGCGCGCGTGAAGTACAGCGCGTCGCCGGCGAGGGTGACGACCACCTTGACGACGTTCGGATTGTCCGCATCTTCGGGGGCGAGCGGAGTGCGCAGGGTGCCCATCGGTAATGTCGGGTCGGCCAGGAGCGGCGTGATCGCGGCGTCCACGGAGGCCGGGTCGAGCAGGGGTTCATCCCCCTGAAGATTGACGATGATGTCGGCGGACAGGTGGGCGGCGACCTCGGCGAGGCGGTCGGTGCCCGACGGATGGTCGGCGCGCGTCATGACCGCCGTGCCGCCAAAACGGTCCACAGCCTCGGCGATGCGGGGGTCGTCGGTGGCGACCAGGACCGTGTCCACGAGGCGGGCCTCGGTCGCGCGGGCGTACACGTGCGCAATCATCGGTTGCCCGGCGATCAGAGCGAGGGGTTTTCCAGGGAGACGAGTGGCCTGATATCTGGCCGGGATGATGGCGACGATCCGGCCGTGCACTCCGAGCCCAGCGGGAACAACTACTGGCACGAGGAATCTTAGCGCAAGCTCAGAACCAAGTCGAGCGTTATGCGGCTGTTACCTCCGGATGTTACGATCGCAGGAGTTCGAGCACATGCCACGATTCAGGACCGCACTTCTTCTGGGCGTCGGCGTGCTGGTGACGACCTGGGTGTCGGCGCCGGCCGCACCGACGGCGCCACCGGCGCCCGTGTCTGTTGAGGACCTGGCGCGGATCGACGCCCTGGCCCCCCTCGCCGACGAACTGGATCAGGAGGTGGAGCGGCTGCGCGCGCAGCTGGCGACCGTGCCGAAGGCTCCTGAACCTCGACGGGACCCGTTCTCGTTCGGCAATCGTCGCCCGGCCACACGTGAGCCGTCGCCGGTGACCGTCTCCGAGGCTCCCGTTGAAGAAACCATCGACGCGCCACCCGCCGTGTTGTGGCCCACGCTGGCGGCCGTGATGGTCGAATCCACCGGCACCACCGCGGTGGTCGCCTGGGGCGACGCCATCGAGTTTCTCAAGACCGACAGCACCTTCAAGGACTTCCGCGTCGTCGCAATCTCTGGCAGCTCGCTCGAACTCCGGCACGAACCCACCGGCACCCTCCGCACCCTTTCGCTCCGCTAAGGTTCAAAGAACAGAACCCTGCACCCTGCACCCTGAACGTTGAACCCAGAACCTCTCCGCACGGATATAATGCCTCGTTGATCGCAAGGTGCAGGTAGCACACGAGTGGTGCAATGCGCTGATGCGACAGGAAACACGCGGGGAAACGGTGGCAGACGTCAACTTTTCCACACGGTTTTCAACAGATCCTGTGAAGATCTCGTAACGTCCGTGCCAATTGGGCAGGGACGTGACCTAATTCTTTCGGAAAAGAGCGACACGAATGACCCCCTCCGCCATCACACGCACCGACAAGACACTGCAGGTTCCCGATCAGCCCATCCTTCCTTTTATTGAAGGCGACGGCACCGGGCCGGACATCTGGCGCGCCAGCGTGCGCGTCTTCGACGCGGCCGTCGCAAAGGCGTACGGCGGAAAACGAAAGATCGAGTGGCGCGAAGTACTCGCCGGCGAAAAAGCATTCAAACAGACGGGCCAGTGGTTGCCCGAAGAGACGCTCGCCGCGTTCCGTCAGTATCTGGTGGGCATCAAGGGCCCGCTGACGACGCCCGTTGGTGGCGGCATCCGGTCCCTCAACGTGGCGCTGCGGCAGGAACTCGACCTGTATGTGTGTCTGCGGCCCGTGCGTTATTTCCGCGGAATGGAAACGCCGGTCAAACGCCCTGATCTGGTGGACATGGTGATCTTCCGCGAGAACACCGAAGACATCTACGCCGGCATCGAATTCGAGTCCGGGTCCGACGACGCCAAAAAATTCTCGGACGTGTTGGCCGCGTCGTTCCCCAAGATGTTCAAGAAGGTGCGGTTCCCGGAGTCCTCGGCCTTCGGCGTGAAGCCGGTGTCGCGCGAGGGCAGTGAGCGGTTGATTCGTGCCGCGGTTGACTACACGGTGGCCAACAACCGCAAGAGTCTGACGCTGGTCCACAAGGGCAACATCATGAAGTTCACGGAAGGCGGTTTCCGTGACTGGGGTTATGACCTCGTGAAGCGTGAATACGGCGCTGTCGAGATCGACGGCGGTCCGTGGTGCAAACTTCCCAACGGCTGCATCGTCAAGGACGTGATCGCCGATGCGTTCCTGCAGCAGATTCTGACGCGCCCGGCGGAGTACGACGTCATCGCCACGCTCAATCTCAACGGGGATTACATTTCTGACGCCCTCGCGGCGCAGGTCGGCGGAATCGGGATCGCGCCAGGCGGCAACATCAACTACATGACGGGGCACGCCGTGTTTGAAGCCACGCATGGCACCGCGCCGAAATACGCGGACCTCGACAAGGTCAATCCCGGTTCGGTCATCCTCTCCGGCGAGATGATGTTCCGCTACCTGGGATGGACCGAAGCGGCCGACCTGGTCATCAAGGGCCTTGAACAGGCGATTGACGACAAACAGGTGACGTACGACCTCGCGCGGATGATTCCCGGCTCGACGGAATTGTCGTGCTCGGGCTTCGGCGACGCGGTAATCAAACGACTTTAAAACCAAAAGATCACAGTAGGCATGCAGGCATGTAGGTTTTTTTCTTAAGAAAAAGTAGTTCTACATGTCTACATGTCTGCTGTTAACCGACAGGAGACGCAGATGAATCGCAAAGTTACGGTTGTTGGTGGAGCAGGAAACGTCGGCGCGACAGTGGCACGGGCCATTGCCGTCAAGGAACTGGCAGACGTCGTGGTGGTGGACATTGCCGCCGAGAAGGCGGCCGGAATCGCCCTCGACATCTATCAGGCGTGCCCGGTGGATGGATCAGACACACGGCTGATCGGCACGAGCGACTACGCCGCGACCGCCGGGTCGGACGTGGTCGTGATTACGTCCGGTGTGCCGCGCAAGCCCGGCATGAGCCGCGACGATCTGCTGAACGTCAACTACAAGATCATGCAGTCGGTGGTGGAGCAGGTGGTGAAGTATTCCCCCAACTGCATCATCGTGCCGGTGGCCAACCCGCTCGACGCGATGTGCCAGGCCGTGTATCGCCTGAGCGGCTTCCCGCGTGAGCGCGTGATCGGCATGGCCGGTGTGCTCGACTCGGCGCGTATGCGCACGTTCATCGCGATGGAACTGAATGTCTCGGTGGAGAACGTGCACGCGTTTGTGCTCGGTGGCCACGGCGACACGATGGTGCCGCTGCCGCGGTTCTCGACCGTCGCGGGTATCCCGTTGACCGAACTGGTGGCGATGGGCAAACTGTCGCAGGCCAAACTCGACGAAATCTGCACGCGCACCGCCAACGGCGGCGCCGAGATCACAAAACTCGTCGGCACGAGCGCCTGGTATGCGCCGGGTGCGTCCGCCGCGCTGATGGTGGAAGCGATCCTCAAGGACAAGAAGGTCATCTACCCGTGCTCGGTGTACCTGCAGGGTGAATACGGCGTGAAGGACCTCTTCGTCGGTGTGCCCGTCAAACTCGGCAAGGGTGGCGCGGAAGAGATCATCGAGATCCGCCTGACCCCTGACGAACAGGCGGCGTTCGCCAAGTCGGCGGCGGCGGTCAAGGAACTCACCACCGTTATCGGGGTGTAATCGGCGTCTCGAAGCTTGCCCGCCGAAGCCTTGGCGGAGGCGGGTCCAAGCGGCCTCAGAGGTACAGCCTCTGGGGCCGCTTTTTTATTGGAGCGCATACACTAGGCGCCATGGTGATTCGACTCGCCGCCGTGGTCATTGCGTTATGTGCCGTTACCGTCCCGCACGCGCGCGGGATGGCCGAGACCTACACGGTGACCGTGTCGGTGTCGGAGGGACGCGGGCAGACGGTTGCCGGCCTCACGCCGGCCGATTTTGTCGTGCGCCTTGGCGACACCGTGCAGCCCGTGGCGGCGGTCGCCGTCGATCCGCGGCCCGTCGCCATCGTGATCATGGTGGACGGCATGGAAGCGAGCGAGGCCCTGCAGATGCGCGCGGCGCTGACGGGGGTCATGAAACGACTGCGTGAGGTCCCGGGCACGCGGGTGGGGTTGATGCTGGGTGAGCGCGGCGCAACCGCGCCGGAAATTGTGGATGCCGTGGAGGGGGCCGACGAGCTGCACCGGCGGATCTCGCGGTTCTTTCGAGCGGAGGTCACCGCACCGCCACAGGACTTGCTGGCCGGCGCTGCCGAGGCGCTCTCGCGCGAGGAGACTCATCGGCGCGTGGCCGTTGTGTTGTCGGTGAATCGCCGGACCGATCGGGTCCCGATCCCGCTCACGTTGATCCCCGCCTTGCGAAACGCCAACGTGACGCTTGTGGCGCTGGAGGCCAATGGCATTCGAGGCAACACACCCGATCCCGCCCTGCGACTGATTCAGAGTGCGGTGGGGGGCCGCTTCGAGCAGGTCGCCGACGTGACGGCCTTCGAGTCATCCGCCCTCCGCATCGTGTCTACGCTGCTGTCGGCGTACCTCGTGCAGTTCACACTCACGGAACCCGCCAACGGTGGCCTCGACGTCGCCGTCACCAACCGTCCGCGCGCCATTGTCATCGCGCCCGCCTGGGCGTCCCGGTAGCGCTAGCGGGTAATTTCGGGTTTGCCGGCCGAGACCGACATCATGATGCCGAGGCCCACCGCGACGATGAAGCCGATGAGCAGCCACACCGGCGAAATGTTGTCCAGGACGCCGGTCTTCCACAGGGCGAGCAGACCACCAATCAGCAGGATGACGTAACCGACCAGATACATGTTGATGAACTTCATGTCTGGCAGCGTGCGCTGTCCGGACTGTGGTGTCTGTGCCGTTCGATACACGGGGGATGTCTTCGTAAGGGCGTGGCCTTCCGCCTTCGCTGAAGCGTCGGCGGACCGCCGTAGCCTTGGCGGAGGCAGGTCAGGCCCGCCGCATTGGCGCGGCTAAAGCCGCCGCCCTACAGAAGGCCGCGGTCGTTTGTCAGCGTCCCGCCATCTGCCACTCGCGGATGGCGTCGACGGGCCAGAGCAGCATCACGATGTTGAGGGTGAGGTTGTCGCGATAGAAGTACGCCATCAGCAGCTCCGCGACGACGACCAGTGCCAGGCTCACCAGGACGGGCAGTCGCCACGCCATCAGGAATCCGACCGCCGCCATCACGATGTCGCTGACGGAGTTGAGAATGCTGTCGCCGATATACCCCTGCGCGATGGTGACGGCGCGGTAGCGGTCAATGACGATGGGGGAGTTCTCGAGGATTTCCCAGATGGCTTCCAGAGTGATGGCCGCCAGCAGGCGTGTGGTCACCGGCTGACGCCGCGCGACGAGGAACAGCAGTCCGTAGAACAGGAATCCATGCACCAGGTGCGTCACCGAGTACGGATCGGCCACCCGTTGTGACTGTGCCGCGCTCCAGATGTCGCCCTCAAACCAGCCGAACCGACCGTCGGGGCCAAACGCGAGCCGTCCCATCCACCATTCAATGGTGATGGTCGCCAGCACGATCAGCGCGATGAAGATCCAGTGCCGGCGCGTGAGTGTCATACTGGAACCTTGGACCATGGACCCTGTAGGACCCTGGACCATCTGTGACTACGAAAGGATCGCCCGCCGGTATTCCCGATTCATCGTGGCGATGTTCTTGAGCGAGATCCCCTTCGGGCAGACCGCTTCACATTCGCCCTCGTTGGAGCAGCCGCCGAAGCCGGCGGTGTCCATCGCGTCAACCATTGCCACGACGCGCGTTTTTGCTTCGACCTGCCCCTGGGGCAGGAGCGCGAGGTGGGTGATCTTGGCGGACGTGAACAGTGCCGCCGACGCATTCTTGCAGGCGGCCACGCAGGCGCCGCAGCCGATGCAGGTGGCCGATTCAAACGCCTCGTCCGCGATGGTCTTCGGAATCAGAATGGTGTTGGCGTCCTGCGCGCCTCCGGTGTTCACCGACGTGTACCCGCCGGCCTGGATGATGCGATCAAACGCGGCCCGGTCCACGACCAGGTCCTTGATGAGCGGGAAGGCCTTCGCGCGCCACGGCTCGATGACGATCGTGTCGCCGTCCTTGTAACGGCGCATGTGCAACTGGCAGACGGTGGTGCACGAGTCGGGACCATGGGGACGACCGTCCACCATCACGCCGCACGTACCGCAGATGCCTTCACGACAGTCGGAGTCAAACGCGATCGGCTCCTCGCCTTTGGCGATGAGTGTCTCGTTGACCGAGTCGAGCATCTCGAGAAACGACATGTCCGGCGAGACGTTGTCGGCGGTGTAGTCCACGAGTCGGCCCTGAACATTCGGGCCGGCCTGGCGCCAGACCTTGAGGTGCACCTTCATTACTTGTAGCTCCGTTGCGACGGCTTCACGTGCTCAAACGAAAGGGGTTCCTTGTGGAGCGTCGGCGCGCTGCCCACGCCCTGATATTCCCAGGCCGCGGCGTACGAGAAGTTCTCGTCGTCACGTTTCGCCTCACCATCGGGCGTCTGGCTTTCCTCGCGGAAGTGGCCGCCGCACGATTCCGTGCGGTGCAGCGCGTCCATCGCCAGCAGTTCGCCAAACTCGAGGTAGTCGGCCACACGGCCGGCGTATTCGAGGTTCTTGTTCATGTTGTTGGCATCACCGGGCACCGAGACGTTCTGCCAGAACTCGTCGCGCAACTGCGGAATTTTTGCGAGTGCGCGTTTGAGTCCGGCTTCCGTGCGCGACATGCCGACTTCGTCCCACAACAGACGCCCGAGTTCCCGATGGAGTGCACGTGGGGTTTTGGACCCCTTGACCGAGAGCATCTTGTTGATGCGCTCCTGGACGTTGTGTTCCGCTTCCTTGAACGCGTCGTGGTCGGTCGTCACCTTCGGCACGGGCGTGGCCGCCATGTAGTTGGCCAGGGTGTACGGAATCACGAAGTACCCGTCGGCCAGTCCCTGCATCAGCGCGGATGCGCCGAGGCGGTTCGCGCCGTGGTCGGAGAAGTTCGCCTCACCCAGCACATGCAGGCCCGGGATCGTCGACATCAGGTTGTAGTCCACCCACAGGCCGCCCATCGTGTAGTGGATGGCCGGATACATCCGCATCGGTTCCTTGTACGGATTTTCGTCGGTGATCTTCCGGTACATGTCGAACAGGTTGCCGTAACGCCCGGCGACCATCGGTTCACCCAGGCGGCCGATCGCGTCCTTGAAGTCGAGATACACGGCCAAGCCGGAATCGCCCACACCCCGACCGTCGTCACACACCTGCTTTGCGTTGCGGGACGCGACGTCGCGTGGGACGAGGTTGCCGAAACTCGGGTATTTGCGCTCGAGGTAGTAGTCGCGCTCGGACTCGGGGATGTCGTTGGGGTGCCGCTTGTCGCCCTGATTTTTCGGGACCCAGACGCGTCCGTCGTTGCGCAGCGACTCCGACATCAACGTCAGCTTCGACTGGTCATCACCCGAGACGGGAATACAGGTCGGATGAATCTGCGTGAAGCACGGGTTCGCGAAGTAGGCGCCCCGTTTGTGCGCGCGCCACGCCGCCGTCACGTTCGAGTTCACGGCGTTGGTCGAGAGGTACCCGCCTGTCGCCAGGCAGACCGCATCGGCCACATACCGCTCCAACTGGCCGGTGACCAGGTTCCGGACGATGATGCCGCGGGCCTTGCCGTCGATGACGACCACGTCGAGCATCTCGCGCTGCGAGAACATCGTGACGTTGCCCTTGGCGACCTGCCGCATCATCGATTGATAGGCACCCAGCAGCAGCTGCTGGCCCGTCTGGCCGCGTGCGTAGAAGGTGCGCGAGACCTGTGCGCCACCAAACGACCGGTTGTCGAGCTGCCCGCCGTATTCGCGCGCGAAGGGCACACCCTGCGCCACACACTGGTCGATGATGTTCACGCTCAGTTGTGCGAGGCGGTACACGTTGGCTTCGCGGGCGCGATAGTCGCCGCCCTTGACCGTGTCGTAGAACAGGCGCCAGATGCTGTCGCCGTCGTTCTGGTAGTTCTTGGCCGCGTTGATGCCGCCCTGCGCCGCGATCGAGTGCGCGCGACGGGCACTGTCATGGATGCAGAAGCTCAGCACGTTGTAGCCGAGTTCGCCCAGGGACGCGGCGGCGGCACCACCGGCCAGCCCCGTACCCACGATGATGACCGTGTGTTTGCGGCGGTTGGCCGGGTTGACGAGTTTGCTCTCGAAGCGGTGGCGGTCCCACTTCTCCTGGATCGGGCCTGAGGGGATCTTGGAATCGAGGCTCATAGGAACAGGTACACCCACACCGGAATCAACGCAAAGCCGCCGGCAATCACCACCGCCAGCGTCAGACCCAGCCCGAGCAGCCGGGTGGTCCAGGCGGGCTTGGACATCAGGCCCAGCGACTGGAAGGCGCTCGAGATACCGTGCCGCAGGTGCATGCCGACAATGCCCATGGCGACGACATACCCAGCCGCGTACAACGGGTTCTTGAAGGTTTCCAGCACCAGGCGCTGGAGGTCACGCACGCCGGCCTCGGCCGACGGGTAATACGGGCCGAACTTGAAGGTCACGATGTGCACGACCAGGAAGGTCAGCAGGAAGATGCCGGAGAGGGCCATGGTGGTCGACGCCCACGACTTCCGGCTGGGGCCACCGGCCCAGGCCTTCTTTGCGTACCCGTCAGGGCGGGCGCCGCGCCCACGCAGGACGTGGGCAATGGCCTTGAACATATGGACAAGCAGCAGGCCCATGAGCCCAAGCTCGGCTGGGATTACCAGCGGGTTGCTGATCAGTGCATGACCATACGCGTTGAATTTGTCGCCGCCCAGCAGGATGAGCAGGTTACCGGCCAGGTGGGCGACCAGGAATCCCACCAGCAGGAGGCCGGTGAGCGCGACGAGAAACTTCGAACCGACGGTCGTGCTGAGGGCACGCAGCACATTCATACGGGAGATTGTAGTCCAACACGAGGTCCCGAAGTCCTGCGGTGCTGATACACTTCTCAGCCGCATGAAGATTCACGAGTATCAGGGAAAGTCAGTCCTTGCACGACACGGAGTTCCCGTGCCCAAGGGCTATGTGGCCTACACCCCGGATGAAGCGCGTGCGCACGCGACCACGCTGGGGGGCGGCACGGTGGTGGTCAAGGCGCAGATTCACGCCGGCGGCCGCGGCAAAGGCGGGGGCGTCAAGGTCGTCAAGGGCCCCGATGCCGCGTTTGACGCCGCCAAGGCGATCCTCGGCATGACCCTCGTGACCTACCAGACCAGCCCGGCCGGGCAGGTGGTGTCGCGTGTGCTCGTCGAGGAAGGCCTCGCGATGGACCGCGAGATGTATCTCGGCATGGTCATCGACCGGTCGACCCAGAAGACCGTCCTGATGGTGAGTCAGGAAGGCGGGGTCGAGATTGAAAAGGTCGCCGAAGAGACTCCTGAGAAAATTTTCAAGGCGTTTGTGCACCCCGCACTCGGCTTGCAGCCCTATCAGGCGCGTCAGCTGGCGTTCCAGTTGGGCCTCAAGGGTGATGAGATCAAGAAGGCCGTGTCGCTCATGTTGAAGACCTACGAGGCCTTTGTCGCCAGCGACGCGTCGCTCCTCGAGATCAATCCGCTGGTGGTCACCGCCGCAGGCGACCTGATTGCGCTCGACGCCAAGGTGAACTTCGACGACAACGCCCTGTATCGGCACGCCGACATCAAGGAATTCCGCGATCTGGCGGAAGAAGACCCGCTGGAAATCGAAGCGTCCAAGTTTTCCCTCAACTACATCAAACTCGACGGCACGATCGGGTGCATGGTCAACGGCGCCGGTCTGGCGATGGCCACCATGGACATCATCAAGCTGGCGGGTGGGGAACCGGCCAACTTCCTGGACGTCGGCGGCGGCGCCAACGCCGAGCAGATCAAGAACGCGTTCCGGATTCTGATGTCGGACACGGCCGTCAAGGCGGTGTTCATCAACATCTTTGGCGGCATTCTCCGCTGTGACGTGCTGGCGGCGGGCGTCATCGCCGCCGTCACCGACCTCGGCGTGCGTGTGCCCATCGTCATCCGCATGGAAGGGACCAATGTCGAACTGGGCAAACAGATGCTCAAGGACAGCGGCCTCAATTTCACGACCGCCGACGCCATGGACGAAGGCGCGGCGAAAGTGGTCGCGCTCGCGAAGTAGGAAATCTTAAATGTCAGTACTCATCGATAAATCGACGCGACTCCTCGTACAGGGCCTGACCGGCCGCGAGGGCACCTTTCACGCCAAACAGGCGCAGGCCTACGGCACCAACGTGGTGGGCGGCGTGACCCCCGGCAAGGGCGGCACCACCCACGAAGGCTGGCCGGTGTTTAACACCGTGGCCGACGCCGTCGCCGCCACCGGGGCCAACGCCACCGTGATCTTTGTGCCGCCGCCCGGCGGCGCGGATGCGGTGATGGAAGCCGCCGATGCCGGGCTGGATCTGGCGGTGTGTATCACCGAAGGCATTCCGACACTCGACATGATGAAGGCCCTGGCGTTCATGCAGACCCGCCCGCACGGCAAAAAGATGCGGTTGATCGGTCCCAACTGCCCGGGGCTGATTTCGGCAGGTCGCGCCAAGGCCGGGATCATCCCGGGGCACATCTGCAAGGAGGGCCGCATCGGCATCGTGTCCAAGTCCGGCACGTTGACCTACGAGGCCATTCACCAGTTGACCCGGAATGGTCTGGGACAGACCACCTGTATCGGCATCGGGGGAGACCCGCTCATCGGCACGTCCTTTATTGACGCGCTCGAGCTGTTTGCACAGGACCCGGAGACCGAAGCGGTCGTCATGATCGGCGAAATCGGCGGATCCGCCGAAGAAGAGGCCGCCGCCTACATCAAGGCGTCCTTCAAGAAGCCGGTCGTTGGCTTCATCGCCGGCCAGACGGCGCCCCCGGGACGCCGGATGGGCCACGCGGGTGCCATCATCGCGGGCGGCAAGGGCACGGCGGCGGAGAAGATGTCCGCCCTGACCGCCGCCGGTGTGCATGTGGTCAAGAGCCCCGCCGACATCGGCGTCGCGATGGAACGCGCGTTGCGAGGGTAGCGCACCTCGCACTCCGCACTTCGCACATGGCACTGGAAGCGGGCGGGGCATATAATCCAACTGATATGTCCCTCCCGCTCGCTACGGCCGAGTCGGCCGATACCTCCTCTGGTTCACACGTCGTCAACGATTTCACCATTCAGGTCGCCACGGTCAACGGGTCGGGCAGTCAGACTGCCAACCTTGTGCTCCTGCGCGCCATCTTTCAGATGGGCGTGCCGGTCTCCGGCAAAAACCTGTTCCCGTCGAACATCGCGGGTCTGCCGACGTGGTACACGATCCGCGCCAATAAACGTGGCTACATCGCCCGAAAGAAGGAAATCGACTTCCTGGTCGCGATGAATGCCGAGACGGCACGTGAAGACGTGTTGTCGCTCGATCCGGGTCGCGCGGTCGTTTATGACGCGCCGCTCAAACTCGACGCGTTGCGGCAGGATTTGATCTTTTATCCCGTCCCGTTCGACAAGATCGTCGCCGAGGTGTGTCCCGACGCGAAGTTGCGCCGCCTGGTGAAGAACATGGTGTACGACGGCGTGTTGTCGCACCTGCTGGGCGTGGAAATCGGCGAGATGGAGAAGGCCCTCTCCAAACAGATGGGCAAAAAGCCGAAGGCGATGGCGCTCAACATGGGCGCGCTGGAAGCCGGCGCCAAATACGCGCAGGAAAACTTTCCGCAGATCGCGCACCCGTATCGTGTGCAGCGGATGAACGCCACCGGTGGACAGATTCTCGTCGAAGGTAATGCGGCCGGCGCGATGGGGTGCCTGTTTGCCGGCGTCACGGTGGTGCCCTGGTATCCGATTACACCGTCCTCGTCTCTGCCCGAATCGCTCATTACGTACATGCGCAAGTACCGCATGGACAAGGAGACCGGGAAGGCGACCTTTGCGATTGTGCAGGCCGAGGACGAGATCGCGGCCATCGGCATGGTCATCGGGGCGAGTTGGGCGGGTGCGCGGGCGATGACCTCGACGTCGGGACCCGGTGTCTCCTTGATGTCCGAGTTTGCCGGCCTGGCGTATTACGCCGAAGTCCCCGCCGTGGTGTGGGACATCCAGCGCGTGGGGCCCTCAACCGGGTTGCCGACACGCACGGCGCAGGGCGACCTGCTGTCGACCGCGGTCAATTCCCACGGCGACACCAAACACCCGATGCTGTTGCCGTCGTCGATGTCGGAATGTTTCGACATGGCCGGTGACGCGTTTGACGTCGCCGAGCGACTGCAGACGATCGTGTATGTGATGAGTGATCTCGACCTGGGCATGAACACCTGGATGTCCGAGGAGTTCACCTATCCGACCAAACCGCTTGATCGCGGCAAGGTGCTCGACGAAGCCAAGATTCGCGAACTGGGTGCGACCTGGGGCCGGTACATGGACGTCGACGGCGACGGGATTCCGTGGCGGTCGTTGCCCGACACGGGCGCGCCGGCGTTTTTCACGCGCGGCTCAGGCCACAACGCGATGGCGCAGTACACCGAGCGCGCGGACGACTACGTGAACAACCTCGACCGCCTGGCGCGCAAGTTCGACACCGCCAAGACCATTGTGCCGGGGCCGATTGAAACCGGTGATGCCGGCGCGAAGGTGGGTATCATCGCCTTCGGATCCACGCATTGGGCGATCCTCGAAACGCGCGATCAGTTGCGCGAAGAAGCGTCACTGCCCACGTCGTACCTCCGCCTGCGGGCGTATCCCTTCAGCGATGCCGTGGCGGACTTCATCAGCCGGCACGATCGTGTGTATGTGGTCGAGCAGAACCGCGACGCACAGATGCTGACGCTGCTGAAGATGGATCTGGATCCCGCACTGCTCACGCGACTGCGGAGTGTGTTGCACTACAACGGTCTGCCGATTGATGCGCGCAGCGTGACCTCAAGCATTTTGGCGCAGGAGAAGAACTGACATGGAAGACACCACCACTTCACCGGCGCCCGGCCCGGCGAAAAAAACGAACCGCCTCGGCCTTGACCTCGCGTCGTATCGCGGCAGCAAGACCACACTGTGCGCCGGCTGCGGCCACAATGCGATCACCGAACGCATCATCGACGCCTGCTACGAAATGGGTGTGGATGCCAAGAAGGTGTTCAAACTCTCGGGCATCGGGTGCTCGAGCAAGAGTCCCGCGTATTTCCTGAACCAGGCGCACGGCTTCAACTCCGTGCACGGCCGCATGCCTTCGGTTGCGACCGGTGCCATGCTCGCCAATCGCACGATGACGGCCATCGGGGTGAGTGGTGACGGTGACACCGGCGCCATCGGCATCGGGCAGTTTGTCCACCTGATGCGCCGCAACCTGCCGATCATCTACATCATTGAAGACAACGGCTGCTACGGACTCACCAAGGGCCAGTTCTCGCCGACGGCCGACCTCGGCACCAAGGCGAAAAATGGCGTGGTCAACGACCTGCCGCCCATCGACACGTGTGCACTGGCCATCGAACTCGGCGCCTCGTTTGTGGCGCGGTCGTTCTCCGGTGACAAAAAACAGTTGCTGTCGATCCTCAAAGCCGCCATCGCGCACCGCGGCACCTGCATGATCGACGTCATCTCGCCGTGTGTGACGTTTAACGATCACGAGGGCTCGACCAAGAGTTACGCCTACGCCAAGGACCACGACGAGGCGGTCGGCGAAGTGACCTTTGTGCCGTTTTTTGACGACATCACGGTCGAATACGAGCCCGGCACCACCACCGCGGTGACCATGCACGACGGGTCGCATCTGTATCTGAAGAAGATCAACGAGGACTACGACCCCACCGACAAGATGGCGGCCATGACGTTGATGCACGAAACCATTCGCCGCGGGGAGTTCCCGACGGGCATCCTGTATCTGGAACCCGACAAGGACGATTTCCTCGAAGTGATGAACATGGTCGAGGAGCCGTTGGCATTTTTGCCGACCGAAAAGTCCCGTCCGCCCAAGTCCGTCCTCGACGAGCTCATGGCCGGCCTGAGATAGACCACGTAGGGCGAGACCTTTAGGTCCGCCGCAGGTAGGATTACAAAGATATGTCTACAGAGAGAACGTTCGCCATCATCAAGCCCGACGCCGTCAAGAGCGGCAAGGCCGGCCAGATCCTCGCCCGCATTGAATCCGCGGGCTTCACGGTGCGGGGCATGCGCCTGCAGCACCTGTCCAAGCGCGAAGCCGAAGGGTTTTACGCGGTCCACGCGGCGCGCCCGTTTTTCGGCGAGTTGACCGAATTCATGTCCTCGGGCCCCTGTGTGCTCCTGTGCCTGGAAGCCCCCGGCGCCATCCTCAAGTGGCGTGACACCATGGGGGCCACCGACCCCGCCAAGGCGGCGGAAGGCACACTCCGCAAGGACTTCGGCACGTCCATCGGGAACAACGCCACGCACGGCTCGGATGCGCCCGAGACCGCAGCGTTTGAGCTCGGCTACTTCTTCCGAGGGATGGAACTCTAACGTGGCCATCAAGGCCGATCGCTGGATTCGGCAGATGGCCCGTGAACACGGGATGATCGAACCCTTCGTGGACGGACAAGTCCGCGAAGGGGTCGTCTCCTACGGGCTGTCGTCCTACGGGTATGACATTCGTGTGGCTGATGAATTCAAGATCTTCACCAACATCAACAACACGGTCATCGACCCGAAAAACTTCGATCCACGATCGTTTGTGGACATCAAATCCGATGTCTGCATTGTGCCGCCCAACTCGTTCGCCCTCGCGCGCACGATTGAATACTTCCGCATCCCGCGCGATATCCTGACGATCTGCCTGGGCAAGTCCACCTACGCGCGCTGCGGCATCATCGTGAACGTGACACCGTTTGAGCCCGAGTGGGAGGGGTTTGTCACCCTCGAGATCTCAAACACCACTCCGCTGCCCGCCAAGATTTACGCAAACGAAGGGTTGGCGCAGGTGCTGTTCTTCCAGAGTGACGAGCCGTGTGAACGGTCCTATGCCGACAAACGCGGCAAGTACCAGAAGCAGGTCGGCGTCACGCTCCCGAAAATCTGACACCACGTGACCGCCGATGAGCTCGATCGCCTGAACCGTCAGCGGTTGGTGGCGCGACTGCTGTCCGCCACGGTGCATGACGCCCGAAACGCCCTGCAGGGCATTTCCGGGACGGCGGAACTGCTCACGCTGAGTCCGGCCTCGAGCGGCACCCAGACGGAAGACCGCATCCGGTCCATCCTGCGCCAGACCACCTGGATAGGCGAGCGGCTCGATCAACTCCTGAAAATCGACGTGACCCCGACCGCGCAGCTTGAGCGGCTGGATCTGGGACGTGTCTGCGCCCGGGCCGTGGACCACCGCCTGGCCAGTTGGGGACGCCAGCGTATTGCGGCGATCACGCCGCCACAAGGTCTCATCGTGTACACGGACTTTGGTGCGACGATGCGGATTCTGTTGAATCTGATTCTGAACGCCGAGGCCAGTCTGCTCGCCTGCGGCGGTGGGGAGGTCAGCCTGACCGCGTCAGTCGCCGCGCCACATGTCGCACTGGTGATCGAGGATACCGGCCCCGGCGTGCCTGCGGCGGAGGAGGATTACCTGTTCTCGACGCGCACCGCGTCAGACCAGCTGGCGACCGGACTCGCGGCCTCGCGCGCCCTCGCCGACACGATCGGGGGCACCCTCACGTGGCTGGGGCCCGGTCGACGCGCGGCCTTCGAACTACGTCTGCGTTCAGGCCGCTGACGGATTATCGAGTCCCAACCGCTGCAACTTGTCGATCAGCGTCGTCCGGCTCAGATTGAGCAGGATGGCCGCCTGGCGACGATTGCCGCCGGTCCGTTCCAGGCACTGCAGGATCAAATCGCGCTCGACCTGCGTCATGACGGACGCAAACGAGATGCCTCCATCCGGAATGGTGATGGCCGGTACCATCCGATCGGGATCGGCAACCTGAAATTCATCCGGCAACATGGCCGGCTGGATTTCCTCGGCGAGACCGCTCATCGCCACCGCGTGTTCGATCGCATTTTCGAGTTGCCTGATGTTGCCCGGCCAGGCGTGTTGCATCAGGAGGCGCATCGCCGCCTGCCCGATCGGACGGAGCGGGACCTGATTGTGCAGGCAGGATTCACGAAGAAAGTGCTGCGCCAGCACGGGGATGTCCTCGCGGCGGGAGCGCAGGGGCGGCAACTGCACGCGCACCACGTTCAGGCGGTAATAGAGATCCTCGCGGAAGGCCCCTTCGCGCACCAGTTTCATCAGGTCGACGTTGGTGGCCGCCAGCACGCGTGCATTGATCTTGAGTGGTCGTGACGTGCCGACGCGCTCGATTTCCCGTTCCTGAAGCGCGCGCAACAGTTTGGCCTGCAGGGGCATCGGCATCGACGCGACTTCGTCGATAAACAAGGTGCCACGGTCCGCGAGTTCAAAACGGCCCACACGCGCGTTGATGGCGCCCGTGAACGCGCCTTTGGTATGGCCGAACAGTTCCGCTTCGGCCAGCCCTTCGGGAATTGCGGCGGCGTTAAACGCCACAAACGGCTGGTCGCGCCTCGGGCTGTTGTAATGGATGGTCCTGGCGACCAGTTCCTTGCCGGTGCCGGTTTCGCCCTGAATCAGGACCGTGCTCTGCATCGGTGCGACCAGTTGCAGTGTGTCAAACAGCTTGGCCATCGACGGCGCGGCACCAACCATCCGGTCGAACCGGAAACGTTCGTTCAGCTGGGCCTTGAGCAACGAGTTTTCGAGGCGGAGACGACGTTCATCAATTGCCGTGCGCAGGACATGCACCAACTGCGACAGCTGGAAGGGTTTGAGCAGAAAATCTGCGGCGCCTTTTTTGATGGCGGTGACCGCCTCATCCACGCCGGCGACCCCGCTGATCACGATCGCCCGGAGTTCGGAGTAGCGATGAATCGCGTCCTCCAGCACCTGCATGCCGTCCCCGTCGGGCAACCGCAGGTCCACGACCAGGCCGTCGAAGGCGAAGCCGGCCAGCCGTTCCCGCGCCTCCGCGGCGGTCGCCGCCTCGGTCACCGTGAACCCGGAGGCTCCCAGGGACTCGGCAATGGTGCCTCGAATAGCGGGGTCATCCTCAACAACGAGGACGGACGGGGACTCCTGGATCTCCTCAGCCACAAGATACTCCTTCACCGATCATCCGGTTCACGTCGGGCGGGGCTGGGGAGCCAAAAATTCACAAAACCGCCCGGCGCGCCGATTATTCCGATGATGACGCCTCTTCGTCAAGCAATCACCGTACCCATGGTGGGCATCCAGGTCCTCGTTGTGGACGATGCGGCACCGGTGCGGGAGCTGCTGGTCAACTATTTCACTCGTCAGAAGCTGGCGGTCACTGCGGTGAGCGACGGCAGCGCCGCGATCCAGACCCTGGAACGATTTCCCGGGAAGTTCGCGCTGGTGGTCACCGACCTCAACATGCCGGGCGCGGATGGATTTGCCGTCCTCAATGAAGCGAAACGCTCAAATCCCAACTGTGCCGTCGTGATTGTCACCGGCTACGCCACGCTCGATTCGGCGATTCAGGCCGTTCGTGTGGGGGCGTACGACTTCCTGCCCAAACCTTTTAATCTGTCCGAAGTCGACCGGTTACTCCGCCGGATCGCCACGGACCGGAAGTGGACCGATACCCGTCCATCAGAACCCGACGCTGCCCTGGTGCCCACCTCGCCGGTCGCACCAGAAGACATGACACGGGAGCAGTTGCTGGCGCGTGTCCATGAGCTCGAAGCGCGCCTGGCGTCGTTAGGCGTCGCGCCGGTGGCGTCAAACATGGACGGCATACCGACGTTCTACTGACGGCCCACCGACGCTTCTCCGACCACACGAGCGCCGTCCCACTGGTGCGCCCTCCTCGCGGCGGTGTGTCGCAGACCCGGCATCAATCTTGCCTTTGTAGCCGCCGAGCAGCCATGTGGCTGTTCGGGAGGCTGTGGTGCCGGATTCCATTCTGAATGACTCGTCGATGATGGCGGCCCTGGGTCGCGAGATGACGCGTGCCGTCCAGCGGCAGGCCGTGGCAGCGGGCAATCTCGCCAATGCAGAGACCCCCGGGTATCGCGCCAAAGAAGTGCAGTTTGCGGAGGCACTCGCCGGTCAACTGGAAGGGCAGGGCGGCGTGCTCCAGCCACTCGCCACCCACACACGTCACCTGGGCGGCGGCGGCGTCGACGGGGAGGGCGTGGTGCGCGATGTGGAAGGGTTGGCCGCGAGGCGCGACGGCAACACCGTGCAGATGGAGCGCGAAATGCTCGCGCTCAGCCGGTCGGGCACCGACTTTGCCTCGGCGCAGACCGTGCTGGCGGCCAAGTTCCGCCTCGTGCGGTACGCGATTAACGAAGGGAGATAACGATGCCGTCCTTACGCGCAGCCATGAACGCCTCTGCCAGCGCCCTCGACGTGCAACGTGCGCGTCTCGAGGTGGCCGTGTCGAACCTCGCCAATGCCGAGTCCACCACGGGCGTCAACGGGGGACCGTATCGGCGGCGTGAGGTCCTGGTTGAAGCCGTCAAGACCGGCGATGGCGACGGCGGGGCCGGGGGATTCGGCGTGCGTGTGGCGGCGATCGTGGAAGACCAGTCGCCGTTTCAGCGCCGCTTTGATCCGGGCCACGCCCAGGCCGATGAAACGGGACACATCGAATTGCCCAACGTGGACGTGCCCACCGAGATGGTGGACATGCTCGGCGCCGCGCGTGCCTATCAGGCCAACCTGGCGGCGATTTCCTTGATTCGCGAAACCGTGCAGAAGGCACTTGAGATCGGGAGAGGGTAAATGGCGATTGAGATGGTGCAGGCTGCCACACAGGCGGCGACGATCAGTCAGCCGGGCGCAAAGCCGGCGGCCTCCGGGTTTGGTGAGTCGCTGGAGTCCATGCTCGAGGCCGTGGAGTCCTCAGGGGCCGAGGCCAATGATGCCGTGGCCAAAATGATGTCCGGGCAGGGCGACGTACACACCGCGCTCATCGCGATGCAACACGCCGACACCACGTTTCAACTCACCGTGCAGGTTCGCAACAAACTCGTCCAGGCCTACCAGGACGTGATGCGAATGCCCATCTAGTTTTTCCGCAGCCTGAGGATACGTCGTGGCAAGTTCCGGTCTTGATCAAATGCTCCCGCAGGCACGCGCGATGTTCGCATCGCTGGGCCAGAAACGCCTTGTCGGCATCGTGCTGGTGTTTCTGGCGGTCGTCGTGGGCATCGCGGGCACCACCTACTGGGCGAGTCAGCCAACGTGGGCCCTGCTCGCGACCGACGTGGATCCCGAGGGGATGAACGGCGTCGTTGAGCGCCTGAAAACGTTGAAGGTCCCCTACCAGCTTGATCCCGGTGGCCGTACGGTCCGCGTCGACGCCGCACGTGTGGACGAACTGCGGATGCAGCTGGCCGCCGATGGGTTGCCGGCCTCAGGGCGCATCGGCTTCGAGTTGTTTGACCGCACGATGTTCGGCGCGACCGAACTCACCGAGAAGGTGAATTTTCAGCGCGCGCTCGAAGGGGAACTCGCGCGCACGATCGGCTCACTCGGCACGGTGTCCGGTGCGCGTGTGCACCTGGCGCTGCCAAAAACATCGCTGTTTGCCAATGAGAGTCAGCCGGCGAAAGCGTCGGTGGTCCTGCGGCTGCGCACCGGTCGCACCGTGTCGGCCGCCGAAGTCGACGGCATCGTCGCGCTCGTGTCGTCCAGCGTGGAGGGCCTGGCGCAGGAGGGTGTCACGGTCCTTGATGCCAACGGCCGTCGTCTCTCGCGGCAGACCGACTCCGGCGAGTCGATCGTTGACCGTGGACGATTTGAGCGGCAACAACAGCTCGAAAAAGATCTGGCGATGCGTGTGGTGGCCCTGCTGGAACCGGTGGTCGGGGCCGGTCGTGTGCGCGCCAACGTGTCCGCGAGTCTGAAAGCGGATTCCGAAGACGAAATGGAGGAGCGCTGGGATCCAACCTCCGTGGTGCGCAGCCGGCAGCAGACCATCGAGGCGGATGGTCGCCCCGTCGCGCAGGGCGCCGCGGGCGCGCGCGCCAATCTGCCGCAGGGGGCCACCGCGGCTCCGGAACCGGAGAAGGCGCCCCCGGCCATCTCCACCAACAACAGGTCCTCAGAGGTGACCAACTACGAAGTCTCGAAGTTGACGCGTCACCGTGTGAGCCCGGCCGGCCAGCTCAGCCGCCTGTCGGTGGCGGTGTTGATCGATGACGTGCGCAAGATCGAGCGCGCGGAGGACGGCAAAGAATCGACGGTGGCGACGGCCCGAACACCGGAAGAACTGCAGCGCCTGCACACCCTTGTCGCCTCCGCCGTGGGCCTGGTGCCCGATCGCGGCGACCAATTGACCGTCGAAAACATTGCCTTCGAAGTGCCGGAGGGGCCGTTTGTGAGTGGCCCTGTCGCGCCCCGGCCGGCGCTCGAAGTCCTGACCGACGCGCTGGAGCAGAACTGGAAGGTGGCGGTCCCGGCGATTGCCGCCGCGCTCCTGCTGCTTGGCGGCGTCGTGTATCTGCTGATGGGGCGTCGGCGTCCCGCCGTGGCCGCGTCCATGGCCGGACAACGACTGGCGTCAGCCTCTGGTGCGCCCGTGGCCGCCATGCCGAGCGCCTCGGGCGCGGCCGACGTCGCTGCGGATGTCGCGCTGCCTCCAAGTCCCGCGCGACAGCTGGCGCGCCTGGCCCAGGCCGAGCCGGAACAGCTCGCCCGGATCGTCCGCGGGTGGCTGGCTGAAGAGGAGCGAGAGCGATGAGTAGCGCGACAGGAGGCCAGCGTCTCAGCGGGCCAAAAAAGGCGGCCATCGTCATGATGTCGCTTGACGATCAGGCCTCGTCGGCGGTGTTTCGCTGTTTTCAGGATGGCGAGATCGAACAGATCGCGCGCGAAATTGCGCTGCTGGAGTCGGTGTCGCTCGAGACCGGGGATGCGGTGCTTCGGGAGGCGACGACGCTGGCGGAATCGCAGCGCGGGGTGGCGTCTGGAGGACTGGAACACGCGCGTCGCATGCTGGCCAAATCGCTCGACCCCGAGCAGTCACGACGGATTCTCGACCGGGTGCTGCACGCGTTTCCCACAGTTTCGGGTTTTGCGTCGCTTGAGCGCGTGAACCCGCAGCAGTTGTCGAAGTTCATCCTGGGCGAACACCCCCAGACCGTCGCGCTGATTCTGGCGCATCTGAATCCGTCGAGCGCCGCACAACTGATCAGCCAGCTGCCCGATGACATGCGGGCAGACGTGTTGATGCGCATGGCCAGCCTCGAGGACATTCCGCCCGAGGTCGTCAATCGGATTTCCGGCGTGATTGAACAACGCCTCAAAGGATTCGGAGGGCCCAGCCACGAACAACGCGGCGGGGTGCGCGCCGTGGCCGAATTGTGCAATCGCCTGGATCGCGGCGTCAGCAAACCTGCGCTGGAGCACATCGAATCCTCCTCACCCGACATGGCCGTGGCGATCCGCAACCTCATGTTTGTGTTTGAAGATCTGGTGCATGTCGAAGACGCCGGCATTCGCGAGATCGTCAATCGCAGCGACAAGAAGTCGCTCACCATCGGACTCAAGGGCGCGAGTGAGGACGTGCGGAATCGGTTCTTCCAGAACATCTCGAAACGTGCCGGGGAACTCATCAAGGAAGAAATGGAACTGATGGGCGCGGTGCGACTGCGCGAGGTTGAGAAGGCACAGCAGGAAATTGTCGCGGTGGCGCGCCGGCTCGAAGACGAAGGGGTGATTACGCTCGGGGGCAATGCGGGTGAAGCCTATGTGGTCTAAGGGGCATCGCCTGCACCCGCGCGGTGGCGTCGCCCCTGTGCGGTGGCGGCCCAATCCCACGGCCGCGACACCTACGCGTGCCCGCACGGACACGCCGCTGCTGGCTGCGCTGCTGGGGGAGGACGGGACGGGTGACGAGCAGGCCTGCACCGAGCCGGAAGGTCCATCACTGGAGGATCAGCTTGCTGAGGCCTACCAGCAGGGGGCTGCCCACGGTCGCGAGTCCGCCGAACGGCTGGTGGCGGAGGAGCGCGCGCGACTGGTCACCACGGTGCAGGACATCGCGGGACTCCGTCGTCGGGTGCTCGAAGCGGCCGAACACGACGTGATGCACCTGGCCGTGGGCATGGCGCGGCGTGTGTTGCATCGTGAGGTGCAACTTGATCCCGACATCCTCCTGTCCATGGCGCACGTCGCCTTGCGCCGCATGGGGGATCGTCCGGTGGCGACGGCGCGCCTGCACCCGGAGGATCTGGCGGCGATTACGCGGCAGAGCACCCTGGTGGAGGGGTTGACGCTTGTGGCTGACCCGGAAATTCCCAGAGGTGGATGTCGCCTGGTGTCGTCGGTGGGCGAGGTGGATCTGGGTGTGGATGCGCAGATGACCGAACTCTCGCGGGTGTTGCTGGGCGAGTTGTCGAGTGTGGAACGTGTTCAACTCCACTGAGTCCCCGTCTCATCCGTTCCCGGTGCAGCCGCACCTGTCAGCACAAGTGCAGCGGCACCTGCAGCGGCTGGCGTCGCTGGAGCCGGCGCCGATTGCCGGTCGCATCACACGGGTTTCCGGCCTCGTGGTGGAGTCCTCGGGGCCCATGACCTCGGTGGGCGACGTCTGCGAGGTCCACCTGCGTGATGGACGCCGCCTCCAGGCCGAGGTGGTCGGCTTTCGGGACGGGGCTGTGGTCTCGGTCCCACTGGGCGACACGTCCGGGATCTGTCCCGGTGATCGCATCATTGCCCGCGGTGCGACCATGCGCGTGCCGGCCGGGCACGCCCTGCTGGGCCGGGTGATCGACGGCCTTGGTCATCCGCTCGATGGACACGGCCCCATTCTGACCGGCACATCCGCCGCCTTGCGACCGCCGGCCATGAATCCTCTCGCGCGTGCGACCGTCACCGACCCCATCGGCACCGGTGTGCGCGTCATTGACGGCCTGCTGACCGTCGGCCGTGGGCAACGTGTCGGCGTCTTTGGGGGCAGTGGCGTCGGCAAGAGCACCTTGCTCGGCATGATTGCGCGCGGCACCGCCGCCGACATCGTCGTGCTTGCGCTGGTGGGGGAACGTGGACGTGAGGTCCGGGCCTTTCTTGAGGAGGAACTTGGGGAGGCCGGGCGTCAGCGCGCGGTCGTGGTGGTGTCGACGTCCGACAGTCCGCCGTTGGCCAGAATCCGCGCGGCGTTTGCGGCGACGGCGATCGCCGAGTCCTTCCGCGCCGAAGGGGCCAATGTGTTGCTGATGGTCGATTCCATCACACGGCTCGCGATGGCTCAGCGCGAAATCGGGCTGGCCGCCGGTGAACCTCCCACCGCGAAAGGGTATCCCCCCTCGGTGTTTGCCATGTTGCCGGGGTTGCTCGAACGGGCGGGTAACGTGCGCGGGCAGGGCAGCATCACGGCCGTCTACACCGTGCTGGTGGACGGCGACGACATCACTGAACCCATCACCGATGCCGTGCGCGGCATTCTTGATGGCCACATCATGTTGTCGCGCGACCTGGCGTCGCAGGGCCACTTTCCCGCCATCGATGTCCTGGGCAGCGTCAGTCGAACGATGACGGCGGTGGTCACGCCCGACCACGCGCGCCACGCATCACAAACACGCGCCTGGATGGCGGCCCTGCGCGCCAGCGAGGATCTGCTCAGCGTGGGGGCGTATGTCGCCGGCAGCCAGCCCGTCCTTGATGCCGCGCTCGCCCGGCGCGAGGCGATTCGCGGGTTTTTGTGTCAGCCCGCCGACACCCTGTGCAGCCATTCCGACGCTGTCGAGGCCCTCGGCGCCGTTGCGGGCGGAGCGTAACCGATGAAACCGTTCGCCTTCCGCCTCGCGTCAGTACTCGCCATCTGGCAACGCCGCGAGGATGCCGCCCTGGCGAATCTCCAGCGACAACAGGCCGCAACCGCGGCCGCGCGACACCGCGTGACGACCCTCGAGACGCAGCGTCAGCAGGCGCGTGTGGCCGGGGCGATGCCGCCCGCCGCGGCGGACGCACACCTCGATCCGGCCTGGCATCGAAATTGGATCACTCACATCACGATGCGGCTCGAAGCCGCGCGTGATGAGGCCACCCGGTGTGCCGCCAGCGAAGAGGCGGCGCGAACGGTCTGGCAGAAGGCCAGACGCGATCGGCGGGTCATTGAACGGTTGCGGGAACGGGCGCTGCGTCGGCATGCACAGGACACGCGCCGCGATGAGATGAAGGTGATGGACGAACTCGCCGTGCAGGGCGCGTTCCGGAAAGGTGGATTGACATGGTGACGCAGGGAGTCGGATCGGGATCGATGGGGAAGGATGCCTTTCTGGGCCTCCTGGTCGCGCAGATGCAGCATCAGAACCCGCTGCAGCCGCAGGCTGACGGCGAGTTTCTCGCGCAGTTGGCGCAGTTCAGTTCACTCGAACAGTTGCAGGGGATCCGCGAAGACATCGCGGCCCTGGTGCAGATCTTTCAGGCCGCTCAGGGAGAACAATAATGTCGATCGGATCGTTTTCATCCAGCTTGTCAGGCCTCAAGGCCAATCAGGTCAAACTCGCCGTCATCGGCAACAACCTCGCCAACCTCAACACCGTCGGCTACAAGGCCGGGCAGGTGTCGTTTGCCGACATGGTGAGTCAGTCGGTCGCGGGCACCAGTCCCAACCCGATGCAGGTGGGTTTGGGCGTGGCCACCTCGTCGATTTCGTCCAACTACAGCCAGGGCGGCATTGACTTCACCGGGGTCGCGACACACGTCGCCATTCAGGGCAACGGATTTTTTGTCGTGGGCGGCGACAACGATCGCGGGTTCACCCGCGCGGGAAATTTTTCATTTGATCAGAGCGGCCGCCTGGTGACCGCCGACGGCAAGCCGGTGCAGGGTTTCACGGCGGTCAATCCCGCCCCGGGTGAAATCGATGCGACCGGCCAGCCCGGCGACATCGTCGTCCCCCCCGGTGTGCTGCGACCGCCGGCGGCCACGGCGTTGTTCGGGATGGTGAGCAACCTCGACTCGAACGCGGCGGTGGGTACAGTGTTCACGAGTTCGGTGCCGCTGTATGACTCGCTCGGCATCTCGCACACGACCACGATGACGTTTACCAAGACCGGCGTCGGCGCCTGGACTTACGCGGCGTCCGTCCCGGGCCAGGATGTGGTCGGCGGCGCGGCCGGTGTGCCGGAAAACATCGCCAACGGTGCGTTCACGTTTGACGGTGACGGCCGACTGGCCACGGTCAACGGCGGCGTGCCGGCCGACCTGGTCATCGCCGGACCGGATTGGACCAACGGCGCGGCGCCGGTGGATATCACCTGGGATCTCGTTGATGCCGACGGCATCGCGCAGGTGACCAGTTTTGGCGCGCCGTCAGGCACGTCATCGATTACACAGAACGGATCTCCCGCAGGATCCATCAACGGGCTCAGCATCAACGCGTCGGGTGAAATCATCGCGTCGTTCGGCGCCGGTCAGGTGGTGGCGGTGGGCCAGTTGGCGATGGCCACCTTCAACAACCCGCAGGGACTCGTGAAGGGCGGCGGCAATCTGCTGGCTGAAGGAGGCGCGTCCGGACCGGCCAACATCGGCACCGCCGGCAATGGCGGCCGCGGCACGTTGATCGGAAGTTCCCTTGAGCAGTCCAACGTCGACATCGCTCAGGAGTTCACCCAGATGATCCTCGCGCAGCGCGGATATCAGGCCAACTCCAAGAGCATCAATGTCGCCGACGAACTGCTCCTGGAAGCACTCAACCTCCGTCGCTGATCCCCATGCCGGAGTTGTCGCTCAATCTGGATCCGCTTGGTGGCCTGTGGCCGGTCATACCGGCGCAGGCCGCCACACCTGACGATGAGCTCGCCATTGATTTTGGCGCGCTCATCCAGGTGCAGGCGCGTCTCGACGAACCGCCGGTCCCCACCGCGGACACGCCTCACGCCACGCCGAAGTTCATGACGCCGGAAATCGAACCAGTGGTCCCGTATGTGGCCCCGCCGGCGATGTCCGCCGCCCCTGCCGTTCCGGCGCAGCGGACGGTCAAGAGTGTCGAGCTTATTGAGACCCCGGCGAGTCCTCTTGAGATCAAGAGCATCGCCACAGACGCGGACGCGATCGAGGGTGAGCACAAACCGATCGATCCGATCGAAGTGATCGCCAGGGGCGAAACGCCAGTTGATGTCGATCAGGCTCCGCCCGTGGTGCCAGACGTGGTGACGCAGACAACACAGTTGCAGGGACCTCGCGCGGACGCGACTCCGACGGCGCAGGGCGCACCTGCGCCCGCACTGGCGCCGTCACCCGCGCCTGAATCCGCTCCGGCACTGGTCCTTGCGCCCGCACCAGGTCCTGCGCCAGTTCGCACACCTGTGCCCGAAGCTCTGCCCGCGCCTGCATCTACATCTGCGCCGGCATCTGCACCTGCATCTACATCTACGCCGGCGCCTGCGCCTGCGCCTGCATCTGCGCCTGCAGCGGCACCGGCAGCGGCACCGGCCCAATCCGCGCCCGCGACCGCGCAGTCCCGGACCGCGCCGGTGGTGGCGGTGGAGACCCCACAGAAGGGGAAGCGCACGGAGCCTTCGGTGGACCGCGTGAATCACTCGGGCGTGGCTCGTGTGGCCACGCCGCACCAGCAGCCCGCCGCGGCCGCACCTCGCGTGGTCAACGACTCTGACATCGCACCTGTGATCACCGCGGCACCGCTGGTCATGCCGGACGCGCAGGTCGACGCGCCGCAGAGGGTGGCTGAGTCCACCCCATCCACGGCGCCCACAGTGTTTTCCACCGGCTCCGGGCCGCAGGCGCCGCAAAGCGCTCAGCCCGTGACCCCAACGGTGGCTCAGGCACCACTTCAGGCGATGGTGCCCACCACTGAAGACGGCGCGCCGGTGATGCCCCGTCTGATCGAAATGATGCGCTGGCAGGCGCAGGAAGGTGGGGGACAGGCCGAACTGCGCCTGCGTCCCGAATTCCTTGGAGCCGTCACCGTGTCCATCGTCGTGGAACACGGCGCCGTGAAGGCCATCGTGTCTGCCGAGACACCGGCGGCCCTCGAGTACCTGCGCGCGGAATCGTCCGGCCTGCAGGAGGCACTCGAAGAACGGGGTTTAACCCTGGATGAGTTTGAGGTGCGCGAAGAGTCGCCGCTGGCCGAACGCCGTCGTGATGCCGACGACGCACCACCCCGCAAGGAAACGGCTCCCCCCGCCCCGCGTCGTCGCGTCCCTGACGTGGACGGCGAGGCGGTGTTCAACGTGTTGATGTGAGTGTCGAGTGAGAGGAAGAGAAGGTTATGAGTGAACCAACCGTAACGCCGGCACCGGCGCCGGCGGCCGCAGGTGGCGGATGGAAAAAAACCGCGGGCATCGTGCTCATCACCGGTCTGGCGGCGGCCGGCGGCGGTTTCTGGTGGAGCCGATCGACGGCGGCGCACGAGGGTGGCGCCGAACAGGCCCCCGCAGAGGTGAAGGCGACGCGCGGCCTGGTGAAGTTTGACCCGTTTGTGGTGAACCTCGCCGACGGCGCAGGTACACGCTTTTTGCGCACGACGTTGCAGCTGGTGATCGAGCCGAGCGAAGGCGCGGCGGAATTGTCCGAAAACGCCGTGAAGATGCTGGAGCTGCGATCGGCCGTGCTGGAACTGCTCGCGCAGCAGTCCGCCTCGGCACTCGTGACACCCGAAGGCAAGGCGGCCATGAAGGCCGCCATCATCAGTCGTGCGCAGGAAGCGCTCGAAGACTGGAAGATCGCGGATGTCCTATTTTCTGAGTTCGTCGTCCAGTTCTGATTCGTCGCGAGTCACCAGCGCGGCCATGCAGTGGCTGCACGACGTGCCGTGTCATGTCGAGTTTGTGCTCGGCGACGCGCGCCTCCGTCTGCGCGAGTGCCTGGACCTGGCGCCCGGCTCGTTGCTGCGCCTGCATCAGGCCGCCGGCGCAGACATCGACCTGCGTGTGGAAGGCAAGGTGATCGCGTCGGGCGAAATTGTCATCGTTGACAACACCGCCGGGCTCCGCATCACGCGCATTCTCCCGCCACCTGGGCCCGATGCCGAGGCCCACAGTCATGGGTGAGTCCACTCCGATCGGTGTGCCGGCCCTGCCGTGGATGGAGGCGGTCGTCGCCACCCTGATCGTCCTGACGCTGCTGGGCGGGACCTTGTGGCTGCTGCGCAAAGGACTGAGTCGTCAGAACGGTGCCGGCGCGGCGATGAGCGTCGAGTCCAGTCTGTCGCTTGGTGAACGGCGCTCCCTGGTGGTGGTGCGTGTTGAAGGACGCCGACTGCTGATGGGGGTGGCCCCCGGCCAGGTGCGCCTCGTCACCGAACTGGGCGCGGCGCCGGTGACGCCGCCTTCGGAGCTGCGATGACCCGGCGTCACTGGGCACTTCCGATCGTCATCGCGGTCGCGCTGCTGGCCGTGTGCGCGGACCCGGCCCTCGCGCAGGCCCCGCAACAACTCCAGGTGGATGTGGACGGGGTGGGGCGCGTCTCCGCGCCGCTGCAGGTCCTGCTGCTGCTGACGCTCCTCACCTTCCTGCCCGCGATGCTCGTGATCATGACCTCATTCACGAGAATCGTCATCGTCTTCCATTTCTTGAGGCAGGCGCTCGGCACGGCCGAAATGCCGTCGAACCAGATGCTCATCGGCCTGGCCATGTTCCTGACGATGTTTGTGATGGCCCCGACGGCGGCGCAGGTCAATGAGCTGGCGCTGCAGCCGCTGATGGCCGGTCGCATTGATGCGATGGAGGCGATCGAGCGCGCGTCGCCGCCGCTGCGCACGTTCATGCTGCGACAGACCCGTGAAAAGGATCTCGCACTGTTTGTTGAGGCGGCCAGGCTCGAAGGCCCGATCACCCGCGACACGTTGCCGCTGCGCGTCGTGATCCCGGCCTACGCCATCTCGGAACTCAAGACCGGGTTCCAGATGGGATTTTTTCTGTTCGTCCCGTTTGTGTTGATTGATCTGGTCGTCTCGACGGCGTTGCTCTCGATGGGCATGTTCCAGTTGCCGCCCGCGATGATCTCCCTCCCATTCAAAGTGCTGTTGTTCGTGATGATCGACGGCTGGAACCTGCTGCTCGCCTCGTTGCTGCGCAGCTTTGCGTAAGGTCGAGTCCCAATGTCCGAGTCCCTGGTCATGAGCGTGGTCCGGCAAGCCGTCGAAGTGGCGGTCATTGTGAGCCTCCCGATGCTGGTGGTCGGGTTGGCGGTGGGCATTCTGGTCAGCCTCTTTCAGACCGTGACGTCCATCCAGGACAGTGTGCTCGGGTTTTTGCCGCGCGCCGCCGCCATCATCGCGGTGTTTGCGATCACGTTTCCCTGGATGTTGCGGACGCTCACCAGTTTTGCGACCGGATTGATCCAACGCCTGCCGGATCTCGTGCGGTAACACCATGGATTTTGACGCCTGGGCGGGATTCAGTGTGTTGCTCGTGCGGCCCGGGGCGCTCGTCATGACGACGCCGTTGTTCGGGACGCCGTTTGCACCCGCCACCGTCCGCCTCGGGTTGACCGTGTTGTTTGCGTTTGCTGTCGCACCCGTCGTCGCGGTGCCCGACGTCACCAACGTCTCGACGATGACGTGGGTGGTCGCGCGGGAGATGGCCATCGGGTTGGCCCTCGGCCTGGCGGTGCGAATCATCGTCGCCGTCGGTGAGGGGGCGGGACAACTGGCCGGTTATCAGGTGGGCCTTTCGTATGGCGCGATGATCGATCCCCAGAGCGGCGTCCGGAACTCGACGCTGGCCATTCTGTATACCAATCTCACGCTCGTGTTGTGCCTGTTGCTGGGCGCGCATCACGAAGTGATCCGCGCGTGGCTGGCGTCGTATCAGGCGCTGCCGATTGGTGTCGGCAGCGTCGACAGCGGGCTGGGCATTGTCGTCACGCGTGTGCTCGGGTTCATCTTTGCCGGCGCGTTGCGTCTGGCGGCACCGGTCATCGCGGTGTTGATGGTGGTGGAAGTGATGATGGGCCTGATGTCGCGGGCCGCGCCGTCGCTGAATCTGTTGGTGGTCGGGGCCCCCTTGCGGCTGCCCATCGGGTTGTTGGTCGTGGCGGCGTCACTGGCCGCCATGCCCACGCTGATTTCCAGATTGTTGCCACGCGCGCTGGAACTGGCGACGGCGGCGGCCGGAGCGTTCAGGTAAGGCTGCCATGTCGAGCACCGACGACAAACAGGAGAAACCCACAGCCAAGCGTCTGAAGGACGCCAAGGAGAAGGGGCAGGTTGCCCGCAGCAAGGAGCTGGGGGCGGCCATCGGTCTCTGCGCGGCCGCGCTTGGACTTGCCTGGTTCGGTGTCCACCTGGCGACCGGCATGGCGAACCGACTGGCCGGCGGGCTGAGCAGCATCGACCGATACGCGTTGACGTCGGTGACTGACAGCGAAGTCTACGGCGTGATGCTGGACAACGTGTGGTGGTTCACCACCGCGATGGCCCCGCTGAGCGCCGTGGTGCTGGTCGCGGCGATCGCAGGTTTTGCGGTACAGGGCGGCGTGGCCCCCGCACCCAAGGCGCTCACGCTCCATTGGGATCGCCTGTCGTTCAAAAACGGGATGTCGCGGTTCAAACCCTCCAAGTCGGGCGCCGACGTGGTGCGTGCGACGTTGGCCCTCGTGATCGTTGGCGTACTGACCGTCCCGGTGCTGCAGGATTTGCTGGCGCGCGCGCCGCAGCTGGTCGCCGTGTCGCCCACGGAGGCGGCCGCCACTGGATGGGACGCGTTGTGGCGATTGTTGTGGCGTGGTGCCCTGGCGCTGCTCGTGCTCGGTGCGGCCGATTTCCTCTACCAGCGATGGACCTGGGTGCGTGGGCTGCGGATGAGCCGGCAGGAACTGCGCGACGAACACAAACAGCAGGAAGGCAGCCCCGAAGTCCGCGCGCGCATCCGACGTATTCAGCGCGAGATGGCGAAGTCGCGCATGTTGTCCAACGTGAAGACGGCGACCGTGGTGCTCACCAACCCGACCCACTACGCGGTGGCGTTGTCGTACGAACGCGGACGGATGGCCGCGCCGGTCCTGGTCGCCAAGGGTGCGGACGCGATGGCCGCGCGTATCCGCGCCATCGCCCGTGAGGCCGGTGTGCCCATCATCGAAAACCCACCCCTGGCGCGGGCACTCCATGCCAATGCCGAACTGGGTGATCCCATTCCCGCGAGTCTGTTCACGGCGGTCGCTGAAGTCCTGGCGTACCTCGTGCGGATTCGCCAACTTGTGCTGTAGGACCTTATGTCAACACCCACTCCCGGTAAATTCATCGGCCCGTTCGTGATGCCGATTGCCGTCCTCACCGTTGTGTTGCTGATGGTGGTGCCGCTGCCGCCGCTGCTGCTCGACATTCTGCTGTCGGTTGACATCGGTCTGGCCGTGGTCCTCCTGCTGACCGCGATTTATGTGAAGCGGCCGGTGGAGTTTTCCGTGTTCCCGTCGCTGCTCTTGTTGCTGACGCTGATTCGGTTGTCACTCAACGTCGCGGCCACCCGGCTCGTGCTGATGCACGGCGCTGATGGTGTGGACGCGGCCGGGCACGTGATCATGGCCTTCGGCCAGTTCGTGGTCGGCGGCAACTTCGTGGTCGGTGTCGTGATCTTCCTGGTGCTGGTCGCCATCCAGGTGCTCGTCATCAACCACGGCGCGGTGCGCATCTCGGAAGTCACCGCGCGGTTCACCCTCGATGCCTTGCCCGGTCGGCAGATGGCGATTGATGCCGACCTGAACGCCGGGTCCATCGATGAGAAAGAAGCGCGTTTCCGGCGCGAGCGTGTGCGGCAGGAGGCCGACTTCTACGGCTCGATGGACGGCGCCATCAGGTTCACGCAGCGCGACTCCATGGCCGCCGTGCTGATTACCGGCGTCAACATCGTGGCCGGCCTCATCATCGGTGTGGCGCAGCACGGGCTTGATCTGGAAACGGCCGCCCGAACGTACACCATCCTGACGGTGGGTGAGGGACTCGTCACCGCGATCCCGGCGCTGCTGGTCTCCATGGCCGGCGGTCTGATCACCACACGCGCCGCGTCAGAGTCGAATCTTGGTGACGAAGTCGCCGATCAGTTGCTCAGTCGCGCCCGGCCGCTGGCCATCGCCGCCGGCTCATTGGTGCTGCTCGCGATGATCCCGGGCCTGCCGAAGTTTGCCTTCATCCTGGTCGCCGCCGGACTCGGGGCGGCCGCGTATTACGCACGCGCCACGCCGGAGGCGGAAGCGGCGACCGAGCCGTTGCCGACTGAATCTCCCGACGTCGTCGCACAGGTCGAGCCGCTGGGTGTGGAGGTCGGCTACGCACTGGTCACCCTGGTCGATGAAGCGCAGGGCGGCGCCCTGTTGAGCCGCATTCGCGGCATCCGTCGCCAGATCGCCTCCGAGACCGGCATCGTCGTGCCGCCCGTGCGCGTGACCGACAACCTGCAGCTCGGTCCGCGCGCCTACGTGTTGTTGCTGCGCGGAGTTGAGGTGGCGCGCGGAGAACTGTTCCCCGATCGCCTGCTCGCCGTGAACCCGGGCCAGGTGACGGCCACCTTGCCGGGCACCAACACCAAGGAACCCGCCTTTGGTCTGCCGGCGGTGTGGATCGGACCCGACCAGCGCGACGCCGCCCTGCGCGCCGGGTACACAGTTGTTGATCCGACCACCGCCGTCTCGACCCATCTGTCGGAAATCATCCGGACCTACCTGCCGGAGCTGTTGACGCGGCAACAGACCAAGGAACTGCTGGACCGTGCCGCCGAGACCTCGCCGCGACTGGTCGAGGACGTGGTCCCCAAGATCCTGTCGACCGCCGACGTGCAGCGGGTGCTCCGACAGCTGTTGCGGGAACGGGTGCCGGTGCGCGACCTGTCGGCCATCCTCGAGGCGATTGCGGACGTGGCGCCGGTCAGCAAGGAGACCGATGCGTTGACCGAAGCGGCCCGGACCGCGCTGGGCCGGGCGATTTGCCGGAGTTATCAGACCGAAGAAGGCGACCTGCGCGCGATCACGCTGGCGCCCACGCTCGAAGACAGCCTGCTGGCCTCGTTGACACGCACCGACCGCGGCCCGGTGCTCGCGGTCGACCCGGCGACCGCCCGATCGCTGGCCGTCCGCCTCGGGGAATTGCTCGCCGCAGAAGTGGCACAACCTGTGCTTTTGTGCACGGCAGCGCTCCGACCGCACTTGTGGCGGTTGGTCTCGCGGGCCTTGCCCCAGGTCGGGGTGCTGGCGCACCACGAGGTGCCCAGCCAGGTGCGGCTGAACGTGATTGCGACGTTGGACTGATATGCAGGTAAAGCGTTTTTATTCGTCGAATGTGGAAGACGCCATGAGAGCGGCCCGCGAACAGCTGGGCCGGGAAGCCGTGGTGTTGTCCACCGACCTCGTGCCGTCGCCCGGATGGCGCGGCTGGATGGGGCAGCGCCTGGTCGCGGTGACCGCGGCGGTGGAGAAACAGTTGTCGGCGATCCGACCAGCAGCGTCGCCCCGCCGACAGTCCGCCGAGCTGCCCGTGCGTGCCGGCGTCATCGCCCGGTTGAGCGCCACGGGCATCGACGTGGCGCTGGCCGAGCGGGTGGTGGGCCGCCTGACCCTCGCGGAGTGCCGTGTGGGCGTGGAAGCCGCCGTGTTGCGCGAGCTGGCGTTTGAATTAAAGACACTCGTCGCCGTGGACGACCGCCTCGCGCCCATTGAAGTGTTTGTGGGCCCGCCCGGGGTCGGCAAGACCACGACCATCGCCAAGATTGCCGCGGGTCGTCGTGTCGTCGGTCGCAAGCCGCCGGTCCTGGTGGCGGCGGATGGATTTCGCGCCGGCGCGGTCGAACACCTGCGGGCGTACGCCACGATCATCGGCGCCCCGTTCCGACCCGCGCGTGGCGCCTCTGAGTTGGAAATGGCGCTGGGTTCGAGCCAGCACGGTGTACTCGTGGACACGGCCGGTCGTCCACCGAGCGACCCGGCGTTTCGTGAGCTGTGGTCCGTGATTGCCGGTCGGCCGAAGGTGCGCACCCATCTGGTGCTCGCTGCGGATACGAGTGTGGCGATGGCGCGCCGGGTGCTCCTGCGGTACGCACCGACGTCGCCGAGCCGCGTGATCATCACAAAAATTGACGAAGCCGAGACGGTGGCGCCGCTGCTTGCGGTGCTGCGCGACCAGCGGTTGCCGGTGTCGTACCTCGCGTCCGGGCAACGGGTGCCCGAAGACCTCGCGGTGGCGACGGCAGAGGGACTGGCCCAGGTGGTGCTCGGTGGACCGGAGGCAGACACATGTCACTGAGTTCACGCGCGTGGCGTGTCGCCATCACCAGCGGCAAGGGTGGCGTCGGCAAGACCAGTGTCACCGTCCATGTGGCCACGGCGCTGGCCGAACAGGGGCTGCGTGTTGGTGTGGTGGACGCGGACCTGGCGCTGGGCAACATCGATGTCATGCTCGGGCTGTCGCCACGCTGGCATCTGGGTCACGTGATCGCCGGCGAGCGCACGCTCGACGACATTCTGCTCGACGGTCCCCAGGGCATTCGGATCGCCCCGGCCGGCAGCGGTGTCCGTTCGTTGACCTCACTTGATGCAGCGCAGTGGGCCCGTCTGTCCCACGCCATCGACGACTTCGCCAGTCGCGTGGATGTGTTGCTGCTTGATACGGCCACCGGCATTGCCGACACCGTGCTTGATGTGGTGGCGCTTGCCGACTGCACACTCGTCGTCACCACCTTTGACCCGGCTGCGCTGGTTGACGCCTACGCGCTGGTCAAACTGGTGGACGCTCTTGGGGACACCCGTGACATCGGCGTGTTGGTGAATGCCACGCGACGTGTGACCGATGCCGACACGGCGTTCCGGCAACTGTCGCTGGTCTCGGAACGTTTTCTCGGACGCACGCTGCGTGATGCAGGCGCGATCGTGCACGACCCCGAAGTGCAGGCCGCGGGGCAGGCCACCCGAGTGCTGAATGCGCCGGCCAGTGCCGCCCGTCGCGGATTCCATGAGCTGGCGCGGCGTCTCGCGTCCTGGTCCGCGGGGGCGCCGGGTCCCCAGACGCAGACCACACGTGTGCGTCCGCCTCGTGCGGCGGACCTGGCGGCCCGGCTGGTCGCGGAGGCGCAGCCATGCGCGTAAACCTGGAGATGCCCGAGGCCCGGGCCAAACGGGATCAACTGGTGCTCGACCACCTGTCGCTGGTCCGGATGCTGGCCAGCCGGTTGTCCCGGCGCCTGCCCTCACACGTGGACGGCACCGAACTGGTCGGCGTGGGTGTGATGGGGCTGGTGGATGCCGCAGGACGATATGAACCCTCCACCGGCGTGCCGTTTGATGCGTTTGCCCGACAGCGTATACACGGCGCCATGCTCGACGCGTTGCGGCGTCTCGATCGCGCGCCGCGCGCCGTGCGACGGCAGCAGCGCACGCTCGAAACCATTCTCGGCAAATTGCGCCAGACGCTGGGACGCGAGCCGGAGACTGAAGAAGTCGCGCAAGAGATGGGACTTTCGCTCGACGACTACGACCGCCTGCTGGACCAACTCCAGGCCGCGGAGGTCGCGACCTTGTCGCGGGCGGGTGGCCCCGACGGAGAGCGCAGTCTGATCGATGTCGCGCTGGACTCCCGCGAGGGTCCCTACGCGCAGCTGGAACGCCGCGAACTGCACAACCGCCTTGTGCGCGCGCTGCGCGCGTTGCCCGACCGCGAGCGCCAGATCATCGCGCTGTACTACGACGACGAATTGACGTTGGCGGAGATCGGCAAAGTGTTTGATATCGGCGCGTCACGGGTATCGCAGCTGCGCACGCAGGCGATTGCCCGGCTGCGGTCCCTCCTGGCGGGCGAGATGCCAGTCACGTCGACGGGAGAGGGGCACTGATGGGACGCACACACCTCGTCTCCTCGTCGGAACTCGCGCTGCTGACCGCGGCGACCAACCAGGCCGTGAGCGCCTACAACTTCCGGCGCCCCGACAGGATCTCGCGCGAGCAGATTCACTCGTTGCATTACCTGCACGATCGATTCGCCCGCAGCGCCGGCACCTCGCTCAGCACCTATCTGCGCGCGGTGCTCGAGATCTCGCTGGTGGCCGTGGAGCAGCGGACCTATGCGGAGTTTGTCTCCAAGCTGCAGGACCCCACGGCGTTCTACGCACTGGCCATCCCCCCGTTTGCGGAACTGGGCGCGCTGGAGATTCATCCCAACGTCGCCTTCGCCATGATCGACCGGATGCTCGGCGGTGGTGGACAGGGGCTGGCCACGCCGCGCGCCCTGACGGAGATCGAACAACACGTCGTGGACTCGATTGTGAAGTTGTTGCTCGACGGGTTGACCGAGACCTGGAAACCGGTCGTCGAGCTGGCGTTTGGCATCCGTGGGCGTGAGACACGGCCGCAGCTGTTGAAGGTCGCGGCGCCGAACGAAGTGATCATCATGCTCGCCTTCGAGGTGCGCATCAACGACACCCGCGGCACCATGCACCTCTGCCTGCCGGAAGCGATTGTGGAGTCCACGAGCTCACAGGTGGCGCAGGCCTGGCAGCGCCATCGGCGCGAGTTGACGCCCGACGAGCGGGGCTGGCTGAGCCAGAGCCTCGAACGTGTCCCGGTCGCGCTGGTGCCGGAGATTGTCACGCAGTTGCCCGCATCCGATATCGCGGCGTTGGCGGTGGGCGATGTCATCGCCCTGGGGGTGCCGACCGATCAGCCCGTGGATCTGCGGGTGGGCGGCGTCCCCAAACTGCGCGGCCACTTGACGGTGGACCGCGGTCGCCTGATGGCGCGTGTGGAAGAACGACACGGCAGTTCGGCTGAAGGAGCCGCAGCATGAGAACACTTCTGACACGTGAACGACTCTCGACCGCCCTGGCTGCGGAACTCGGCGCGGCCCTCGGGCGCCGGGTGGACGAGCGGGTGCACCTCAACACCGCCGAACACTGGGGCGAGGCGAGTTGTATCGCGACGATTGCGGTGGGTGGCCGTGCCCGTGGTGGCCTCACCGTGTGGATCGATCGGGAGGCGCTCACCGGCCTCGGCGAACGGGTGGGCTTGAACGCCACGCCCGAACCCCAGGCGCTCGTGGATGCCACCGCCAGCCTGGTGCATGACGCCTTGACGACGCTGCAGACACAGAGTGGTTTTACGACACTCGCGTTTGGCGCGGTGGGGGTGACGTTGACCCCAGGCACCGAACGCGCGCCGCTCGTCGCGATGGTGATCACGCTGGCGTCCGGTGCGCGCTGTGCCATTGCCGTCGGCGCGGACATTGAACTGCAGGCGGACCCGGAAGACGAACGCCTCGAGACCGTGCTCGATTTTGATCTGCCGATCGTCGTGCGGTTTGGCCGCTCGGTCATGCCGCTCAAGGCCCTGGCGGCACTCGGTCCCGGCGCGATGATCGACCTCGGACGGTCCCCCGACCAGCCGGTTGAAATTGTGATGGGTGAGAAGGTGCTGGCGCTCGGCGAGGTGGTGGTCGTGGGCGGCAATTACGGTGTGCGCGTGACCGAACTGACGAGCAACAGGGCATCGCTGCGCGCGGCGCTTGGAGGGCAATCATGATGATCTGGGCCTTGTGGGTGATGGCGGCGCTCCTGGTCGCCTGTGGCGCCACCATCGTCTCGTTGTGGCGACGCGTCGACACACTGGAACGTGGGCGATTCCGCGTGGACCGTATGGGGGAGGCCGTCACGCTGCTCTCCGAGAC
>CAYRGW010000020.1:0-51827 GCA_964423815.1 uncultured Solibacteraceae bacterium | reverse complement strand
AACTGTTACCCATGTCCCCGGAATAGGGTGTTACCCATGTCTCCGGAATGGACCTGGGTGATTTTGGCGTCCCCACCGGGATTCGAACCCGGGTCTTGGCCTTGAAAGGGCCACGTCCTAGGCCTCTGGACGATGGGGACTCCGGAGGCGAAACCTGACAAGTCTATCAGATGTACGGCTTCCTGCAATGCAGGATTTGCCGTCCTCGTGCCCCCCTCGCTGGCGGTGGTACCATCACGCGCGCGATCGATGGTTTTTAATTCCTGGCAGTTCCTCGCGTTTGCTCTGGTGGTCTTCGGGGTGTACTACCGGTTGCCGCGCGTGGGGCAGAACTGGCTCCTGCTGATCGCGAGTTACGTGTTTTATGGCGCGTGGGACGTCCGGTTCCTCGCGCTGCTCGCGGGTTCCACACTGCTCGACTACGTCGTCGCCCAGCGAATGGCAGCCGAGACACGGCCGATCATTCGCAAGCGGTGGTTGATGGTCAGCCTGGCTGGCAATCTCGGGGCGTTGGCCTTCTTCAAATATTTCGGATTTTTTGTGGAGTCGGCCACTGACGCATTGGCGGCGCTTGGTGTGCCTGTCGCACGACTGCAATTGCACATCGTGTTACCGGTCGGGATTTCGTTCTACACGTTCCAGACGCTCAGTTACACCATCGACGTGTACCGCGGACACCTGACGCCCACACGGTCACTGCGGGACTTCGCGCTGTTTGTCGCGTACTTTCCCCAACTGGTCGCGGGGCCCATCGAACGCGCCACCAATCTGCTCCCGCAGATTCTGCAGACACGCATCATCACGCTGGCCCATGTGCATCGGGGGCTGTGGCTGATCAGCTGGGGGTTGTTCAAGAAGGTCGTGATTGCCGACAACCTCGCGATGATCGTCGATCGCACGTTTAACGCCGGTGTCGGTCCCTCTGGGTGGGAATACCTGATCGCGACATACGCGTTCGCCTACCAGATCTACTGCGACTTCTCCGGGTACTCCGACATCGCGCGGGGCCTCGCGGCGCTGATGGGGATCGACCTGATGGTCAACTTCAATCGGCCGTACCTTGCCACCGACCCGCGGGACTTCTGGCGACGCTGGCACATCAGCCTGTCCACCTGGCTCCGCGACTATCTGTACATTCCGCTCGGTGGCAGCCGCGGCGGCCCCAGGCGCACCGCGCTCGCATTGTTTGCGACGATGGTGCTCGGCGGGTTGTGGCACGGCGCCGCGTGGACCTTCGTCGCATGGGGTGTGTTCCACGGCGCGTTGCTGGTCGCGCATCGATTCCTGGTCCAGACGCGTGAAGTTCAGATGCCCGACACGTGGATGGGACGCTGGACCGCGCGCATCGTGATGTTCCATCTGGTGGCATTCGGCTGGTTGTTGTTCCGCGCGCAGGATCTCGCGCAGGTCGGCCACGTGTTGGCCGCCTTTGCCACCCCGATGACGTTGACGCTTGTGGCCGCGCAGGGCATCGTCGCCGTTGCGGGTGTGACGGTGTTGCTCGCCTGGATGGAGCGGACACCCGACGATGACGTGCGGCTCAGTCCAATGCGACTGGTGGTGGTCGCCGCGGTGTGGGCGGCCATCATGATCGCGCCGCCCATCGGCGGCCAGCCGTTCCTGTATTTCCAATTCTGAGATTTGTGATGACGCGCACACCCTCGAGACCCACGATGTTGCCCCCCGGTGCCGGACGCCTGTTCCTGGCCGTGTGCGGCAGCATCCTGGCGGCCGGTCTGTGTCTCGAGGGCGCGGTGCGTGTCGCCGGATACTCGCTGCCGCGGTGGTATCCCCAGGTTGCGCAGAATCAGTCGTGGCGCGGGGCGACCGACCGCGTCGTGTTTGTGGGCACCTCACGAACGTTTGCCGCGGTCGACCATCGACGCATCGGGGATGCGCGCGCGGTTGGCGCCGTCAACATGGGGCAGGGCTTCTCAACCATTGCCACTCATGCCCTGGGCGTCCGGTACCTGGCCGAGCGTGGCGCGTTGGCCGGCACCACGGTTTTTGTCGAGGCACCCGGAGGACTGCCGGATGCGTCCACGTGGGACGACCCGTGGTATTTCATCGAACGACCGCAATGGTTGTTGTCGGTGATGACCCCCGGTGACGTCCCGGCGCTCTGGCGATCGACCACCCCCGTCGAAGATGCGTTTGCCGCCACGTTCCGCGGCCTGGCCATCGGTTCCCGCTTCGCCGCGTATCGGGAAGATGTGCGTGTCAAGGCGCTCGGCTGGATCTATGACCGCGCACGCGGCCGCGCGTCGGTTGCAGACGACGAACTCGCCGGCGACGAGGAAGATATCGTGTTGCCCGCGCGCCGCAACCCCGCGGACCGTGAGCGGATTCGTCAGGCGGCTGTGCTCGACGGACAACGCTGGATCGTCGGGACACGCGAGGTGGAGTGGGACAACACCGTTGTGGCAACCCTTGTGGCGACCGCCCACGCCGGCGGCGGTCGTGTGGTGTTTCTCTCGATGCCGTTGAGCGGGCCGATGTCTGTTGGGCTTCGGACGCCGATGGCCACGGCCAATCGACAGCGGTTCCACGACGCACTCACACGATGGGGCGCTACACGCCTTGAGGTGCCCGCGGCGTTCACCGACGACGATTTTCCCGACCTGTGGCATCTCTCGCGGCAGGGGCGCGACCGTTATACCACCGCCGTGATTGACGTCTGGACCCCCGCCGATCGCCGTTGACCATCAGGCAGATGTACCATCGTGCGCAATGCTTGACCTGCACGCATCCGTCCTCACCTGTGTTCAACGCGACCTCGTCACCCTGAAGCCCGAGGACACGGTTGGGGACGCCCTCGCGTCATTACGCGCGCGCGGCACCTCCTCGGACGTCCTGTATCTCTATGTGGTGGATGGCGACGGTCGTCTCACCGGCGTGGTGCCCACCCGGGCCCTGCTCTCGTCCGCCCCTGAAACCGCGCTGGGTGACATCATGCTCCACGATGTCATCGCGATTCCGGATTGGGCGACGGTGCTCATCGCGGCGGAATATTTCGTGAGCAAGAAGTTCCTCGCGTTTCCCGTGGTCTCGGCAGATGGCGCATTGCTGGGCCAGGTGGACGTCTCCATCTTCACCGACGAGGTGATCTCCCACGCGCGCCGGTCGTTTGACGACATCTTTCAGATCATCGGTGTCCGGGCGACCGAGGGCCGTACGGCGTGGACCGGATTTCTCGACCGGTTTCCCTGGTTGCTGACCAACGTCGCCGGCGGGATGATCTGCGCGTGGATTGCGAGCCTCTATGAGGGGCTCCTTGAGGTGGTGGTCGTGCTTGCGCTGTTTATCCCCGTGGTGCTGGCGCTGGCCGAGAGCGTGAGCATCCAGGCGGTCACGCTCACCCTGCAGGGCCTGCACTCGACCGGTGCGAGCTGGCATCTGGTGGGGCCGGCGATGCGGCGGGAATTTTCGACGGCCGCCCTCCTGGGACTTGGGTGCGGCTCGATCGTCGGCGGTGTGGCGGGCCTCTGGAAGGGGAGTGTGATGCTGGCGCTGGCGGTGGGTGGCGCCATCGCCGCCTCGATGGTGACGGCGGCACTGCTGGGGTTGTTGTTGCCGACGCTGTTGCATGCGGCGCGCCGTGATCCAAAAATTGCCGCGGGCCCGATTGTGCTGGCGAGCGCGGACTTGTGTACGCTGCTGATCTATTTCAACCTGGCGACGACGCTGCTGTAGAGGATGTGGGGCCGACGATGAAGATGGAACCGTTTTTGTTGGAACGTTGGATGACGCGTCACGAGACGCACGTCAAGTACGACATTGCCGAGAGCGGGATTCTGCCGCTCTCGACGCAGGACCTGCTCAACTTCGAGCCGGCCGATGTGCGTGCGGCGACGCTGGAGTCCCTGCTGCAGCTGCCCCTCGGGTATAGCGAGGCACGCGGGACCGAAGAGTTGCGACAGATGCTGGCGGACACCTATGTCGGTGTGTCGACCGAGCAGATTCTGGTCACCACCGGTGCCATTGAAGCGAACTATCTGCTCTTCAACGAACTGCTGGAACCCGGCGACCATGTGATCGCGCCGTATCCGGCGTATCAGCAGCTCTACAGCGTGCCCAGGGCGATCGGCTGTGAGGTGTCCTTGTGGCCGGTCGGCCCTGAGACCAACTACGAGTACGACCTTGACCGGCTGGAAGCGTTGATTACGCCGAAGACAAAACTCATCGTCGTGAACACGCCGCACAATCCGACGGGGGCGATGTTGTCGCCCGAGGCGGCCGCGCGTGTGTATGCGATGGCCGACGCGGTGGGGGCGTGGGTGCTGGGCGACGAGGCGTATCGGTGGCTGGCGGTGCCCGGTGGGGCGCCTTTTGCCAAGCCGATGGTGGAACAGGGACCACGCGGTATCAGTGTCGGCACGTTGTCAAAACCCTATGGGCTGCCAGGCCTGCGGATTGGCTGGATGGTGGCGCCGCCCGAGGTGGTGCAACGGTGCTGGGGCTTGCGCGACTACATCACGCTCAGTCCCGGCAAGTTGAATGATGCGCTGGCGCGCCTGGGCCTGAAACATCACGACCGCATCGTCGCGCGCAACACAGACATCATCCAGGCCAATCTCACCGCCGCGACACATTGGCTCAACGCACGGCGTGATTTTCTGACGTGGACGCCGCCGCGTGGGGGGCTGCTCGCGTTGATCAAATACGATCTGCCGATCACGTCGCTTGAACTGGCCGATCGTCTGGCGACCGAACACTCGGTGATGCTGGCGCCGGGGTCGGCGTTTGGTTACGAACACCACCTGCGCCTCGGCATCGGGCAACGTCCCGACATCTTCGCGGCGGGGTTGGTGGAAGCGGGGCGGTGCCTCGACGCGCTCCGCGCGTAGGGCGGCGGCTGCAGGGCGCGGGCTTGTAGGGCGTGGGCTTCAGCCCCGCCACAGTATGTAGGGCGCGGGCTTCAGCCCCGCCAAGAGCGTCAATCGCCGCGCTGGAGCAGGGACTGCGTCAACATGGCGATGGCGACGCCGCCGGCCAGGATGTACCCGTCGTAGTCGGTGACCACCTGATTGCGGTCGAAGATGGCCGTCATCACGATCGACGTCACCCCGCCGGTCAGGCCCGCGAGGGCCAGGTCAAGTGTTTGTTGTCCCTTGGTCCGTCGGCACCGGTGCCCCGTCGTGAGGTGTCCGCGACATTTAGGGCAGGTGGACATTCGTATGGAAGGTGGTGGGCCGCGGTGGGATTGAACCACCGACCCTCTGGTTAAAAGCCAGGTGCTCTACCACTGAGCTAGCGGCCCACACAAAGACAGTGATTGTAACACCCGATCGTCAGAGGATGCCCATTCCAAGCGCAGACAGGGCGAGTTCGGTGCCGAGCACGGCCGTCTGGTTCTGGTGGTCGAGGATTGGATTGATCTCCACGAGGTCAAGCGCGGTGAGTTTGCCGGAGTCCGCAATCATCTCCATCACCATGTGCGCCTCGCGATAGTCCAGCCCGCCCTTCACCGGGGTACCGACGCCGGGCGCGATCACGGGGTCGCACACGTCGAGATCAAACGACACATGGAGGCCCGTGGTGCCGTTGGTGGCCAGGGCCAGGGCGCGCTGCATGACCACCGCGATGCCATCCCGATCAATGTCCTTCATCGTGAAGACGTGGACGCCGGACTCGCGAATCCGGCGTTTTTCGCCCTCGTCAAGATTCCGGATCCCGATAAGCACCGTCTTGTCGGCCTGGACTTTTGGCGAGCGGGGGGTGCCCAGACGTGCCAGCTCCGCCGGTTCCGGACCGACCAGTGCCGCGAGCGGCATCCCGTGCACGTTGCCGCTGGACGTCGTCGTGGGGGTGTTCATGTCGCCGTGGGCGTCCACCCACAAGACCCCAAGCGCACCCCCGGCGGCGTGGGCAAAATCTGCCGAGGCGCCGACCGACCCTGCGGCAATCGAGTGGTCCCCGCCAATCACGATGGGCAGGGCTCCGTCCGACAGGGACTGGTACGTGTGCTGATACACGCGCTGACACACACGCGCGATGTCCTTGATGTAACGTTTGCTCGGGTCGCGGGCCACCTGCGTCTCGGGAATGGGCGCCGGCAGATCTCCCTTGTCGACGACCACACAGCCCAGAGCGGTGAGACGTTCTCCGAGTCCCGCGATGCGCACGGCAGACGGGCCCATGTCCACGCCGCGTCGACCTCCACCAAGGTCCAGCGGGGCGCCGAGGATGTGCACAGTCGGGCGGGTCATCGGACCTTGTAGGTGAGCGACATGCCTTCACCTGACGGGGCGATCACGGACGTCCAGGCGCCAGGCCGGGTCCAGATCGCATCCAGAAAGTCGCCCATGTCTTCACGTTTGTTCACCACGTTGTGGGCGAGAAACACCCCGCCGGCATCCAGGCGGGGGAACGTGAGTTCAAAGAACCGTTTGTAGTCCTGCTTCCACGCGTCGAGGAAAATCATGTCGAACGTCCCCTCAAGTTTGGGGATCTCGACGAACGCGTCTCCCGCAATCACTGTGACGATGTCCGAGAGACCGGCGCGCGCGATGTTGTCGGCCGCTTCACGCGCCCGCACGGGGTCGTATTCAATCGTGATCAGTTGTCCACCGGTTTCGCGCAGACCGTGGCCAATCCAGATCCCTGAATAGCCGCTGGCTCCGCCGATTTCGAGTGCGCGCCGTGTGCGACGAGTGCCGACCAGCACCCGCAGGAACTGCCCATCCGCTTCGGAGATGGCCAACTGGCCTGCGTCCCGGGTCTTGATCTCGTCCAGGATCGGCTGTGCGACGGCAAAGGGCGCAGGGGCCACGGGGGCCGTCCCGCGCTGGCCTGCGGCCACGGCCGCAATACCCAGGACGGCGGCACCCAGGAGCACCACACCGGCAATTCTCGACATCATCATCATTCTCGGTTGAGGAGGGACTTGGCCAGTGCGCTCAGGTCGTCCATCCAGAGGGGTTTGTAGCGCACGGTCGCGCCGAGCGCCCGCATTTCGGCGAGCACCGGTTCATTCAGGAAATAGTCGCCGGTGACGATCGCCACCGGGGTTTCGCGCAGGCGCGCGTCGCGGCGCAACTGACGGAGAAAATCGAGACCACTGACGACCGGCATCCGCATATCAAGGATCAGCGCGTCGGGCGCGTCGTCCGCGGCGGAGGAGAGGGCAGCTTCGGCGGTCTGGACGGTGGTGACCCGATGGCCCTCGAGGGTCAGCATCCGGGCAAACGTCTCGCCGACCACCGGGTCGTCGTCGACGATGAGGATGTGGGCCACAGGAAGAATTCTACAAGTTCCCGGTCCACTTCGGGTATTAGTGTTACGATACGACCCGCCGTTATCTTACTGCCCAGTGGGCAGTTGGCTCGCTCTGGCGTGCGCCCTAACGGCGTCGGAGGCCTGGTGTCGCCCATCTATATTCGACCCGCCCGTGAACAGGCAGAGCACGATCGCCTGACCTTGTTTCTCGAGGCGAAGCACGGAAAAAAACTTGACGTCCTTATCAACAAGGGCGATGCGCGGGACTATGCCTTGAAGATTGGGACGGGAACATATTTCCCCGACCTGATTCTGCAGGAGTCCGGTAAACCCGTTGGCGTCATTGAAATTGAAACGGGGGAGTCCACCAACAACCTGGAAGCCCTGGCCCAGTGGGTCCACTTCGGCAAGGCCAAGGTGCCGTTCCACTTGTATGTGCCGGTGGTGATGTTTGACGCGGCGCGCCGGTTCTGCGAGCAGAATCAGGTGACCGTGAGCGAAATCTGGACGTATCGCACACTCATGGACGGTTTTGATCTGGTGCGGGTGTTTCAGGATCCGCAGGCCGTGGCCAAGTCGGGCAAGGGCCCGGTCGCCAAGGTCGTGGAGATGCCCAAACCCGTGGAGCAGCCCAAACCTGAGCCGGCGCCCGAACCGGTCGAGGAAATCCTCGCACGCATCAGCAGCCGCGAGGCGGCCAGGGCCGCTGCGAAGGCTGCGGCCAAACCCGCGAAGTTTGTGGTCGTGAAGACGGCGGTGATTCCGCCTGCGCCGAAGCCGGCGAAGGCCGCCGCGCCCGCCAAGGCCGTGGTGCCCGCCAAGCCCGCTGCGCCAGCCAAGGCCGAACCCAAGGCGGTGTCAGCACCGGCGAAGCCGGCGGCCAAGGTGCCCGAGAAGGCCAAACCGGTCGCCAGGCCCGCAGTGAAACCCGTCGCCAAGGTTCCGGCGAAACCTGTCGCAAAAAAGGCGGCCAAACCCGCCCCGAAACCCGCAGCGAAGGCCAAGGCCGTGAAGAAGGCCGCCAAACCTTCCAAACCTGCGAAGCCGGTCAAGAAGGCGACGCCCAAAGCCAAGCCGAAGGCCAAGCCGTCAGCGAAGCCGGCGGCGAAGAAAAAAAAGAGGTAGGTTCTGCCGTTCATCCGCCACGCTCACGACAAACGTGGGTATGACTGCACATACGTGATGCACGCCTCGCGGCCCGGTAGCGGCCAGGCACGGACGAAGATCCTGTACCTGTTCCGGTCGCCCTCGCATGTGCAGATCGGCCGGAGGCCGCTCGACCCCGAGGTGCGGGAGGCGTTGGAACACACCCACCCGGACCTGACATTTGATTGGAACGGCCTCCTGCGCGATAGTCCGGTCCCGTCACGGCAGCCGCGCCTCGACCCTCGGGAGCGTGACCGCGCCGGACGGGCGGGTCGGTCGCAAAAACCTGCGGGCCGGACCGGCGGTAGTGGTCGGCCGGAGGGACGCCAGGACGCCAGATCAGACGCGCGCCCGGCGCGGCCCACACCGTCCGCGCCGCAAGTGCCCGACGATGATTCTCCACTTGGTCAGGGAGTGGGCGCGGCGGAAGCCGCCCGCCTGCGCCACCGGTACGCCGAACTCGTGCAGCGGGTGGGCCGCCGTTCGCGGACGCCGGAAGAACGCGATCGGCTGACCGCCGAACTGACCGCCGTCAATCCGGACGACTGGAACGGGGCGGATGTCATCCGCCAGCAGGCCCGCACCGCCGACAGCCGGTGGGACGCCATTGCCGCCCAACTCCCCAAACGCCGACGGGGCCGTCGCGGGGGCCGGGCTGACGGCACCCCGGCGGACGACCACGACGGTCCAGACCAGACCCCCGGCGCCGATGTCATAATTGGAGAGCGTGAGAACACTGATGACGGGACTACCAACGATCTCCAGCATTCGACGACCAGCGTGGCCAGTGATCCTGACCCTGCTGGCGACCGCCACCCTGACCGGCCAGACGAGGCCGGCGCAGCCGACCCCGCAGTCGCAGACGGCCCAGAGCCCGAGATTCGTCAGCCAGACTGACCTTGTCACCCTGGACGTCATCGTCCGGGACAAGAACGGCCAGTTTGTTCCCAATCTCACCAAGGACGATTTCACGATCCTTGAGGACGGCGTGGAACAGAGCATGGCGGACTTCCGCCTGATGTACGGCGGACGTGAGTTGTCGGTCGAGATGATTCATGCGCCGACGGCCGCGCCCGACGGGATGATTCTGCCGCCGACACGTCCGGTCGCCGACGTGGCGGGCCGTGTGTTCATCATCTTCATCGACGACCTGCACCTGCTGGCGTCGGACTCGCCGCGTGTGCGCCAGTTGCTCACCCAGATCACCAACACGCTGATTCACGATGGCGACATGTTTGCCGTGGTCTCGACCGGCCCGTCGTCGATCGAAGTGAATTCGACGTACGACCGCAGCCGTCTGACCGAGGCCATCAAAAAGGTGATGGGCAACGGCATGTCCCCCGAAGACATCCTGTTGGCGCCGTCGTCAACCTCCGGCCCGCAGGAAATCCGGCACCGTGTGAACGTCGCGTTTTCGACCGCGTACGATTTGCTTGAACAGATGAAGACGGTCAATACGCGGCGCAAGGCGTTTATCTATCTGAGCGCCGGCTACGACTTCAACCCGTTCACCGACTCGCGCTGGAAGCAGGAGCAGGAGCGGTACTCACGCCCTGATCGCGGCAGCACGGACGGCACGATCACGACGGAAAACTCCACCAACAGTGCGACGATCAATCCCTTCGACAGCGGCAGCTTCGGATTTGCCGGCGCGGACCTCGTGTCGCAGCTCTCCGAACTGACCAAGGCGGCCAATCGCGCGAACGCGACGATGTATACGATTGACCCGCGCGGACTCATCGCGGGGCCGGACATCAACAATCAGACGCTCACCACCCAGGAGTGGCGTCGGTATGTGCAGACGACGGTCGACTCCCTCAAGACGATTGCGGACCTGACCGGCGGCTTCTGTATCTGCAATTCCAACGACTTCAAGCGGGGCCTCGAACGGATCGACGCCGAGACCAGCGACTACTACCTGCTCCGGTACTACTCGAGTAATCCCGATCCGCTTCGCCGGGTCCGGAACCTGCAGGTGAAGGTCAAGCGAACCGATCTTGAGGTGGTCCATCGGACCCAGTGGTCGTTGCCCATTCCTCGAAAACGCTGAGCATTTTTGCTCTTCGTTCACCTTCCGAACGAACCCTCCGAATTTACCTGCTTGTGACACTGGGCCGCCCGGTGTCACAAGGCTGTACTGCTATAGTGTCGGGTGGTCGCAAGGTGGGTGATGCCCGCCTATGGCCCTATGGTTTGCAATCGTTACTTTCACTACTGGAGACGAGGATGAAGTTGTTGAGCAAGGCAACGCTGTGTTTCAGCTTGATGCTGGGACTGACGCTGGCCGTCGCGGTTCCCGCAGCGGGACAGACCGTGACAACCGGCGTGATTTCAGGCGGGGTCGCGGACCCGCAGGGTGGCATGCTGCCCGGTGCGACGGTTGTGGCCGTTCACGTGCCGACAGGAACCACGTATGAGACTGTGACGCAGGCCGACGGCCGGTTCCAGGTCCTCAACGTGCGTTCGGGTGGACCGTACACGGTGTCTGTCACCATGTCCGGGTTCCGCAAGGAAGAGCTGACCGGCATCATGGTCAACCTCGGTGAAGAACGCACGCTCAACGTGTCCCTCAAACTTGAATCGGTGACCGAGACGGTCACGGTCACGGGCGCGGCGCCCGCGATTGATACGATGCGTGCCGGCACGTCGGCGAACATCGCGACGGAAGTGAAGGAAAACCTGCCGACGATTTCGCGCAGCCTGATCGACGTCGTCCGTATCAACCCGTACTTCAACGCGATCACGACCAACAACACGGTGACGGCGGTCTCGGTGGCGGGTCGCAACGCGCGCTACAACAGCATTCAGATCGACGGCGCGGTGAACAACGATCTGTTCGGCCTGGCCGAGTCGGGCACCCCCGGTGGCCAGACCGACACCCAGCCGATCAGCTTCGACGCGATCGCGCAGATTCAGCTGGTCGTGTCGCCGTACGACGTGCGCCAGGGCGGTTTCTCGGGTGGCGGCATCAACGCCGTGACCAAGAGCGGTTCGAACCAGTACAGCGGCACGGCGTTCTACTTCGGCCGCAACCAGGACTGGATCGGCAAGGGCATCACCAACACGGAAGTCGCCAACTTCAAGGACCAGCAGATGGGCTTCACCGTGGGTGGGCGCCTGGTCGAGAACAAGGCGTTCTTCTTCGGCAGCGCCGACTGGGGCCGCCGTTCAACGCCGACCGGTTTCTGCATCACCGGCTGCGGCCAGGAATTTGCGGGCGCCCCGGCCGACGTCGACCGGTTCTTCAGCATTCTCGAGAACAAGTACGGCTACACGGTGCCGAACGCGAAGGAGACGTTCAGCCGCACAACCGACTCGAACAAGTTCCTCGGCAAGATTGACTTCAACCTCAACAACCAGCATCGCCTCACCGTGCGCCACAACTTTGTTGACGGCCTGAACGACATCGGCGGCACGAGCCGCACGTCCTACACGACTCCGGACGGGTTCTACCGGATCCAGTCGAAGACCAACGCGTCGGTCGTGCAGCTGAACTCCACCCTGGGCAACGCGGTGAACGAGTTCCGTGTGTCCTACACGCGGGTGCGTGACCGCCGCGGTGCGCAGCCGTTCGAGACCAAGGCGTTCCCGCGCACGACCGTGCGTATCGCCAGCGGCCTCCAGATCACGGTGGGTCGTGAAAACTTCTCGACGGCCAACGAACTCGACCAGGACATCGTGGAAATCCACGACGACTTCACGATGGTGCGTGGCCAGCACACGATCACGATTGGCACGCACAACGAGTTGTTCAAGTTCCGCAACCTGTTCATCCGTGACAACTTCGGCACCTACACCTTCAACAGCCTCGACTTCTTCGACCAGGGGCTGGCGCAGCAGTTCGACTACAGCTACCCGACCGACCCGAACAAGCCGGCCGCCGCGTTTGGCGTCCGTTCACTCGGGTTCTACATCGGTGACCAGTGGCGTGTGCGTCCGAACCTGACGCTGACCATGGGCGCGCGTGTGGATATGCCCCTGTTCGCGGACAAGCCGACGGCCAATCCGGCGGCCATCGCCAACTTTGGTTTCGCGACGGACGAGACCCCCGGTGGTGTCAACTACTCCCCGCGTATCGGTTTCAACTGGGACGTGAACAGTGACGGCAAGCAGCAGGTGCGTGGTGGTGTCGGCATGTTCGCCGGCCGGACCCCCTACGTGTGGCTGTCGAACCAGTTCGGCAACACGGGCATCGAGTTCCAGCGCATCGGCGCGTCGAACAACGGCAACAACCGCATTCCGTACGTGACCAACGCGGCGGGGCAGCCGACCACGGTGACCGGCGCCGGCGGGTCCTCGTTCACCAACGAAATCGATCTGGTGGACCCCGACTACAGCTATCCCGTGCTGCTGCGTGGCAACCTGGCCTACGAACGTGAACTGCCCTGGGGCCTGGTGGGTTCCGTCGAAGGCCTGTTCACCAAGGACATTCAGGACGTGAAGTACCAGAACCTGAACTACGTGGCGTCGGGTCTCACCCAGCCCGTGGGCAACATTCCGCGATACACGCGTCAGAACACCGCGTTCAGCGACGTCATCTTCCTGACCAACTCGAGCGAGGGTTACAGCTGGAGCGGCGTGGCGGAACTTCGTCGTCCGTTCAGCAACGGCTGGTTCTTCTCGAGCTCGTACCTCTACGGCCGGTCCAAGTCGATCATGGACGGCACGTCGAGCCAGGCCGCGTCGAACTGGGGCAACACGCTCATCCGCACGAACGCGAACGAGCCGGAGCTGGCGACCTCGGTCTATGACCCGGGCCACCGCATCAACTTCAGCGCGTCAAAGGAATTCGGGCTGTTTGGTGATGCCACCGCGACGGCGTCGATCTACTACTCGGGTCAGTCGGGCCGTCCGTACACGCTGCGGTTCTTCAACGACGTGAACGGCGACGGTCGCACGAGCGACCTGCTCTACATTCCGGCGAGTGCGTCGGAAGTGACGTTCACGGGGGGCACCTACCAGAACCTGGTGAACTTCCTGCAGGAAGAAGGCTGCCTCGATGACTTCATCGGGCAGATCATTCCGCGCAACGTGTGCCGCGCGCCCTGGCAGAATCAGGTGGACTTTGCGTTCAAGGTCGGCCTGCCGTTCCAGCGCGTGAAGGCGGAGATTACGCTCGACGTGCTCAACGTGCTGAACCTGCTCAACAGCGGGTGGGGCATCCAGGAGTACACGACGTTCAACTCCATCGCCCCGGTCACAGCCACCCTCACGGGCGGGCAGATCACGGCGTACAACATCAGCTTTCTCACGGGCTCGAGCTTCCGTCGCTACAACCGCGACGACCTCCGCTCACGGTGGCAGATGCAGCTGGGCGGGCGGCTCCGCTTCTAAGCGAAGTCCCGGGGTCCCGGAGTCCCGGGGTCCCAAAACACGAACGCCCCGATCAGCGAGAGCTGGTCGGGGCGTTTCTTTGTACGGAACTTTGGAACTTCGGAACTTCGGGACCTCGGGACTTCGGGACTACGAGAGCGCTTCTCGCACGCGTGTCACCGCCTCCTCGAGGTAGTGCTCGTCGATTTCAATCCCCACAAAATTGAGTCCCAGTCGGCCCGCCGCGATCGCGGTGTTACCCAGGCCAAGGAATGGGTCGAGGACGGTCGTCACGCGGTCGACGCCGTGCAGGCGCAGGCACTGCTCGGGCACCTTCGGCGGGAAACACGCCGGGTGTGGACGGTCACGGTCCCGGCTCTGAATCGTCTCGTACGGAATGAACCAGGTGTTGCCGCGGCAGCGTTTGCCGTCCCCACCCGTGGCCCAGCGCGCCGCGTTGGACTTGTCCTGATAGGGGACTCCCACCGCCCGGCGGTCCAGTTTGGTGGTGCCGGCCGGCGTCAGGTGAAAGATGTATTCGTGGCAGTCGTTGACGAACCGCTCGCTGTTGATGGGTTTGTAGTGGCCGACCGCCAGGTCCCGGTCGATGCCTGACGCGTCGCTGGTCGACTCACGGTCGATGGCAATCGACTTCACCCAGTGAATCGTGTTCTGCAGCTTGTAGTACCGCCGGGCCACCTGTGCGACCTCCAGCGGAATCCATGGATCGGTCGGTTTGGCGCCGACATTGAGAAACAGCGACGCCTCAGGGCCGCTCAGCCTGGACGCGGCGCGCAGCCACTGGTCAGTCCATGCCAGGTAGTCCGCCCGTGGCATGTCGTCCTCGTAGGTGCGGTATTTGATGCCGAGGTTATACGGCGGGGAGGTGACGATGGCGTCGATACTGTGTGGGGCGAGACGCCCCATCACCGGTACACAGTCGCCAAGATAAAAACGGAAGGTCGACCGGCCAATCACAAATTGGTGGCGGGGACCATCGAGGGAGCGGAGAGCCGGTCGGGCGGAGCGCCGTGCGACCGGGCGGGTGGTGGACCGTAACGAGAGTGCCATGCACACAGGCTTCTCGGTCGTTCAGGGTCTGAAGTACAGACCCCCTGATGTAACTATTACGCGCGAACCGCCATCGCTGGAGTAAACCCGTGAGCCACACGATCCGCGCTCACCGGTTGATTCCTCACGTGGCTCGAGGTGGCACACACAGTGCCTTTTTCCTCGATGTAGGTGATTTCCCGCTCGCTCCCGACTTCACGGTAACGGCCAGTGACACACCCACAGGTCAGCGTCGTGAACCCCAACAATCGAACCAGGCTCATGTGCGTGACCTCCGAAAAACACGGGAAGCCCAGCCTCCCGCAACTGCCGACTATGCAAGCGACGTGCCCAACTGCCGTTGGGTTCCCAAGGTGACGGACGACAACGATTCTGTTGAAGTAATCGGCCGATCCCGCATCGTTGTGCAGTACACCCGCCGACAGAATCGCACGCACGTGTGTCGATATTGCAACCAGCGTTGGATTTTTGACAACAAAAAACCGAAGTTCCTACGTCCCGAAGTGCCGGACCTCGGGACCTCGGGACTACGGGACCTCGGCCCCTCGGGACCTCGAAAGAACGGCGAGGTCAAGCGCACGCTGCTGAGCGGAGTACGCCCGGGCGCGGAGGATGCGAGCAACAAACACCAGATGGGCCAGGAGCACCAGGGCGAGGTCGAGGGCGAGTCGGTAGACGTCGTCGTGCGGGTCGGGGACCGTCGCGGTCGCGAACGGGAGCAGGTTCAACGCGGCCGCGAGCAGAAACACCACGCCAAACAGCGGATCGGTCCGGCCACCGGCGGGGGCGGGCGTCCCGCCGAACCGCATGGCCGCATGTTCCCAGCCCGGGGCGCCGGGCCGGGTCTCGTATTCCACCTGCAGATACCGGCCGATGCGCTCAACGCCGACGTGCATCACGAAGCCGGCTTCAAATCCGGCGACCAACACAAGCAGCGGCACAAGCGTCCACACGGGTTGACCGGGAAAATTGCTGGTGGTGAGCAGCGCCAGAAGCGCCCAGATGCCCACCGACGCCACGATCAGTGTCATGCGGCGGGTCCCGCGCTCACGAATTGTGGCGCGAAGCACGGCGTACTCCTCCTCGCGGAGCCGGGTCTGGTGGGCGATGACCGCCGGATCCGGGGTGTCCTCGAGGGACGTATCGACGGGCGGAGGGACGGGGAGTGTCATGTTTAGGGCTGCAGGTCCAGGGGAACTGAGCCGATAGTATATGAAGGCGGGTGTGGTACTATCCGCCGGGCTTCACAAAAAGGGTATCGTCGCCGGAGGTAAGTGAGTGATTGGACTCGGCCGACTGAATAAAAAAATATTTGCGCTGACGCTGGTCGGCGCCACCATGCTCGTTCCGACGGCAGTGATGGCCCAGACGGCCGCCAAAAAGACCGCCACGGTCAAAAAAACCACGACGACGAGGGCCGCTGCGGCCCGTGCGCGTGCAGCGGCGGCCGCGAAAGCGCGTGCGGCGGCTGCGGCCAGAGCGCAACGTGAGGCGGACACCCCGAAATTCAAGACCGACGTGCTCGGCAACCTGATCCCGGACGTCCGGGCGGCAGCGGCGATCATCTTCAACCCCCAGACGAACGAAGTGTTGTGGGAAGAAAATTCACACGATGCCCGTCCGATCGCCAGCCTGACCAAGCTGATGACGGCCCTGACCTTCATCGCCGACGCGCCCGACCTCGATCGCAAGGTCACCGTCACGTCGGCCGACACACGCTCCGCCTCGGTGACCTATCTCCGCGCCGGTGAGCAGGTGACGCTGCGCGACGTGTTGCACCTCACCCTGATCGCCTCCGACAACGCCGCAGCGCGAGTGCTCGCACGCACGTCGGAAGGGGGCTCGGTGGCGTTCATCCGCCGGATGAACGAACTGGGCAAACAGCTGGGCTTCACCAGCGCGCACTTTGCCGACCCGTCCGGGCTGGACGCGCGCAACGTGGCCTCCGCCTATGACATTTCGCACCTGATCGCGTACGCGAGCGCCGACGACAACCTCGCCCCCGTCATGCGCAAGACCACGTATGAGGTGCACACGAGCCGCCGCGCGGTGACCGTGCGCAGCACAAATCGCCTGCTGGTGCAGGGCATGGACGTGGTGGGCGGCAAGACAGGCTTCATCAGCAAAGCCGGATATTGTCTGGCGACGTTGTTCCAGATTCCACAGGGCAGCCAGGTCGCCGTCGTGGTGCTCGGCGCCGCCAACAGCACGCTCCGCTTCGCCGAAGTGCGACACCTCTTCAACTGGGCGGTTGGGCGCACCAACGGTCTGGACGGCGGCGACCAACCGGGTGTCGAATTGCCCGGTGGCGAAATGTTCGACCGGTAACGGCAGAAGGGCCGCTGTGCCTGCGCCTCGCACCCGCTCGCCTCTGGCCGGCCGCACCCCGCGGCTGTCCATCCTCCATATTGCGTCGGAAGTCGCTCCCTGGTCCAAGACCGGGGGGCTGGCTGACGTCGTCTCGGCCCTTCCTGCGGCACTTGAAGTGCTCGGCCATCAGGTCACCACCGTCACGCCGCTCTATGGAAGCGTCGTCGTCCCGGTCGACGCACAGTCTCATCCGTTCACCATGGATATGGCGGGCCCCCGCCACACCGGCACCTGGCACGTGGTGCATCACTCCGCCCGTCGACGCACGGTGTTTGTGGATCTCCCGGCCTGGTTTGGGCGCGAGGGGTTGTATGGGGTGGCCGGCAAGGATCATCCAGACAACGCCGAGCGCTTCGCTGGATTGGCCCACGCGGCGCTGGCGTGGGCGCAAGACGGCCCCTCCGCCATGCGCATCGACATCGTCCACTGCCACGACTGGCAGGCGGGGGTGGTGCCGGCCCTGCTGCGAACCCAGCCGGAGCGCTGGCCCAGGGTCGCCCGTGCGGGGCTGGTCTGCACCATTCACAACCTTGCGTATCAGGGCAATTTTCCGAAGGACCTCGTCCCAAGCATCGGCCTGGAGTGGCAGGCCTTTACGATGGAGACCGGCGAATTCTGGGGCCAGTTGAGTTACCTCAAACTGGGGATTGCCTACAGCGATGTCATCACGACCGTCAGTCCCACATACGCTCTCGAAACGGTGGTGCCGGCCGACGGTTTCGGGTTTGACGGGGTGCTGAGCGCCCGCGTCACTGACTACGTGGGCATCCTTAACGGGATCGACACCTCGGTGTGGGATCCGGCATCTGACACGTATCTGCCGGCGCATTACACGGCGGACGATTTACGCGGCAAACGCCTCTGCAAGCGTGCGCTTCTGGAACGCGTCGGACTGCCCGTGGGCGACGATGTGTTGAGCCGGCCGCTGGTGGGACTGGTGTCCCGGCTGGTGGACCAGAAGGGGATCGACCTGGTCGTGGCCGCCGCGCCGGAGTTGCTGGCGCTGGATGCGACCTGGGTGTTTGTGGGCAGTGGTGATGCGCGGTACGAGTCGAGGCTGAAGGATCTGGCGGCGGCCTATCCGTCACGTGTGGCCACGTTCATCGGGTTTGACGAGGGGCTGGCGCACCTGGTGGAAGCCGGCTCGGACCTGTTCCTGATGCCGTCACGATTTGAGCCGTGTGGGCTGAATCAGATGTACAGCCTGCGCTACGGCACCGTGCCGGTCGTGCGGGCGGTCGGCGGGGTGGAGGATACGGTTCAGCACTTTTCGCCACGGGCGAAAAAGGCGAACGGGTTCAAGTTCAAGGACGCGACGGCTGAGGCACTCGTGGCCACCGTCCGTCAGGCCCTGCGGGTGTTTCGTCAGCCGGACGTCTGGACCGCGCTGATGCGGCGGGGGATGGCTGAAGATCACTCCTGGGATACGTCGGCCCGGGAGTATGTCAAAGTGTACCGACGGGCTCGTCATGCGGCGGCAACGCGGTGGGGCGAGCGGTAAACAGAGAGGAATCGGAAGAGTATGGCAGCGCAGAACGTGGCTACGTTTACAGACGGCAATTTTGATGCGAGCGTGTTGAAGTCGAGCACGCCGGTGCTGGTGGATTTCTGGGCGGAGTGGTGTGGCCCGTGCCGCGCGCTGGGGCCGACCATTGACGCGCTGGCCGCCGAATACGCTGGGCGTGTGTCGATCGGCAAGCTCAACGTGGATGAAAATCCGCAGGTCACCATGCAGTACATGGTGCGCGGCATCCCGACCGTGATGGTCTTCAAGGGTGGGCAGGTCGTGGAAACGATCGTGGGCCTGGCCGACAAGAACGAATTCAAAGCGAAGCTCGACAGCCATCTCTGAGGTTCCCCGTGCGTGACGTAACGATCATCGGGTCCGGCCCCGCCGGACTGACCGCCGCGTTGTACTCCGCGCGTGCCAACCTGAAACCGCTCGTGATTGAAGGACTCGAGGCCGGTGGCCAGCTCATGCTGACCACGGCCGTCGAGAACTTCCCGGGGTTTGCCGACGGCATCATGGGGCCCGATCTGATGGCCGCCATGCGCACCCAGGCCGAGCGCTTCGGCGCCGAGATTGTGCGTGGGCATGTGTCGGCGGTGGATCTCTCGGTTCGGCCGTTCAAGATCACGATGGGCGACGAGACCATCGAGACGCAGACGCTGATCATCGCCACCGGGGCGTCGGCCAAACTGCTTGGCCTGCCGAGTGAACGCGCGCTCATGGGGCACGGCGTGTCCACGTGTGCGACGTGTGACGGTTTCTTTTTCCGCGGCAAACCCATCGCTGTGATCGGCGGGGGAGACTCCGCCCTCGAAGAGGCGACGTTCCTCACACGTTTTGCCTCCCACGTCACCATCGTCCATCGTCGGGACACCCTGCGTGCCTCGAAGATCATGCAGGACAAGGCCATGGCCAACCCGAAGATCACGTTCGAGTGGAACACCGAAGTGGTCGAAGTGGTGGATGTGGGCGCAGGCGCCGTCTCGGGCCTCGTGATTCGCAACAGCATCACCGGCGTGCAGAAGACGCTGCCGGTCGAGGGAGTCTTCGTGGCAATCGGGCACAACCCGAACACGTCGCTCTTCAAGGGCCAGCTCGACATGGACGAGACCGGCTACCTGAAAACCCACGACGGCTCACGCACGAGTGTGGAAGGTGTGTTCGCCTGCGGAGACGTGCAGGACCACGTCTATCGTCAGGCGATTACGGCTGCCGGGTCGGGCTGCATGGCGTCGCTGGATGCTGAGCGTTACCTGGCTGCGCACGAGTAACGCGACCCGCTCAGATCACGTGAGTCTTACAGTAGACATGTAGACATGTAGAAGTCTTTTTAATTAAAGAAACCTACATGCCTACATGTCTACTGTGAGTTTTTGCCCTAACGTATCCAGCCGCCGCCGACCACATCGTCTCCTTGATAGAAGACAACCGCCTGTCCGGGCGTAATCGCCGTCTGGGGTTCGTCGAAGACGAGGTGCGCCGTGGCGTCGCCGGTGGATTCCACCGTGGCCGAGGCGTCCTGGTGGCGATGGCGGATGCGGGCGGTCACACGGGTGGGGCCCTCAGGCGCCGCTCCGGCGATCCAGTTCACACCTGTGGCATCCAGTGTGACGCCGCCGAGGTCTTCCTTCATACCCACCACGACCTGCTGCTCGGCGGGGATGAGTTTCAGTACATACATCGGCTTCGGCGTGCTGATGCCGAGGCCCTTGCGCTGGCCGACCGTGAACTTGTGGATGCCCTGGTGTTCGCCCAGCACCTTGCCGTCCGCGTTGACGATTTCGCCTGCGGGCATGGCCGTCGCCAACTGCCGCTCGACAAACTTCGAGGTGTTACCGTCGGGCACAAAACAGATTTCGTGACTGTCGGGTTTGTCGGCGACTGAGAGGCCGAGCCTGGCGGCATGGGCGCGCACCTCGGGTTTGCTCAGATGTCCGACGGGGAACAGTGCGTGCGCGAGCTGATCCTGCGTGAGCGTGAAGAGGAAATAGGTCTGGTCCTTGTCCTCGTCCACGCCTCGCAACAGTCGATACCGACGCAGGTCCTCGTCATACAGCACGCGTGCATAGTGGCCCGTGCCGACGGCTGCGGCGTCGAGGCCGGCCGCCCGCTCAGCCAGGGTGGCAAACTTGAGATCCGCATTGCAGTGCACACACGGAATGGGCGTGCGTCCCGCCGCGTACTCCGCGACAAAATTGTTGACGACCGTCGCCTTGAACTCGCGTTCGAAGTTGACGATGTAGTGGGGAATGCCGAGCTGGGCGGCGACCCGCCGGGCATCGTGCAGATCGTCGAGGCTGCAGCACGACCCAAACGCCGGTGCGCCGTCCACGGTTTCGCGCTGGTCATAGAGCTGCATCGACAGCCCGATCACCTCGTGGCCGGCTTCGGTCAGCAGCGCTGCAGCGACCGACGAGTCCACGCCGCCCGACATGGCCACGACGACGCGCATCAGCGGGCCACCTCGGCCACACGGCGGGTGAGCCGTCGGAGTTTTTCGATCAGCATCGGAATCTTCGCCGCCACAAAGGCGATTTCGTCGGCCGTCGTGGTTGGGCCAAGGCTGAACCGAAGCGAGTTGCGGGTGCGGGGCGAGGGCAGGCCCATCGCCTGCAGGACGTGTGAGGGTTCGAGCGTGCCCGAGGAACACGCGGACCCTGTGGAGATGGCCACACCTTCCAGATCAAGCGCGATCAGCAGGGACTCGGCCTCGATGCCGTCGAAGCTGATGTTGCTGGTGTTTGGCACACGCGACGCCGTGTCGCCATTGACGGCCGTGCCCGGCACGTTGGCGAGGATGGCCGCCTCCAGCTGATCACGCAGCTGCGCCACGCGTGCGGCTGACTCGGCCATCGTGTCCTTCACATAACGCGCCGCCACGCCGAGACCCGCGAGGCCGGCCGTGTTTTCGGTGCCCGCGCGTCGGCTGCGCTCCTGACGCCCCCCGGTGAGTTGCGACGTCACGCGCACACCGCGTCGCACCCACAAGGCCCCGACCCCTTTGGGCGCGCCGAACTTGTGGCCCGACAACGACAGCAGATCCACCCCCAGCACCGAGACGTCGACCGGAATTTTTCCCACCGACTGGACGGCGTCGGTGTGAAAGAGTGCGCCTTTGGCCCGGGCCAGTGCTGCGAGTTCCGCCACGGGCTGGATCGTTCCGATCTCGTTGTTCGCGTGCATGACGGACACCAGCGCGGTGTCCTCGTCCAGGACGCCCTCAAGCGCGGCCGGCGAGACCAGCCCCGTACGGTCGACCGGCAGCAGGGTCACGCGCCATCCGCGGCGTTCCAGGGCCTTGAGCGTGACCAGCACCGCTTCGTGTTCGATGGTGGACGCGATGAGGTGTCGTCGACCCGAGGGTTCGGCTGCTTCGGCGATCCCACGCAGCGCCAGATTGATGGCCTCGGTGCCGCCGCCGGTGAGGACGATTTCGGACGCGGGGGCGCCAATCAGGGCCGCCACGGCGTGACGGGTCTCATCAAGTCGCGCCTTGGCGCGCTGCCCGAAGGCGTGAATCGACGACGGGTTGCCCGGCTCGTCGGTGAGCACTCGGCACACGGCATCGGCCACACCCGGAGCCACGGGCGCGGTGGCGTTGTAATCGAGATAAATACGCACGGCGTCGTCCCATCGTAGCACTGCCGCGTTATACTGCCGGAAACCTGACTCCCCATCTCAGAAGAAGCGCGGTCAGTGTGGTGGAGGTTCAATACATGTGGAAACGAGACGAGGCCGTACGGCCACCATCAGCGACAGCCCCCGGTGCTCCGCCTCAGAGTGCGCCGGATACCACTGCGAGTCGTCCGACAATTGAGAGGGACATGGTGAACATCGGAAAAAGTGTCGTCATCAAAGGGGAACTGAGCGGGTCCGAAGATCTGACGATCGAAGGTACCGTTGAAGGCAAAATCGAACTGCGGCAGAACGTGCTGACGATCGGCCCCAACGCCAAGATCAAGGCGCAGGTGTTCGCCAAGTCGGTCATCGTCCAGGGCGAAGTGCACGGCAACATCACGGCCACCGAGAAGGTCGATCTCCGGGAGACCGGTTCCATGGACGGCGATGTGGTTTCGCCGCGTGTGGCGATTTCCGAAGGGGCCCACTTCCGCGGATCGATCGACATGCAGAAGGCCGGCGCCAAGCCGGGCGACACCAAACCTGCGGACGTGAAGCCCGCAGACGTCAAGCCCGTCACGACGCCCGAACCCGCGGCGGCTCGGTAGGAGACGCGCCGGGCCCGTGGCCGTCTTTTCCTGGAGTCAAAAACCCGCGCCGGCGCCCACCGCGCCGTCACCAGCCGCCCTCGACGAGGTCACGACCACCTCGAAGGTGTTTCCACGTTTTCTGACCGCCGTGGCTCAGCAGGAGCGACCTGTCGTTCTTGATCTGGGTCCGGTGGTTGGATCAAACGTGGAGTTTCTTGGTGAGCGACTGGCGTGCAAGCTGTACATCGAGAACCTCTATCTCGACCTCGAATCGGCGGCGCGAGCCGGCACCAAGACCGGTGTGGCCGATGCGTTTCTCGCGCGGCTCACACACGCCGGGGATATGTTTGACGGTATTCTCTGCTGGGATCTGTTCGATTTTATCGACGCCAAGGCCGGCAAACTCCTCGCCCGCGAACTCGCGCGTCTGCTCAAGCCTGGCGGCGCCGTGTACGGCTTCTTCGGCACGACGCCGATCGAGCTCAAGCAGTACACCCGCTACATCATCGAAAAAGAAGACCGCTTCCGTCTCCAACACAGCCCCGCGACCCCGGTGAAACGCACCGTGCTCCTCACCCGCGACATCACCCTGATGTTCGAAGGGCTGAGCGTCGCCGAATCGGTTCTCCTCAAGAGCAGCACCCGCGAAACCCTGTTCCGCCGCCTGTAGGCCACGATCTGCGGTATCGTCGCAGACATGGCCAAGCCCATCGTCGCTTTCCTCAGTGACTTCGGCACACGCGATCACTATGCCGGGGTGATGAAAGGCGTCGTGTTGACGATCTGCCCCGACGCGGTGCTGGTGGATCTGTCGCACGACCTGCCCGCGCACGACATTCCGTTCGCCTCCCTCGAGTTGGCCGCGACCTACAAATATTTTCCCGTCGGTACGATCTTCGTCGTCGTGGTGGATCCCGGGGTGGGCTCGGCGCGGCGGGGGATTGCCGCCGACGTGGGCGACTGGAAGTTTGTGGCTCCCGACAACGGCGTGTTGACGTCGGTGTTGCAGGACGCGCCGCCCAAGAAGGTGGTCGAACTGACCGAACGCCGGTACGCCCGGCCGACCGTGAGCCGGACGTTTGAAGGCCGTGACCGGTTTGCGCCGGCCGGGGCGTGGCTGGCCAAGGGGATCCAGTTGTCGGCGCTGGGGCGCCCGGTCACCGACTATGTCCAGATCGCGCTGGCCCAGCCCACGGTGGATCAGGGCCACATCAGTGGCGAGGTCGTACGGATCGACCGATTCGGCAACGTCGTCACCAACATCGACCGCAAATTGTGCGAACGGCTGTCGCCGGCCGGGGAGCCGCTGGCCGTTGTCATCGGCGGGTTCACCATCGCGCGGTTTGTGTCGACCTTCTCGGAGATCGCCGCCGGAGAGGTCTGTGCCCTCTACGGCAGCACGGACCATCTGGAGTGTGCGGCCCACGCGGCCAGCGCGGCCGAGGTCCTGGGTGTGGCCGTTGGTGCAAAGGCGTCCGTACAACGGGCGTAACGTCGGGGTATTCTGTAACCATGGCTACTGACCTCTCCCTCGAAATGCTCCGCGTGGCCGAACAGGCCGCCATCGCCTGCGCCCACACGATGGGCCAGGGTGATCGGCACGGGTCCGACAAGGCTGCGGTGGAAGCCATGCGCAAGACCCTGGACACCGTGCCCATCGACGGCACGATCGTGATTGGTGAAGGGGAGCGGGACGAAGCGCCGATGTTGTACATCGGCGAGCGGGTCGGTCAGGGCGCGGCGGGCGTCACCGGGTTGCCCGAGGTGGATATCGCCGTGGACCCGCTGGAGGGCACAAACCTCTGCGCATTGGGCACCAATGACGCCATCGCCGTGCTCGCCTCGGCAAGCAAGGGCGGCATGCTCCACGCCCCCGACCTCTACATGGAGAAACTTGTGGTCGGCCCGCGCGCCAAACACGCGGTGAGCCTCGACCGCTCGGTCAAAGACAATCTCAAGTCGATCGCCAAAGCGCTCGATCGTGACGTGGACGACCTTGTCATCATCGTGCTCGACCGGCCGCGGCACGAACGACTCATCCGTGACATCCGCGGCGCCGGTGCGCGCATCAAACTGATTGGCGACGGCGACCTGTCGGCCAGTATTGCCGCGGCGGTGGACGGTTCGGGGATCCACGCGGTCATGGGCACCGGCGGCGCGCCTGAAGGTGTGCTCACGGCGGCGGCCATGCGATGTCTGGGCGGCGAAATTCTCGCCCGGCTCGTCATCAACAAACCCGAGGACGAGGAGCGGTGCCGGAAGATGGGTATCGAAGACTTCCGCCGCATCTACTCTGCGGAGGATCTCGCGGCCGGGCAGAACATCACGTTTGCGGCCACCGGCGTCACCGACGGCGCGCTCATGAAGGGCGTGCGGTTTTTTGGTCATGGCACGCGCACCAGTTCGATCGTCATGCAGAACGAACCGCATCAGATCCGGTTCATCGATACGATTCACGTCACCGAGCGTGGTGATGACTTGCGCATTCGTTTCTAACGCCTGATGGCGATCGACGGCGCTCCAGACTGGCGGCGAAATCTCGCCGCCGTGACCGTGGCGACGTTTATCGGGTTCACCGGCTTCACGCTGGTGATGCCCTTCCTCCCGCTTTACCTTGAAGAACTCGGTGTGCATGACACCGGGGCCATCGCCATCTGGGCCGGCCTCGGTCTCGGCATCACGCCGGCGGTGACCGCGTTGATGGCGCCGGTGTGGGCGCGGGTCGCCGAGCGCTACGGCCGCAAGCTGATGGTGGCGCGGTCGCTCTTCAGCTTTGTGGTGATCATGGCCGCCATGGCGTTTGTGACCGAGGCCTGGCACGTGGTGGCCCTTCGTGGGGTGCAGGGTTTTTTTGCCGGCTATGGCATGTTGGCGCTGACGATGGCGGCCGAGTCGGCGCCGGAAGCGCAGATGGCGCGGGCGATCGGGTGGGTGCAGACGGCACAACGACTGGGACCCGCCTTGGGCCCGGTCATCGGAGGAGCCCTCGCACAAATGGTCGGCTTGCGCATGGCGTTTATCGGGGCCGCGGTGATGTTCTTCGGGGCGTTCCTCCTGGTGATCGTCGGTTATCGCGAAGGGAACGAACGGCGTGCGCAGCGTGACGGTCCCTCACGGACGCAGGTGACGTTGCGCGAGTTGTTGACGGTGCCGCACTTCGCCATCTTTCTGGGCACCATCTTCGCCCTGCAGATGGTTGATCGCAGTTTTGGTCCCGTGTTGCCGCTCTACCTGCGCGAGGTCGGCGTGGCGCCCACCCAGGTGCCGGTGTTGGCCGGGCTGGTGTTCACCGTGGCCGCCGGATCAGGCGCGGTGGGGAACCAGCTCTGCAACTGGCTGCTGCGGCACGTGACCGGGCCACAACTGATCATGGCCGGCGCTGGACTCGCCGGCCTCTCAACCGTCGTATTCAGCGTCGGCCCCTCGGCGCCGTGGCTCGTGGCGGCCGCCGCGCCGTTTGGCGCAGGACTGGGTGTGGCCTTCACGACCGTGTATACGATGGCAGGGCAGCGGGTGCCGGCCGAATCCCGGGGCGTCGCGTTCGGGTATCTGACGACGGCCTCGTTGTCGGGACTCGCGATCAGCCCGGTGGTGTCGGGGCTGCTTGGAGCGGTGACGATGCGGGGAGTGTTTGTGGCGGATGCGCTTGGACTGGGAGTGGTGGTGTGGATGATTCGGCGGAGGATGCGGTGAGCGGCGCACAACGGCTGCAGGTGGATCCGGCGACGTGTACGGCGGAGGACCTTGCGGCGGCCGGCGTATGGCTGACCAATGGCGGGATCGTGGCGTTTCCCACCGATACGCTCTACGGCCTGGCGGTGAACGTGCGCGATGCGGCGGCGGTCCGACGCCTGTTCGACCTCAAAGGGCGATCCGCCCGCGCCGCGCTGCCGCTGATTGCGGCGTCCACCGCGCAGGTGGTGGCAGCCACTGGCGCCCTGAGCGCACGCGAGGCGGTACTCGCGTCCACGTTCTGGCCGGGGCCATTGTCTGTGGTGCGTGATGCGCCGGCCTGGATGCCGGCCGAGGTCCACGGGGGCCATCGCACGATCGCGATCCGGGTGCCAAATCATCGCGTCGCGCGCAGCCTGGCGGAGGCGTTTGGCGGCCTCATTGCGGCGACCAGCGCCAATCGGTCGGGGGCCCCCCCGGCGGCGGCCGCCGTTGATCTCGGCGTGATCGCCGACGACCCCCGTGTCCTGGTGATTGATGGCGGTCCCACCCACGGTGGCGCACCGTCCACGCTGGTCGATGTGCGCGGATCACAACCCGTCTGTCTCCGCGAGGGCGCCGTCGCCTGGGACCGCGTGTTAAACTCGCTTCATCCATGACTGTACGCCGGAGCACGACGAGGAAGCCCAACGTCGAGCGTGCGGCGCTGCTCACACTGATTACTCGTGCCAACCGGGCGTCCGATCCTGAGACGGCGCTCGACGAGCTGGCGGGACTGGTGACGGCAGCCGGCGCCGAGGTCGTGTTGCGCGCGATGCAGGAGCGCGCCACTCCGGATCCCGCCACCGTGTTTGGCAAGGGCAAAGCCGAGGAAATTGCCGAGGCCTGCCGACAGGCCGAGGTCGACGTGGTGGTCATCGATCACACGTTGTCGCCCGCGCAGGCGCGCAACCTCGAACGGGTGTTCGGCCGCCGCGTGATCGATCGCACCGAGCTCATTCTCGACATCTTCGCGATGCGTGCGCGAACGCGGGAAGGCAAGCTGCAGGTCGAACTCGCGCAGTTGCAGTACCTGCTGCCGCGACTGGTGGGGTCGAGCGAGGCGCTCTCGCGACTGGGCGGCGGCATCGGCACACGGGGCCCCGGCGAAACCAAACTCGAGACGGATCGCCGACGCATCCGTCATCGCATCTCCGTGCTCAAGCGCGACATCGCCGAGGTCAGTGGGCGTCGGGGCTATCTGCGCACGCGGCGCAAACGCGGGGACATCCCGACCGTGGCGCTCGTCGGGTACACCAACGCGGGCAAGACGACGTTGTTCAACGTGTTGACCGGTGATGAAGCCGTCGTGTCCGACGCGTTGTTTGTGACACTCGACCCGCTGGTGCGCCGCATGCGACTGCCTGATGCACGACACATCATGATTGCCGACACGGTCGGATTTATTGATCGGCTGCCGCACTCGCTGGTGGCGGCCTTCCGCGCCACACTCGAAGAAGTCATCGACGCCGATCTGCTGCTGCACGTGGTGGATGCGTCCGCCGATGATCGGGATCGACGGGACAAGGCCGTCCGCGAGGTCCTCACGGAAATTGGCGCCAGTCAGGTGCCGATGCTCGAGGTCTACAACAAGTGTGACCGGCTTGAGGTGCGTGACCGCGATCGCCTCGCCGCATCCTCGGCCAATGCGGTCTGTGTCTCGGCCTCCAAAAAGCAGGGCATTCGTGAGTTGCTGGAACTGGTCACGTCCCGGCTGGCGATGGATACCGAGTCGGCGGAATTTGATCTCGACTACACCAACGATCGTGACCGGCAGTTTCTGGCCGATGTACATCGGCACGGGCGGGTCACCAGCCAGGTTTCCATTGGTGATCGCGTCACGGTGCAGGCCGAGGTGCCCAGGCAGTGGTTGGAACGGACCGGTCGCCTGAGGGCCGCGACATGACCGGGCGCCTGGTGGCCGGGCTTGTCTGTGTGGCGCTGGGGGCTGCCGCGTGTGGCGCCCCCTTGCCGCCGGCGATGCCGTCGACACCACGATTTGCCGCCATCCCTGGTCTGGAGATTCCCGCCGATCTTGTCGTCGCCCCTGAGGTGACGGCGAAACACACCTCCGGCTGGCGACGATTCCAGTCCGGCGATCTCCGGGGCGCGGCGCGTGACTATGCGGCGGCACTGGCACTGAACCCGACGTTTTATCCGTCCGAGACCGGCCTGGGCTACATCGCGTTTCAGGAAGAGAAGTGGGCCGACGCGGCGCAATGGTTTGACACGGCGCTTGGGCGCAACGCCACGTATGTGCCGGCCTTGTCGGGTCGGGTCGAGACGGCGCTTAATCTGAAAGACGACCTGGCGGCGATTCGCGCGCTGGAGTCGTGGCTGACCGTCGCCGAGCCTGGAGAGACGCGTGACGACTTGCGCGGTCGCCTGGACGTCCTGCGCCTGCGCGCGGTGCAGGCGGAACTCTCGGCCGCAGCCACGGCGCGGCAGGCCGGCCGGTTCGACGACGCGCAGGCCGCACTGGATCGCGCGCGTGTGATGTCGCCCGACAGTGGGATCGTCCTGCGCGAACTGGCCCGGGTGGAGAGTGCACGCGGGGCGTTTGATGCCGCCGAGGAGCACGCCCGCAAAGCGGTGACCCTCGACCCGGGAGACGCCGAGGCGCACGCCGTGCTCGGCGAGGTGCTTGAAGCGCATGGGCGCCTCCGCGACGCGGCCACCGCGTTCGGCCGCGCGGCCAGTCTGGATCCGCGTCCCGAATGGCGCGACCGGGCCGAGGCGCTCAACAGCCGCGCCGCCTTCAACGAATTGCCGGCCGAGTACCGCGCCATCCCGTCCTCACAATCGGTCACTCGCGGGCAGTTGGCCGCGCTCCTCGGTCTGCGTCTTGAGTCGGCGCTGGCGCGCGCGCCGCGCCGGGTGACCGTCGTGCTCACCGACGTCCGCAGCCACTGGGCCGCCGCGTGGATTCTGCCCGTCACACGAGCGGGGTTGATGGACCCGATGCCCAATCACACCTTTCAGCCCGGCACCGTGGTGCGGCGGTCCGATCTCGCGCAGGTCGTCTGGCGGGCGATTCAGGTCCTGGGGGCCCGCCCAGCGGATGTCGCCCGATGGCGGGCCGCGCGTCCCTCCCTCGCCGACGTGCCACGGACCCATCTGGCGGCGGCGGCCATTGCCTCAGCGGTCGCCAGCGGCGCCATGAGCGCCTCAGAGGACGGGCGTTTCCAGCCCGGTCGTCCCGTGACGGGGGCTGAAGCGATTGCGGCCCTCGCGCGGCTCGAGCAGATTGTGGGTGGGGGCGGGTTATGACGTCGGAGATGTTCACCCCGGCCAACCTGTTGACGTTGTCACGGATGGCGCTGGTGCCCGTCTTTGCGTTGTGCATGTTGTACGGCCATCCCGGCTGGGGGCTGATTACCTTTGTGGTGGCCGGGCTCACGGACCTGCTGGATGGCCTGATCGCCCGCTGGACGCACCAGCAGACCACCCTGGGGGCCTGGCTCGATCCCATGGCCGACAAACTCCTGCTCCTGACGGCCTTTGTCATCCTCACCCTGCCGGGTTTTGGCCTCACACATCGACTCCCGGTCTGGTTGACCGTGCTGGTCATCAGCCGGGATGTGGGTATTGTCCTGACGGTCGCCGTCGTGAACCTCGCGGTGGCCCCGCGGACCTTCACCCCCTCGCCCCTGGGCAAACTGGCCACCGCCACGTTCCTGGTGACCGGGTTCGCGACGTTGTACGCCAACTACCGGGCCCTCCCGCAGGGTGTGCTCGACGTCCTGATTTATGCCTCGGCCGTCATCGTGTTGCTCTCGGCGGCGGACTACTTCCGCCGCATCATGCGCGCCGCCCCGACGGGAGCCTGACAGACCCGTTTCGCGTTATCCTTCTCCGCAATCATGCTGGATGCACTCAAGCGGATGGGAAGCCAGAAACCCCGGCCCCAGACCGACAGCCCCGACGCACTCCTTGAAGAAGTTCGGCGTGAGAAGGCCGAGCTGTCCGGCCTGCTGGCGCAGGTCGCCGCGCAGGTGGAACGGATAGAGGCGGCGACCCGAGCCGCCACCGAGGCCGCCGAGGCCGACGCCCAGAAGCAGCGCCAGGTGGCGCAACAACTGGCCGCGCAGGCTCTGCAGTCTCGCGCGACACTCGATACCCTGGCCGAAGAGCGCGAGGCCCTGGACCTGCTGCGTGCCGACGTCCAGCGCGCCGTGGTCGACCTGCATCAGGCCCGTGAAGCGACCCTCGAAGCCAACACCGGCCTGGTGGCCATGCGCGAGATCGCCGCCGGCCTGGCCGCCGACGAAGAACGCCTCCGCGTCGCCGCGCGCCAGACGCGCGACGATGCCGAGACGGCGGCCGCGGCGGTGCGTGAGGTGGAGCAGAAGTTGTCCGGGCTGGCGCGTCTCCAGGACGTGGCCCGCACGCTTGATGAGCGGGTGGGGGCACTCAATGCGCTGGCGGAACACGTCACGCAGAAGTCCAAAGTCCTCGAACAGCAGAAACACACCGTCGAGCAGGCCATCGTCTCCGCCCATCGCCTCAATGAGATGGTGGCGGGCATGGATGCACAGGTCGCCCGGCTCGATGAGAGCACCCGCCACGCACTGCGCGCGGAAGAGCAGGTGGATCGTGTCGAGCGTCTCGTCCGGGAATCGGGACAGCAGCTCGATGACGCCAACCGGCGTCGTGAGGCGTTTCTCGCCGAGCTCGTGCGGCTCGATGAAGACCGCGGGCGCGTCCAGCAGTTTGTGGCGCGGTATGAAGATCGGTTGGCGGCTGATCGGCGGGATATGGAGGGCGCCCAGGTCCGCCTCGCGAACCTGCAGGAGTCCGTCACTCGACTGAACAAGGCGCATGAAGCGTTGGCCCTGCGGGAAAAAGACGTGCAGGTCATCGCCGAACAACTGGCCGCACTCGACGTCCGCGTCGGGGAGTTTGCCACGACCACCGAGGAGTTTGGTCTCAAGGTCGAGGTGATCGAGACGATCAAGACGGAGTTGACGCGTCTGGATGAAATGGCGCGCCGCGCCGCGTGGCAGATGGAAAGCCTCAAGGGATCGCGGCAGGATCTTGAGGACCTGCGCGCGGACATTCAGGCCTTCTACAAGGAACATGGCGAGGCGGCGCAACTGCGTGATCGGTTGTCGGCCGATCGGGCCACGCTGGAAGCCTTCCTGGAGCGCGCGGCCGCGTTTGCGGGCACCATGCCCGAACTGGATGCGCGGCTGAACGCCGTGCGCGAGAAGTTGTCGAGTGTCGACGAAGGCACACAGAAGGCGGCCAACCTGGTGTCAATCGCCGACAACCTCGACCGGCAGATGACCCGGCTGAGTGGCTACCAGCAGTTTGTCGAGCGGATCGAAGGACGACTCAACGCGCTGAACGTGATGACGACCGACGTCGATCGCAAACTCGACGAGCAGATTGCGCGTCGCTCGGAGATCGAGGCCCTGCGCAGTCTGTGTGATGGCGTCAACCTGCAGGTCACCGACATCCGCCAGAAACTCGAGGGCGTCAGCCAGACACAGGCGACGTTGTTGCCGATCACGTCACAGGTCTCCGAACTGCGCGTGGGGGTGGAACGCGCCCAGACGCGGCTGGCCGCGGCGCTGCGTGATGAGCGGGAAATTGTGGCGCAGGAGACCCGCGTCGCCGGCATGCTCGAATCGGTGCGCCGTGTGGCCGGCGAGACCGCTGAACGCCTCACGCAGGTCGAGGGCCTCACCGAGGCACTCGCCAAATCCACCGGCGTCAAGGATGCCCTCGTGCAGGAACTCTCGACGGTGCAGGGGCGTCAGCGCGAAGTGGCCGGTCAGTTGTCCACGGCCGAACATCAGATCGCCAAACTCGCACAGGCGTTCGCCCACATCGAGGAGCGCCGCGACCAGGTTGCGTTTGCCGAACGCCGGATGGGCACCTTCGAAGGGCGCCTCCGTGACCTCGAATCACTGGCGGGTGCGGTGGAGACGCGGATGGCCGCCCTCACCGATCAGAGCGACACCCTGGACGCGCTCCGCCGCGAGGTGGACGGCGTCCATGACGTGGCCGCGCGGTCCAAAGCCGATCTGGAACATCTGGAAGCACAACGTGGCTCGGTGGCCATGCTCCGGTCACGCGTGGATGAACTCCTGGCCACGGCGCGGGCGACCGACGAGCGCCTGGCCGACATCAACGCGCGTCGTCGTGTCGTGGACGAGGTGCAGCTCAAGGTCAACGTCATCACGGCGATGCTCGATGATGTGCGCGTGAACCTGGAGACCGTGGGTGAGCAGCGCGCCATTCTCGACCACGTGCTCGCCAATCTGGCGAAGCTTGATGACATGACGCAGACCGCGCAGGGGACGCTGCGATCCTTGCAGGCCGAACGCGCCCTCGCCGAACGCATCGAACAGAGCATCAAGACGCTCCGCTCACGCACGACGCTGACGGAACGGAAACAAGCGTAGGGGAGGACGTTGTGTTCTTCGTAGGGCGTCGGCTTTAGCCGCGCCAGAGCGGCGGACCTGAAGGTCACGCCCTACGAGAACGATCCTTTACCCTTCGACCTTGGAGCGAAAGTAGTCAATCGTCGTCGTGAGGCCCTGCTCGAGCGGGACCTTTGGCTCCCAGCCGAGGATCGTCCTGGCGCGGGTGATGTCGGGGCGACGCACCTTGGGGTCGTCGGTGGGCAGGGGCTTGAAGACGAGTTGGCTCTTCGAGCCGGTCATCCGGATGATCGTCCGGGCGATCTCCTCAATCGACATTTCGTGCGGGTTGCCGACGTTGACCGGATCGTTGGTGTCCGATGCCGCCAGCCGCAGGATGCCGTCCACCAGATCGGTGATGTAGCAGAAACTGCGCGTCTGATCGCCGCTGCCGAAAATGGTGACGTCTTCGTTGCGCAGCGCCTGCGCGATGAACGTGGGCACCGCGCGGCCGTCGTTGATGCGCATACGCGGGCCGTACGTGTTGAAGATGCGGATGATCTTCGTGTCCAGGCCATGGAAGCGGTGGTAGGCCATCGTGATGGCTTCGGCAAACCGTTTGGCTTCGTCGTACACGCCGCGCGGGCCGATGGGGTTCACGTTGCCCCAGTAGGTTTCCTTCTGCGGGTGCTCGAGGGGATCGCCGTAGACTTCCGACGTCGAGGCGATCACAAACCGCGCGCCTTTGGCCTTGGCCAGACCCAGCGCGTTGTGTGTGCCCAGCGCGCCGACTTTTAATGTGGGGATCGGCAACTCCAGGTAGTCGATGGGGCTGGCCGGGCTGGCCCAGTGCAACACCAGGTCCACGGGCCCGGAGACGTCAATAAAATGTGTGACGTCGTGCCGGATGAACTGCAGATCCCGATCACGCAGGTGGGCGAGATTGGCCAGGTCGCCGGTGAGCAGATTGTCGATGCCGACGACGCTGTGCCCTCGATCGAGCAGTTCCTCCGTGAGATGAGACCCGATGAAGCCGGCCGCGCCGGTAATAACCACTCGCACGTCAGTTGCCGCCTTCCAGGGCCGCGCGCTGCAAACCTCGCATCACCGTCAGCCACATGATCTTGAGGTCGAGTCCGATCGACCAGTTCTCGATGTAATACAGGTCGTATTCAATGCGCTTCTCGAGCGACGTGTTGCCACGCCACCCGTTGATCTGCGCCCAGCCGGTGATGCCGGCCTTGACCTTGTGTCGCAGCATGTACTGCGGAATCTGGTGTTTGAACTGCTCGACAAAAAATGGCCGTTCCGGACGTGGCCCCACGATGGACATGTCCCCGGTCAGCACATTCCAGAACTGCGGCAGTTCGTCCATGTCGGTCTTGCGCAGCCAGCGTCCGATGCGTGTGGCGCGCGGGTCGTCATCACGCGCCCAGATCGGGCCGGTGACTTCTTCCGCGTCAATCGGCATCGATCGAAACTTGTAGACGGTGAACGACTTGCCGTCGAGCCCCATGCGCTCCTGGGTATAAAACACCGGGCCGGCGGAACTGCGTTTGATCAGGCCCGCGACAATCAACGCCGGGATGGCGCCGACCAGCAGCACGATCGAGGACACCGTCACGTCCACCGCACGTTTGATCAGGCTGTTGAAGCCGCGCAGCGGCACATCGTTGATTGAGATGATGGGCAGGCCGTCGAGGTCCTCGAGCCGCGATCGGAGGGCGATGAACTGCAGCAGGTCGGGCACCACGTGGACTTCGATGACTTCACGGCTGGCAAACTCGACCACGCTGAGCATCTTGACGTGTTCGTCCAGCGGCAGCGCGATATAAAGCTCGTCGATCTGTTCGCGGCTGCAGACGTCGGGCGCATCAGGCAACGCGCCGAGAATGGGCAGGCCCCGATACCCAATCGCATCGGTGGTCGCGAACCGATCATCGATGAAACCCACCAGACGGAAGCCCAGCTCGCCATGTTCGAGGATACGGTCGGCCACCAGTCGGCCCAGATCGCTGGCGCCGACGATCAGGACACGGCGGAGTCCGATGCCGGCACGCCAGCGGCGCCGCAGCTGTGTACGCACCACCTCACGCATCGTGAACGTCAGCACGACGTTGACGGCGAGGAAGATGACCCACACGGCCTGTGATACTTCGAGGTAGCCCTGTTCCTTCAGGTCCGTGGGCAGGTAGTAGGTCTGCACATACAGGGTGCCGGCGACGGCGACCAGCACCGTCAGCAGGGTGCCGACCAGGACGGCGAAGAAGTCATCGAGCCGTGTGCGGGCCCGCCGGAAGCGGTAGAGACGCTGGACGTGGAAGGCGAGCGGGACCGTCAGCGCGACAAACGGCAGGACGGCGAGATACTGGTCGAGGGGCGGCTGGCCCTTCGGAATGTCGAGCAGCCCGGTTTCAAAACGAATCAGGTACGCGATGACAAACGCCGCGGCGGCACACCCGATGTCACCCAGGATGTGCAGCAGGACAAACAGGCGACTGAACCGCTTCACCATGCGTGGGGTGCCGCCACCGTTTCGGCCACACGGGCTGTGAGACCACGTTCAAACGCCTCGACGCTGAAGGCTGATGCGCGCGCGTGCCATTCGGGGGGGGTGAGCGGCAGGGACTCCACGCGGGACATCGCGTCCGCAAACGCCTCTGGACTGTCGTCGTTGACCAGGAACCCCGACACGCCGTGCTCGACGGTTTCACACGCGCCGCCGCGACCGAGCGCGACCACCGGGCGACCGCAGGCCTGGGCTTCAACCGGCGCGATGCCGAAGTCTTCCTCACCCGGCAGCAGGACGGCCCGGGCCCCGCGATACAACGTGCGGAGGGCGTCGTCATCGACGTGGCCGAGAAACTCGACATCGGATCCCGCGAGGGCGTGCAGGCGCGCAGCGTCGGGACCGGTTCCGATGATCTTCAATGGAGCTCCCAGCATCGCCGCGGCGCGAATCGCCGTGTCGAGGCGTTTATACGGCACAAGGGCGGAGACCACCAGGAAGTACGCGCCTGGACCGTCCGTGCCCGGAGTGAAAAAACGGGTCTCCACCGGGGGGTGGAGCACCGTTGCCTCACGATTATAGTACCGGGCAATCCTGCCCGCAACGTGCGCGGAGTTGGCCAGGAAGCGATCCACACGCGGGGCGGTGTCCCGATCCCAGCGGGCGATGGGTGCCAGCACATGGCGCGCGGCCGCGTGGCCCCAGCGGCCCAGCCGCTCCACACCAAAATACGCATCCAGCTGATCCCACGCGTAGCGCATCGGGGAGTGACTGTAGGAGATGTGCAGTGCCCGCCCGGTCGTGACGACGGCTTTGGCCGCGCAATGACTGGTGGAGATCACCACATCCACATCGTCGAGATCGAACTGTTCGATGGCGACGGGAAACAGCGGCAGGTAGTGCCGGTAGAGGCGTGTGGGGAAGGGGAGGCGCTGGATCCAGGAGGTCCGGATGCGTCGTGCTTCAATCAGCGCGGAGACCGATCCTCTGTCGTGGACCAGTGTCAGCAGTTCGGCGTCGGGAAGCAGCCGGCACAGGGATTCCAGGACCTTCTCGCCGCCACGCATGCCGGTGAGCCAGTCGTGGACGAGGACGACCCGGCGTCCGGCCAGCACGTTATGCATTCAGCACCGAGTGATACACCTCGCGCGTGCGGGCGGCCGCCTCGGTCCAGGAGAACGCGCCGGCCCGGGCATACCCCTTGGCGATCAGATCGCGTCGCAGGGACGGCTCGCTCAGCACACGGGCCATCGCGCCGGCGATCGCGGCGGGATTGAGCGGATCGACCAGCAAGGCGGCGTCGCCGACGACCTCGGGCAGCGACGAGACATTCGATGTGACCACCGGCGTGCCGCTGGCCATGGCCTCCAGCGGCGGAAAACCGAAGCCCTCAAACAGGGAGGGGAACACGAAGATCGAGGCCAGACGATACAACGCGGCCAGAGTGGCGTCGGGCACAAAACCGAGGAACCGCACATGGGCGTGCAGGTGATGTCGATGCACCAGCCGACGGATACCCGGATATTTGGACAACTCGTCGCCGATGATGAGCAGCTTCAGATCCTGGTGGCCATCCTCACGCAACATCGCGAACGCGTCGATGAGCCGTTCCACGTTTTTGTGCGGCTTGATGTTGCCCGCATACAGGATGAACGGCGCATTCAGGATGAACCGCTCGCGGACATTGGCAATGCTGTCCTCGTCGGGCGGCAACAGGTACCGGCCGTCGAGTCCGTTGTGGATGACCTCGATCTTCGACGCCGGCGCGCCGAGGTAGTGCTGGATGTCGTCACTGGAGGCTTGTGAGACCGTGATGATGCGTCGGGCGCGCCGTGCCGCGATCGACATGAACGTGCGCGCGTAGAGGTGCGCGATGCGGCTGGGCAGATACTGCGGGAACCGCAGGTGGATACAGTCGTGGATCGTCACCACCACCGGGCACGTGATGAACGGCGAGACCACGTAGTGCGGCGCATGGAACAGGTCGACCCTGGCCCGGCGCAAGTCCAGCGGGACCGTCAACTGTTCACGGATGGAGTAATTGGACGAGGTGTCCGGCCAGGGTTCAAACTGCGGGCCCAGCGCCTTCACGAACGCGACGTCCTCCGGGCGGCAGATCAGGACGTAGGTGTCGGCCGAGGGAAGCCGCGCGAACTCCTGCAGCAGATTCCGCACGTACGTGCCGATGCCGAAGTCGTGCAGTTTTCTGGCGTCAATGGCGATACGGGCCGGCACGCTGGAATCTTACCGTGCCTGCCGCCCCCGAAGGGTGAGCCAGAGTCGCAGCAGCGGCACCCAGTGCGGCGCGTGTTTGCCGTAAAACGCCAGATGGCTCCGGTCATACAGCGGGGACGCCGTGCCGCCGGTGGCCGCAAAGGTCCTGCCGCGTTTGTGCACGACCTCCGCCGACGGGGCAAACCACACGCGGCCACCGTTGGCGCGCAGCGCCGCGCAGAAATCGACGTCCTCCTCGTACATGAAATACCGCTCATCGAGGAGGCCGACGGCCTCGGCCGCCTCACGCCGGACCAGCAGGCACGCCCCGGTCACCCAGTCCACCTCCCGTTCCACCGACGTCCATTGCTGGACACGGGCACGCGCCCACGGCGCCTCGGACCCGGCCAGGCGTACGCGCAGCATCTGTCGTGCCTCGCCGAGGGGCGTCAACATCGGGCCCCACGAAATTTCCGGCCGGCCGTCCAGATTCACGAGCCGGGGACCTGCGGCCACCGCCCCTGTGGATTCCAGGCGGGTGATGAGTTGGTCCAGCGCCCCGGCAGGCACGACCGTGTCGGAGTTCAACAGCAGCACGAGGGGGGCGCTGGTACTTCGTATGCCCACATTGTTCGCCGCCGCGAACCCGGCGTTGTGGTCAAGCGGGATCAGGGTGACGTTCGGAAATTCGGTCCCGACCATGACCTGACTGCCGTCGGTGGACGCGTTGTCGACGACGCAGATTGTGTGCGCACGCGCCGGAGGGGCCTCGTGCAACGATCGCAGACACGCGCGCAGATCCCCGGCGGTGTTGAAGTTGACGATGACGATGTCGAGGGCCGCGCTCACGGGTGTCTCCGGGTGGCCGCCGCCGTTTCCAGGGCCTCGCGTACCACACGCCCCGTGTGACGCCAGGTGAAGAGCGCGAGTCGCTCCCGCGCCGCCGCGCTCACGCGGGCATGCGTCGCCTCGTCGGTCAGCAACGTGACCAGCGCCTCGGCAATGGTGGGAATCGAGAGCGGCACACGCAACGCCCCGTCCGCATAGACCTCCCGCGCGACGGCGGTGTCGAGCATCACCGACGGCACCGCTCGTGCGGCGGCTTCCATCGGCGTCATGCCAAATCCTTCGTAGTCGGAGAGAAACACAAACGCCCGGGCCGTGCGATACAACGTGTCGAGCGCGTCGTCGGTGACGTAGGTCTGCCACTGCACCCGGTCGGTGATGCCCAGTCCGCCGGCGATCGCCATCGGGTCGATGTGGGGATGGGTCTGGTTGCCCCCCACGAGCGCCAGGCGCACGCCGGGCACACGCGAGACGACGGTGGCGAACGCTTCGAGCAGTTCCGGGATGTGTCGCCGGGTGAAGAGGGTGCCGACCGAGAGCACCAGTGGTTCGCGTTCGTGCGCGGCCGGGCCGCCCTGCCACGCCGGCGCGCCCTGCGGCGCGAGAATGACCTCCTGTCGCGGCACGCCAAGCCAGCGCGTGATCTCGTCCGCGGAAAATGCGGAGTCGGTCAAGACTGCGGCTGCGCGCCGCGCACTCGCGCGTGTGAGCCAGCGCCGGCGCAGCCCTTCGCGCCATCGGAACCCGCCGGGCTGGGCGAAAAACGAGACGTCATGCACGATGAGCACGGTGGGGCAGTGCGCGCGCAGCGGTGCGGTGTAGGCGGGGCACAACAGGACGTCGGCTCCGGCCCGTCGGGCAGCGGCAGGCAGCGTCGTCTGCTCCCACACGGTGCCGGCGACCTTGGTGGGACACAGGTCCACGGTGAGGTCGAGCGGCAGGCGCGTCACCCAGTCGGGGGGCGCCGCGTGCAGGATGAGATGCAGGCGATGCGAGAACCCTTCCTCGGCCCACGACTGCAGGACGCCGGCGACATACCGGCCGACGCCGGTGGGATGACCGGCCAGCTCCCGGCCATCAATGGCGATCGTCAGGCGATCAGCCACGACGACGTTCCCGGGCTGCGTCGATTGCGCCGGCCCAGGCCTCGCGTGTACGGGCGGCGGTGTGCTCCCACGAAAAATCCTGGGCGCGTCTCCATCCGGCATCCCGCAGATGGTCACGTTGGGCGCGGTTGGTGATCACCGACTCCAGTGCGGCGCTCAGCGCGGCCGGGTCGGAGGCGTCACACAGGATGCCGGCCCCACCGAGCACTTCGGGCAGGGCGCCCTGATGGGCGGCGACCACCGGAATGCCGAGGGTCATGGCTTCGAGTGCGGGCAGCCCGAAACCTTCCGTGTGTGACGGCATCACGAGGGCCAGCGCGCGGTGGTAGGTGGCCACACGACGGTCGGGGGCCACGTAGCCGAGCACGTCAACCTTGCCGCGGAAGATGCCCTGATGGGTTCGGGCGATGAGGGCGTCGGCCCCGTGCCCCGGTGCGCCCGCGAGCACCAGCATGGGCGTCGGCAGCCCGGCCGCGTTCCGACGCGCGAGCAGCAACGCATAAGCGTCGAGCAGGCCGCCGATATTTTTGCGTGGCTCGAGCGTGCCAAAAAACAGGAGGACGCCGTCCTCCGGTTCCTGCAGGCGACGCGCCCAGTCGGGTCGACCCAGCGGCGCAATCGTGACGCGTGATGTGGGCCGGCCCGTCAAGGTTTGGATGTCGGCCGCCGTGGAGGCCGAGACCGCGATCACCGCGTCGGCGTCGCGAATGTGTGCGGGCGCGAGTTCGGGGTAGTCGCGCCGAATCTCGGCCTGTGTCCGCTCGGGATGGCGCAGGAAGTCGAGGTCGTGCACCGTCACCACCTGGGCGGCCGTCCGGCTCGGCAGGCGGATGGGGTGCGCGGCGTGCACCACGTCAAACGATCGCCCCGTCAGTTGTTCGACCGTGGGCCACTGCCACCGGTGCCACGCGTAATTGACCGCCCGCACGGGCAGGCGGACGTCCGCCGTGGTCGCACCCGGCACCACGGCCCGGTCCAGGCGATCCCGCCATGACGCGGAGAAGAGGGTCAGCGACTCCGAGGCCGGGTGATCCTGGGCCATCAGCGCGCGGGCGAGCTCGTGTACATATTCGCCGACACCCGTGCGCTGTCGCAGCGCCGGCCGGTAATCGAGCAGAATCCGCACGGGACACGATTGGCCATAACTCCTTCGCTGTCAATTGGTTGACTGTATCGAAATCGCCGTGGTACCGTCTGAGGTTTCAGGCGCGTGCGTGGGAGTGATCATGCGAATTGCGGTGGTAGGCACAGGGTACGTCGGCTTGGTCGTCGGCGCGTGTTTCGCGGAGACCGGCAATCAGGTCATCTGTGTCGATAAAGACGACGCGAAGGTGCGGTCGTTGCGACGCGGGAAGATTCCGATTTTTGAGCCGGGTCTCGAAGAACTCGTCAAACGCAACTTTGCAGAAAAGCGTCTGAGCTTCACAAAGGATCTCGCGACGTCGGTGAAGAAGTCCGACGTGATCTTCATCGCCGTCGGCACGCCGATGGGCGAAGACGGGTCGGCTGACCTGCAGCACGTGCTCGGCGCCGCGAGGGAAGTCGCGAAGGCGATGAACGGCTACAAGGTCATCGTCGACAAAAGCACGGTGCCGGTCGGCACGTCCGAAAAAGTGCGCGATGTGATTCGTCGCGAGACCACACACCCGTTCTCTGTCGTCTCGAACCCGGAGTTCCTCAAGCAGGGCGCGGCGGTTGATGACTTCCTCAAACCCGACCGGGTGGTGATCGGCGCGACCGATCCACGCGCGGCGGAGATCATGACCGAGCTGTACCGGCCGTTCACCCGCACCGGCGCGCCGATCATGGTGATGGATTGTGCGAGCGCTGAGCTGTGCAAGTACGCGGCGAATGCGATGCTGGCGACCCGCATTTCGTTCATGAACGAGATCGCCAACGTCTGCGAGTTGTTTGGCGCCGACGTGGACCAGGTCCGGCAGGCGGTGGCGACCGACAAACGGATCGGATCGGCCTTCCTGTTTCCCGGCGTCGGCTACGGCGGCAGTTGTTTCCCGAAGGACGTGCAGGCGATCGTCAAGTTCTCGGCCGACAAAAAATACAAGTTCCGGGTGCTGGAAGCCGTCGAGCAGGTCAACAAGACCCAGAAGCAGCGGCTCCTGGTCAAACTCGACGCGAAATACGGCAAGGGGCCGAAGTCCCTGGTGGGCAAGACGATTGCCGTGTGGGGACTGGCGTTCAAGCCGCGCACCGATGACATGCGCGAGGCGCCGGCGATTCCAATCATTGAAGGCCTCCTCGCGCGTGGCGCCAGGGTGGTGGCGTACGACCCCGAAGCGATGGACGTCGCGCGGAAGTTGTTCGGCAAGAAGGTGACGTTTGCGCCCAATGCGTATCGCGCTCTTGTCGGCGCCGACGCGTTGCTCATCGTCACCGAGTGGAACGAGTTCCGGGAGCCGGATTTTGTGAAGATGAAGAAGGCCATGAAACAGCCGGTGATCTTCGACGGCCGCAACCTGTATCAGCCCGCGCATGTGCGTGAGCTTGGCTTCACGTACAGCTCGATTGGCCGGGTCTAGCGTTTTCGTCACCGGGGGCGCCGGGTATATCGGCAGCCATGCGGTCAAGGCTCTGGCCGCGACCGGACACGACGTGTGGGTGTTCGACAATCTGTCGGCCGGCCATGCGGAGTCCGTGGCGCGGATTCAGGCGGCGTATCCCGATCGACGAATCACCCTGATCACGGGAGACATCACCGACCGCGCCGCGGTCGTCGACGCCCTGCGCGTCGCCGCGCCGGTGGCGGTCATGCATTTTGCCGCGCGCCTCTCGGTGGGTGAGTCCATGCGTGAGCCGGCCCAGTACTATCAGAACAACGTCGTCGGCACGCTTGGTGTCCTTGAGGCGATGGCCACGTGTGGGGTGCGGCACTTCGTGTTTTCGTCCACGGCTGCGACCTTCGGAGAGCCGGAGCGGACGCCCATTGATGAATCCCATCCGCAGCGCCCGATTAATCCGTACGGCGAGACCAAGCTGGTGATCGAACGTGTCCTGGGACATCTCGGGCGCGCGACCGGGCTGACGTCGGTCATCTTCCGGTACTTCAACGCCGCCGGCGCGGATCCCGACGGCCTGCTCGGCGAGGACCACACACCCGAGGAACACCTGATTCCCCGCGCGATTGGCGCGGTGATGGGCCTGGAGCCGTTGCACGTCTTTGGTGATGACTACCCGACGCCGGACGGCACGTGTGTGCGTGATTTTGTCCACGTCACGGACCTGGCGCAGGCCCACCTGGCCGGTCTGCAGCGGCTGCTCGTGGGCGGCGCCTCCGGGGCCTACAATCTCGGCATGGGCGACGGTGTGTCGGTGCGGGAGGTGGTGGACACGGTGGCCCGTGTCACCGGTCGTCCCGTGCCGCACGTGATCGCGCCGCGGCGCGCCGGTGATCCGTCGCGCCTGGTTGCGTCCAGCGCGCACGCACGCGCCGAACTCGGGTGGACCCCGCAGTTCGGATCGCTCGAGACCATTGTCCGCACCGCGTGGCAGTGGCACACCACACATCCCCAGGGTTACAGGACCCGCGCGTGAACGAGTTCCGCCGGCTGCTGACCTACGCGAGACCCTATCGGGGCCGGATGCTGCTCGCGTTGCTGGCCATGGTGGTCTACGCGTTGGGCAGTTGGGGATTCGTCAAACTCGTCGAGCGGATCTTCAACGAAGTGCTGGTGCCCACGCCGGGGAACGTGGGGATGGTGATCTCAGCGCTCCTGGCGGTGTACTTCGTCAAAGGGCTTGGCGCGTACGCGTCGTCGTACCTGATGACGGATGTGGGACAACGTGTGGTCATGACGCTGCGCAATGAGCTGTATCGGCACATGCTCGATCAGTCGGCGGCGTTTTTTTCGCGGCGCACATCGGGACAACTGATCTCGCGGATTACCAACGACGTGGGGCAGATTCAGACCGCAGCGTCCGAAACCATCGCGGACCTGACGCGCGAGTCGCTGACAGTGGTGGGCCTGGCGGTCATTCTGTTCCTGATCGACGCCAATCTCGCCGTGATCTGCATCGCCGTCATCCCGCTCATCGTGTATCCGCTGGTGCGCCTCGGGCAGCGGGTGCGCAACACCACGCGGCGCGGGCAGGAACATCTGGAACACCTGACCCACCTGGCCAACGAGGGCCTCACCGGGCATCGCATCGTGAAGGCCTTTGGTGCCGAGTCGCGAGAGACACAGCGCTTCGCGGCGGCCGGTTTGTCCCTCTATCGCACCAACATGCGCATCACGAGCGCCATGGCCGCGTTGCCGCCACTGATGGAGTTCATCGGCGGCCTTGGCGTGGCGGGCGCGTTGTTCTACGCGTCGCGCAAGATTGAAGCGGGCGAGCTGACGACCGGCACGTTTGCGGCGTTTCTCACGGCGGCCATCTCGATGTACGCGCCCATCAAAAAACTCAGTCGTGTGAACGCCGGCCTGCAGCAGGCGATCGCCGCGGCGCAGCGCATCTTCGAGATGCTCGATACACACACCGAGGTGAAGGAGCGCGCAGGAGCGCAGCCGATGGCGCGGGTCCAGAAGGGCGTCGAGTTCCGTGACGTCGGATTTGCGTACGACGATCGGCCGGACGCCTACATCCTGCGGCATGTGTCGTTTTCCGTGAAGACCGGACAGGTCGTGGCCATCGTCGGCCTGAGCGGCGCCGGAAAAACCACCCTGGTGAACCTGATTCCGCGCTTCTACGACGTCACCGAAGGCGCGCTGCTCATTGATGGCGTGGATGTGCGCGACGTGACGCTGCGGTCGCTGCGTGATCAGATCGCCCTCGTCACGCAGGAGACGGTGTTGTTTGACGACACCATCGCCGCCAACATCGCCTACGGCGCCCCGAACGCCTCGCGGGCCGACATCGAATCAGCTGCGCGCGCGGCCAACGCGCACGAATTTATCGTCCAGCTCGCCGGCGCGTACGACGCGCGCATCGGGGAACGCGGGCAACGCATCTCCGGTGGCCAGCGACAGCGTCTGGCCATTGCCCGCGCCATCCTGACCAACTCGCCGCTGCTGGTCCTCGACGAGGCGACCTCTGCGCTCGATTCCGAATCGGAGAAGTTGGTGCAGGGAGCGTTGGTGAATCTCATGCGTAATCGCACCACGTTTGTGATCGCGCATCGGTTGTCCACCGTTCGCAACGCGGATCTGATCGTGGCGCTCGAACATGGCGTGGTGGCGGAAGTGGGCAGCCACGATGAGTTGGTCAATCGTCAGGGGGGGGTGTACGCGCGACTCCACGCGCTGCAGGTCCTCGACGACAGAAATGGTGAGGGCACGGCGTGATTCGTTCCATGACAGGGTTTGCGTCGGTCAGCCGCGATGCCGACGGGGTGTCCGCGGGGGTGACGATCAAGTCGGTGAACCACCGGTTCCTTGACATTCAGATCAAGGCCCCGTCGTCACTGGCGGGGCTCGAAGGCCGCATCAAGACCCTGCTGCAGCAGCGCCTGACGCGCGGCCGCATCGAGGTGGCGCTGTCGTGTGATGACACCAGCGAACCGGAACGTGTCGTGACGCTGAACGACGCGCTGGTCGCGCAGGTGAACGCCGTGGTCGACGCGGCGCGGGCGAAGGGCCTGGTGTCCGGCGCCCTGACCGCGTCAGACCTGCTCAGAATTCCCCACGCGCTCGAGATTCGACTCGCGCCACCGGCGGACGTCCCGGACACGGCCGCGGCCGTGGTCGAAGCCGCTGTCGTGGACGCGATCGATGCGCTGGTGGTGATGCGCGAGACGGAAGGGCAGTTTCTCGCCGCGGATCTCGACAAGCGGCTGCACACCCTGGGCGTGTTTGTCGACACGGTCGAGGCCGGCGCGGCCGCCGGGCAGACAGCGATGGAGCTGCGCCTGCGCGAGCGACTGGCGGCGATGCCCTCGGATTTGCAGCTCGATCCCGCCTCGGTCTCCCAGGAGGTCGTCCGGTTTGTGGCGCGGTCGGATGTGCACGAAGAAATCTCGCGGATGCGCGGGCATGTGGAACACTGGCGGGGACTGGCCGACGGCCCCGAACCCTGCGGACGCAAGCTCGATTTCCTCGTGCAGGAGATGAATCGCGAGATCAACACCATCGGCTCCAAGGCCGAGGGGCTGGCTGTCACCGAGCTGGTCGTGTCGGCCAAGGCCGAACTCGAGCGGGTCAAGGAGCAGGTGCAGAATGTCGAATAACCCCCCGCCAGGACTGCTTTTTGTGGTCTCAGCGCCCAGCGCCACCGGCAAGACCACGGTCATCGAACAGCTCGTCCGACTGGTCCCGGGGCTGCGGATGTCCCGGTCCTATACCTCACGGGCGCGTCGGGCGGGGGAAACCGACGGGGTCGACTATAATTTTGTAAGCCGGGAGACCTTCGAGGCCCAGATGGCCGCCGGGGGATTTCTGGAATGGGCCGATGTGTTCGGCAACTATTACGGCACCAGCCGGGCCGAAACCGAACGTCGGTTGGCCAGCGGCGAGGATTTGGTCCTCGTGATCGACGTCCAGGGTGCGAAGCAGGTCCGTCAGCACAGGCCGGAAACGATTGCGGTGTTCATGTTGCCGCCGTCGTTTGAGGTGCTGGAAGAGCGCCTGCGCAAACGCAGCAGCGATCCCGAACCGGAGATGGCGCGCCGGCTGACGACGGCGCGGAAGGAAGTGACGGCGGTTGACGCCTACGACTACGTGGTTGTCAACGACGTGCTTGAACGGTGTGTGGGGGAACTCGCCGCCATTGTGATGGCCGAACGCGCGAAGCTGGCACGCCGCCGCGACGCGATCCGGCCGATTATTGACTCGTTTCAGAAAGAGGTCTCATGACTGAATCACCGAAGATCAACAACCCCGAAAGCCGTTTCGAATTTGTCGCCATCGCGTCGGCGCGCGCGCACCAGTTGCTGCGTGGCTGCCTGCCGAAGGTGGAAGGTTCGGCCCAGCCCGCGCGCCGCGCGCAGCAGGAAGTCGCCGCCGGCGCGGTTGCCCGCGTGGACGAACCCGTCATCCTCGAAGAGCCGACGGAGTAACACCGGTGTCCCTCGTCGGGCTGGGAGTGTCGGGCGGCATCGGCGCGTACAAGTCCGTCGAGGTCGCGCGCCTGCTGCAGAAGCGCGGCTACGACGTGCAGGCGATCATGACGCGGAATGCGCGTCGGTTCGTCGGCGCCCTGACGTTTGAAGCCATCACACGGCGCCCGGTCATCACGTCGCAGTGGGTGGCGGGCATGAACGCCGACATCGAACACATTGCGCTCGCGACCGACATGCGCGCGCTGGTCGTGGCACCCGCGACCGCCAACGTCATCGGCAAATTCGCCCACGGGCTGGCCGATGACTTTCTCTCCGCCCTGTATCTCGCCACACGCGCCCCGCTGGTGCTCGCACCGGCCATGAACACCGTGATGTGGGAACACCCCGCCGTCCAGCACAACCTCGCGACACTCGCCGCGCGCGGCACCACCTTTGTGGAGCCCGGTGTGGGGTACCTGGCGTGTGGCTGGGTGGGCAAGGGCCGACTCGCTGAGCCTGAAGAAATCGCTGACGTGGTGGACCGGGTGGTCCGCGGACGGGAGTCGGACACGACCGGGTCGCTGCGCGGAGTGCGTGTGCTTGTGACCGCCGGGCCGACCTGCGAAGACCTGGACCCCGTGCGGTTCCTGGGGAATCGCTCAAGCGGCAAGATGGGATTTGCCATCGCGCGCGAAGCCATGCGTCGCGGCGCGGACGTGCACCTGATCTCGGGACCCACGGCGGTGGCCGCCCCTGATGTGACGACGTTCACCCGTGTGCGCAGCGCCGCGGAGATGCACGCCGCGGTGATGGCGGCCGCTGGTGTGGATATTGTCATCATGGCGGCCGCGGTGGCCGACTACACGCCCGCGGGCGGCGCGCAGGATCAGAAGATCGAAAAGGGCGGAGACCTGTCACTCCGGTTGGAGCGGACCGTCGATATTCTGGCGGCACTGGGGCAGGCCCGCGGCGAACACACACGGCCGGTGCTTGTCGGTTTTGCCGCACAGACCGGTGATCCCGTGGCGCGTGCGGCGCAGAAACTCGCCCACAAACGTGTCGACCTCATTGTCGCCAACGACGTCTCTGCCGAGGGCAGCGGATTTGATGTCGACACCAATCAGGTCACGTTTGTGGATGCCGCCGGCAGTGAATCGTTGCCGCTGATGTCCAAGGACGCCGTGGCGTCCGCGATTCTGGACCGTGTCGCGCGCCTCGTCTCCCATTCCCCGGTGCCAATACAGGCATGACGGACCGCGACAATCTCCGCGAACATCTGAAGTATTACCGCGACCTCGGCGTGGTGGGACTCACCACCGACCCGACGTGGCGCGCGCGTGCCGGTCAGGCCACCCGCGGCGATCACGTCACCAATGAAGGCCGGGACGTCAGTCCCGGCATGACGGCCGACACCCACATGACCCTCACAGAAATCCGCGCCGATATCGGCGACTGCACGCGGTGCAAGTTGCATGCGACCAGGCAGACCATCGTGTTTGGCAGCGGCAACCCCGAGGCGCAGCTCATGTTTGTGGGCGAAGCCCCGGGTGCCGATGAAGATGAGCAGGGCCTGCCGTTTGTCGGACGCGCCGGGCAGTTGCTGACGAAGATCATCGAAGCGATCGATCTGAAACGTGAGGATGTGTATATCGCGAACGTGATCAAGTGCCGTCCACCGGCCAATCGCAATCCCGAGCCGGATGAGATTGCGACGTGTGAGCCGTTTCTGTTTCAGCAGATCGACACGATCAAACCGAGGGTCATCGTCGCGCTTGGCACACACGCCGCGCACACACTGCTCAAGATCGACACGCCGATATCCAGCATCCGCGGAAAACAACATGACTTCCGCGGCGCGATTCTCATTCCGACCTTCCACCCTGCCTACCTGCTGCGCAGCCCCGAGCGGAAGCGCGACGTGTGGGAAGACATGAAACTCGTCAAGGCGCTCCTCGATCAGGCGTGAGCGAGCGCTGCGTCTCGGTTGGGGTGCCCGTGCCCGGCCTGGGACGCCTGACATACCGGGTACCTGACCATCTGCCGTGGCCGGTGCGGGGCGCACGTGTCTCGGTGCCGCTCGGGTCGCGTGTGGTGACCGGGTGTGTCATCGAAGCGCCTGTGCTGCCACCCGGGAGTGGCACGCTCAAGGACGTGGTCGAGGTGCTCGACCAGGACGCCTTCTTGCCGGAGTCGGTCGTCGCGCTCGCCCTGTGGGTCGCGGAGTATTACGCGGCCGGGCCGGGCGATGCCTTGCTTAATGCGATGCCACCAAAAGCGCGGAAGGGCGAAGCGACCGCGTTTCGCCGTGTGTCGATTGCCGAGTGGGTGGGTGACGCGGCAGGGGCTGAAGCCCCTGCGCTACGAGGCGACAAACAACGGGCGGCGGCTGAGCTCCTGAAGTCCACTCCGGAAGGGGTACCGCTGTCGGAACTCCGCAAGGCCGGCGTGGGTCTGTCGACGGTTCGTACGTTGGAGCGCGCGGGCCTGGTGCGCATCCGCGACGAGATTGTCGAGCGTGATCCGTTTGAGGCCGTCGGTGGCACGGACCGATCGATGTGGACGCTCGAGGGCACCACGCCAGCGGGACGGGAACTCACACCCGAGCAGGCCCACGCGTACCGGCACATGGAAGAAGCCGTCCTCGCGGGGCAGTTCAAGACGATGTTGTTGCAGGGCGTGACCGGCAGCGGCAAGACCGAGCTGTACCTGCGGCTGGCGGATCTGGTTCTGCAGCGGGGTCGGCGTGTGCTCGTCCTGGTGCCGGAGATCGCGCTCACGCCTGCCGTGGCCGGTCTGTTTCGCGCGCGGTTTGGTCGCCGGGTCACGATCCAGCACAGCGGGTTGTCCGACGGCGAGCGCCACGATCAGTGGCATCGCATCCGGCGCGGGGAAGTCGAGGTGGTGATCGGCACACGCTCGGCGGTGTTTGCGCCGATGGAGCAGCTCGGTCTCATCATTGTGGACGAGGAACACGACCAGGCCTACAAGCAGGAAGAAGCGCCGCGGTACCACGGGCGCGATGTGGCGGTGGTGCGTGGGCGGATGGCTGGAGCGGTCGTGGTGCTCGGCAGCGCAACGCCGTCGCTGGAGTCGGCCTCCAACGCCGCAGCAGGGAGATACGAGCATCTCACCTTGACGCAACGCGTCTGGAACCGCCCGCTGGCCGACGTGCGCCTGGTCGACATGCGGCAGGAGTTTGCGACCCACGGCGCGGATGTGATGATCAGTCAGACCTTGTGGGACGCGCTGGAACTGCGTCTCTCGCGCGGTGAGCAGTCGATGATTCTGCTCAACCGTCGCGGGTTCGCGACCGTGGTGTTCTGCCGCCAGTGTGCAGCCACCCTGGAGTGTCCGCATTGTTCTGTGACGCTGACGTTTCATCGTGCGGTACGAAAGGTGCGCTGCCACTACTGCAACTACGCGTCGGCGATTCCGAAAGCGTGCGGGACGTGCGGCGGTGAATTTCTCGAGCAGTCAGGGTTCGGCACCGAACGGGTGGAGGCGGAGGTGCGTGCGAAATTTCCAGGGGCCCGCATCACCCGCGTGGATCGTGACACCATCCGGCGACGCGGCGCGATAGCCAAGGTGCTCAACGCGGTGACGCGCGGGGACGTGGACATCCTGGTCGGCACGCAGATGATTGCGAAGGGGCACGACTTCCCGTCGGTCACACTCGTTGGTGTGGTGTCGGCGGACGTCGGCCTCGGACTGTCGGATTTTCGCGCCGCGGAGCGAACGTTCCAGTTGCTCACCCAGGTCGTCGGGCGTGCGGGCCGCGGCGACATGCCCGGTGAAGCGATTGTGCAGACGTTGTATCCCGAGCACTACAGCGTCAAAGCCGCGTCTGCCCAGGACTACGCGGCCTTCTACACGCAGGAGATCGACTTCCGCCAGCGTATGCACTATCCGCCGACCATCGGTCTGATCAACGTGGTGGTGCGCGGGGTCTCGCTGGGCAAAGCGCTGGACGACGCGCATGCGTTGGCGAGTCTGACCCGCCAGGCCGGGCCCCGCGCGACCTTGCTGGGCCCGGCGCCTGCGCCCATGTCGAAGATCAAGGACGAATACCGCGCGCAGTTTTTCCTGAAGGGGACCCATCGGCGCGCGATGCGCGACGCCATCGAACGCGCTCTCGACCAACGCCCCGAACTGCGGCGCAAGACAGTGGTTGACGTGGACCCGTATTCGACGAGCTGACGTTCGCCGGGCGCCATTCTTCGTAGGGCGTTGGCTTTAGCCACGCCAGAGCGGCGCGTATTTCTTGTAGGGCGTGACCTTTAGGTCCGCCGGTCAGGCGCGGCTAAAGCCGACGCCCTACGAAGACATCGTCCGCGTCAGAAATTGATAGTGATCGGTTCGGGCGTAAAACAGCCGAGGAGGATCGCCAGCGCGATGAGGGCGACGATGAGGCGGCCACGATCGAGGGGCGTCCAGTCGTCGAGCGGCGCCGGGTGGCGGAAGCCCATGAAGTACGCCATCAACGACAACATCACCGCCATCACAATCCAGCTGTAGGACACGACGGCCAGTGTCAGGACGAGGCCGAGCGTCGCGATCGAGACGTAGCGCGCGCGTGGCCCGAACACCGCGTACGCGAGATGCCCGCCATCAAGCTGGCCAAACGGCAGCAGGTTGAGCGCGGTCGCCAGCATGCCAAACCACGCCGCGTACCCGAGCGGATGAATGAACAGGTCGGTACCCTCCAGCAGCGGGCCGTGGATGAAGCGCGCGAGTGCCTTGAAGAGCAGTGGCTCACCCAGCCAGAGGCCGGCGCCCCCCTCGGGGATCACGTCGATGGTGGACCAGTAGATGCCGATGATGAGAAACGGAATCAGCGTGACAAACCCCGCCAGCGGCCCGGCGACGCCGATGTCGAACAGGGCGCGGCGCGAGGGGAACGGCTCGCGGATGCGAATCACCGCGCCGAGCGTGCCGGTGAGTTCAAGGAATGGCGCGGGCAGGAAAAACGGCAGTGTGCAGTCGACGTTGTGCCAGCGGCACGCGAAGTAGTGGCCGAACTCATGCGCGCCGAGAATCAGCAGAATGCCGAAGGCGTACCACGGGCCCGCCCACGTAAAAAGCGCCGTACTGATCGCCGTCAGCACAAACAGCAGGATGGGCAGCGCGAGTTTGTGCTGGAATTTCGGGGGTGGCGGTGGAGGGGGCTCGCCAGGGTAGACCCAGAACGGGTCGGGGTCACTCACGCGGGGTTACTCACCGGAGATGTTCTGGGGGTCTTTGCCGGG
>CAYRGW010000019.1:43579-53820 GCA_964423815.1 uncultured Solibacteraceae bacterium | reverse complement strand
GGAAGGACGCGGGCGGCATTGACGCGCTCTTCGAGCGCGCCCGCCTACTGGTCAATGAGGCAATGAGGCAATGAGGCAATTCATTGCCCCATTGGCCCATTGCCCCATTGCCCCATTGGCTAATTTTATTCCTAAGAAAACGGCTGTGCGGGCGGCCCGAAGGGTTCAGTCGGTGCGGCGGCCGCGCCAATCTGCCAGATCGTCGCACTCTGGTTGGTCGCGTAGGACTTGCCGCCGGTCGACCCGAACGTCTGCGGAACTGCGGTGGCGTAATAGGCCGTGGTGGTCGCCGTGCCGTTGCAGTCGTTCAAGCCCGGCCCTGCGCCTGCGCCGGCGGCCAGCGTGAAGTTGTAGCCGGCCTTCTGCGGGTTCGGCACGTTGAACTCCGGCGAGATGAACGACTCGGTCTGCCCGGGCGGGGGGGTGGCCAGTACCGTAAAGGCCGCCGCAAAACCCTGATTGCCACAGCTTGATGAGTACTGGACCTGGCCAACATTGATGGTCCGCAGCGAGGATGCCGCCGAGGTCTCGTTGCCGGCCATGCGCGACCGCATCAGGCCCGGCACGGCAATCGCCGCGATGATGCTGATGATCGCCACAACAATGAGCAGCTCAATCAGCGTAAATCCGTCTTCGTGTTGCGTCTTCATGGGTTGAATCTCCGACAATTTTGACGCCGCCCATACAAAATTGGACGTGCACGCGCCGTTGGGGTGACGATAACACGCACAACTATATCATTTTGTGATATATCAATTCCTGATATGTCGCTCGATCGCCATCTTCCGCTCTCGCCGGCCGTCTTCCACCTGCTGCTGGCCCTGGCCGAAGACGACAGCCATGGGTACGCCATCATGCGCGACATCGAGGAGCGGACCAGTGGTCTGGTCAAGGTGGGTCCAGGCATGTTGTACGGGTCGATCAAGTGGCTGCTGGAAGAACACCTGATCGAAGAAGCTCCCAAACGCGCGGCGAAAAAAGAAGACGAACGGCGGAAGTATTACCGGCTCACCGCCGACGGCCTGTCGGTCGTCAAAGCGGAAGCCTCCCGGCTTGAAGCGGCCGTGGGTCTGGCCCGCGCCCGCAAGGTGCTTGGCAAACGAGCCTGACATGGTTCGCCTGTATCGACTTCTGCTCTACGCCTATCCGCCCAGCCTGCGGCGTGCCCACGGCGCCGACATGGCGGCGGTATTCGCAGAGGCGTGGCGTGAAGCCCGCCATCGCTCCACCGCTGCCAGGATTCGCCTGCTTCTCCAACTCCTCACGGACTTTGTTCGGTGCTGGCCCGCCGCCTGGCGTGGCCGTCACCGCCGTTCACGACGAGGCACTCCCATGACCACCCCGCTGTTGCTCCACGTACGTTTTGCGCTGCGCCTCCTTCGCAGGCATCCGGCCTCAACCGCCGCCACGGTGCTCACCCTCGCGCTGGCCATCGGCTTGAACACGGCCGTCTTCAGCGTGGTGCACGCCGTCCTGCTCGAACCCCTGCCCTATCCGGACGCGCATCGGCTCGTGCGCATCTGGGAACACAACCTCCCGCGCCAGAACGAACGCAACGTAGTGTCACCCGCCAACTTCCTCGAGTGGCGCGACCGTGCCACGTCGTTTGTCTCGATGGCCGCGTTCGGCGAACGACGCGCCACCCTCGTTGGCGACAACCTCCCGGAGGACGTCCCCGCCATCGGCACCACGTGGAATCTGTTTGACGTGCTGGGTGTCTCGCCCGCGCATGGCCGCGCGTTCTCCGCCTCCGATGGAGACGCGTCCTCCGGCCCTGTCGTGTATCTCTCGTGGGGCCTGTGGCAGCGCCGGTACGGGGGTGATGCGACCGTGGTGGGGCGAATGCTCACCATCAACGGCAGGCCCACCGAAGTAATCGGCATCCTCCCTGAAGGCTTCACGTTTTTTGGCGAGACTCACGACGTCTGGCTGCCGATGGCGATTCCCGAAGCGGCCCGGATACCGCGCGGTCGCTCGCTGCAGGTCGTCGCACGTCTGGCTCCAGGCGTGTCCCTCGAGTCGGCCAGCGCCGAGATGGCCACCATCAACCTTGCCCTTCGTGAACAGTGGAAGGACTTCAACGCCGGCTGGGCGGTGCGTGTGGTCGGCGCGCTTGATGACATGGTCGGCCCCTCACGAACCGTTCTGTATCTGCTGCTCGGTGCCGTGGGGGTGGTCCTGCTGGTCGGATGCGCCAACACCGCGAACCTGCTGCTGGCACGTGCGGCCGACAGGCGCCGCGAGCTGGCGGTGCGCACCGCGGTGGGTGCGTCGCGGCTCGACCTGATCCGGCAACTGCTGGTCGAGGGTGTGGTGCTGGCCGCCGCGGGCGCGGTCGGCGGGATCATCCTGGCGACGATCGCGCTGCGCATGTTCGCGACCCGAGTGGCAGACATGCTCGACGTCCCCCGCATTGGCGACGCCGCGCTGGACCCCACCGTCCTGGCATTCACCCTCGTACTGATGGGCATCTGCGCGCTGGTCTTCAGCGTGCTCCCCGCGCTGCATCTTGATGACGCGGCCGGATCCGGTCTCGTTAGCGAGGGACGCGCTCCCACAAGCACGCGGCGTGATCACCGCATCCGCCAGACACTCGTCGTCGCCCAACTCGGGCTGGCGATGGTACTGGTGGTGGCGGGTGGACTGGTGGCAAAGAGTCTCGACCGGCTGACATCCGTCGATCCCGGTTTCGATCCGAAGGGCGTGCTCACGTTTTCGGTCTCGTTGCCCTCGGTGCAATACACCTCGGCCACGTCCATCAGGTTTTTTGACACGTTGGCCCAGCGACTGGAAGCGGTGCCAGGTGTGACACGCGCCGCCGGCAACGCGTGGCTGCCGTTTACAGGCGGCGGTGGAGCCACGTCGTTCACAGTTGTTGGTGCGCCGATCCCCAGCGCGACCGACCGCCCGGTGGCCGACATCCGACCGGTGACCGACGGCTACTTCGACACCATGCGCATTCCGCTGCGGCAGGGCCGTCTGTTCGCTCCCGGAGAGAACCTTGAGGCGCGCCGCCTGATCATCGTCAACGACACACTCGCGAGGCAGTACTTCGGTGATGGTCCCGCTATCGGCAGGCGCCTGGCCGTCAACTGGGGCCCGCCGCCCCCCGCCGGCAGCCCCGCTCGTGAAGACGAGATTGTGGGCGTCGTCGCAGACTCCAAACTCCAGAACCTGACCGAACCCACCCGGCCGATGATTTATTACCCCCTCGCCACCTCTCCGACCGCCGCGATGACGATGGTGGTGAGGACGGAGCAGGAGCCGCTCAGCCTGACGCGGGACGTGGAGCGTGTCGTGCGTGACCTCGATCCGAACCTGCCGATCACCCGTGTGCGTTCGATGGAACAACTGATGGGGCGTGCGGTGGCCCAGCCCGCGGTCACCTCCTGGCTCGTGGTCAGTTTTGCCGTGCTCACCCTCGTGCTGGCACTGATCGGCATCGCGGGTCTGCAGGCGGCAACGGTCGCATCACGACTGCCGGAGTTCGGTCTGCGCATCGCCCTTGGCGCGACACCTGGCGGCGTGCGGCGGCACGTGTTGTCACAGGGCGCACGCCTGATCATCCCTGGCGTTGCCGTGGGTGCCGTGTTGGCGTTTGTGGTGACGCGCCTGGCAGAGGGAGAACTGTTCGGCGTCACGGCTACAGACCCGATCGTGTTCGTGGCTGCCGCTCTGCTGGTCGCCGCCACAGCGCTTATTGCGGCGGACATCCCCGCGCGGCGCGCGACGCGGGTTGATCCCGCGGGCGTGCTGCGCCACTAGCGGGGGCTGGCTATTGCACCTTCGCGCACGTGACTTGCACCTGAAAGAAGTAGCCGCCGTAGAACGTCTGGGGCAGATACTGCACCTGGGCCGTCGCTGTGGTCGCGCCAGTGGTGCTTTGCGAGACGGTGATCGGCGTAATGTTCCTGAACCCGTGGGTGACCGTCAGCGTGGCGAAGTTGACGCCCGTCACGTAGTGCTGTGTCTCGACGACTGCCGGCACGGTGAATCCCGATCCGGTGGCGACATAACCTGTGGGACAACCCACGGTGAGGTAGTTGGTTCCGGTGAAGAGGGTGGTGGTGACCGTCCGCGTGACGGTCTGCAGCGCGCCGCCGCCGGCTTGCGTACAGACGATGAACCCGCCGGACGCGATGTCGTGGACGGCCGCGCCGGTGGCACAGTTGCCGTTCACCAGATTGGTCTGGAATTGCACGAGGCCGGCCGTCTGTAGCTGCAGGGCGGTGATCTGGGAGGCGTGCGCATTGATGAGGGTCTGAAGACTCGCGACGTGGCCCTGCAGTGCCACGACGTCTCCCGCGTGGCCGGCAATCAGCGCCTCGGCAGCGGCGAGCTGTGAGCCAAGAGCCGCCACCGCGCTGGTCAGCGCCTCGATCGCTCCATCGTTGGCCGCGATGCGGGCCGCCAGTGACGCCGTCGTTTCGGCTCCGTCCGTGACCTGTGCCTGCACGGTCAACAGCGTCTCGTTGATCGTCGTGATCTGCGCCTGCAGTCGGCTCTCCACCTGGCCAATCTGCGTCTGCAGCGCCTCGATTTGCCGGCGCATCGCCTGCACCTGCATCTCGAGCGCCGACAACTGCGTCTGAAGCTGCTGGAACGGTGTGCCCTGCTGTGTGGTGTCGTGCGATGCTGTGCTCCTGCCTTGCGCAAAGGCCGGGGACGACCCGGCCATCATCATCACGACGAGCCCCGCTGCAATCAGTGTTCTGTCCATCATCCGTCTCCCGGGGAGCGGGAGGCGTGAATCTACAGCCGGTCTGCATACGTCGTCAACGACGGCAACTGTGACCGTGGACACGATTTTGTCACCCGACGGTCGTCAGCCCGTCTCTCGCGTCACGCGCAACGAACTCGGTCGCGCTGGACCGCGCACAAGTGATCGAGATCGACAGTTTTGGTGCAACAGAAAAAAGGGGACAGCGCTACTTCGCAAGCCCCGGCAGCAACCCTGCGATCCCCCGCCCAAGCAACCCGAAGGCCGTGGCCGTGACCAGAATCCCCATGACGCGCGAGATGATGTTCATGCCGATGGGACCCAGTTTGCGCGCGATCGGACCGGCGGAGTGGAAGGTAATCCACATGATCACGGCAATGCCCACCGAGATGCCGGAGATGATCAGCAGGTCGCGGGGGGCGTCGAACGCACTGGCCTGAATGATCACGGTCGTGATCGACCCGGCGCCGACGGTGCCGGGAATCGCCAGCGGCACCACGGCCAGTGCCTTCCAGTGATCCTCGGACACTTCCTGCGCCGTGTCCTTTTCGTCCTTGGTGAGTTTGACGTCTTCGGTGACCGTGACCATGCGCATGCCGTAGTTGAGCAGGATGAGACCGCCGGCCGCCTGCAACATCGGCGTCGTGAGCCCCATCACACCCAGCAGTGAGTTGCCGAGCCACGCACACACGAGCAGGATAATCAGAATCGCGATCGCGCTCTGATTGGCCATCTTGCGCTGAATCTGTTTGGTGAACTTGCCGGCCAACGCGGCAAACAGCACCGCCGACCCCAGCGGGTTGACAATCGCGAGCAGCGACGTCGAAAAGAGAATCGTATCCTGCAGCGACATGGTTACCCTTTGGCGAGGAGATACACAGCCGCTGCGGCGCACACAAATCCCGCCGCCTGCCTCATCGTCGGCGCGAGGCCGCCAGGCAGGGCCCAGGCCAGCAGTGGAATCGCCGTCACCTGCAACACCGACACAAGCACGATAAACGACGCGGCAGGGACCGTCGGGTTTGCCGCCTGCGACGCATACACGTAGACCGCTACTCCGTTGGCAATCGCCGCCGCGCCAAGGAGCCACCACGCGCGGCCGGTCGGCATGCCGATGGCGAGTTGCGACGCGGACAACATCACGATCAACACGGCTGATCCGCCCATGACCACCGACGCCATCCACGCGCCGGAGACACGTGATTCACGCCCCAGCAGCGGCCACGCCGCAAACGCCAGCGCCACAAAGACTGCACTGAGAACTACTCGGCCCGTCATCGTGTGCTCACAATCCGCTGGCCTCCATGAGGCCCATCACCTGTTGTTCAAACCATTCCGGCGAGGCGGATCCCAGATGTTTCAGAAACACCGACCCATCCGGCTTGACGAACCACGACACCGGGTAGGCCATGATCGCGCGATACGCCTCCATGACGTCCTCGCGATCGGCGGCCACAAACAACGGATAGTTGATCCCGAACTCGGCGGCAAACGCCTTGATCTGTTCCGGGGTGTCCGACACGGAGATGCCGAGCACCGTAAACCCCTTGTCCTTGTACTTCTCAACAAGTTTGATGAAGACCGGCGTCTCCTGCCGGCAGGGCGGGCAATTCGTAAACCAGAAGTTCACGATCAACGGGCGGCCGCGGTAGTCCGACAGGCGCACGTCCTTGCCGTCCGGATCCTTCAGGATGAATCCGAGGTCGGCGATGTCTTCGGACTTGGGGGCCGGGTTGCAGCCGACCAGGCAGACCAGGGCGGCCACGAGCACAAGGCGATTCCACATAATGAAATGATAAGGGGCAATGCGCATCGACATCTGGCTCGACGTGGCCTGCCTATGTAAAACCCGCACGGAGGCCAAACGGTTCTGCGAGGGCGGCAAGGTCAACCTGAACGGTCAGGCGGCCAAACCCCATCGCGACGTCAAGGTTGGCGATGTCGTGGAGGTCAGCAAGTCCCAGGGCCACCGGATGCGCGTCATCGTGAAAGGCCTCACCGAACAACATCTGCCCAAGGCCCAGGCCCGGGAGCTGTACGAGGACGTGACGCCCGAACCGCCGCCCGAGGTGAAGGCGATGCTCGAACTGGCCAGGCTCGCAGGCCCCAGGCCGGCCCGTGGGGCGAATCTCGCCCCCTACGGCGTGGACAAGTACGAGAAGCGCCGCCGCCGTGACGCCAAGGAGCGGGGCGACGTGTAAGACTGCCCGTTTGTAAGACTGCCCTGCCCGCGATGGTATACTTCGTGGGTTGGGGGCGACGGTTCTGCCCCACTCATAGGGGTTTTATAACGTGGCAACTCGACACAAATCAGCGGTCAAGGCAAACAAGCAGACCATCAAGCGCACCGAACACAACCGCGAACTGCGGTCCAAGCTCCGCACGGGCCTCAAGTCCATTCGCGCCGCCATTGATACCGGCGACACGAAGGCCGCGCAGGACGCGCTGAGCAAGACCTTCTCGCTCATCGACAAGATGTCCGCGAAGAAGATCATTCACGACAACGCCGCCGGCCGTTACAAGTCGCGCATCTCGAAGTCGCTGACCAAAAAGACCGCCGCCGCGAAGGCGTAAGACCCTCTCACATTGCCACCGGGTGCCATCGGCGCTCGGTGGCCATCACCACCACCGGCACATCGTCGCGAAAACTGGCGAGTAACACCGGTCCCACCCCATCATCACTGACCCAGGCGGATAGGTGCGCGAACTCGGCAAACGCCAGCGCGTGTGCGATGGCCTTGTCGCGCCCAAACATCTGCAGCTGATCCGGCCCCGCAGGCGTGCGAATGACGTACATCCCGCGTCCGCCACCACGCTTGTGTTTGACGACGACGTCGTTCCTGGCGGGTTGTCGCACCATGACCTCGGTGACGTTACGTGGTCACGACGGTCCGGCGATGTTTCAAATAGAACAGGGCGAGCTCAGCGGCGGCCGTAGCCGCCGAACTGCCGCGAGGCCACCGGGCGGCCGGTCAATTCGACAATCAGCCGCTCGAGCAACACTCGATCATCGCCGCCCGAACTCTTGAGCGCGAGGTCGGTGCGCAGCAACGCTCCGAGCGCGTCCTTGACACGTTCGGGAGCGCCATTCACCAGTTTGTTCGACACCCACCAGCGCAACTGCCCCACCATGCCGTGGGGCGAGTCGCCGCGATCAAAGCGCAGCGCCACTTCACGCAGCGCTTTGGCGGCGTCACCCGCTTCGATCGCGTTGGTGAGGCCCCAGTCGTCCAGTTGCGCCGCTCCGGTGGCGATGTCATCGGCGTCCGAGGTGGTGATGGACGGCCGCCCCTGCGTAAACAGCAGCAGCCGCTCGAGGTCGCCGCGCAGTTTCGAGATTTCGCCACCCGCGCGCTCGACGAGTATTTTCACGGCGCCGGGCTCAATGGTCCGCCCCTCGCGCACCATCTCCGCCTGGACAAACGAGGCGGCTTCCCGCTGCGCCGAGGCAATGTCGCCCGCGCTGGGCCCGCCGCGCGCGCCCTCCGCGCGAATCCCGCCGAACTCGACAATCTGGGCCTGCTCACAGACTTTTTTTGTGAAGCGCCTGCCGCGATCGATCCCCGACGCCACAAACACCAGGCACGCAAAACTCGACGGCGAAGCGACGTACTCCTCAAGCGGCGTCAGGTCACCGGCGTCAGACGACGACTCGTCCTCACCCACCTCGTCGTCGTCTTCGGACGCCTTGCCGGCGCGCTTCGGTTTGAGAAATTTTTCGGCGCGCATGACGATGACCACACGGCGGTCACCGAGCATCGGTAGACTGCGGCAGGAGGCCGCGATGTCGACCGGCTGGCTTCCCTCCTCCCCGGCATACACACGGTCGACGGCAAACGGACGGTCGGCGGGATCAATCGTGGCCTCGATGGCGTCGACCATGGCACCCGCGAGTTTGGCGTCTTCACCGTGGAACAGATAGACGGGTGCGAGGGTGCCCTGTTTGATGTGGGTGCGAAGCGCGGTGATATCGAGATTCGGCACGGGCGCTGGTTCGCCTAGAACGCTTCGAGAATCGACGACACCACGGTTCGCGAGAAGTTCTGCGACAGCCGCTGCAACGCGCCCTGGTTCTGGCCGAAAAATGCCGCGACGCCGCTTGTCCCCGCCGTGGTCGCCACGTCGTACTGTTCCCGATACACCAGTCCGGGATTTGACCAGAGGACCTTGTTCTCGCGCACGTCCCTGAACTCAAACGACGCCGTCACCACCACTTCCATGCGGGACGCCTGACTGTCGGAGGTAAACGCGGCGGAACCAGGGACCACACTGATAATCGTCCCGGTCAGAATGGCATCCACATTATTGGCATCCGGCTGAACTGTGTAGCGCCCGCGACCGGCAAACTCCGTCCGCACCGCCTCGGTCAAGACGCGGTCGATGTCGAACTCCGAGGTTTTGTTCTCGAACGCGGGAACCCCCACGATGCGGATGTATTCGGGCAGGAACGAGCCGCGACCGGCCAGGGCGTAGCCGCAGGCAGTCGTCACCATCACCGCAAGCGCCAACGGCGCCAAGAGACGAAAACGACGTGCCATCAGACTCCCCCTCACTTCACCACCACACTGACCAACCGGCCCTTGGCCACGATGACCTTGACCACCGTCTTGCCGGCCAGCCAGGACTCCACGGCCGCGAGCGCCGCCGTCTGAATGTCGGCCTCTGCGGCATCGGCCGCAACGATCGCCTTGCCGCGCAACTTGCCGTTGACCTGCACCGGAATCTCGATCGACTCGTCACGCGCGGCGGCCTCGTCGTGCACCGGCCACCCGGCGGCGACCACCCCTTCAGCATGACCGATCTGCGCCCAGAGTTCCTCACACATGTGCGGGGTGAAGGGCGAGAGCATGAGCAGGAGCGCCTCGACGGATTCGCGGAGCACCGCCGCGGTTTCCTGACGGTCCACCGTCGCCCTGGCCTCGTCGTCGAGCCCCTGCGGCCGCACGCCGCGGATCTCGGCATAGGCGTAGAGTTCGTTTACCAGCTCCATCAGCGCGGCCACCGCCGTATTGAGGTGCACGCGTGGATCGATGTCCAGCGTCACGCGGCGAATGGTGCTGTGCGTCTTGCGCCGCATCGCCCGATCCGCGTCGTCAAAGGTGAGCCCCGAGACCAAGGGTGCCGTGCGGATGATGTCGGTCAGGTGATCCGCCATACGCCACACACGGTTGAGGAACCGGAAGGCCCCTTCAAGACCCGAGTCGGTCCATTCAACTTCCTTCTCCGGCGGCGCCACAAACATCACGTACAGGCGCAACGCGTCGGCGCCGTACTGCTGAATCATGTCGTCAGGGTCCACCACGTTGCCCTTGGACTTGGACATGACCGCGCCATGGCGCAACACCATGCCCTGCGTGAGCAAACGGGTAAACGGTTCATCGAGCGTGACGAGCCCGATATCGCGGAACACCCGGCTGAAGAAGCGCGAATAGATCAGGTGGAGGATCGCGTGTTCGATGCCGCCACTGTAGAAGTCGACCGGGCCCCAGTACGCAACCTTCGCGGGGTCAAAGGGCAACTG
>CAYRGW010000019.1:1725-43569 GCA_964423815.1 uncultured Solibacteraceae bacterium | reverse complement strand
TCCACGAAGGTGTCCATCGTGTCGGTCTCGCGACGCGCGGCACCGCCACACTTTGGACACGCGACGTTCACAAACTCCGGCACCTGCGCGAGCGGCGAGTCCCCTCGTCCGGTGAACTCGGTGATGCGCGGCAGTTCCACCGGCAGATCCTTGTCGGGCACCGGGACCATCCCACACGTCGGGCAGTGCACGATCGGAATCGGTGTGCCCCAATACCGCTGCCGGGAGATGCCCCAGTCCTTGAGGCGGTACTGCACGGTGCCTTCGCCGATCTCCCGTTTCTGAGCCTCGGCGGTCATGTTGCGGTTGGCGTCCTGCCACGGCTGGCCGGTCCACTCACCTGACGTCACGAGTGTGCCGTCTCCGGTATAGGCCTCGGTCAAGGTGGCACCATCCACGGCGCCGCCTTCGGGCCGCACGACCACACGCACGGGCAGGTCGTACTTGCGCGCAAACTCGAAGTCACGCTGGTCGTGCGCGGGCACACCCATCACCGCGCCGGTGCCGTAGTCACCGAGCACGAAGTTGGCGATCCACACGGGGACCTGCTCCCCGGTGAAGGGATTGGTCACCGTGCGCCCGGTATCAAAACCTTCCTTCTCGACCTCCCCCGTCATACGCGCGGACTTGTCCTGCGCACGGAAGGCCGCAGCCTTCGCGCGGAAGGCGACCGGATCGGGCGATGCCGCAGCGAACTCCTCGACGAGCGGATGTTCGGGCCCCAGCATCACAAACATCGCGCCATAAATGGTGTCGATGCGCGTGGTGAAGACTTCGATCTGATCGAAGCGGACCTTCGCGCCCTCTGAGCGTCCGATCCAGTTGCGCTGCATCGTGAGCACTTTGTCGGGCCACTGGCTCAGCCCTTCGGCCGCCTCCAGCAACTCGTCGGCGTACGCCGTGATGCGCAGACACCACTGCTCAAGATCACGCAAGGTGACCGGCGTACCGCACCGCCAGCACCCGCCATCAACCACCTGCTCGTTGGCGAGCACCGTCTGGCAGCTCTCGCACCAGTTCACGTTCGAGCGCCGGCGATACGCCAGGCCCTTCTCGAACATGCGCGTGAAGAGCCACTGATTCCACTTGTAGTAGGTGGGGTCACATGTCGCGAACTCACGCTCCCACGCGTAACTGATGCCCAGCCGCTGGAGCTGCCCCTTCATGTGCGCGATGTTGTCGCGCGTCCACGTCTCGGGGTGCAGCTTGTTCTTGATCGCGGCGTTTTCAGCCGGCAGGCCAAACGCATCCCATCCGAACGGATGCAGGACGTTAAACCCGCGCATCCGCATGGTGCGGGCCATGATGTCGCCAATCATGTAATTGCGGACGTGCCCGACGTGCGCGTGCCCGGACGGATACGCAAACATCTCCAGGCAGTAGTACTTCGGCCTGGTGGGGTCTTCGGTCACCTCAAACGCGCGGGTCTCCGCCCACGTCGTCTGCCACTTCTTCTCGATTTCCTGGGGCTTGTACGCGCTCACGCTGACCATTTTAGTTCGAAGTCCCGAAGTCCCGGGGTCCCGAGGTCCTCAGAGCGCTGTCATCGTCGCTTCGATGCCCTCGCGGAGGGCACCGAGGTCATACCCACCTTCGGTGACCAGGGCGATGCGGCCGGCGCACAGGCGGCGCGCGGCATCGGCCAGGAGGGTCGACAGGCGCGAGAACCCATCGGTCGTCATTCGAAGTCCCCCCAGCGGATCGAGGTGGTGCGCGTCATACCCGGCCGAGACGAGGAGGACGTCCGGTCGAAACGCCTCGAGCGCCGGAATGGCCTGCGACTCGTAGGCGCCCAGCACATCCTCATCCGTCGCACCGGCGGGCATCGGGAGATTCAGGGTGAAACCCTGACCTGCACCCCGGCCACGTTCGGTGGCTGCCCCGCTTCCCGGCCAGAACGGGAACTGATGACTGGAGATGAACAGGACGGTCGGGTCCTCGTAAAACGTCGCCTGCGTGCCGTTGCCGTGGTGCACGTCGAAGTCCACAATGGCCACGCGGGCAGCGCCGTCGGCGCGTAACGCCGCAGCCGCCACCGCGATGTTGCTGTAGAGGCAGAAACCCATGGCCTTGTGCGGCTCTGCGTGATGGCCAGGCGGACGCACGAGCGCCATGGCAGCCTCGCCTGTGGTCCAGGCATGCCGCGCCGCGTCAATGGCGGCGCCTGCGGCCAGCCGTGCGACATCCACACTCTCCGGGCTCGTGTACGTGTCCTCGTCAATCATTGCCGCTCGTCCGGTCAGCGCCTCGATTGAGTCGAGGTACGCGGCAGTGTGCACACGTGCCAGCTCCTCCCGCGTGGCCATCCGCGGCTCCATCACGCGACCGCCGGCCTCACGATGTCGTGTGGCGACCGCCTCGAGCACCTCGCCACGTTCGATACGTTCGGGATGCCCCGGAGGCGGGGTGTGTTCGGTGAAACGGGGGGTGTGGAAGAGGAGCATGTTATTGAGGACGGGAAATGGAGGATGGGGGATGGAGGGATTGGGCGAGGGATTGCAGTCGACTCTCCAACTCTCTCCGGGCGTCTTCAACCGTCGCCTCCTCGGTGTTGGCCACATAGAGAGGCTCGCCGATGGCGATTGAGATGGTTGCGCCGGGTTTCGGGAACTGTTGACGGTCCCAACTGTGGACGGTCCAGGCGCTGTCGGCTTCGACGTGAAACGGCAGCACGGGATGCCCTGTCGCGCCGGCCAGCCACACCGCGCCAGGCTGGGCGACACGTGCGGGGCCACGGGGGCCATCCACGGTAAACGCCACGGGGTGTCCCGCGCCAAGTGCACGACGCATCTGAACGAGAGCCTTGGCACCGCCGCGCGACGACGACCCGCGCGCCGCGCCGTAGCCGAACTTCGCGATGATGCGGGCGATCCACTCGCCGTCAAAGTTTTCGCTCGTGATCACCACGATGCCGCGATCACGGAAGTACGGCAGGCCCGCGAGAATGCGGCCGTGCCAGAACGCAAGGATCGGCACATGACCAGCCGCTTCGATCGCCTTGAGATGGTGAAGACCACTGACACGATAGGTCCACGTGCCAGACAGCGCCTCGATGATCGGCCAGCCGAGGGTCGAGATCGCGGCCGCCTGCAGGCGTTTTGACCGTGACTGCTGCCAGGCAGGCGCCGGGGCCATCAGTGTGTGTCAGCCTGGGCCGGGGTCGTCGACCGATCCTCGGGCGTGCACTTCGGCTTGAGCGACTTCATCTTGCCGTCGACGTAGGTCATCAGGTCGACCATCTGCACGGGGGCGTTGGTCGAGGCCTGCGCCCCCTTGAGCATGATCGAGCAGAACGGACACGCCATGACGACGGTCTCTGCGCCGGTGGCCTGGAGTTGGTCAAACCGCTCCTGGCTGATGCGTTTACCCGACTCATGTTCCTCGAACAACAGTCCGCCACCAGCACCGCAGCAGAAGGGGTTGTCGCCGTGTCGCACGGGTTCGGTGACCTTCGCGCCGAATCGCTCGAGCAGGGCACGCGGTTCGGCATGGACATCGGCGTACCGACCGAGATAACACGGGTCGTGATAGGTCACGTTGTCCTGCTCGCGCCACTGGAGCCTCACGTCGCGGGTCAATTCTTCGACCAGCGTCGCTGAGTGCACCGCCTCGACCTCGTAACCCATGAGCTGATAGTCGTGTCCGATCGTCTTCACGCAATGCGGGCACGACGTGACGATCTTTTTTACGCCCGCAGTACGTAGGTCCTCAATATTCTGCGTCGCGAGTTCCTGATACATGTATTCGTTGCCGGTGCGTTTGGCGACGTCGCCGGTGCAGCGCTCTTTCGAGAGCACACCAAACGTCTTGCCGCGTGATCGCAACAGGTCAAACAACGATCGCATCGACTTCTGGTAGTCCGCCTCAAACGCACCCGCGCAGCCGAGCCACACCAGGTATTCGTGTTTGGTCGGGTCAAACGTCTCCAGCGCGGCCGACTGCACAAACTTGGACCGCTGGTCGTACATCAAGCCCCAGATGTTCTGGCGACGTTCGAGGTTGGTAAACAGCGGCGTGAGGAACTCCGGGGCTTCGCCGTTCGAGACGAGGCCTCGACGGGCACCGATGATGTTCGGCAGATGTTCGACGCCCACCGGGCACGCCTGTTCACAGGCACCGCAGGTGGTGCACTGCCACAACACGTCCTGGTCGTAGACGTCGACAAGTTTTTTGTCACGTTCGCCGGCCAGCAACGCGTCTTCGTTCTGCAGGATGATCGTCTTCGGATTCAGGCGCTTGCCTGTGCCAAACGCGGGACAGTTGTCCTGACAACGCCCGCACTCCACGCACGAAAACGCATCCAGCACCATCTTGGACGGCAGGTCCTTGACGGTCTCGAGTCCGACCTCTTCCTTCTCAAAGTCCAGATTGGGCACCGTACCCAGGATCGGAGACTTCAGAAACACCGTCGCAGGCGACAGGATCAAATGGAGGTGCTTCGAGTTGGGCACCAGCACCATGAAGACCAGAATGATCAGCATGTGCACCCACCAGTTCACCCGACCGACAAGACCGGTCTCGTAGGCGAAGCTGATGAAATACGTCACCATCAGCAGCGCGATAAACAGCGCGATGAGGAGGGACTCTTTGGAGACGGTCGGTCCCAGTCCGGCCGGACGGACGATGCCCCGGCGGATGGCGAGTCCCACAATGCCGACGAACACCCCGACGGCAAACGGGAGCAGCAGCACCTTGTAAACAAAAAATGACGTGGTGTGCGTGAGATCCACGATCCCCAGGCCACGCAACATCTCGATGGCGGTAAACCCGCCAAACGCGACAAAACCCCAGAACACCGCCAGATGCGCGATCCCGGCGGCCTTACGGGCCGAGATCACCTTGGACTGGAAAATGACCTCACTGATGAAGCGATCGAACCGCGCGCCAAGATGGTCAACGGTGAAGTTGTTTGGCGCCGCCTGGATGAGCTTCAGCCGCGAGGACATCTGTGCGAGGAACCCTCCCACAAAGGCGACAAAGACAATCCGAAATCCCCAGACTTCCCAATCCATAGCGGAGATCATACCCAATCCTCCATCCGCCATCCTCAATCCTCGATCCTCAATCCTCCATCCTCAATATCGAGGGCGAAGCCCTGTACAATCCCCTTATGATCGTCGGTATCGCCAAGGAGGTCAGCCCGGGGGAACGCCGGGTGGCCGCCACTCCTGACTCAGTCACCAAACTTAAATCACTCGGCTTTGACGTCGTCCTCGAACCCCACGCCGGACTCGCGGCGGGGTTTGCCGACGATGCCTATACGGCGGTGGGGGCGCGGGTAGGGTCCCAGGCGGACGCCTGGGCCGCCAACGTTGTCATCAAGGTGCGGCCACCGGGGGCCGACGAAGTGGACCGTCTGCAGGCCGGGCAGACTCTCATCAGTTACCTCTACCCCGCCCAGAATGCCGCGCTGGTGGACAGGCTCACGGCCCGAGGCGTCTCGGTCGTCGCCATGGACCAGGTGCCACGAACGACACGGGCACAAAAAGTTGACGCGTTGTCGTCCACGGGCAACCTGTCGGGCTACCGCGCGGTGCTTGAAGCTGCCCACGCGCTGCAGCGACCGATGGGCGGGCAGACGACGGCGGCAGGCAAAATCCTGCCGTGCAAGGTGCTGGTGATCGGTGCCGGCGTGGCCGGACTGGCTGCCATTGGCGCCGCGCGCGCCCTCGGGGCCATCGTGCGCGCGTTTGATACACGCCCGGTCGTCAAGGAACAGGTCGCGTCCATGGGCGCGGAATTTCTGCAGGTCGAGCTCGACGAGGATGGGTCCGGTCAAGGCGGATACGCCAAGGAAATGAGCCCGGCCTTCATCGCCGCCGAGATGGCCCTCTTCGCCGAGCAGGCCCGGGACGTGGACGTGATCATCACGACCGCCCTGATTCCCGGCAAACGGGCGCCGATTCTCATCACCGGCGACATGGTCCGCTCGATGAAGCGCGGGTCGGTCGTGGTGGACCTGGCCGCCGAGCAGCAGGGCAACTGCGAGCTCACTTCGCCTGGCGAGGCCGTGGTCGTGGATGGCGTCACGATCATCGGATACACGGACATGCCCTCTCGCCTGGCCCTCCAGGCGTCCACGCTCTACGCGCAGAACATCGTCCACCTGCTCGACGAAATGGGCGGCGCCGCGAAGTTCGCGCTCGACGAGACCAACGACATCGTCCGGCCCATGACGGTGATCAAGGACGGGGTGCGCTTACCACCTTCCTTACCGGCACCGCCCTCGCCAACTGCGCCTGCAGCGCAGGCGTCGGCGGGCAAGCAGGCGGTGCAGCCTGCTTCTACGGCTCCGACAAAGTCCGCGTCCAAGTCCCACGGGCATGGGGCGCCGGGTGACACGTCGTGGACGGTAGTCGCGGCGATGGGTGTGGCGCTGTTTGTGATTGGGCTCTGGGCCCCGCAGAACTTCCTGACGCACCTGACGGTGTTTGTGCTGGCCTGTGTCATTGGTTACCAGGTGGTCTGGAGTGTGACACCGGCGCTGCACACGCCGCTCATGAGCGTGACCAACGCCATCAGCGGCATCATCGTGGTGGGCGGCATGCTGCAGATTGGCGGCGGGCTGGATTCGGCCGCCAGTGTGATTGGTGCCGTCGCGATCTTCCTCGCGGCCCTCAATATTTCCGGCGGGTTCCTCGTGACCCACCGCATGCTCAAGATGTTCCGCCGATGACCACCTCCCTGCTCACCACGTCCTATATCGCAGCCGCCGTGCTGTTCATTCTGAGTCTCAAAGGACTCTCCCACCCTGAGACCGCCCGACGCGGGAATCAGTTCGGGGCTGTCGGCATGCTGATCGCGGTGCTGGCCGTCGCGTTGCATGGTGGTGTGCTCACCTCACCGATTCTGCTCGGCACGTTGCTGCTGGCCACCATCATCGGCGCGCTGGTGGCCTCCCGAGTGGCCATGACCGACATGCCGCAACTGGTCGCCATCCTGCACAGCTTTGTCGGCGCGGCCGCCGTGCTGGTGGGCCTGAGCAACCACATGGCGCCTGCCGTGGAATTGACGGGCATCGACAAAACCATCCACGACGTCGAAACCTACCTCGGCATCTTCATCGGGTCGCTGACGTTCACCGGGTCGATCATCGCGTGGGGCAAACTCCAGGGCGTGATTCGCAGCAAGCCGCTGCTGATGCCCGGACGGCACCTGCTGAATCTCGGCATGTTGCTCGCGTGTGTCTGGCTCGGCTGGGCCTACCTCGGCCAGGGCCACGACGGCCTGCCGGAACTGCTCATCATGACGGCCATCGCCGGCTTGCTCGGCATTCACCTGGTCATGGCGATCGGCGGCGCGGACATGCCCGTCGTTGTTTCGATGCTCAACAGCTACTCGGGCTGGGCGGCCTCGGCGGCCGGGTTCATGCTCTCGAACGACCTGCTGATCATCGTCGGCGCACTGGTCGGGTCTTCGGGTGCGATTCTGAGCTACATCATGTGCCGCGCCATGAATCGATCCTTTGTGTCGGTCATCCTCGGCGGCTTCGGCGCCGACGAAGGTGCGGCGCCTGCGGGTGGCGCGGTCCCGATGGAGGGCGAACTGGTCGCCACCACCGCGGCTGACGTCGTGGCCCAGCTCAAGGACGCGAAGTCCGTCATCATCGTGCCGGGTTATGGCATGGCCGTCGCACAGGCGCAACATCCCGTGAAGGAGATCGTCCAGTTGCTTCGGGGTCAGGGCAAACAGGTGCGCTTTGCCATCCACCCGGTCGCCGGACGCCTGCCGGGTCACATGAACGTGTTGCTCGCCGAAGCCAATCTGCCCTACGACATCGTCCTCGAGATGGACGAGATCAACGACGACTTCCCGACTACCGATGTCGTGCTGGTCATCGGGGCGAACGACATCGTCAATCCGAGCGCCCTCGACGATCCGTCCAGTCCCATCGCCGGGATGCCGGTGCTGCACGCCTGGAATGCGGCCACGTGTATCGTGTTCAAACGCGGCAAGGGTGCCGGTTACGCGGGGGTTGAAAACCCGCTGTTCTTCAAGCCCAAGACGCGCATGTTGTACGGCGACGCCAAGAAGTCAGTCGACGAAATCCTGACGCTCCTGAAGGGCTAGTACGGACGGATTTTCAACATGGAGTCCATGAAGATCCATGGAGAAGAACAATTCACAGGGAGACACGGAGTCACGGAGGCGCAGGGCTGGGGGCCCGGCGTTCCGCCGGGCCAGAGTGATCGGAGAGAGGTTGAAAACGAGAAACACCATCAAATGCGGGGTGTCTCTCGTTTCCAACCTCTCTCCGATCACCCAAGCCGCCGAAGGCGGCACCCAGCCCTCATCCCCATGGAACCCCATGGCCCCCCATGTTGAGAAACCCTATGACCTCTATCTTGAACTCCGCCGGCACGGCTGACGAGGCCGTCGCGGCCCTGCGGTCGGGCATGCGCATCTTTGTGCATGGCGCGGCTGCGACCCCGACACCGTTGCTGGACGCGATGGCGCGACGCACGGACCTGGAAGACGTCACCGTCTACCACCTCCACACCGAAGGCGCGATGGCGTTTACGGCCCCTGAGCATCGCGGCCGCTTCCGATCGGTCTCCTTGTTCACCGGCCCACTCCTGCGTGAACCCGTGAACGAAGGCCGTGCGGACTTCGTGCCGGTCTTCCTCTCGGACATCCCCTCGCTCTTTACGTCGGGTCGGATCCCACTGGACGCCGTCCTCCTGCAGGTCTCGCGGCCCGATGCCCACGGGTACTGCACACTCGGGACGTCGGTCGACGCGGCGCTCGCGGCTGCGCAGTCGGCGCCGCTGCTCATCGCGGAGGTCAATGCGCGGATGCCGCGCACGCACGGCAATACCTTCGTGCCGTTCTCGCGGCTGGATCATGTGGTCACCACCGATCGTCCGCTGGTGGCGCATCCGCCGCGAACAATCGGGCCGGTCGAGGATGCCATCGGTGCACACGTCGCGGCGCTGGTGCCCGACGCCGCGACCCTGCAGCTCGGCATCGGCGCCATTCCCGATGCGGTGCTGCGGCGCCTCACCGACAAACATGACCTCGGCGTCCACACGGAGATGTTCTCGGACGGGATGGTGGATCTCATCCGCGCCGGCAATGTCACCAATCAGCGCAAACACGTGCATCGCGGCCGCACGGTCACCAGTTTTGTCAACGGCTCCACACGTGTCTTTGACTTCGTCGACGACAACCCGTTTGTGGAGTTCCACCCGTGTGATCGCACCAACGACACGGCGTTGATTCGCAAGAACGACTGTGTGGTGGCCATCAACTCCGCGATTGAGGTGGACCTGTCCGGTCAGGTCTGTGCGGATTCGATGGGTTTTTCCATCTACTCCGGCATCGGCGGCCAGATGGACTTCATGCGGGGGGCCGCCCTCTCGCGTGACGGTCGGCCGATCATCGCCCTGCCCTCCACGGCCGCCCGGGGCGCCGTCTCGCGCATCGTGGCATCGCTCAAACCAGGCGCAGGGGTGGTGACCACACGCGGCCACGTGCATTGGATCGCCACCGAATACGGTGCGGTCAACCTGTTCGGCCGAAATCTGCGCGAGCGTGCGGCCGCCCTCATCTCCATCGCACACCCTGACCACCGCGCGGATCTGCAGCGCGGCATCAACGCCGCCCGGCATTTTGATCTCGGGGCGTAAAGGCGGGGGCGGCCTGCGCGTAGAATGCAGGCCATGAACACGCGCACCCGTCGCCCCCTGGTCCTGCTCCTGCTGGTGCTGACCGTGGCCGCCACGACGCTGGCCACCCCGCTCTCCGCTCAGGAGGCGCGACGCCGCTGGGAGCTGCAGCGGCAGATCCGGCTCGACAAGTTTGAACAGATCCTCCCGAAGGCCATGCGGGACCACGGCATCGACATGTGGATCGTGGCGGTGAAGGAAAACCACACGGACCCGCTGTGGGAGGATCTGGGCCGCGGCTACGTCTCGGGCATCGGGTACTACGTCTTCACCGACCGCGGGGCGCCGCGTATTGAGCGGGCTGCGCTCGGCCCCTCCGGATACATGCTCGAACAGTCCGGGGCCTACGACATCTTCGGGCCGGCCTCACAACTGGCGCAGTTCGTCCGTGCACGGGATCCGAAACGGATTGGCGTCAACATGTCGCCGGAAATGGGCACGGCCGACGGCCTGTCACACACCATGCACGCCCATCTCATCGCGACCCTTGGCGAGACCTATGCGGCGCGCCTCGTCAGCGCCGAGCGCATGGTCAGCGACTTCCGATCGCACCGTGTCGCCACCGAAATCGTGGCGTATGGGGAGGCCGCAGGGATCGGCGTGCAACTGGCCGAACGGGCGCTCTCAAACGAAGTCATCACACCCGGCAAGACCTCACTCGAAGAAGCCGCGTGGTGGCTGCAGGACCGCCTGCTCGAACGGGGACTCGGGTCGTCCTTTGACATGCCGTCGGTCTACGTCACGGGCCCTGACGGCATCGTCGCCACGTCCAGCGCATACGTGGTGCAGCCGGGCGACGTGATCATGATCGACTGGGGCGTCGTGCTCATGAACATGGCGACCGACGTCAAACGTGTGGCCTACGTCCTCAAGCCCGGGGAGTCCCGGCCACCCGCGAGCATTCAGTCCGCGTTCGACAAGGCCATCGCCGTCCGTGACGCGATCAAACCCGCACTGCAACCGGGCCGCACCGCGACGGAGACCATGAAGGCGATGGACGCGGCCCTGGCGTCAGCCGGGTTCGGCGTCATCGCGTTCAACCGCCCAAACGCCGACGACAAGACCGATGTTGTGTACGGCTTTCATCCGGTCGGCAACGCCGGTCACGACGTCGGGCCGTCAATGACCACGTGGCAGCCGTTGCAGCAGACGTTCACGCTGCATCGCCAACACATGTTTTCGTTTGAATACTTTGCCTACTCCCCCATCGCCGAGTGGGGCGGGAAGAAGCTGCGCGTCCCGATCGAAGACAGCGCCATCGTCATGGAGCACGGCGTGCAGTTTTTGCACGCGGCGAATCACCGGCTGCTGGTGATCCGGTAGCGGGTGTCTAAGACGTCGGGTGCGCCGAAATGCGCCGAAATGACGTCGGGTGTCTTTTTTAGCCCTAAGCGATAGCAAAAAAAGACACCCGACGTCTTAGACACCCGACGTCTCTGCACCAAAGACGCGCTGAGCGTGGAAGCCGAGCAGTGCCGCTGCGCGTGCGGGTGACAACACGGCGCGCGAGACCGCCTGCGTGATCGCATGGGCGTCCTGTCCGAACACAGGCGGGCGACCGGTCAGACGCCGGACGACGGCCCGACGAACACGGGCGACAAGTCGAGGGTCCAGCGCCTGCGCGGCCAGGACACGAGCCTCCTCGGTTGAGACCCGCAGCGTCGCCGTGTGGCCCACCACGGTCTCCAGCACATCGTAAAACTCAGCCCACGTAATCGGACGACCGTCGGTGATGATGAACCGGCCACTGATGGTTTCCACGGTGAGGGCGGCGAACACGGCCATCGCCAGATCCTCCACATGAATCAAGTTGGCAATGCCGCGGCCATAGTCGGGCACCAGCAATGTGCCCCGACGCATCAGGTCCGGCAACGTCCCGGTCCACCATCCTCCGCTGGCGCCATACACACAACCCGGCTGCAGGATGCCGAGCTCCGGGCCGTGGGACTGGGCCAGCAGTGCTTGCTCGATCGCGACCTTGCTTCGCGCGTACGGATCGTCACTGGTCGTGTAAGGACTTGTCTCGTCCACCGTGCCTTCGACCGGCAGCGCATACACGCTCATGGTGCTCACGTGGATGCAGCGGCGAACGCCGGCCTGGCGTGCCGCCTCCCACAACGCGAGCGTGCCGTCGACATCCTGACGCGCACGCTCCGTGGAGTCTGCGTGACTGGCCCTCGCGCAGTGGACCAGCGCCGTGCACCCATCAAGACCACTCGCGAAACTGTCCACCTGCGTGAGGTCGCCCACAATCGGCGTCACGCCCTCGCCCGGCACCGCCCCCGCACGTCGTGTGAGCGCACGCACCGTCCACCCGGCTGTCGTCAACACATCGATGACATGTCGCCCGACATAGCCGGTGCCTCCGGTGAGAAAGACGATGGGGTTCATGACTGGCCCAGCACCCGGCGATACAACCGACAGATCGCGTCGGCATGCGCGGCAAACGACAGATGGGCCACACTCGCGGGGGCACTGTCGCCCATCCGCTCGCGGAGGCGCGCGTCGGCATGCAGCAGTCGCAGGCGGTCGACGAGCACGTCCACGTCACGCGCGGGCACAACAAATCCCGTCTCGCCATCCCTGATCACTTCACTCGCGCCGCTCTCTCGGGTCGCCACAACAGGACGGCCACATGCCAGCGCCTGCGGAATCACGAGACCGAACCCATCCTCCACGGCGGCATGCACCAGCACCGACGCACGGCCGTAGTGCTGTTCCACCGGCTCCCGACTCACGTCGCGGTGCTCCAGGCGCACATTCGGGCAGCGGCGCGTGTAGTCCTCGATGAGCCGCCGCGACCAGGCATCACCAGTGCCACCAATGATCACCATCTCGGCATTGGAGAGTTGCGCGCGTTCAAACGCCTCGAGGGCATCGTGCACGCCCTTGCGGGGCGTCACCGATGACACCACAAGCACGCGGAACACTTCATCGGTCTTGTCGACGGGATGAAAGTGCTCGAGATCAATCCCGATGGGAATCACGTGGACACGGTCTGCGGCCACGCCGTGATCGAGGAAGGTCTGCCGCGCATGCTCCGAACACACCCGAATCGCGGCGGCGCGATTCAGTTCGTCCTGCACCCGATGGACCATCCGCGGAGACACAAACAGCGGCGTCGTCGCTCCCACACGACGCGACTCGTCCCGCATCACCCGATCAAGATGCTGAATGTGTGTGTTCAGGCTCGTCACGACCCGGCGGGCAGACCGCAGCGGGGCGCGGCTGGTCGCGGTCACGCACTGCCCCATCACACCATCAAACAGGTCGACAGGCTGTGCAGCCCTGGCCAACCGCCCGTCAAAGTCCTCATCGTTGAGTGACGTCAGCCAGTCCACCCGGCGACGCAGGACCGGCACGGTCAGCACCGCATCAAAGACACGACGCCGCCATCCCTGCTGAAACGGCAGGTTCACACACGGGACCACGTCGGAATGAGCGGCACGCGCATACACGGTCGCGTCGCCCCAACACTCCATGACGTGTATCATGGCGCGCAGGAACTCACCCTGCCCGCCTGCGCCCATCACCGCGTTGGCGCCAAATGCGACCGTCGATGTGCCCATGCCTCTGACCCGTAACTATGACATCAGCCTCGCCGCCCGGGTGAAACCCATCTGGCAATGGTTTCAGGCAGGCTGGCCCGACGACGCAAGGGCGGTCACACATCGCGCGGCGCTCCGGCAGATCATGGGACACGACCAGTTGCATGGAGCCTGCTTGAACGCGGGATGCGGCGAAGGTTTGTTGGCCGGATTCCTCGAATCCTTCCCGGCCGTGACCCGCATCGTCCACATGGATCTGGAGCCGCCGCGGATCGCCGCATACTGGTCGGATCGACGCCATGAAGACCACGCGGGGTCGGTCACAGAGATTCCGTTCGAGGCGGGCACTTTTAACTCGGTGCTGTGTACAGAGGTGATGGAGCACGTGCCCGACGACCGTCGCGGTTTTGCGGAGCTCAGCCGGGTGATGGCTCCTGGCGGCCTGCTGGTGTTGTCGGTCCCCACCCCCCCGGCGCCCTATGATCCGGCGCACGTCCGCGAAGGGTACACACTTGCGGAGTTGCAGGAGCGCCTGGAGACGAGCGGGTTCGAAGTGTTGCGAAGCCGGACGTGTTTTTACGGCACCCTGCGGGCCACGATGGCGGTCTGGAGGTGGCAGTTTCGTGTGCTCGGGCACAATCGCCGGAGTTTTGTGCCACGTTTCGCGCTCGTGCTCGCCGGCCACCTTGATCGTGTGTTGCCCGTCGGCCGCCCGTGGGACCTGGTGGTCCTGGCCCGCCGGACGGCTACCAGACCACCCACGACGGTCGCACCAGTCCCAGCGTCACAATGACGAACTGCGCCACCACACCGGCTGCGGCCGACCCCAGGCCAAACCACGCGACGCCCATGGTCGTGTCGAGCGGCAGCCAGGCAATCATCACCGCCTGCGCCACCATCATCAGCAGGAGGGCGCCCGGCTGCAGCCGGTTCCACGACCGTGCGTTGGCCACCGCTCCAAGGTAGGCGCCGAGCAGGCTGAGGCCCGACGCAAGCACGACCAGCGGCAGTTCGCGCGACAACGATTCGTACGACGCGCCAAGGAGCCAGAGAAACGCCGCCGGCGCGGCCACCGACGCCAGAAAGAGCACGCCGCCCACCGCAGTCAGGACCACGCCGAATTGCACCATGCGCCGCACAAACAACCCTTCGTCGGCGATCTGCACCAGGCGCGGCAGGAACACCACGCTGGACAGGCCGCCAAACGCGCCAACAATCAAACTCAGTCGCCCGAGCGCGCCAATATTGGCGACCAGGGAGAGGTCGCCGAACCACGCGGCACACCAGATCACGAACTGTCCCTGAATCGCGTAATACACGGCGCTCGGCAGCGACGGGGCGAGATACCGCACCACCTTTCGCTGCAGGGCCGCCACCGGCGCGGCCAACACTGGAAGCCGCCCCTCGTGCGCCACCCACGTCAGGACACACGCCGATACCAGCGCGGTCGACAGTGCCGACACGGGATCGCGAAGGCCACTGGCGATCAACCCCGTCGCCACACCCAGTCGCGCGAGCGCAGCCAACACTTCGGCGCGATAACTGCGCGCGTACGCTCCTTCAAGACGAAGGATGACAATCCGCGTCGTGCCCATGACCTGGACCCACACCGTGGCCACCACGAGCACACCGATGAGCGCAATTGTCGCGGGCGTCAGCCCCTCGCTGCGCCCCCACACCACAAGCACCCCGACGGCGATCGGACTACCCGCAAGGAACATCCAGCGGCGCAGCGACAGGACCGCACTCACCATGTTGGCGTACGGTTCCTTGCCCAGTTGTGACTGATGAAAGAAGTGCAGCAGGGCCGACGAACTGCCGAGGTCGGTGGCGAACGAAAAGGTCAGCAACACGGACGTCGCCACCGTGTAGATGGCGAAGGCGTCCGTCGACAGGGTATGGATGAACAGGAGCCCGGTGGCCATCGCGGCCACCTGTTGCGTCAGGTGGACCGCAAAAAATGCCCCTGCGACCCTCGTCCACCGGCGCGCCGTTCCCAACGGAAGGACGGTGGGCTGAGGGTCCATACCCGTTTACTTCTTGAGTGCCGTAATCATCGCGGGCACCACTTCGAAGAGGTCACCGACGATCCCGTAGTCGGCAATTTCAAAGATGGGCGCCTCGGCGTCCTTGTTGATGGCCACGATGGTCCGTGTGCCCTTCATGCCGACCACGTGCTGGATGGCGCCGGAGATGCCCAACGCGAGGTACAACTTCGGGGCAACCGTCTGCCCGGAACTGCCGACCTGACGCTCCATGGGGAGCCAACCGGCGTCGCAGATGGGCCGTGACGCCGCAAGCTCGGCGTTGAGGGCCGCCGCGAGTTCTTTGGCGAGCTCAAGATGTTCAGGGCCTTTGATGCCGCGGCCCACCGACACGATGCGTTCAGCCTGCGTGAGATCCACCGCCTGTTTCGCTTCGCGGAACGGGGCCTCGGGCTTCTGACGAATGGCCGACGCGTCCACCTCCGCCGCCACCTGGCGAACGGCGACGGGTGCACTGCCCTTTTTCACCGCATCGATGCGGAAGGCGCCAATCTGGAAGGTGACGATGTGCGGGCCCGCGCCCTCGAGCACGACGTCCGCATTGACCTTGCCCTGGAACATCAGGCGCACATACACATGCGCGCCATCCGTGGACTTGTGGGCGACGCAGTCCGCCGCGAGCGGCGCGTTGAGACGCGCGGCGAGTTTCGGCGCGAAGTCGCGCGTCTGGTACGTGTGCGGGAACACCACATGTGTGGGATTTTCAGCCGTGACGAGTGCGGCCAGTGCCGCGACAAATCCATCAGGCGTGTAGACGCCAAGTGCCTCATGTTCGAGGGCAATCACGCCGGCCACGTCGGCCGCCGCGAGTTCCCCGGCCGGGCCACTGACGGTCGCACCAGGCACCACGATGGTGACCGGTCCGCCCATCTGCTGCGCGGCGGCGACCGCTTCCCACGACGCGCGGTTGAGCGTGCCGTCCTTCTGCTCTGCGATGACGAGAATCATGATTAAAACACCCTCGCTTCGTCACGCAACACGCGCACCAGTTCGGCCGCGGCTTCCGCCGGCGTGCCGTCGATCAGCCGCGTCGCCTTGGTTTTCTCAGGGACGTAGATGGAGACGATGCGCTGACGCGCGGCGGCTGCGGCCGGCGCCGGCACCACACGCACGTCTTTCTTTTTTGCCGCCATGATGCCCTTGAGCGTGGCGTAACGCAGCTGGTTGATGCCGCTCTGAATGGTCAACACCGCCGGCAACGGCATGCTGATCCACTGGAACCAGCCGCCTTCAAGCTCACGTTTGACCTTCAGCGTGGTCCCGTCGATCTGGACTTCCATGATGATCGTCGAGTGGGCCATGCCGAGTCGCTCGGCGAGAATCACGCCGACCTGTGCAAACCCCTGGTCGTCGGACTGCAGACCGGTCAACACCAGATCACAGGCTTCGTCTTTTATCGCCGCCGCCAACGCGTCGGCAGCGGTGAAGGCATCAGCGGTCGCCAGATGGTCGCCTTCCACGTGAATCGCGCGATCGGCGCCACGCGCCAGCGCTTCACGAATGACCTGCGACACCCGGGCGGGGCCGGCCGAGACCACAATGACCTCGCCCCCGTGTTTTTCCTTCAGCCGCAGCGCCTCTTCAAGCGCGTACGCGTCCGGCTCGTTGAGTTCCCAGGCGGCGTCCTGGTCACGGACCCACGTCTTGTCGTCGTTCACGCGCACTTGCCACTCGCGCGAGACGACCTGTTTGATGCAGACGGCGATTTTCATGACTGTTCTTTTCTTCTGTCTTCGGAGCCGCCGGTCGATGTTCTTCGTAGGGCGTCGGCTTTAGCCGCGCCATGGGTCGGACCTGAAGGTCACGCCCTACAACGACACGCCGGGCCCCGCCCGTTACTCTTCGAATCGCTTGACCAGCAACGTGCCGTTGGTCCCGCCGAACCCGAACGAGTTCGACAACGCGTAATCGATCTTCATCTTGCGCGCGGTGTGCGGCGCGTAGTCGAGATCACAGGCCGGGTCGGGATTGTCGAGATTGGCGGTCGGCGGCGCAATCTGGTGACGCACGGCCAGTGCCGTGATGCCCGCTTCCAGGCCACCGGCGGCCCCCAGCAGATGCCCGGTCATGGACTTGGTGGACGACATCACCAGCTTCGACGCGTGGTCCCCAAACGTCGTCTTCACCGCCATCGTTTCGGTCGGGTCGTTGATCGGCGTCGAGGTGCCGTGGGCGTTGATGTAGTCGACCTTGTCGGGTGTGATGCCCGCCTTGCGCAGGGCCATCTTCATGGAGCGGACGGCCCCGTTGGCGTCCGGCGGCTGCCCGGTCAGGTGATAGGCATCCGACGACAAACCGTAGCCCACGAGCTCGCAGTAGATCTGCGCCCCTCGGGCTTTCGCCGATTCCAGCTCTTCGAGAATGAGGATGCCCGCGCCTTCGCCGATGACAAAACCGTCGCGGTCCTTGTCGAACGGCCGGCTCGCTTTGGTGGGCTCGTCGTTACGCGTGGACAATGCGCGCATCGCCGCAAAACCGCCCACACCCATCGGGGTGATGGCCATTTCGGATCCGCCGGCAATCATCACGTCCGCGTCACCGCGACGGATGATCTCGAACGACTCACCGATGGCGTGCGCCGACGCCGTGCACGCGGTGCACGTCGCCAGGTTCGGTCCCTTGGCGCCAAACCGGATCGACACGTGGCCGGCCGCCAGATTGATGATCGACGCCGGAATAAAAAACGGCGAGATCCGCCGGGGACCGCCGTTGAGCAGTTCCTTGTGTTCGTTCTCAATCGTGAGGAAGCCACCGATGCCCGAGGCGATAAAGACCCCGGTCATGTCGGCGTTCTCCGGCGTCACCTTCAGCTGCGCATCATCGACCGCAAACTGCGCGGCGGCGATGGCGTACTGGATGAAGAGGTCGATCTTCTTGACCTCTTTTTTCTCCACGAAGTTGAGCGGATCGAACCCCTTGACCTCGCCGGCAATGCGCGACGCATGCTGCGACGCGTCAAAACGCGTGATTGGGCCGATGCCGCTGGTCCCCGCACACACGCCCGCCCACGTCGCGTCGGTGCCAAGACCGACGGACGAGAGCAGGCCGACCCCCGTGACTACGACGCGTCTGCTCACTTCTTCTTCGCGTGTTTTTCGATGTACTCGACGGCATCCTTGACGCGCGTGATCTTCTCCGCGTCTTCGTCAGGGATTTCGATGCTGAACTCTTCTTCGAAGGCCATGACGAGTTCCACCGTGTCGAGCGAGTCGGCGCCGAGGTCGTCCACAAACGACGCGTCGGTCGTCACTTCGTCTTCATCCACGCCCAGCTGTTCCACGATGATTTTTTTAACCTGATCTGCGACGGCCATTCGAACTCCTTTTAAACCCTGAACCCAACTAAGTATGCATTCCGCCGTTGACGGAAAGCACGTGACCCGTAATATACGCTGCCTCGTCGGACGCCAGGAACCTGACGGCCGCGGCGATGTCCTCGGGGGTGCCGAGGCGCTGCAGCGGAATCTTTTTCGCCCACTCCTCGTGGGCCCCTTCCGAAATCGCCTTGGTCATATCGGTGTCCACCAGTCCGGGGGCCACCGCATTGACCGTAATGCCGCGCGACGCGACTTCCAGAGCCAGCGCCTTGGTGAACCCAATCAGCCCCGCCTTGGACGCCGCATAGTTGACCTGACCGGCATTGCCGGCCTCGCCCACCACCGACGTAATGCTGATGATGCGCCCCTGACGGGCCCGCACCATGGATTTCAACACGGCCTGCACGCAGGTGTACGCCCCGGTGAGGTTGGCCGCGATCACGCCGTCCCAGTCGTCGCGTTTCATCCGCAACATCAACTGGTCCTTGGTCACACCCGCGTTGTTGACCAGCACGTCGATACGTTTGTGCCGCTCGAGCACACCCGCCACAACGGCGTCCACACTGGCCGGGTCGGTGACATCGAGGGTGGCCACTTCGGCACTGCCCCCGGCGGCGAGAATCGCCTCGACCGTGGCCTTCGCATTGTCGCCGCGCGCCGCCGCCACCACATGGGCGCCACCGGCCGCCAATGAGAGGGCAATCGCTCGACCAATTCCGCGTGACGCACCGGTCACCAGGGCCACACGGCCCGTCAACATGAACATGACAGCCTTCCTACTTCAGCACACCCGGGGGGAATGAGGCAATTACGAAGTCCCGAGGTCCCGAAGTCCCGCAGCGAGAGCCTCTCGCAGACGCGCGATCATCCGGCCCTCAACCAGCCGCGCCGTCGCGGCAATGCCGTTGCGGATGGCTCGGGCGTCTGACCGACCGTGGCCAATCACCGCCACACCATTCACACCCAGCAACGGGGCCCCGCCGCGCTCGCCGGCGTCCATCCGGACCTTGAGCCGCTTGAATTCGCGCCCGACCAGCCAGTTCGCCATCCGGGACGCCATCGACTGCCCCACCTCGCGCCTCAGCATCGTCTCCAGCGTGGCCACGAGGCCTTCGCCGGTCTTGAGCACGATGTTGCCCGTGAAGCCGTCACAGACGACCACGTCGGCATGCCCGGCAAAGAGGTCGCGCGCTTCGATGTTGCCCACAAAAGTGATGTCGCGGGTGGTGAGCAGGAGCCCGTGCGCCTCGCGCACCAGTTCATTGCCCTTGGCGGCTTCCTCTCCGACCGACAGCAGGCCCACCCTCGGCGCGTCGACCTGCAGCGCAATCCGCGCAAACGCCGCGCCCATGACACCAAACGAGCGCAGGTGCTCCGGACGACAGTCCATGGTCGCCCCCGTGTCGAGTAAGACCGTTTGCCCGGCGAGTGTGGGGATCAGAATGGCCAGCGCGGGCCGCTCGGCGCCCGGGAGCATGCCGAACGCTGCGTGGGCGGCCATCAGCGTCGCGCCGGTGTGACCTGCGCTGTAGACCGCATCCGCCTCGCCGCGTACGACGGCGTCAGCCGCCACTTTGATGGAGGCATGCGGCTTGCGCCGCAGCGCGGCCAGCGGCGCTTCGTCCATGCCGATGACCTCGGCGGCGTCGAGAATGGAAATATTGGCCGGCACGGACGCGCCGGCCACACGGGCCAACTCTTCAGCCACAACCGCCGTCGGGCCGACGAGGCGAATCGTGACCTGAAGGTCACGCGCCGCAGCGAGCGCGCCAGCGACGATTTCACCCGGGGCGGCGTCGCCCCCCATGGCGTCAACCGCGATGGTCGGGGACGTCAGAGACTAGTCTTCCTTGACCGCGCGGACCTGGCGGCCGTTGTAGAAGCCGCAGTTGTTGCACACCTGGTGCGGCAGCTTGGGCTCCTGGCACTGCGGGCAGGTCATCGAGTTGACCTTCGTCAGCGAGTCGTGGGTCCGGCGCTTTGCGGTGCGCTGTTTGGAATGGCGTCGTTTTGGATTTGGCATCGTTCGTATCCCTGCGTCAGTGTTTCTTCAACTCGGCGAGCGCGGCCAGCCGTGGGTCGACCCACTGCTGTGTGCACTCACACGTCTCACGGTTGTGATTGACCCCACACACGGGGCACAACCCTTTGCAGTCGTCCTGGCACAGCGGCTTCATCGGCAACGCCAGGAAAAACTGCTCTCTCACCACGTCGCCGAGGTCGATCGTCTCGTCGCGATATTCCGCGAGCCCGAGGTCGTGATCCTCAACGTCGTCTTCAATCTCACCCGACTTGACCGTGTCGGCCGTGACCTTCGCCAGGTCGCCTGCCGGCACAAATCGTGTCTCCACATCGGCCTCGACCGGCACCGTGAACGGCTCCAGACATCGGCTGCACGCCACTTCCAGCGTGGACGACACCTTGGCGGTCAGCACAACGGCCGTCCCGGTGTCCTTGCGGACGGTGCCGGACACCGTGGTGGTCCCAACGACCTTGAAGTCGTCCGACACGTCGGCAAACGCCTCCGGCTCATACTGCCGACTGACTTTTTCGGCTCCCCGGCGTAGACGACTGATATCGAGCTTCATGGTCCCCTCTACCGGCCCCAGCCAGTAGCGCAAACGGAGAGTTTATCACGGGGACGTTCGGAGTCCCGAAGTCCCGGGGTCCCGAAGTTCAGACGCTCCAAGACCTGGGGACGTACAGGTCCTCAAAGAGGGCCACGGCGTATCTATCGGTCATTCCGGCCAGAAAATCCCTGGCGGCGGCGTCCAGCCCCTCGGATTTGATGGTCACCGGGTCCAGAAACTGCTCCGGCCGGGCCCGGAGTTTCTCCCAGAGTCCGCCCAGAACCCCAGCGGCCTTTTCAAATTCCGAGGTGGCCCGGGGATTTTCGTAGACGGCCTGGAACAGGAACGTCCGCATATCCAGGGTCGCCTGCAACACGTCGTCACTCATCCGGATTTCTGTGAGGTCGCCCTTGAGGGTCTCGGTGACCACGTCGGTGACCATGGTGTTGATGCGCTGCGACGAGGTCAGCCCGAGCCGGCCGGTGGCGCTGGCGGGCAGATCGCCGGGGTTGAGCACCCCTGCCCTCACCGCATCGTCAATGTCGTGGTTCACGTAGGCGACGATGTCGGCGACGCGGGCGATCTGGCCTTCGATGGTCGAGGCGCGGTGTTCGGGCGGCGCGCCGACGGGCAGCCCATGTTTGCCCTTGGAGTGGCGGGCGATGCCGTCGCGCACTTCCCACGACAGGTTCATCCCCTGCCGGTTGTTCTCAAGGACATCGACGATGCGGAGGCTCTGCTCATGATGGCTGAACCCGCCGGGGACCAGCTTGTCGATGACACGTTCGCCGGCATGGCCAAAGGGCGGATGGCCGAGGTCATGGCCCAGCGCGATGGCTTCGGTCAGTTCCTCGTGCAGCCGCAACACCTTCGCGATGCTGCGCGCGATCTGTGACACCTCGAGGGTGTGTGTGAGCCTCGTGCGGTAGTGATCACCAGCCGGCGCAAAAAAGACCTGCGTCTTGTGCTTGAGTCGACGGAACGACTTGGAGTGGATGACCCGGTCGCGGTCGCGCTGGAAGATGGGGCGAATGGGATCGGGCGGCTCGGCCACGACCCGGCCTTTGCTGGTCCGACTGCGGGACGCCTGCGGGGCGAGGGTCTCGTCCTCCCGCGCCTCGAGTTGTTCACGAATTGACGACATCTTTTAAGTCTAACTTGGTCCGGCGTCGGTGCCGCGTTGAGTGGGAGCGCCTTCTTCGCTACACTTCCGGGGGTTCGTCGGCCATGCCCCGGAGGGTCACCAATGAAGTTGCGCAGCCTGGTTGTTGGGTGTTTCGTTGTTACTCTCGTCACGTTCTTTGTCGGCGTCGGCCTCGACGCGCAGACAACCGTTCGCGGACACCAGAAAGCTCGCTACGACATGAACGATAACGGTATTCCTGATGCCGGCGTGTTTGTCGTCGGCAAGTACGAGTCGCTCTACGCCTACGACCAGTCGGGCGACTACTACTGGGACCTCGGGGACGGGCGGCTGGTGGGCACGGTGGCGTCGGTGGACGCCCTCGATTCAGACACGCTCACGAGCTGCAAATACGAGAATGTCTACCGCGCGGATTTCGGCGACACCCCGTTCATGGACGAGGGGTGGATCATCAACGCCATCAACTGCACGGGCCAGGACAAGGGCTCGTATCTGTATCAGATCGTCAGCCAGTCCGACCCGCGCTACACCGGCAATCCAGCCTGGGCTGTCTGGGGCACCTGGGAGTACCACGTCCTCGTGGAATCGGGGAGTGGCAACCTGGTTCGCCCCTTCTCGGAACCACGCAACCACATCGGCGGCTAGGTCACAGCATACGCACGCCGTGCGCCAAGGGTGCGACGTTGAAGATCCCGGCAATCGTCTGCCCGAGGTCTGCAAACGTGTCGCGCGTGCCGAGGTCAAGGCCGGGCGGGACTGACGCGCCCATCAGCAGCACGGGCACGTATTCGCGGGAGTGATCGGTGGACGGCGTGCCGGGGTCGTTGCCGTGATCCGCGGTCACGACGAGCAGGTCGGTCTCCCGAAGTGCGGGCAGCAACTGCGCCAGGCGCGCATCAAATCGTTCGAGGTTCGCCGCATACCCGGGGACGTCGTTGCGATGGCCGTACTTCGTGTCGAAGTCCACGAGGTTGACGAAGATCAGGCCGCGATCGGTCACGTCCAGTTCCTGCATCACCATGTCCATGCCGTGTTCGTCTGAGGTCGTGTGGATGGCCTTCGTCATGCCGCGCGCGGCAAACAAGTCTTCAATTTTGCCGATGGCGACGACCGGGTGCCCCGCCGTCTTCAGCACGTCGAGCACCGTGTCGGCAAACGGCTGAAGTGCGTAGTCGTGCCGGTTGGAGGTGCGCGTGAATGCGCCGGGCTCGCCGACAAACGGTCGCGCGATGACACGGCCGACGCCCAGACCCCGGCCGACCAGATCAAAAGCCACGTCGCAGTACCGATAGAGTTCGGCGATCGGGACCACACCCTCGTGTGCGGCGATCTGGAACACGCTGTCCGCTGACGTGTAGACGATCGGGAACCCGGTCCGCATGTGTTCCGGCCCAAGGGCGTCGATGATCTGTGTGCCCGATGCCACGACGTTGCCGATCGACGCGCGGCCTATACGTCGCTCGAACTCCGCAATGATGTCGGCAGAGAATCCGTGCGGGAATGTGGGGAACGGCCGGTCGAGAATGATGCCGCCAATCTCCCAGTGCCCGGTGACCGAGTCCTTGCCCGGTGATGCCTCGGCCATACGTCCGAACGCACCGCGCGGCGTGGCCACCCATCGCGGTACCGCCGCGCTTGCGCCGTCGTTGATGCGCGCCACACGATCAAGGCCCAACGACCGCAACGTCGGCACCCGCAGCGCGACCTCATCCGCGATATGCCCCAACGTGTCGGAACCCTCATCACCATAGAGGTTCGCGTCGGGCAACTCCCCACACCCAACGGAGTCCATGACGATGACGATGACGCGGGTTATTGACGGATGCATACCTGCTTTCATTCTTGATCGCCCGGTTGTTTTTTCAACATGGGGACCATTGAGTTCCATGGAGAAATACAGCTGGCCGCGTTTGGACGGTCGGGGTGGACGGCCCCGGCTTCGCCGGGGACTCGCGTGTGGAGTGAGACCACAAATGAAGGCTCCCCCTCCATTCATGAGGAGTATTCATTTGTGGTCTCTCTCCACTCGCGAAGCCGCCGGAGGCGGCTGTCCCCCCTCTGCCCCCATGGATCCCCATGGCCCCCTATGTTGAAAAGCCCCGAGTTCTGATGATGGCCAGTGCCTCCGCCTGCACAGCAGGCTCCGTGCCGGGCCCTGACAGCCACCACACGTCCGGTTCCTTGCGGAACCACATTACCTGGCGGCGCGCGTAGCGCATGTTCTCGCGCACGATCAGCGCGCGCGTGGCGGCTTCGTCGCGCACCCCCTGGCGCATCTCGATGATCTGTCGATAGACCAGACCGCTGAAGGCGTGCGCGGACTCGGGCACGCCGGCGGCGATGAGCGCCTCAACTTCGGCGACCACACCGCGCGCGAACTGTGCATCCACCCGCCTGGCGACGCGCGTTTCGAGGTCGGGGCGCGGGTCAATCAAACCAAGCGTCAACACCTGCCACCCGGCGAGCGGCGAGACCGTGTCCTCAAAGTGTTGTGTCAAGGGCCGCCCGGTGAGCAGATACACCTCAAGGGCGCGGATCAGGCGTTTCCGATCGCGCGGCATGATGCGTGTGGCGGACGCCGTGTCCACACGCGCGAGCCAGCGATGCAACGCTTCCACTCCGCGACCATCAGCGACACGTTCAAGCCGCGCGCGCAGCGCATCGTCGCGCTCCGGACCGGGGAACAATCCGCGCACCAGCGCGCGGTAATAAAACCCGGTCCCGCCCACGAGGATCGGCCATTTTCCGCGCGCCCTGATCTCGTGTGCGGTGGCGGCCGCCTCGCGTGCAAAACGCGCGGCGGAGTACGTCTCGTCCGGGCCGACCACATCGATGAGGTGGTGCGGGATGCCCCGCCGCTCCTCCATCGTGGGTTTGTCGGTGCCGATGTCGATGCCGCGATACACGGCCGTGGAATCACACGAGATGATTTCGCCGCCGATCGCTTCCGCCAGCGCCACACCCAGCGCCGTCTTGCCCGTGGCCGTCGGGCCCACCACGCAGACGATCCGATCACCCGATCGCCCGATCACCCGATCACCCGATGAGTTGTTCACCGGAGGACGTTGTAGAGGAAGGTCACCGTAAAAAACGCCTTGTCGTCCGGATACTCCGGCGGGAGGGCGACCGTCGGACTGGAGGTGCGCAGGGCATTCACCGCGGCCTGGTCGAGCGCACGATGGCCGGAGGTCTTGATGATTTCGATGTCGGTAATGAACCCATTCCGATGCACGTTGAAGGTAATCACCACTCGACCCGGCGTGATTTGCGCCATCTGCGGAATGAACCAGTTGCTCTTCACATGCGTGACAAAACGGCGAAGCCACCAGCCGAAGTCGACCCCCTTGGAGTCGAAGCTGATCTGCGCATCCTGCTCGGGCTGTCCGCCGCGGTCGTTCGCAAAATTGTCATCCTGCAGAAACTTTGAGAGGTTCTGAAGGGAGTTGGCGAGTCCCCGTCCACCAGACCGCTGAGGCGGCGGATCGGTCGCCATGAGTGAGGGGGCGTCCGGTGTCGGGGGCGCGGCGTCCGGCGTCGGCGGCGCCGTGCTGTTGTCGCCCTTGAGCGGCTCACCCGACGGCGCACCCACGACCTTGTCCGGGGTATTACCGCGCGAAAACGGCGCCGCATTCTCCGGAGTGGGAGGACGCTCACGCGTCGTCGCGCGGCGATCAAGGTCCGAGGCCTCCGCCTGGGGAGGTGGCGCAACCGGCCGCTCCATGAGCGGCTCCATCATCACAAACTGGACGTTGTCCTGCGAGGGCTGCGCCGGCACGGGGACCACCTCCGAGGTGAACAGCCCCTCCGGCGTCAGCAGATACGCGATCGTCAACATGAGGTGGAGGACGAGCGACAACAACACACCCTCCCGCCGTGAAATCACGGGCGGGACGCTTGGCGTCTCAGGGCGATGGTCGTCGAAATCCAGATACATGCGGTAATTCGAGTCTAACAGGCCGCCGCGGCCGTCACCGGTTACATCGGTATCAGCGGCGCGTCGCGATATAGAGGTAGACGGTCCCCATCGTCAAAGAGACGGTGCGAACTGTGTCAAATCCGTGATTTTTCAGCAGATTCGCAAACACCGCCGGCTCCGGGAACTGATCCACCGACGCGGGCAAATACGAGTAGGCCTCGTTGTGTTTGGACCCCATGCGACCAATCACCGGGAGCAGGTACTTGAAATACCACTCGTAGCCCTGTTTGATGCCGGGCACCTGGGGTTTGCCGAACTCGAGGACCGCGAGCCGGCCACCAGGCTTGAGCACCCGGGCGAACTCCCGGATGCCGGCCTCGTAGTTGTGCACGTTGCGAATGCCGAACGCCACCATCGCCGCATCAAACGACGCGTCGGGCAGCGGGACGTTGGTCGCGTCACCACGCACCAGGTGAATCCGGTCACCAAGGCCGGCCTTGCGCACCTTCCCCAACCCGAGCTTCAACATCTCGCCGGCAAAGTCCACGCCGACCACCGACCGCGCCTGCCCGCCGTTCATCGTCACGGCCTTGATCGCCAGGTCGGCGGTCCCGGTGCACATGTCGAGCACATCTTCAGTGCCCGTCAGAGCCAACTCGCGGATCGCCCGGGCACGCCATCGTTGATCGAGCCCGACGCTGAGCACACGGTTCAGACGGTCGTACCGATACGCGATGCGATCAAACATGCCGGCAATACGTTCCGGCTCACGCGATGTGGAAACCACTACTCCCCTTTCCACGGGGCGAACAGGTGCTGTTCAAACCCGAGGGCATTCAGAATTTTTCCGGCGATGAAGTCCGCCAGATCGTCAATCGTCTTCGGCTGCTGATAAAACGCGGGCATGGCCGGCAGAATCATCGCCCCGGCCTCGGCCGCGGCCACCTGATGTCGCAAGGCGGGCAGACTCATCGGTGTCTCCCGCGGCACCAGCACGAGACGACGACGCTCTTTGAGCATGACGTCGGCGGCGCGTTCAATCAGACACCGCGAGAGTCCCAGCGAGACACCCGCGAGTGTCTTCATCGAACACGGGACAATCACCATGCCGCTGCAGCGATGGCTGCCGCTGGCAAGCGACGCCCCGAGATCCTTGTTGCTGTGGACCACAAACGTGCCCTGCCGGACACCCGGGCCGTACTTGGCTTCGAGCAGTTCCTGCAACCGATCCACTTTGGCATCGGTGCCGAGTTCGTCCATCAGCAGACGTTTGCCGTAGTCCGAGAAGACGATCTCGAGATGGCAGCCGACCTCCATCAACGCGGCAATCGTACGCATCGCGTAGATCGCGCCCGACGCGCCCGTCACTCCAACAGCGATGGAAGGTTTCATACCCAATACACATCCGCGGCTGTGGTCACGAGATACAACATCCCCACCCAGCCATTCAGGTCGAACGCAAATTTGACCTGCGAGAGGTCGTCGGCCTTCACCAGCGACTGCTCGTAGACCAGCAACACCGCCACACCGGCCACACCGGCGGCATAGATCATCCCGAGATCCGCGACCACGCCGAGCGCCGCCAGACAGATGACGGCAATCACGTGCATCCCGCGCGAGATGGCCAATGACCGGGGCACTCCAAACCGCACGGGAATCGAGCGCAGGCCCTCGCGACGATCGACCTCCACATCCTGGCACGCGTAGAGGACGTCAAAGCCCCCGACCCAGGTGCCAATCGCCAGACCGAGCAGCCACGGCTCCCAGCCCCCGCGACCACCGGCCGCCAGCCACCCACCCACCGGCGCCACCGCCATCGCCAGCCCAAGGAACAACTGCGTGTATGACGTGAATCGTTTGGCGAGCGAATACCAGAACACGATTGCCAGCGCGACGGGCGACAACGCCAGGCACACGGGTCCGAGCGGATAGGTGCATGCGACGAAGGCGAGCGATGACACCACGACGAATCCAATCGCTTCCCGGCGCGACATCCGCCCCTGCGGCAGTTCCCGCATGGCGGTGCGGGGATTACGCGCGTCAAAGGCGGCGTCCGACAATCGATTAAAACCCATCGCCGCACTGCGGGCCGTCACCATGCAGGCGACGATCCAGAACAGCCGCATCCAGTCCCACTCGACGACACGTGTGGCCAGGAGCGCGCCGACCAGCGCAAACGGCAGGGCAAACACCGAGTGCGAGACGCGAACAAAAGCGGCGTACGTGCGGAGGCGGGCGATCATGTTCAGGGGAGATCCACCGGCGACACCGCTAACGCCGGCACGCCGCTCACCAGGTATTCTTCCACATCCGCCGGACGGGTCAGCCCGTGGGGCAGTTGCACCGCCACAAAGCTGGCGCGTTTTCCTCTGGTGATAGATCCATAGTCGGATCCGTACCCCAGCGCCTCGGCGCCCACTCGTGTCGCACTGTCGAGGAACCGTGCGGCCTCGACTTCGGGCGCAAGACGTCGCAGCGCCGCCAGTTCATCAAAAAGACTGAGAGAGTCGACCGACGCCAGGCTGTCGGTGCCAATCGCGACGTTCACACCGGAGGCGTAGAACCGCGCCACCGGCGGCACACCGCCGCCCACCCACACATTGCTGCGCGGACACGTGACGAGGACGGCCTTCGCGTCACGCGCCTCGTCGAGGTCCGTCGGGCTGAGATGGACGCCATGCACCAGCAGCGTGCCGGGCGGCAGGTACCCGACGTCCCGCATAAATCGGACGGGATGTCCACCTGGCGGCGTCCACGCGTCGTCCCACACCTCCAACCGTTCGAGCATGTCGCGGATGGGACCACGCCCGGTCTGCAGGAACTCCATCTCTTCGTTCGACTCGGCCAGATGGACCGAGAGGGGTGCAGGGCCTGCGTGGCGCGCCGCGATCTCGCGGAACAAGGCGGGCGACGTGGAATAGGGCGCGTGCGCGACGACGGAGCACCGAAAAAACCGTCGGGAGGCTTTTTCGCCATCGACGTCGCGAAAAAGCCTCCCGACGGTTTTTTCGGTGCGCGCGTGTGCCTCGCGGACCATGCCGACCGGATCCACAGGGCGGAATCCGAGGATTTCGTGGAAGACCACGCCGGCGAGGTTGGCGTGATCCAGCAGTGGGACCGACGCGAGGGTGTTGGAGATATCCCCCACCAGCACGGTGCCTGTCGCGCGAATCGTCGTAATGGCGTCCCGGATGGCGGACGTGATGTCGGCATCACCGCCGGCCGGCCCCGTGCGCCGGATCCGCATCATGGTGCTGATCCACTCGTCCATCGAGTCCTGCGGGGGGACACGCCCTTCGAGCCAGCTCAGTTCAAGATGAGTATGAGCGTTGACCAGCCCCGGGAGCACGACGACATCGCCCAGGTCGCGCGCTTTTGCAGGAGGAGCGCCGACACCGGTGGCCTCAACCCGCCCCTCGCGGGCAGTGACCCACCCATTGGCCAGATGAGTCCCGGCAGAGGGCATGACCCACCGGGCGCGAAGCGCCTTCATTGCCCCATTGCCTCATTGCCCCATTGGCTCATTGCAGTCCGCGCAACCGCTTGGCCTGCGCGGAGCGCGCGTCGTAGGCGCGAAGGTCTGCAGACTCTCCGGCACGACCGTCGTGGCGCGCCACCGCGAGTTCCATCATGCGTGGCACATTCCGTTCGCGGAACACGGGTTCGCCCAGCACTTCGTAGTGCATGTTGCGACGTTTTGCCGTGTACCCCGCACTCTCGATATTACGGACGACCTCGAACTCGTCCATGCAATATTCGGCGCCGGCGGCACGCACGACGTTTTCTTCGATCATCACCGAGCCCATGTCGTTGGCGCCGTAGGCGAGGCTGAGTTGCCCGACCTTGCCGCCTTGTGTGACCCACGACGACTGAATGTTGTCGAAGTTGTCGAGGACCAGGCGCGACAGTGCGAGTGTCCGCAGGTACTCGACCCCGGTCGCCTCGGTGCCGCCCAGTTCCGTGTGTTCGGGCTGATAACTCCAGGCGATAAACGCCGTGAACCCGCCGGTCTCATCCTGCACATCGCGCAGGCGGAAAAGATGTTCGAGGCGTTCGTCCACCGTTTCCACCGTGCCGTACATCATGGTCGCCGTCGTGCGCAGCCCGGCGCGATGCACCTGCTTCATCACGTCGAGCCACTCGTCGGCCGTCGCCTTGTTGTAGCAGTGCAGTTCCTTGCGCACCCGGTCCACGAGAATTTCGGCGCCGCCGCCGGGCACACTATCGAGTCCGACCGCGATCAGGCGGTCGATGACCTCGGTGGTGGGCAGGCCGGACAACCGCGAGATGTGGATGATCTCCGGCGGCGACAGCGCGTGGAGTCTGAACTCCGGGTAGCGCGATTTCACCTGCCGGAAAAGGTCCTCGTACCACGCCAGCGGCACGTCGGGATTGTGGCCGCCCTGCATCAGCAGCTGCCCGCCGCCCAGCGCGATCGTCTCCTCGATCTTCGCGAAGATCTCGTCGAAGCCCAGCGTGTACCCTTCGCTCGATCCGACGGGCCGGTAAAACGCGCAGAACTTGCACCGCGCCACACACACGTTGGTGTAGTTCACGTTGCGGTCGATGATGTACGTGACGACCCGTTCCGGATGCCGGAGCTGCCGCGCGCGGTCGGCGAGCCGACCGAGGAGCGAGGTCGGTGCCTCCAGGTACAACTCTCTGGCTTCCGCGCGATCGAGCCGCCCGCCAGCCACCAGCTTGTCTGCAATTGCCTGCACACTCATGACGTCGGTTCCATGGTAACCCGCCACGCGACGGCCCACGCCACCGTGAGGAGGACGGACGCCAGCACAAAGGGCGCCCCGGGGAAATGCCAGCCGGCGCGCGGGCCAATCGCCAGCGCAAACGTCCAGGTGAAGAGCCCGGGTCCGACAATGCCGGTCAGGCCCATAAAACTGCCGTTGATGCCCTGCAGTTGCCCCTGATCGGAGGCCGACACGCGGCGGGTCATCAGTGCCTGCAACGAGGGATTAAACAACCCCATCAGTCCAAACACCGGCAGGCCCAGCCAGAACATCGCCGGGGTCGCCGCCAGACCGAAGATGGTGTACCCCACGATGCCCCCGGTCAGTCCGGTCAACAACACACGTCGTTCGCCAAACCTGGCCACGAGCGGCCGCACCAGCCCCCCCTGCACGATGATGCTCATGACACCCACGGCGGCCAGCGTCAGCCCCGTGTCGCGTGGATTCCATCCATAGCGATAGCCGACGTACAACACGAACACACTGGGCAGGACGTGATGCACGAGGTGATACATGACGCTGACGCTGGCCAGCCCCATGAGCCCGGGATACCGTCGCAGCAACTGCAGCGATCCCATCGGGTTGGCGTTGCGCCAGGAAAATGGCTTGCGCTTCTCCGGGGGCAACGACTCGGGCAGCACAAAATAGCCGTAGGCGGCATTGGCAAGCGCCAGCCCCCCGGCGACCCAGAACGGCAGTCGCGGGTCGGTCGCACCGAGGATGCCGCCCACGGCCGGCCCCAGCACAAACCCCACGCCAAACGCCGCGCCAATCATGCCGAAACCCGCGGCGCGTTTTTCGAGGGAGGTCACGTCCGAAATGTAGGCCCCGGCCGTGGTGAAACTCGCGGCGGTGATGCCCGAGAGCACGCGCCCGATAAACAGCCATCCCAGTGACGGCGCGAGCGCCATCAACACGTAGTCGAGCCCGAGACCAAAACACGAAATCAAAATGACCGGACGTCTGCCGAACCGATCCGACAACGCGCCGAGGACCGGCGCAAAGATGAATTGCATCAGGGCCCAGACCGTACCGAACAGCCCGAACATCGTGGCCGCCTGCGCGGTGTCCCCACCGAGAAAGTCCTCGACCAGCACCGGGAGCACCGGGATGACGATCCCCAGCGCGAGGATGTCGAGCACCACGGTGATGAAGATAAACACCACCGCCGCGCGACGCGGCTCGGTCACCGCTCGTCCTCCGTCGGGAAGAACTGAGGCGTGGCCGCAGCCTCCACCACCCCGACCTCGGCCGCCTCGCGGTAATACGTCGCGAGTCCCTCGAGCATCTGTGCCGTCAGGCCAAACTTGATGTTGTCGCGCAGATACGTGCGCGCCAGCGGTTGCCACGCCGGGGTGTGCGAGACGTAGGCATCCGCCAACGCGTCAGAGCGCAGCAGGCCCGCATCACGGGTGTCCTGCAGCCGTCGCACGATCGCGGCCGAGGCGGCATCAGCACGCCCGGCCCAGAACGCCCAGACAAACGGCAACCCGGTCATCTCGGTCCACAACTCCCCGAGGTCGATCTTCGTGATCGACGCGCCGGTGGCCGCCTGAATGGACGGCAGGTCCGCAAACAGCGCGGGGTCGCCGATCACCAGCGCCGCATCGTGCGTGGTCAACATCGCGGCGATGTCGGGCGACTGGCGTTCAAACGTGGGCGCGATGCCGAACTTGCGTCGACACATGATGCGTGTGAGCGCGACCGACGTGCGTGAACTGGTGTCGAGAGCCAGGGTCCGCACCTCGGACATTGGCGTGCGGGTGAAGATCGCCACCGATGCGACCGGGCCCTCCGACGCGATCGACACGCCCGGGACCACGAAGTCCGCTGGCCGATCGTGGTACGCAATCGTCGGGATCAGCCCAAGATCGATCTCGCCGGCCTCAAGCAATGTCGCGCACATCGATGGGGGATCAAACCGCACCGAAAACTGCGCATCGTCATCGCCGCCCAGGCCCGCAATGAGCGGTCTGGCGTTGAGGTAGTTGACCGAACCGAGCCGGGTGCGACGTGTGCTCACCGCGCGGGCTCGAACCGGCCGTCACGCGCAGCCGGGGTGGCAAAGGCGGCCGTGATTTGGCGTTCGATTTCTTCCTTCGGGCTGCGGCGTTGTCCGAGCCCGACCGTGTCGAGCGCGGGCACGTTGTCGAGGTCGTCCGCCCCGTACGCGATCGCGACCTGCGCAAGCTTCGGTCCGTAATACGACCAATCCACCTGGATGGACGGCACGTTCACACACACCAGCCGTGCCACGGCGATCGTCCGCACATCGTCGTACCCGGTGGACGGCGTGTCCGCCTGGTCCTCGATCGGCAGCGGCGAGAAGGACTTCAGCGCACTGGTCTCCTGCTGCAGGGCGGCCACACGTTCGATGAGTGCGAGTCGCGTCTCGATCGACGCCGCCTGCTCAATCACGGCGCGCCACACCTGCAGTCCGCCGTGTTGCAGGGCCCTGACCACCTCAGCGGCATCCTCGATGCGGTCGATTGGCAGCTCGGCGACCGCGACCAGACCCGCCGCGCGCAGTTGCGCCGCGCCGTCCGCCAACACGAGATGATCCCCCCCCGCAAGCTCCAGCAGGTGTGCTGCGGAAAACCCGGTCACCGGCACGGCACCGGCGACAGCGACCACGGCTTCGACCCAGCGGGCGGCGGTGAGAAAGGACTCGGGGCGCCCCGAAAGACGCAGCTCGCGCGCTTCCCCGATCGACTCCGGGACACTCTCGGCCACGGTCAGCACCTGGCCGTACGTGACGCGGTCGCCATGGTGCGCCTTGCGCGCCGCTTCGCCGAGCAGGCCGACGCTCACCAAATCGGTGCAGCCAAAGACGCGCAGCGCCTCGGCGTGAGTGAGGGCGTCTTTGGTGGATGCTTTTGTTTCCAGATCAGACAACATTCGGGACTCCGTGCGCTCCGCTCATACCCTGTTCATTCATCTCGATCGCTTCGGCCACACGTGTGGCGAGCTGCAGTGCGCGATACCCGTCACGTCCGGTCACCTTCGGCGGGCGACCGGTGCGAACGGCGTCCACGAAGTCGTGCAACTCGCGGCCCAGCGGCTCCCCCTTCTCCACCGGCAACGACCCGCCTTCGATCTTCGGCCGTCCGCCTTCTTGCGGCACGATGCGCCACACGTCGAGTTCCTGTTCGCCGTAGTCGACCGACACATACATGTCGGGCTGAAAAAATCGCACCTTGCGGACCTTGTCCCGGCTGATGCGGCTGGCCGTCAGATTCACCGTACATCCCGACGCCATTTTCAGTCGCGCGTTGGCGATATCCACCTTGGGCGACAACACCGGCACGCCGACGGCAGTGACACTCACCACCTCCGACGGATCAATTGCGAGCACGATGTCGAGGTCGTGAATCATCACGTCGAACACGACGTCGATATCAAGGCTGCGCTCGGGGAAACCCGAGAGGCGATGGACTTCAATGAACCGCGGATGTTTCACCAGCGGAATCGCCGCGGCCACGGCCGGATTGAACCGTTCGGTGTGCCCGACGGCCAGCACCCGTCCGACCTTTTCTGCGAGGGCAATCAGCTCCTCGGCTTCGGCGAGTGTCGTGGTCATCGGTTTCTCGACGAGCACGTGTACACCCGCGTTGAGGAACTCACGCGCAACGGTCACATGGTCAACCGTCGGCACAGCGATGCTGACCGCATCCACCTTTCCGATCATCGACCGATAGTCGGTGAGCACCTCGGCACCAGTCGTCGCTGCGGCGGCCTGCGCACGCTCCGCAGACAAATCGGACACAGCCACGAGGCGCGCCCCTGGTGTCGCGGCCAACAGCCGCGCATGATGCCGGCCCAGATGGCCGACCCCCACCACTCCCACTCGCACATCCGTCGTCATCGTTGTCTCCCGACGATGACGATGCCGGCGGCGTTGGCGGCATCGATCACAGCCTGTCCATCAATCATGAGTGTTTTGCCTGCATCCACGGATATCGCATCAGCGCCCGCCGCGATCATCTGGGTGATGGTCGCCACACCCACCACGGGCACATCAAAACGCATGTCCTGCGACGGTTTTGCGACCTTGACGATGCGTGCGCCCGCACCCGCGAGGCGGCCCGCCCGTTCGATCGTCTGGTCGGTGCCTTCCATCGCTTCCACGGCCACCACGGCCTTGTCCTTCACCACGATGGTCTGCCCGATATCGAGGCCGGCGATCACATCGGCGACCTGATAGCCGAAATCAAAATCGGCGCGCATCGCGTCCGACGGCGCGGTGGTCGTCAACACGCCGGGCTTCGCCAGCAGGTCCGCCAGCAGTTCGGTGGAATCCATCAAGGTGATGCCGTGTCCCTGCAACACGTCTGCGATGGCGGCAATCAGGGCGTCGGTGTTTTTTGACTTCAACTTCGTCAGCACCGACAGCAGCGTGAGGTCCGGCAGCACGCCGCCAAACAACTTCACGTGTTTAACCTGCCCCGCCATCACGGCGCGCGACACGCCTGCGGCCTTGAGAATCTTGATGCACTTGCCCAGCTGACCGAGCGGATTCCAGGTGAAGGACGGGTGCCCCAACTCGCGCGACAACGTTTCCAGTTCGGGAAACGCTTCGCCCTCGATCGCCACCGTCACCACGTCGTGGCCCAGCTGGCGAGCCGCGCGCAGTATCAGGAAAGGAAACGACCCGTTTCCGGCAATCAGACCCAGCGGCATCCCGGCGATTCTACTCCCCGTCGGCCTCGTCGCCGGGTTTGCGGGAGGGGCGGCGAAGAATGACGCCACGGGCGCCGGCGTGCTGGATGAACTCGACGAGGTAGGTCACTTCGGGCACGGCCAGCGTCGGGTCCGCCTCGATGAGTTCGATGGCGTGGCTGGTGTTGTGGTGAATCAGGTGCCGATAGGCCTTGCGCAGTTTGCCGATCAGCTCACGCGAGAACCCGCGCCGTTCGAGGCCGATGCTGTTCAGGCCGTAGATCCGGGCGCGGTTGCCCACGGTCTTGGCGTACGGCAACGCGTTGCGTGTGACCACCGTGTAGCCGCCAATAAAGGCGTATTTGCCGAGGCGGCAGAACTGGTGGACTCCGGAGAACGCCGAGACAGTGACCCAGTCGTCGACGGTCACGTGGCCGCCGAGGGTGGCGCCGTTGCCGAAGATGGTGTTGTTGCCCACGTGGCAGTCATGCGCGACGTGGGAATAGGCCATGAACAGGTTGTAATCACCGATGGTGGTGACGCCCCCGCCACCGGCCGTGCCGCGGTGAATCGTCACAAACTCGCGGAACACGTTGTGCCGGCCGATGGAGAGCCGCGTCGGCTCCCCGCGGAACTTCAGGTCCTGCGGCGCGAGACCGATGGACGCAAACGGAAAAATCTCGGTGTGGTCGCCGATGTCGGTCCAGCCGTCGATCACCGTGGACGCGCCCACTTTGCAGTGACGGCCGATGGTGACTCTGGCCCCGATGGTTACGTAGGGACCGATGACTGTGCCCGGTCCCACGACCGCGCCGGGATGCACCACGGCGGTCGGGTGAATCTGGGGTTCGTCGGCGCGAACGCCGGTCTCAATCACGAGGACCAGTTCGGCTTCGGCCACGACCTGGCCATCGGAGGAGGCCACACCCGTGACACGCGCGAGGCCACCACGACGGGCCTTCAGCCGCACGTCCAGCTCGAGCCGATCGCCGGGTACCACCTGGCGCCGGAACTTCGCCTCGTCCACACCACGCAGCGCGAGGCGGGCATCTTCGGGGGCGTCGTCGAGCAGCAACAAGGCGGCCACCTGCGTGAGGGCCTCGATCATCAACACGCCGGGCATGAGGGGCGCGCCAGGGAAATGTCCCTGGAAAAATTCTTCGTTGACGGTGACGTTCTTGACCGCCACCACGCGGGAACCGCGTTCATGGGAGAGGACGCCGTCCACAAGGAGGGACGGGTACCGCTGGGAGAGCCGATCGATTTGGGCGGAAACGTTCATGAAGCGTACGTGCGGAGTGCGGGCAACCCCACACTCCGCACCGAGATGGCTACTTCTTGGCCGGGAACTGCGCGTCGACGCGCTTGACGAGTTCCGGCGACAGGTCGACACCGGGGAACACGTAGACGGCGCCGGCGCTGCCGACGTCGAACAACGCGTAGAGGCCCTTTTCCTTCGCGAGGGCTTCCATCAGCGGCACCACCTTGCGCTCGAAGTCCTGGAGCAGGTCGGCCTGCATCGCCTGGACTTCGGACTGGGCTTCCTGCTGCTTGAAGTTCAGTTCACGCGTCAGACGGTCGATGTCCTTCGCGAGCTGCGCGGCCGCCACTTCGCTCAACAACTGCGACTGCGACTGCTGCTTGCTCTGGGCATCCTTCAGCTTGGTTTCGATCGCGGTCAGCTCGGTCTGCAGGCGCTTGGACAGCGCTTCCAACTGGGCAGAGCCCGCCTTGCCGAGAGCGGACTGCGAGAGCACACCCTGGACATTGACGAACGCGATCTTGGAGTCAGCCGGAAACGGCGGCTGCGGCGCAGGCGCGGGGGCCTGGGCAGCCGGGGCTGCGGGGGGAGGCGCCTGGGTGGTCGGGGGCGGGGTCTGCGCGTACACATTTCCTGCCACGAGGACGGCCGCCAGGGCCAGTGAGAACGTCTGTCTATTCATGAGTGAAATCTACCTCAACCTTTCAACAAGCAACGATAACGTAGAACCCCTAGCGGAGGCTAGGCTACACTTGGGGGGCATGCGTCGTTTGAACCTGACCCGCGCCCTGGTTGCCGTGGCCCTGGCCACTGGCGCCACCGCCTGTGATGACCCTGGCCCCACGGCCCCCGTTATTGACACCCCGGTGGTCGAAAACATCACCGAAACCTACACCGGCGTCCTCGCCCGCAATGGCGCCGTCACCTTCCCGTTTGCGGTCAGTGCCGCCGGGACGGCCACCGCGACACTGACCAGCGTCCTGCCCGACAGCGCCGTTGCCGTGGGCCTGACGATGGGCACCTGGAATGGAGTGTCGTGCGCCGCCGTGATCTCCAACGACAACGCGACCCAATTCTCCCAGATGGTGGGTTCGGCCGGTTCCTCAGGCACGCTGTGCATGCGGATCCACGACGTCGGTCGCCTCTCGGCGCCGGTGACCTTCACCATCGCCGTCGTTCATCCGTAACTGAACGGCGCGCTTCAAGTGCAGCGCGCCCTACATCGGAAGCGCGCTGCCCGTGCAGCGCGCTCTACTTCCCTTTAGAACGTCGTCCCGACAGCAAAGCGGAACGTGAACTTCGGCTGGCGCTGCAGCTGGTTATTGAAGATGCCGGCCCGCTGCGGGTTGTAGGCGAAGATCAGCCGGAACGGCACGTTGAGCACCGGCATGAAGAACCGGATTTCACCGCCCAGCGACGTTTTGAACGCGTAGGACTTGCCGATGGCTTCCAGCCGGTTCTTTGGCGGCTCCTGGCCGTCGGGCGTCAACACCACACCCTGATTCGGATCCGAGAGCAGCGGCGGCGTCGGGGCCACCGTCTGATACACGGTTTCCTGCCACGTGAACCGCTCCCCGATGTCGCGGACCTGACCGGCGTCGTAGAAGAACACGAGCCGCACGGGGCCGCCCACGTTGATCATGTACTCGGCATTAAACAACATCGTCTTGTTGCCGCCGAGCACGAGGCCGGACCGTGCGTCGCGGGTACCGACACTGCGCAGATCAAACCCACGAATGCTGTATTCGCCGCCGAGCACAAGCTTCTCGAAGATCGGCAACGTCACCGTGTCGCCGTAGGGCCGCACGTATTCGGTCTGCAGGCGCACACCCACCGACATCCGCGGGGTCAGGGGACGATAAAAGATGCCTTCGAGCCGTCCACGCAGATAGGACGTATCGCCGCCGATGCCGGCCACGTCAAACGCGCCGGTCAGCCGTGTGCCGCTTGACGGAAAGATCGGCTCATTGATGGTGTTGTAGCTGATGCTCGGCGAAATCTTGCTGACCGTGCGTTTGCCGCCGCTGTTGAGCAACAACGACTCGGCCAGCAGCGGGTTGGACTCCTCCACCCCCGGCTGCAGATAGATGTCGTTGATGTTGGTGACCGAGACCTGCTCAAAGCTGTAACCAATGAAGAAGCGCGACCAGCTCCCCGCCGGGAAACCAAACAGGAGGTTGCCGCCCGTCGAGCCCTGCGTGAACTGGAACGGGTAGATCACCTGGCGCGAATAGATGTCCACGCCGGCCGTGATCGGTCGATCAAACAGGAACGGCTCTGTGAACGCGAGCTGATAGTTGCGCGCCTGTGAGCCCTTCTGGGCTGAGATGGACAACGTCTCACCGCGGCCCATGAAGTTCGACGTCTGGAACCCCAGCTGACCAAAGAACCCTTCAAACTGGGAGACACCGGCGCCGAAGCTGAGCTGGTTCCGGTTCTGCTCTTCGAACGTCAGCTTGACGTCCACCTTGCCCTCGGCATTTGGCGTCTTGTCGATCTTGACGGAGTCATCACCTTCCAGCGGCTTGAAGTAGCCGAGCTGGTTGAGACGACGGATGCTGAACTTGAGCGATTCCATGTTGAAGATGCCGCCTTCAACCAATCGCATCTCGCGCCGAATGACCGAGTCACGCGTCGTGGTGTTGCCCAGGAACGTCAGACGGTTCAGGTAAAACGCCGTGCCTTCGGTGATCCGCCAGATGACTTCCACCTCAGGTGTGCCCGTGAACCCGGGAATCGGCTGACCGGTTTCCGGATCAATGTTGTTGGGCTTCAAATCCGGATAGGCATCCATTTCCATGAAGCCGAACGCGCCGTACAACTCGCTGAGTTTTTCGCGCGCCTTGCCCATCGGCTCATACGTGAAGTATTCGCCGACCTTGACCTTCTTGAAGAACGGGAGCAGGGCTTCCGTGCGGATGGTCTCGTTGCCCGCAATCTCGAACTTGCTGACGCGGTACCGATCACGTTCGTCGACCGGGATGCGCATCCGCACCCAGCGGGTCTTGCCGTCCTCGGAGTCCTCAATCACTTCAAGCTGCGGCTGTCCGACCTGCGCGTACACGTAGCCCTTGTCGCGCAGGTACATCTGGAGCGCCTGTGCATCCTCTGCAAACTTGGCTTCCTGATACGTGCCGCCGCCACCGATAAACGCGAGGAACCCGCGCGGCTTGTTGACCTTCAGCTGCGCGCGCAGGTCGCTGTCACTCACGTTGGTGTTGCCGTCAAACTGGACGTCGCGGATTTTGACCTTCGGCCCCTGGTCGATGTTGAACGTCAGGTGCACCAGCTTCGGGCCGCCCGCCGCCGGCTTCTGCGTCGGCGTCACCGTCGCGTACTGGTAGCCCTTTTCGGCGTACAGCTCCTTGACCACACCGGACACGCGGCGGATGACACTGTCGTCCACGGGCGAGTCGAGGCGGACCTCGATGCTGTTTTCCTTGAGCCGGGCCTCGATGTCCGACACGGCCACTTCGCGCGATCCCTGGTAGTCGACGATTTTGATGCGTTTGCGCTCTTCGATGAAGAAGATCACGTGTTTGCCCATCACCCCGTTGGCGAAGGGACGGTCCTGCACCTCGATGCGAAGGTCATCCACAAAGGGCGTTGCCATCAACCGATCAAAGTCCGAGAGCAGTTCCCGCTCGAAGTCATCGTTGTAGGGGATAAATCCCCCGGTCGCGGTGCGTGCACGCGACCGGATGTAGTAGAGGTAGGTCTCGGCCGGAACCACCTCAAACACGTTGTCCGGCACCATGCGCAATTCCAGGCCAAACACCACCGGACCGATATCGGTCGGCGGCTGCGCCGGTTGCGGGGTGGCGGCGGCCTGCGGGGCCGGCACGGGCGGGGTCTGGGCCCACGCCACGGCGGAGCCGAGGCTCAGCAGGGCCGTCAGGGCCACCTGGGCCACACGAATAGAGAGACTATGCGTCACATTCACGAACATCACCAGTTCCAGTTGCCAGCTTAGACGATTGCCGCCAGAGGGCGGCCGGTCTCCGACCCGTCCACAGCCCGCCACGCCAGGTTCCCCAGGTCCAGATAGACCTCGACCTGCCCCCCGCGCAGACGGCCACGAATCAGCTCGTCCGACAGCGGATCCTCAACATACCGCTGGATCGCGCGCCGGAGCGGCCGGGCGCCGTACGTCCGGTCGCGGCACGTCACGTCGATAATCCAGTCCACCGCCTCGGGGGTCAGTGAAATGGTCAGTTGCCGGTCCGTCAGGTGCCGGTTCAGGTCGGCCACCAGCAGGGCCATGATGCGCCGCAAATCGTCGTCGGACAGCGGCTCAAACACGATGAGTTCATCGATACGGTTGATGAACTCGGGATTAAAGGTCCGTTTGACTTCGCCCAGGACCAGGTCGGTGACCGACTTCTGGACGTCCCGGGTATCCTGCGACTGGAAGCCCATCGACGCCTTCTTCTGGATGAAGCGCGCGCCGATGTTCGACGTCATGATGATGATGGTGTTCTTGAAGTTGACGCGGTTGCCCAACCCGTCGGTCAGGTGGCCATCCTCAAAGACCTGCAGCAGGATGTTGAACAGGTCCGGATGCGCCTTCTCGACTTCATCCAGCAACACGACCGAGTAGGGATTCCGTTTCACCTTTTCGGTGAGCTGGCCACCCTCTTCGTGGCCCACGTATCCGGGCGGCGATCCGATCAACTTGGAGACCGCGTGTTTCTCCATGTACTCGGACATGTCGAACCGGATCAGCGACTGGTCCGATCCAAACAGGAAGTTCGCGAGCGCGCGCGCCAGCTCCGTCTTGCCGACGCCGGTCGGCCCGAGGAACACAAACGACCCGACGGGCCTGTTCGGGTTCTTCAACCCGGCACGTGACCGGCGGATCGCGCGGGACAACGCCGAGATGGCCTTCTCCTGGCTGACGACGCGCCGATGCAGTTCCTCCTCCATCCGGAGCAACTTGTCGCTCTCGTCTTCGTTGATGGAGGTCAGC
>CAYRGW010000019.1:0-1715 GCA_964423815.1 uncultured Solibacteraceae bacterium | reverse complement strand
AGACCACCTCGTCGATCTCGTGACGGCCCACCAGAATCGGGCGGCCGCCGGGCTTGAGGTCCACGGTCTCACGCACCACGACGCCGGTGGCGTCACCGGTGGTGATCACCTCATCGAGATCAATGGTTGGCACGGCGACGACGACCTGTCGCCCTTGGCCCCCCGCCTCGATGCGTGCGTGTGCGTCGCGCAGTTTCACGCGTGCGCCGGCTTCGTCGATCAAGTCGATGGCCTTGTCGGGCAGGAAACGGTCGGTGATGTATCGGCTCGACTGATACACCGCCGCCTCAAGCGCTTCGGGCGAATAGATGACGTGGTGGAACGACTCGTAGCGTTCCTTCACCCCAAGAATCACCTGCAGGGATTCGAGTTCAGTCGGCGGCTCGACCTTGACGGCCTGGAACCGGCGTTCCAGCGACCGATCCTTTTCGATGTACTTGCGATATTCGGCCGGCGTGGTCGCACCGATGCACCGGATCTCGCCGCGCGAGAGCGCGGGCTTGAGAATGTTCGCGGCGTCGAGCGAGCCTTCCGCCGACCCGGCCCCCACCAGCGTGTGGAGTTCATCGATGAACACGATGATGTTCGGGTTCTCGGTCAGTTCCTTCATGATCGCCTTGAGGCGTTCTTCGAACTGTCCGCGGTATTTGGTGCCCGCCACGATGAGCGAGATGTCGAGCGCCAGAATGCGCTTCTCGGCGAGAAAGTGCGGTGCCTCGCCGTCGACGATGCGCTGCGCGAGGCCTTCAACAATGGCCGTTTTCCCCACGCCGGGTTCACCGATGAGGACGACGTTGTTTTTGGTGCGGCGGCACAACACCTGCTGCACCCGTTCAATTTCCAGCGCGCGGCCGACCAGCGGGTCGAGCTGGCGTTTGCTCGCGGCTTCGGTCAGGTCGCGACTGAACTCGGCCAGCAGCGGTGTCTCCTTCGGACGCACCGGTGCCGTCTTTTCGTTGAGCAGTTGCACGATGTCGTCGCGCACACTCGCGAGGCGCATGCCTTTTTCGTACAGGATCGCCGACGCGACGCACTTCTCCTCGCGCAACAGTCCGAGCAGCAGGTGCTCGGTCCCGATGTAGGTATGAAGCAGGCGATCGGCTTCTTCCGCCGAATACTGCAGGACCCGCTTCGTTTCCGGGCTGAAGGGAATCTCGACCGAGGTCGAGACCTTCTCCTTGAATACCGTGCGGCCTTCGATTTCCTTCCGGATACTCTCGAGCGACAAATGTGAGCGCGCGAAAATCCGGCTGGTCAGCCCTTTGCCTTCACGAATCAGTCCGAGCAGCAGGTGCTCGGTCTCAATCGACGTGCTGCCGAGTTGCGTGGCTTCGTATCGGGCAAAGAACAACACACGACGTGCGCGTTCCGTATAACGTTCGAACATCCCTGACAATTATACGAGATCGACCGGCACCAGCCGCCCACCTTCGAGGCGCAGGACCCGGTCACAGGCCGCCGCCAGAATGGGGTTGTGGGTCACGATAACGGAGGTCAGGCCGTGTTCGGCGTGCATATCCTTCAGCAACCGATGTAAATCGGCGGCCGTGGCCTCGTCCAGATTTCCGGTGGGTTCATCGGCCAGGAGCACGGTCGGCCGGGCCACCAGGGCGCGGGCGATGGCCACGCGCTGCTGCTCGCCCCCGGACAGGGCGGCCGGGCGATGGGTGGCGCGATCGGCCAGGCCAACCCGGGCCAGCAGTTCTTCGGCGCGG
>CAYRGW010000018.1:0-55151 GCA_964423815.1 uncultured Solibacteraceae bacterium | reverse complement strand
CCGCCTCTTCGCCGTGAAAGAAGAGATGGAAAGGGCCGAAGCCCGCCGGCTCCAGCCCTTCTTTGTGCGCGCCTTCTTCTTAAGAGCATTCGACGCCGTCGGTGGCACTGCACACCCGCGCGAATCCAGCCGCTTCGAAATCACGCACGTCCCCGCGGCTATCCGCGAACGCGACCGCCGGATCACCGGGCGCAACCGCCGTGAAATTGAACCCGTGCTGAAACGCTACGAGCGCATCTGCTTCGAGCGCGAGGCCATTCAGCCGCTCGACAAGCCGGGCGTGCAACGGGCTATCCTCATGCACCCTGGGCATCCGCTCATGCTGTCGATGTCGGACATGATCCTCGAAGAACACTCCAACCTGCTTCGTCAGGGGGCGGTACTGGTCGATCCGTCGGACGAGGGCTTGGAGCCAGCGCTGCTGTTCCTCCTGACCCATGAGATCAAGTCCGGCGATGGGGCCGTGCTCTCCAAGCGGCTGCAGTTTGTGCGCGTGGGCTCCGACGGCAGCGCGGCCTTTGCCGGTTGGGCACCGCATCTCGATCTCGAACCCCTGGCTGACGAGGAACGTCCCCTCCTCAAGAACGTGCTGGATGCACCGTGGATCGCCGACGGGCAGGAAGCTCGGGCTCTGGCGTTGGCGGCTGGGACACTCGTTCCGGAACACTATAGCGAGGTGGCGCATCGGCGCATTTCCCATGTCGACAAGACCCTGAACGCTGTGCACGAACGTCTCTCCAAGGAGATCGGTTTCTGGCAGGACCGCTGGCTCAAACTCAAGGAGGACGGCGAAGCTGGCAAGGACGTTCGACTGAATCTGGAAAACGCCCGCCGTACTGTTGCTGACCTCGAAAGCCGTCTCGACAGCCGCAGGAAGGAACTGCAGTCCATGCGTCATGTCGTCAATGGCACGCCCATCGTGCTCGGTGGCGCGCTGATCGTGCCGGCGGGATTGGTGAGCAAGCTGCGCGGAGACGAACCCTCAGACCCTGCGGCCGCGATTTTTGCCGCCGACGCCGCGGCGCGCAAGCGCATCGAGATACTGGCGATGAACGCCGTCCGCCGCGCCGAGGAAGCCCGTGGTTGCCATGTCGTCGATGTCTCCGCTGCGAAGTGCGGCTGGGACCTGACGTCTTATCCACCCGCCGTCGATGGCAAGCAACCATCCCCGAGACATATCGAGGTGAAGGGGAGGATCAAGGGCGCCGGCACGGTCTGTATTACGCGCAATGAGATGCTGTACGCCTTCAATCAGGGCGAGAAGTTCATTCTCGCGATTGCTCTTGTGGATGAGGGCGATACCGTGGACGGACCGCACTACATCCGCAATCCTTTTGATCGGGAGCCAGCCTGGGGAGTCGCGTCTATCAACTACAACCTCGGCGACCTCTTGGTCCGTGCGGAGGCCCAATGACCATGCGGCACCCAGTGAAGTCGCCGAGGAAACTCATCGAGGTCGCTCTTCCCCTCGACGCAATCAACGTCGCGGCTGCCCGCGAGAAATCGATTCGGCACGGCCATCCAAGCACGCTGCACCTGTGGTGGGCGCGCCGACCGCTCGCCGCCGCGCGTGCCGTGATCTTTGCCCAAATGGTCAATGATCCTTCCTGGAAGTGGGAACTGGAGCACCCCGAAGAGGCTCCGCCGAACAATCTCAAAGCCAGTTGGGCCGCAAGCCGCAAGCGGCTCTTCAACATTATCGAAGACTTGGTGCACTGGGAAAACACAACGAACGAGGAAATGCTCGAACGGGCTCGCGCAGAAATTCGCAAATCGTGGCGTGAGACCTGTGAGGTCAACAAAGACCATCCGGATGCAGCTGAATTGTTCAATCCGGACACGATGCCCGCGTTCCACGATCCGTTTGCCGGTGGAGGTGCGCTGCCTTTGGAGGCCCAGCGGTTAGGGCTCGAAGCTTATGCCAGCGACCTCAACCCTGTAGCGGTTCTCATCAATAAAGCGATGATTGAGATCCCTCCCAAGTTCGCCGGAAACCGGCCCGTCAATCCAGAGACTAGGGCCAGGCGGGACCTGATCGAACGAGGATGGAGTGGCGCTCAGGGGCTCGCGGAGGATGTGCGCTATTACGGCGAGTGGAAGCGAGACGAGGCCCAGAAGCGGATTGGCAACCTCTACCCGCCTATTGAAATAACTGCGGAAATGGCCAAGGAGCGGCCCGATCTGAAGCCTCTTGTCGGCCAGAAACTTACGGTCATCGCATGGCTCTGGGCCCGCACAGTCAAGAGCCCGAACCCAGCGTTTCGCCACGTCGATGTGCCTCTTGTGTCGACGTTTATCTTGTCGAGTAAAGAGGGGAATCCGGCGTATGTTGAGCCCGTTGTCGATGGAGACCGCTATCGTTTCAGGGCCCGACCCGGGAACCCCAGCGGCGTCGCGGGGGGTGGAACCAAAGTCGGTCGAGGAAACTTTCGTTGTTTGCTTTCTGGAGCGCCAATCTCCGGGGACTACATAAAAGCAGAAGGCAAGTCAGGCCGCATGGGCGCTCGTCTCCTGGCTGTCGTCGCCGAGGGTAGCCGTGGACGAGTCTATCTCTCACCAACGGAGCCAATCGAAGCGGTTGCGCACGAAGCGCGCCCAGTATGGAGACCGCCTGGAGATGTCCCTGCGAAGCTCACGGGTGGCACTTGTGTGCCATACGGCCTAAAGGAGTGGGGAGATCTCTTTACCGCCCGTCAATTGGTCGCATTGACAACATTTAGCGACCTTGTGAGCGAAGTGCGCGAGAAAGTTCGGAACGACTCGATTCTGGCGGGACTTCCAGACGACAGCGTAGGCGTTGATGCTGGAGGCACCGGCGCGTCGGCTTACGCTGACAGCGTTGCTGTGTACTTGGCATTCCTGGTCAATCAGGTCGCGAACCACTCGTCGTCGGTGTGCGGTTGGAATTCCGCGAATGCCCAAATGCGGAGCGTATTCGCCAGACAGGCGATTCCGATGGTGTGGGACTACGCTGAGAGCAACCCACTGTGCGACTCTTCCGGCAGCTATAGCAATTTGTTCGAGCGGCTCGTAAAAGGATTTACAGCTCTCGGAATTGGGCTCCCCGGGCATGCAGTGCAAGCGGATGCGAACAGCCAGACCCTGTCCCTCTCGCGAGTCGTCTCTACAGATCCACCGTACTACAACAACATCGCTTACGCGGATCTCTCCGACTTCTTTTACGTCTGGCTTCGTCGGTCGCTGAGGCCACTTTTTCCTGGTCTCTTCGCCACGATTGCCGTGCCAAAAGCTGAGGAGCTAGTGGCGACTGCTCACCGGCACGGGGGCAAGGAGAAGGCCGAAGCCTTTTTTCTTGAGGGCATGACCCAAGCAGCGCACCGCCTTGCTGAACAAGCTCATCCAGCTTTTCCTTTGACTGTCTATTACGCGTTCAAGCAATCCGAGACCGATGGCGCAGTGATGGGCACTACCGTCAGCACAGGGTGGGACACCTTCCTCGAAGCGGTAATTAGGGCTGGTTTCACCATTGGCGGCACCTGGCCGATGCGAACCGAGAAACAGGGCCGCGTCGTTGGAAACGAAACGAACGCCCTAGCGTCCAGCATAATTCTCGTCTGCCGCACTCGCTCGACACAGGCAGAAATCACTTCGCGACGGGCCTTCTTGCGCGAACTGAATCAGGTGCTGCCAAAGGCACTGGATGAGATGACGAAAGGATCAGGGGACGAGCGCTCCCCGGTCGCGCCTGTTGACCTGTCTCAGGCCATCATCGGACCCGGTATGGCCGTGTTTTCAAAGTACGCTGCCGTGCTTGAAGCAGACGGTACTCCAATGTCTGTCCGAACAGCGCTGCAGCTCATCAACCGCTTTTTGGCCGAGGATGACTTTGACCACGACAGCCAATTCTGTCTGCGTTGGTTTGAACAAAACGGCTGGGAACGTGGAAGATTTGGTGACGCCGATACTCTCGCTCGCGCCAAGGGCACCAGTGTTGAGGGCGTCAAACAGGCAGGCGTATTGTTGGCAGAGGGAGGCGTCGTACGGTTGCTGAAATGGACGGAGTATGCGCCTGATTGGGACCCAACAACTGATTCTCGTCTGCCAGTGTGGGAGGTTCTGCACCAAACCATCCGCGTGTTCAAAACCGAGGGCGAGAGTGCGGCCGGTGCAGTAATGAGCGCCATTCAAGACAAAACGGAGGCGACAAGGCAACTGGCGTATCGTCTCTACACTCTCTGTGAGCGGGCGGGGTGGGCTGAAGATGCGCGCGCCTATAACGAGATCATCACAAGTTGGAGCGCGATCGAATCCGCCGCAGCTACGACGCCGACACCGAAGCAGACGACGTTGTTTGGATAGAGAGGAATACGAGCCGAATGAAGCCCTGGAGAGAAATCGCCGTTCCCCATCGTGATGTGCTGGAAGGTACCTTTCAGCAGTCCGAGTTCGCCGCAGACATTACCGCCGTGAACACGGGCAAGGCGAGCCGCGAGTATCAGGACGCCGTCGCATTTTACGAGCGCACCTTTATTACAGAAGGGATGGGACTCCTGCTGACGCAGGTGGCCCAGCGCCTCGCCGGCAAAGGCGGCGAGCCGGTCGTTCAACTCCAGACAGCCTTCGGTGGCGGCAAGACGCACACCATGCTGGCCGTCTATCATCTGGCCACCCGGAAGTGTGCGCTCTCGGACTTGGCCGGCGTTCCCGCGCTGATTGATCGCGCGGGATTGATGGATCTGCCGCAGGCGCGAGTCGCCGTCCTGGATGGCACCGCCCACGCGCCTGCGCAGTCCTGGAAACGTGGCAAACAGACGATCAATACCCTCTGGGGCGAGCTGGCATGGCAACTGGGCGGGGCCGAGGCCTTCGGGCTGGTAACGGACGCGGACGCAACGGGCACCTCGCCCGGAAAGGATGTTCTGCGCGACCTGCTCGAACGCCACGCTCCGTGCATTGTCCTGATCGATGAACTGGTTGCCTATATTCGCCAGTTCTCGGAAGGGCAGGCGCTGAGCGGCGGCACCTACGACAGCAATCTCTCCTTCCTGCAGGCCCTGACCGAGGCGACGAAACTGGTGCCGAATGCGATTGTCCTCGCATCGCTGCCAGAGTCGGATGTCGAGGCGGGTAGCGCGCGCGGTACCGCAGCGCTTCGGGCGCTGGAAAAGACATTCGGGCGTGTGCAGGCGCTCTGGAAGCCTGTGGCCACGGAAGAAGCGTTTGAGATCGTTCGGCGGAGATTGTTTGAACCCGTGCGTGACGCCAAGACGCGCGAGGCCGTATGCCGCGCGTTCGCCGACGCCTACGTCGCCGAAGGTTCGAAGCTTCCTGCAGAGACACAGGAAGGTCGCTACTACGACCGGCTGGTGCAGGCATATCCTCTACACCCGGAAGTCTTCGACCGTCTCTACGAAGACTGGACGACCATTGACGGGTTTCAACGCACGCGCGGGGTGCTGAAGCTGATGGCAAAAGTCATCTTCCGTCTGTGGAAAGACGACAACAAGGACCTGATGATCCTCCCCGGTAGCCTGCCGCTGCATGACGGCAGCAGCCGCAACGAGTTGACGTATTATCTGCCCGCAGGCTGGGACGCCGTCATAGAGCGCGACATCGACGGCGACCGCGCTGAGACGACCGAGCTTGAGAATAAGGAGCCTCGCTTTGGCCAGGTCGGAGCCGCACGACGCGTAGCCCGGACGATCTTCTTGGGCAGTGCCCCGTCTTCAGTCGCCTCGAAGTCCGGCACTCGCGGTCTCGACCGCGCTCGTGTCCTGCTCGGCTGTCTGCAGCCAGGGCAGCCGTCATCCGTCTACTCGGACGCGCTCAATCGCCTCGCCGACCGCCTCCACTACCTGAACAGTTCTGGGGACAAAACCCAGGACTCGACGCGCTACTGGTTCGACACCCGGGCGAACTTGCGTCGTGAAATGGAGGATCGCAAGCGCCGATTCGACGACAAGACCGAAGTCCGGGGCAAAATCGCAGAGTCCTTGAAGAAGGTGGTTGGCAACGCTTCATTGTTTGATGGCGTGCATGTTTTCACGCCGCATTCCGATGTGTCAGATGACACGGCCCTCCGTCTCGTCGTCCTGCCGCCCGAGGGCTGGTATTCACGTGAAGAAACGCGGCAGGCCATTGAGTCAGTCCTTGGCTTCGTCCGCAACAACGGGACCAAGCCGCGCTATCGAACAAATCGGCTGATGTTTCTTGCGGCCGACCACGGTTCGCTGTCGCGCCTTAGCGATGCTGCCCGCGTTGCACTTGCATGGGGCTCCATCGTCGACGACGTGAAAGAGGGCCGCCTGAATATAGACGTTCTGCAGAAGAACCAAGCAGACAAGGAACTTCGGAGCGCAGAGGAGGTCCTGCCTCGCGCCGCCAGAGAATGCTACAAGTGGCTCCTGTGCCCTGTTCAGGAGACGCCAAGCGATCCGAAGCCGAATGTTGAAGCATTCGTCCTCAACACAACCGCCGGCGCGGTCGGCAGCGAAATTGAGCGTGTCTGCACGGAGAACGAGCTCGTCATCACAACATGGTCGCCGATACACCTGCGCACCAAGCTCAAAGAGTTGTATTGGAAGGACAGCCATCCTGCTGCAGGTGCCGCCGCGTTCTTCGAGGACACGCTGCGGTATCTCTATATGCCGCGATTTAAGAGCCGCGAGGTGTTGGGCCACGCCATTCGGAGCGGCGCATCAAGTCGGGATTTTTTTGGTACGGCGTACGGGCAAAGTGGCGACACCTTTGACGGATTCCAGCTCGGAACCGGCAATGTCATTTTCGACGACACCCTGCTCCTGATCGAGCCAGGGGCGGCGGCCGCCTACGAGGCCGCCCGCCATGCAGCAGCAGTGCCCCCAGCCATCCTTCGCGGTGGCCCGGCAACCGCAGCCGATGGTCCGCAGCAGGTAGAACCGACGCCGTCACCCATCGTCGGTGGGCCCGCCGTTGCGAAGCCACACGCTTTCCACGCAACGGCTATCGTTCCGCCCGCTGCCGCGAAAATGCGGCTCGTTGAAATCGCTGAGGAAATTGTCTCTCTCCTGGCCAGCGACCCGAATGCCACCGTGAGGTTATCGGTTGAGATTGCCGCCGACTTCCCAAACGGTGCATCTGAGTCGATGAAGCGGGCCGTGTCTGAAAACGCGCGCGGCCTCGGAATAACGAAGGCAGATTGGGAGTAGGACCTTGAGTGCGTGTGAAATAGCGAGGGCCAGAATTGGACAACACGATGGGTGACAAAGGCGCACACTTCCACCGCTGCGATCTTCAGGTGCACACTCCGCGCGATATTCAGTGGGTAGGCCCGAACGCCGTCACGGACGACGAACGCCGAGGTTATGCGCGGAGCCTTATCCAAGCTTGTCGGGACAAGGGCCTTCGGGGCATAGCGATCACCGACCACCACGACATGCTCTTCGCATCGTATGTCCGCAGGGCCGCGATGGAAGAGACCGACGGCGACGGTAATCCGATTCCTTCCGGCGATCGCTTGGTCGTGTTTCCAGCCATGGAATTGACCTTGGCGGTTCCGTGCCAGGCCCTGTTGATTTTTGATGCGGAGTTCCCGGACGACCTCTTCGCATTAGCGATGAATGCTCTTGCGATTACCCCAAGCGCTTCGACTGAAGCCAAGACCGGCCAGGTGGTGCGCCTGAACCACATTCAGTCGTTCAAGCAGCTCAAGGAGGAACTCGACAAGCACACCTACCTCCGCGACCGCTACATCGTTTTCCCGAACGTCACCAACGAAGGGGAATACTCGGTCTTTCGTGTCGGCATGGCGGCCAAATATATCGAGATGCCGTGCGTCGGTGGGTACACCGACGGGGACATCAATAAACTCAAGCCTGGTATTAAGAACCGAATAGCTGGCCGGGACAAAGCGTGGGGGAATAAGCGCATCGCATGTTTCCAGACCTCGGACAATCGGCGTGATGACCACAGTGACCTCGGAGCTTACTCAACGTGGATCAAGTGGGCCACGCCCACCGCCGAAGCGCCCCGTCAGGCTTGCCTTGCGCAAGAATCAGGGGTCGCCCACGAAGAACCTAGACTTCCCGCCGTTTCAGTCGCATCGATCAGCGTCAGTAACAGCGCGTTTCTTGGTCCCGTTGATTTGGAGTTCAACTGCCAGTATTCGACGCTCATCGGTGGTCGAGGAACTGGCAAATCGACCATCCTGGAGTATCTCCGGTGGGCTCTATGCGACCAGCCGCCTGGGTCCACTGATGATGAGGCCCCGAACTATCAGGCGCGTAGAGCTCGACTGATTGATCAAACGCTAAAGCCGCTCAATGCCACTGTGCAAGTAAAGTTTGTCGTGAACGGAGTCCCGCATACCGTTCGCCGCAGTAGCCAGGACGGCACTGTGCTCATCAAGATAGGCGATGCTGACTTCACGCAGTGCACCGAAGAGGATGTCAGAAGTCTGCTACCGATTCAGGCCTACAGTCAGAAGCAGCTGAGTGACGTCAGTGTACGGGTCGAAGAGCTTGGCAGGTTTGTAACTGCCCCAATCAGGGCTGATCTTGCCCGTCTGGATCGCCAAATCGCTGACAGCGCGACGCGCGTCCGACAGGCGCACGCAGCGCGCGTCAGGCAGCGTGCCCTCAATCGAACTATTCAGAAGCGCGAACTGGAGGAGCGCTCGTTGTCGGACCAAGCGGCAAGCTTGCGTGCGTCGATCAGGGGACTGTCGGATGAGGACCAGGGAGCGATCGAGCGCGGACAGGCGTTTGAGTCCGCGGACCGTGCGGTCCAGTCATGGACGGAAGGTGCCGCTTCTTTCCGCGATCAAGCCGCGACGCTTGCAGCTCTCGTCTCGGCGATGCTCAGTGAATTAGCCGACCCGCCAGGGGAACCAGAGGGCGCAACGCTGGCCTCGGCGCATGCTGAGTACAAGGCGCTTCTATCCGACGCCAAGGCCAGTATCGAAGCACTTCATGGGCGCGCTACGAGTCTCTCGTCCGAGGTCGCCGTCCACCGCACCGAGAGCCCGTGGCGACAGTGGGCCGACGAGCTCAAAGTCGTGCGGGCCGGATATACCGCTGCCGTCCAACGGTCTTCCTCCCAGAGCGAGAAGCTTCAGCAGCTTAAGCGCATCGAAGATCAGATTACGCAATACGTCAGAGAAACCGCTCGCGTTCTTGAAGAGCTGCGGGCTGTCGCAACAGCCGAAGCCTTCTACACGACGGAGCGCAGCGCGTGGACCGAACTCCTGTCGCAACACGATGACCTCCTCGCAGGCCAGTGTGCCAGTTTGACTACAAGTTCTGGCGGGGCCATCAGGGCGAATGTGAAGCGATTCGGAAACGCCTCAGCTTTTGGCGATGGTCTGCGACAGGCACTTTCAGGCGCGCGTGTACAGGGCGGAAAAATTGACGCACTTGGCGAAAGCATTGCGGCGTCAGCGGACCCGGCACAGCAGTGGAACGCAGTTCTGAACGACCTTGAGCTTCTTGCAGAGTTTGACGTCGAGCAGGATGGCGCGGAAAAGCGTCCGGTGACACCGGCTTTAGCTGGAGCCGGTCTGACATCCGGCGAACAGGATCGAATCGCGCGGGCACTCAGGCCAGAACACTGGCTGTCGCTCTCCCTTACGCCGATCGGGAGCGTCCCAGTATTTGAATACCGCGCTCGCGAAGGAGAATACATTCCGTTCCGCAACGCTTCCGCAGGGCAGCAGGCCACCGCCCTTCTCAAGACCTTGCTCAATCAGGGGGGGCCGCCGCTGATCATCGATCAGCCCGAAGAGGACCTCGACAATCCAGTCATGCTTGAAGTGGTTGAGCAAGTCTGGCAAGCCAAAAAGAATCGCCAACTGATATTCGCGAGCCACAATGCGAACCTCGTTGTGAACGGCGATGCCGAGCTGGTGGCATGGTGTGAATACCGGACTGCCGGAGATCAGTCGCGAGGCACAATCGCCGGTGAGGGCGCAATCGATGTTCCTGAAGTGCGAGATGCGATCAAGGCGATCATGGAGGGTGGCGAGGCGGCTTTCAATCTCCGCAGGGAAAAGTACGGGTTCTGACGTGAGACGAACCAAAGAAGTCGGTCCGCAGGGCCACACTCTTCTGCGCCAACTTCGGTCAATCTCACCTTCGGGCGCAGCCGAGGGGAGCCTTCGTTGGCACGGATCGGCGTACCCGCGACTGTTGTCGCGGCCTGTTTGGGGCCGACCGGGTGTGCATTCCTAGCGTGTTTCAATATCTGCCTGGACGGATGGCGGGGAACTTCCAGGTACAGTTCCCTTCGTTCGATCTCGCCCGTCACCCTTTCTCACTCTGATACGGCTTTGTGGCACACCGCGGCCGGCGGTCGCAAGCGCTGCGCGCTTCTCCTCGTTGTTCCGACCCTGGCGGGTGCAACCGCCGTCTTCGCGTGCGCCCTGGGGCCGGGTTGAGAAAGGCCGCGATGGGCGCGGCCATCAACGCAAAACGTAGGAGTGACCAATGACCATCCAATCCGTACCACTATCCGCACTGCAACCGCCGGCGGACAACCCGCGCACCACGTTCGACGCGGCACTGCTCGAAGGACTTGCCGCCAGCATCAGGGCCGACGGCCTGTTGCAGAATCTTGTCGTGACCCCGGCGAAGGGCAAGGGGCGCTATCGCATCATCAGCGGCGAGCGCCGGTATCGCGCCCTCAAGCTGCTGGCCGAGCGCGGCGACATCGGCGATGACGAAGCCGTCGCCGTTGAAATTCGCACCGGGCTCTCGAAGGACGACACGCTGCGTCTTGCGACCATCGAGAATCTGCAGCGCGAGGATCTGCCGCCCCTCGATCAGGCGTCCGCACTGGCAGCCTTGATCCGCAAGGGCACGACCCTTGACGACCTTGTTGCCCGCACGGGCCTGAGCGCATCGACCATCAAACGCAGGCTCGCCCTCAACAGCCTGTGCGACGAAGCGGTGCATGCCCTGCGCGAACAGATCGTGACCCTGGCGCAGGCCGAGGCGTTGACGCTCGGAACGCCCGATGCACAACGCGACATTGTCCACGAGATCGAGCATGGACGCAGCACGTTCACGCCCGATGAGATCCGCGAACATTTTCTGGATGGTCGGGCCTCGGTGGCTTCCGCCATCTTCCCGCGTGAGGACTACACCGGCACGTTGACGACGGACCTGTTTCAGTCCGACGAAACCAGCTACTTCGACGACACCGAGCAGTTCATGCAACTGCAGCAGGCGGCCGTCGAGCGACTGGCCAAGGACTACCGCGCCAAGGCCGACTGGGTCGAGGTCACCAACGCCTATCGCATTCCGGCCTGGCAGTATGACGAAGCGCTTGAAGGCGAGCCGTCTGGCATCATTATCAATCTGTCGCCCAATGGCACCGTCGAGGTTCGCGAAGGTCTCGCGCGTCCCGCGCGGATTGACCCTCACACGGCGACCGAGACCGGCGATGCGTCGGCGGCATCGATCAAGCGCAAGGCCGCCTATCCCACCCCGCTGCGGCGGTACATCGCCTGGCACAAGACGACAGCCGTGCAGGAAGTGCTGCTGGCGGATGCGCGCAAGGCCCGCGAGGTCCTGGCCGTCCATCTCCTGCGGACCTTCAAGCCGCATGCAGCCCTGCGGGAACTGCCGGGCGAGGAAGTCGCGCAGACCCCGTTCCTCGCGCTTGATGCCTGTGCCACGCAGACAGCTCGTGCCCTTGGGCTGAGCCCCGAGGCAGATGAGCGCGGCTGGGAAGCGCTTCTGTCTGGATTCGAAGACGAGGTCGCTACCTACCGCAGCGTGCGGGCACTCCCCGATGCCGACCTCGAACGGCTGACGCTCCTGCTGACCGCGCAGTCTTTCGGACAGCAGAATTGCGAGCGTCTCGACAGCGGTGACACGCTGTTTAACGCGGTCGCCACCGATCTCGCGGTTGACATGCGCAACCACTGGCGCATCGACGCCGCGTTCCTCGGCCGCCGCACACGCGACCAATTGACTGCGATCGCCAAGGCATGCGGATTCAGCGACGGGCATAGCGCGGTCCATGCGTGGAAGAAGACCGAACTGGTCACGGCCCTCCTGCGGCACTTTGAGCAGGCGCGCAGCGCTACCGACCCGACGCCCGCACAGGCCAAGGCACTTGCCTGGCTGCCGGAGGCGATGCTGTTCCCGGCAATCGATCCTGACGCACCGGACAGCTCGGCTGACACCGCGCAAGACGCGAGCGATGACACCAATTGCGCCGAAGCGGAGGACGAACACGCCGCCTGAGGTCCGTTCCGTCCCGGTCGCCGTCAATCGCGGCGGCGGCCGGGTTTCGTTCATTTCGTCGCCACGCGAGCACGTGGTCGCACGGTCGAAGGGCGAGTCCTCTTCACTGCGCGTGGTTGTTCTTCGCCAGCTTCGGGCAGGACGCAAGTCCGCGCCGCCATACTCTCTGGCGGCCAGCGTCAGTCCGCCACGGTTCGCGCCAGGGGAGAAGCGTTCCTGTCACGCCCGCGTCTGTGGCCTGCCGCCTCGCGGATTGGCCCTGCCCTCATGTCCTCCGATTCCGGCCCGCTGGATGGTGGGTTCCTGGGTCTGCGAAGGAACCACACATCGCGGTTCCGGGGAGAACAGACAAATGGCGAAGAAGAACGCAACCAACAGCAACATCATCGTGAAGATCGTCCTCAACGACCGCGGCAACCCCGCCGGCAAACTCGCCGACGCGGAAGTGAACTTCATCGAAGGCCCGCTCACCGGATTGAAGCTCATCGGCTTCTCGATCTGGGAACGCCGGACCGGCGGGCGCAACGTCACGTTCCCGGCACGGCAGTACAGCGTCAACGGCGAGCGTCGCAGCTTCGCGCTGCTGCGGCCGATCGCTGAACCCGGCGCTCAGGAGAACCTGCGGGACATCATCCTCGCCGCCTACGCCGAAACCGAGGCAAGTCTGGCGGCGGCATCCTGATGGGATCGGGGCGGAGCGCCGCGCTGGCGCTCCGCTCTCCCTGTTGTGCCGGGAGGACATCCACCGTGTCAACTGACCTCATCACACTGCGCGAGCTGACCCTGCGCTACGCGCCGATGCACGACGCACACGGCAACGCCCTCGTCATGGGCGCGCAAATCACCGACGCGGCCAGCGCGATCCGCGCCTTCAATCCGGTTCTGCGGGACGAACCGAACGAAGTCTTCGGGATGCTGTGCCTCTCGACCAAGTACCACGTGATTGCGTATCACGAAGTCAGCCGCGGGAGCCTCGATGCAACCCTTGTCCATCCGCGCGAGGTCTTCAAGGCCGCGCTGCTGGCCAACGCCGCCGCCATCGTGGTGGCGCACAACCATCCTTCGGGCGATCCCACGCCCTCGCCGGAAGACGCGAAGCTGACCGCGCGTCTGGTATCCGCCGGGACGCTTCTCGGTATCCCCGTCCTGGACCATGTCGTCATCGGTACCGCGAGTCACTTCAGCTTTCGGGAGGCTGGCCGTCTTTGATGCAGGCCATGGAATTGTCGGAATGCCCACGGTGTGCAGATCAGCAGCATCGGTGTCCCTAGGCGTGAGGCAGGTGTTCCGGTCATCGCCCAACCGCGTCCCTTTCGTCATTGCCGTCCGCTGTGGATCAGCGGACCGGCGCGGGAGCGCCAGCCGTCACGCCAAGTCTCCGCTCAGGCGGAGAAGCGTCTTGTCATGACGGACTGGCAAGTGCTCCCGCGCCTCGGCAAAGCCTCATGGCCGCCGTCCTGGTCGTTCTACCGCGTATGGCGTTCCTGGAACTGGTGAAGGAACCGCACAACGCGGTACCCGCAAACGACAAGGACAAGAAAATGGCGACGACCGAAACCAACACCACGAACACGCCCCAGCCCACCACCTACACGCTGCTCGTTGTCTTCACCGTGGACGGGCACTCCGATCAAAACCTCCACGACCAGCAGGCGATCCGCGACGAAGCGGCCAGCTGGATCGAAAGCCTCAGCGCCACGGTGCGCGGCGTCAGTGTCCGAAAGGCGGATTGATGATCCGCTGGGCGGGGCGCTTCGGCGTCCCGCCCGTGAGCCTCTACTTCGAGAAGATCGTAACGATCGCTACGCCTCGATATCGCTCGGGAACGTCGTCAATCCAGTGCTCATCGTCCTTGAATGGGCCTTCGACGCGCAGCTGCCCGTCGGCACCGGGATACACGTCGTAGTGGTCCTTGTTAAAGCGCACGCGGTCTTCTGGCGCGTGACGATACACGTCAAATCCGCCGATGCGCTGCTGCCGGAGCTCATCGGCATAGTTGTGCTGGCCGCTCGCCAGCAGCCTGTGCTGCATCCCTGTGGGGACGTTCCGTAACATGCCAAACGGCTGAGCCACCTCGACCGCAGCCCAGTCGTGATCCTGAATTGGCGCAAATTCTTCCGCGGGAATCCACTTTGGTCGTTTTCTGTGCATGCCCCCTCCCGTCGCCAGTCTACCGGAAGCGTCGTCACGGACTGCCAGCCGCCCGGCGAGTCTTACCGCAGCGCAACAAATATGGCGCCTTGACAGCCACGGGAGAGTCCTTTAGCTGTCTTCACCAACAAAACATTGACCGCAGCCTGTAACCAGAGAAGGAGCAGCGAATGAAACGAGTGTTACTACTGTCGAGCGTCCTGCTGCTGCAGGCGTGTGCCTCACATACCAACGAAATTCCAGCGGCTTATGTCTCACCCCTGCAATACTCGGACTACTCCTGCAAGCAGATCGGCGCAGAGCTCCAGAGGGTTTCGACACGGGCGCAACAAGTTGCCTACGACGTCAATCAGAACGCTTCCGGGGACACCGCAGCCATGGCAGCAGGTCTCATTCTGTTCTGGCCGGCGCTCTTCTTTATTGACGGCGACACGCCGCAGTCGCAGGAGTACGCCCGCATGAAGGGGGAGTTTGACGCCCTCGAACAAGCAGCAATCCAGAAAGATTGCGGTCTGAAGGTCGACCGACCCTTTGCAGCCATTGAGCAGTCACGTCAGCAACAGCAGAAGGCGCCTGCCGAGACCAATCAGTAAGCGGGGCAATGTCGAATCGACATTTGTGTCCAGCAGCACTGCCCCCGTGAACGTGCCGGTGCTGCTTTACGGCGCTTTTGACATAGCCGTGCCAGTGGCGCTACGCTAATCAGCGGATCATCATTAACAGGGTGTATATTTCGTGAAAACATTCGGCCAGATCATCGCGGACGCGAGGAAGGCCCTCGGCCTCAGTCAGAAAGACCTCGCCGCGAAAGTCCTCAAGGAAGATGGCGAGCCCATCTCGCCCCAATATCTCAACGACATCGAACACGACCGGCGCAACCCGCCGTCCGAATTCATCATCGAGCAGTTCGCAAAGCACCTGAAGCTGCTGAAGGAGCCGCTCATCGGCGCCGCCGGCATGTGGCCGGCCGATATCCAGCAAAAGCTGCGCGCCGCCGACCCCAAGAAGATCGAAGAAGCGTTCACGGCCTTTCGCCGTGTGCTGAAAGAGAAGCCCTGACAGGGCGAGCAGGCAGGGATGAACTGGACGCGCGACACGACCGGGCGATTCCGTCAGAGGCCGCACTACCTCGAAAAGGAACTTGAGCAAATCTGCGAGGACGCGATTTGCCGGTTCCTCCAGGACCGGTACGGCAGGGTCACCTTTCCGGTCAGCACCGCCGATCTCACGGTGCTCATAGAAAGGGACGTGTCCGATCTCGACAGCTACAGCGAACTCGAAGACGGGATCGACGGGCTGACCGATTTCTTCCCGCGCAAGAAGCCGAAGGTGAAGGTCGCCGCGCGCCTGCAGGACGCGCGTTTTGAGAATCGCCTGCGCACGACCCTGACCCATGAATACGGTCACGTCATCCTGCACGGATTCATGTTCGCGCTCGAAGAGGATCTGAAGAGGCTCTTCGAGGGCAAGGCCAAGGACACGCGCAATACCTGTCATCGCGACCACATCCACGGCAATCCGACCGACTGGATGGAATGGCAGGCAGGCTTCGCCTGCGGCGCCCTGCTGATGCCGCAGACGGAACTGGTCCGCGTCGTCAAGGCCTTCCGGGCCTCCGAGAACCTCCAGTATGCCGATATCGGCGTCGCCACCGATCCCGGCAAACGGCTGATACACCGTGTGATGGAGGAATTCCAGGTCTCACAGGACGCCGCCCGCGTCCGGCTCGAACAGCGCAAGGCCATCGTCCGTCACCCTGTCGTCGGGTTGTTCGGCTAATTTTTTTGATGTGAAAATACCCAAAACAGCGGATTCGCGGATTAGCGTGTTATGATTCTCCTCGGAGGTAGGTTAATGAGATTGACGATCATTCGTATCAAGCCGAACCCCGCCGGCAAGGACCGGCCGGGACATGGCGGACCGACGGCAGCGCAACTAGCGGCAGAGTGGGTGGACTTCAGGAACGACTCCGGCGTCGACGTCTCGCTTGACGGCATCAGCCTCTGGCACCTCACCTACGCGCCCGGCCGCGACCGTGAGTGGGAGCGCGTCGTGAATTTCGGCTTCACGTTGCCGGCGGGGACGATTGCGCGCGTCCACGCCGGGCAGAAGCGCGACCTTTCCGTCGTACGCCCAGAGGATATCGCCGGCGCCGATTATCACGTCTTCACCGGCGACGACGCCTACGTGTGGAACAACAAGCAGGGCGACTCGCCTTTGCTCTTCAAGGGCGCGGCGAAGGAGACCATCGACACGGCCTCCTACGCCGCCAATCCCCCGGAGGGGGAGGTGCTGGTGCGCCTGGGCAACCAGCTCGTGCCGGGCGTGGCTCGCGCTGCGAGCTGGTAAAAGGGGCAATTCGATGATCAAGCTTCAGTGGAAGTTCAACGGCCGGACCGTACCGGCCAACCGTATCGCCGACGAACTCGGCAAGGCCGTCCGCGCCAAGGCGGGCGAGGCCGCCCGCTCCAGCATCGCCCGCGTCCGCTGTCCCATTCACGGTTCGTCGCCGCACAACATCCGCGTCAGCGGCAGCGGCGACCGCCTGCGCTTCCAGTACGAAACCTGTTGCGACCGACTACAGGATGCCGTCAACGCCAGCCTCAGATAAGGAGAAAAGAGATCATGTCCAAGAAAGATATTCACGTTGTGCCGCGCGCGGGCGGCTGGGCCGTCCGCCGCGAGCACGCCGAACGGGATTCATCCCACCATGACCGGAAGAGCGACGCGATGGACGCCGCCCGCGAGACGGCGCGGCGCGAGCGCGTCGAGGTGGTTGATCACGGCCGCGACGGCCGGATTCGCGACAGCGATTCCTACGGTAACGACCCGAACCCGCCGAAGGATCGCAAGCACTAGGGTGCCGCCCTGCGGCAACGCCGGGCACGCCCTACGGCGAAGCAGAGCATGAATCTGTGTGGCATCGGCACCCTCTGGCTTGACGGCAGGGAGGTCAAGACCGCCCTGCGTTACGCCATCCGGATCGAGCAGCGCGGCATCATGACGCGCGCCAGCGGGCACGTCATGACCGAGCGCCACGAGGCCGCTTCCATCGTGGAGCGCATCGATCCGCCAGCGACCTCGTCCTCGTTCTCGAGGACGGCCGCCGCTGGCCTTGTACGCTCAAGAGCACGGACGGCGTTCTCGCCGGCCGGGGCGAGATTCGGTGAACGGGCCGCCGATCTTCGGCTAGTATGCGGCCCTGTCACGGTCATGGACAGCTCCGAACTGGACGGCAAGATCGACGAATTGGCGGCGACGGTCAAGGAGCCGCTGTTCTTTGGCCCGCGACGCGACGGTGAATTCTGGCGCGGCGTCTGGGGGCAGATCCGCGCTATCAGCCAGGCGTTCCGCGGCGTCCGCTATCCCGCCAAAGCGGAGCGGCAGGCCGCGTGGGAGCGCTTCAGCGCGATCGTCGAAGACGTCAAACGCCAGCGGGACGAGCACTACGCGCAGCGCAAGTCAAAGGAGGACGAATCGCAGCGCCTCCTGGCTGAAATCATTTCCAAGACGCAGGAGGGCTGGCCGCACGAGGACGGCTTCATCGAGTTCCTCGGCGTCGTCACCGGCGCCGCCATCCTAGCCGAAGCCATGGTCAAGGTCTTCGAGATCATGGCGACCATCCTTACCTTTGGGCTCCTCACCCCGGATGAAACCGATCCGCGCAGGGCCAAGCTCATGGCCTGCTCGGCGGCGATGAAGGAAGCCTGGGCGCTCTACAAGTCCTATCGCGACGATCTGCTGCCGCATCACCGCGACGCCGCGCGCAAGGCGCTCACCGGGGTGCAGGGCGAGCTGGACAACGAGTGGGCGAAATATAAGGCCGACCAGCAGGCGCATCGCGACGAGCGTGGCCGTCGCTTCGCCGAGAATCGCGAGGCGAAGGAAGAGCTGATCAGCGAAGCCCGCGCGCTGATCGGCCGGCACCGCGATCCCGACGTGCGGCAGCGCGCCAAGGCGATCTTTCAGGACTGGCGCGCGCTTAAGTCCGCAGGCCGCGACCACGACGACCGGCTCTGGCAAAGCTTCCGCGGCGCTCTCGATGATTTCTGGAGCGAGAGCAAAGAGGAACGCCGCCGCCACCTGCGCGAGCAGATCGAGAAGACGGAAGAGAAACTCGAAAAGGCCAGATCCAACCGTGACGCCAACGAGGAACGGCTCTCGGGAGCCCGGAACGATGATTATGCGGATCGCGTGCGCGAGTGGATCGAGCAGGACGATTCGAATATCGAGCGCCTGGAAGGCTGGCTCTCGGACTTTCAGGAACAGCTCGACAAGCTGGACGACTAGCTTAGCCAGGGTTCCTTATCGTCGGCGCTGACCGGAGCCGACCCAGCGATTAGCGCCACGGGCCGATGGCTCTCTGTTGCCGGTTTGTAGTCTCTGTCAATCCTTCAGCGCGTTCCTCAGCATCGGGCCGAACGATTCCGGATCTTCTGCCCGGTAAAGAAGATCACCTCGCCGATTGGCGCCCCCATGACCTCGCGCCAGCATGTTGCCGTCCTACGCGCATCCCGCTTCACTTCGTTCTCAACATAGACGCCCCAGCCTGACCGGGCTCGCCGCCCTGTCAACGGGCGGGCCGTTTCCCTCGCCGTGATCCTTCTGCCGACGGCTCGGTGACAGGGCGGCTTATCCGCCCGGTCATCCCCTCCCGCGTGTTGAGAACACAAACCAGCGCACGGGAGGCGCGACCATGAACGACACAGCAACCGAACGTCAGGATGTCTACACCCGCATCACAAACGCCATCGTTGGTGCCCTTGAGCAGGGCGTCCGGCCTTGGGTTAAACCGTGGAATGGCGACCACGCGGCCGGGCGCATCACCCGACCTCTTCGCCACGACGGCACACCCTACCGTGGCATCAACGTGCTCTCGCTATGGGCCTCGGCGCTCGACTCCGGCTACGCCGCGCCCATCTGGATGACCTACCGCCAGGCCCAGGAGCTGGGTGGGCAAGTGCGCAAGGGCGAGCGAGGGTCTCCGGTCGTCTATGCGAACACGATGCTAAAAGCCGAGGCCGACGCTGCCACCGGCGACGAGCCGGAGCGCACAGTTAAGTTCCTCAGAGGCTACACCGTCTTCAACGTCGACCAGATCGACCATCTACCACCGCATTATCTCGAACTCGCTGACGGCGAGCCGCGGCTCGATCCGCCGCTGCGTATTGCACGTGCCGACTCGTTCTTCGCAGCGACCGGTGCGCACATCGCGCACGGAGGCAACAGAGCGTACTACCGCCCCTCGACCGATAGCATTCAGATGCCGCCGATCGAAGCGTTCTTGGACGCCGAGAGCTACTACGCGACGCTCGCTCATGAGGTCGTCCATTGGACTGGGCACCAGTCGAGGCTGGCGCGCGATTTCGGGAGCAAGCGTTTTGGGTCTGAGGGCTATGCGATGGAAGAGTTGGTCGCTGAACTTGGCAGTGCCTTCGTTTGCGCCGACCTTGAACTCACCCTTCCCACGGAGACGGTCACGGGCGATGCCGCATCCGTCCACGTCGCGCAACACGCCTCCTATGTCGCCACTTGGCTCAAGGTCCTCCGCGACGACAAGCGTGCCGTTTTCACGGCCGCCAGCCACGCGGAACGGGCGGCTCAGCAATTGGGCCGCTGCTAGGGCAACGGTGAGTGCCCTCGATCCGGTACCGACGCCGCGTGCAGACCCGTACTCTCGGTGTCTGTGTCTCAAGCCCATGCAGCCTACCGGCCGCGCCTTGGCGTCAACGGCCGGCCCGCTCCCTTCGCCCCTGCACGTGTGAGGGCTCCCGTGTTGGCCGTTTCCCTCCGCTCATGCGTCGGTGACGCCTGCGGCTATTGCGCCCGGTCAGTCGGTTCTTCGCTTGAGACCACTTCGAGAGGAGAACCCGATGTATCTACTGACTGCCGACCACCGCGCCCAATTGCTCGCCAACGGTCGCCTACGTGTTCAATGCGCACAGGCCGACCCCGAGACCGAAATCGACTTCATTCCCGTCGTGAAACTCTTCACGCCTGACGCTGGCTGCACGTGGCTGTTGACTGAGCTGGACCCTGATGATCCCGACGTCGCGTTCGGGCTCTGCGATCTCGGCATGGGCAGCCCTGAACTCGGCTATGTCAGCCTGAGTGAACTGGCGTCGGTACGCGGCAGACTCGGGCTGCCGGTCGAGCGCGATCTCCACTTCACACCGGATCGCACGTTGTCGGCGTATGCCGCCGACGCACGCCGCTGCGGCTGCGCTGGCGCCTGAGTCGGAGCACTGTGAAGGTCTCGCACCGATGGCCGCCTGCCGTGGCGTCCTTTCCACCGGCGGTTGCCCGACTGGTCTTCTGCTGACTGATCCCTGGTGTCTCTCTGCTTTTCGTGTCGTCTCAGTTCATCCCACGTTCTAGCCGGGCCTGTCGGCGGCTTCAACGGGCGGCCCGCTCCGAGTGGGTCCGTGTAGCCCGTGTCCCTAACGGTGATGCCGCCGACCCTTGGTCCCGGCTCTAGGTCCGTGTGCTGACACAACAACGAAAGGAGAACCACCCATGACGAACCATCAGTTGCAGGACCTGCTCGATGCCACCGAACACTTAATCCAAGGGATCGAGGATGCCCGGAAAGACTGCTGTCGACCAGGGCCAGACGGAGGCGCCTGCGCCGGTCTCGACTTCATCGCGCCCGGTCTGTCGCGTGAAGCGATCGACCTGCAGCGCCGAGTCACCGCCTTCCGGAGACAAACACCGCACGTCTACGACGCCGTCGCGGCGGCAACCATCGGTTCGACGAAGGAACTCATTGCGCTGCTGACTGAAGCCAGAGACCACTTCGCGACCGGTAATGCCATGGCCGCTTACGGCACACTCACTCTGTTTGACCACTACGCCGATGACCTTCGCGCGGCATGCCGACTGCATGCCCGATCCATGCGGAGGCCGTCATGAGCGCCCGCCTCCTCCAGACAATGATCGACGACGTTACGTGTGGTGATTGCGTAGACGTGATGGCTCACCTCCCGCCGGCGTGCATCGACCTGGTGCTGACCGATCCGCCCTACGGTGTGCGCTACCGTGACCGCCAAGGACGCACCGTGCGCAACGACGCGAATCTTGACTGGCTTCCTCCGGCGTTCGGGCAGATGTTTCGCCTCCTGAAGCCCGATTCCGTGTGCGTCACCTTCTATGGGTGGAACGCGGGCGACCAGTTCATGTCGGCCGCACGTGCCGCCGGCTTCCGGCTCGCGGGTCACATCGTCTTTCCGAAGCGATACGCGTCAGCCACCCGGCTGCTGCGCTATCAGCACGAACAGGCCTTCCTGTTTGCCAAGGGCGATCCCGCCACCCCCGCACGCCCTCCAGCGGATGTCATTGCAGGCTGGTCATACACTGGCAACCGCCTCCATCCCACCCAAAAGCCCGTCGCGGTCCTCAAACCGCTGATAGACGCGTTCACGACTCCTGGCCAGGTGGTCCTCGATCCGTTCTGCGGATCTGGCTCGACGCTGGTGGCCGCGGCGAACCTGGGCCGCCGCTATATCGGGATCGAGCTGGCCTCTGGGCACCACCTGACGAGTCGAGAGCGGCTGGCCTCCTAGAGCGCTAGGGACGCGGCACTCGCAACCGGGCTGCCTGTTCCTGTCGGATGTTCTCCAGACTAGCCAGTGCGTTGCGGCGTTCCGGCGTGCCCACTCCGGTTCGCGGCAACTGGCGCGAGACGTTGGCAAAGATGGCCGTCAGTTCGTTGTCGCTGCGCGCAGCCAGTTCGAAACGTGTAATAAGTCGCATGATGTGGTTCCTCTGTTCGAGGCCCCGACCATCGAGGCCTTTGATGACCTCGGCAGTCCGCACGCCTCTCGGCGCGGGACGCATCCGGTCAGGACCGCAACGTCAGTGGAGGAGCGCATGCGGCGTGCCCCACGCCGACCGCTTGCGTCCGGCAGGCGCCGGACGTGCAACCGTGGGTCAAATAAAAGGGCTTATCGGTCGAGTGAATCGGAAGGAAGGAATCTGCCCTGCGACTTGAATCACGCAGCGGACTGGCTGTGACCGGTGCACACCCAGTCTGGACAGTCCGTGATTCGGTCTGTATGAACGAAGCATGACCAAGAAGCGACACGCACGACGCCGCCGGAGGAGTCACGCGCCGAAGCACCCCGTGGGTCTGCGCGTGCAATTGCGTGGCATGCGAACCACATCGGAACTGCAGACGATGTTGTTGGAGGCAATCGTGCGTATCGAAGAACTCGGGATCTCGCATGTCCAAGGAATCAATCTCTACCTGTCGCCCGTCTCCGAAGACGGCACGCCCCTCACGCCGGTCGCCAACGGCCAGCCGGTCGGTATCATCACTATCAACGAGCCGTATCGGAGTGCCGCAGACGAGTTCGGGCTGTGACGGATTCACCAGGGCTATCGCCTTGGCCAAACACATATTTCGATTAACCGCCGCTTAACGCCGCGCTCGTCATAATTGTCGTGGGGACTACGTGCAGAAGGAGCGGCGCCATGTTGCGGGCGCGATTCATGAGAGCAGCGAGCGGCATGACATCGGACATGCCGCCGCAGACGTCGACAACACCATCGAGCCCGCTGGCGCGACCGGAAGCGTTCGCGCGCGCGAGCGCGGTGTCCGTATCTGAGTCCAGTGACTACCTATCGTTTTTGACGCAGTGTGCATCAGCGTACGAGCGCATGGACATACTCGGCGACCGGCTGCTGTCTCTGGACCGCGCCGCCGGCCGAGCGCTCCGCCTCTTAGAACGTCGCGCCCGCGACCGGCATGAACACCTGGACCGTCTGCGCAGTCTCGCCACGGTTGCGCCAGACGGGCGGCGGGCCTATCTGACGAAAGACGGAGCTAACGCGGTGTATGAGGGAGGTACGCCGATGAGCCGACACGAATGGACGCGCACCAAGTGGAATCGGCGGAGTGTCTGCTGGGAGGACTACGCGCACGGCGAGGAGGTGCTGGCTGCGGTTCTGGCGGAGCATCGTGATGTCGTGTCGTACCGGGAGAGGATCGGCTCCGAGCGGTCGCGCATGATCCGCGACGAACCGTTGGACTCCACGATGTTGGAGCAGCTCGAACGCGACTTGGAACAGATGCCGGACACGGTGCGCCAACAAATTGCGCCGACGCACTCTTTTCAGGATGTCACTTCAACCGCAGATTGCCACACTGACACAGCTGACGGACCACGGGCTCGCGGGGACTTCAATCGTGCTGCGCGCGGGCGACGTGCCAACGCCAGCGGTGCAGGCCGGGTGCACGCGCGCCCGGCACGAACCTGGCGGTACCGGATGGACTAATGATGAGCCCAGAGCGTGGTAACGTGTGCGGCCAGTCGCCGATCCTGGGGGAGCTCACCACGAGAGGCACCGCAGACGCATGATTCCGAAAGGCAGCCAACGTGCCGGCGGTCAGCAGCTGGCGACCCACCTCCTCAATGAATTTGACAACGAACGTGTGCACGTTCTGGACGTTCGAGGAGCCATGGCCAGAGACCTGCATGGGGCGTTTGCCGAATGGAGGGCTCACGCACGGGGCACCCGGTGTCGGAAATATCTGTACAGCCTGTCGATCAATCCCGACCCCGATCAGGGGCCACTGACGCGGGAGCAGTATCTCGATTTCATTGGCAAAGCGGAGCAAGCCCTGGGCCTTGAGAATCAACCGCGGGCCGTGGTGTTTCATGTCAAACACGGGCGTGAGCACTGCCATACGGTGTGGTCTCGCATTGACGTCGAACGGATGCGGGCCGTGCAACTCTCGCATGACCGGCCCAAACTGCAAACCGTGGTTCGTGAGTTTGCTCGCGAGTATGGACTGGAATTGCCCGCCGGCCTGCGCGAGAAAGACGCGCGCCGATTTGAATCCAAGCAGAAGCGCGAAAATCTACAGGAGAAGCAGCAGGAAGAGCGGACAGGTATCACCAAGGCGGATCGTGTCCGCGAGATCACCGCCGCGTGGCTGGAGAGCCGCGATGCCCGCGGCCTGGTGCAGAGCCTTGAGAAACGCGGCTATCTCCTCGCGCGCGGCGACCGCCGCGCGTATGTCGTGATTGATCGTTTCGGAGAAATCTTCAGTCTCACCCGCTACATCGAAGGCGTTAAGACCAAGGCCGTTCGTGACCGCCTGAGCCGCGACCTTCCTCTCGAACGACTCCCAGATCCCGCCGGGGCCAAGGAGTTTGCCCGTAAACGGCGCAACGCGAAGCTGGTGTTCCGGCGGGACTTTGTTCGTGCCGCGGAAGTGCGCAGAGCAGAGTTGGTCGCGGCCCATAGCCGACGTCGCGCCGTCTTGGCCCAGCGACAACAGGCGCTTGAAGGCAAGCACGCCGCGGAACGCAGCGCCCTGCGTGAGGCACACCAGGATATAGACAAGGGTATCGCCGCCACTCGCCTCATTCGCCGCCCTCGGGGACTGGTCGCGCTGCTCGTGAGAGTGACCGGGATTCAGGCCTTGGTGGACTATCGACATCGGAAGGAAGACCGCGCCCGTGGCTCGGACCACGCGCGACAAGTGGCGGCCCTGGAGCGTCGCCATAATCGCGAGCGCCAGGAGATGCGCCGCCATGAGCGGGCGCTGGCTCGGGTCGAAAACCGTGAGTTGCGATCGCTCGCCACAACACTGCGTCGCGAACATCTGCTGAGTGTGATGCACGAGCCGAGTCTCGACAGGGACCGCGTGGGCGCCGATCGTATCCACGAGAAAGAGCGGCCGGAGCCGACACACAGTCGATCAGTTGACGCGAGCAGGCAGCAGGAGACGCGCACCCCACGAAGGCGCACACCGTCGGATGAGCGCGAGCGCTGACCGTCTCCCCGGCTTCCTGCGACACTTTCATGAGCGACGATGCTGTCCTTCGTGGACGACCGAGGCAGGAAACCACACCCGACCTGATGTGACGTTCTGACGGAGAACCGGGTCCCTGCGCCCGCAAGAACAAAAGACCTGCATCCCCATCTTCCGCCCGGCTATGCCGGTTGTGCAGGCGGGAGACCCCTCAGGTCTTTTCTTCTGGCGGTCGGACCCGAACCCCCATCTCCAAGAGACCGCACAGGCGGGCAAATGGTTGCCAGCCGAACACTCAAACGAAGGAGAAACACCATGTCACTCAAGAAACCGAATGTCGCCAAGCCGGACGGCAAACCGCCAGTCGCCAAGGTGCGCGTGGGGCTGATTAACGCCAGCATCTGGGAACGATCTGCCGAGAACGCCGGCACGTTCTATACCGTGTCGTTCGAACGCCGATATCGTGATGCCGAGGGCAACTGGCTGTCGTCCCACAGCTACGACTCGCAAGACCTGCTTGCGCTTGCGAAGGCGGCGGATCTGGCCCACACCAAGGTCATCGAGCTGGCGGAGGTGGCGCAATAGGATAGGGCGCGGCCCGGCGCGAGTCTCTCGCGCCGGGCCGTGTGGGCACACGAGCCCCAACCGTGGCGCGCCCATTAACCAATTCTTAAGACAGAGTCCGCACAATTGACGGTAAGCAACCTCCGGTTTACGGGTGTGGGGCCGTGTCCGAGACAGACAAGACAGAAATCTATGAAGCCCTCGATCGTGCGAGGCAGCGCCGCGACCATGATCAGTTCTGGCAGGAACTGTCGGGCCGCGAGACCGGCCGTGCCCGCCGGTTCGTACGCCGGGAGGACACCGACCTCGCGCGTGCGTTCAAAGAGGCCGACGCTATCGAGTTCCTTTATTTCATCGGCATGACCTTGGGGCAGCGCATCACGCGTCTGCATACCCGTCTCGACATCTTGAATGATGTCACCGCGGAAGCCCTCCAAGAGGCGCAGAAGCAAGTCCGCGAAGCGGCGAAGCGCTTGAACGATCTTGAATCTGCAGCCAGCACCGACCGCCTTGGTAGGCGCGTCTACCGCACTGCTGATGGCCGGACTGCGTTCTACGAAGACGAGACGGAACTGTCTCCGCAAGAGAGGGACCAGATTGAGTGGCGACCCGGTTCACCCACTTGGGAGCAACGTACGGATGCGCTCTCAGAGTTGAGTTCCGCTACGTCAAAACAGCAAGAGCTCATCGAATTCCAGCAGCGCCTTGATGAGCACGCGCAACGTCTTGAGGACGATCCCTCGGCCGCAACCGTCAGCGGCATCGAGAAGGATCTTGAAGACATCCCTGAGAGCGTGAAGCAGCGTCTCGCCCAAAGGGTGTCGGAAGCAAAGGCCGAAACGGCAGCAGATGCGGCCTTAGATGTTCGCGGCGCGTCTCCTACGGCCCGTGCTTTCAATGAGTCCGTTGTCGCACTATCGGCCGCCGTCACTGCAACGCGCGAGTCCACAAATCCCGACCGGGAGCGCGATCGCGCCCCGCCCGAAAACACCAAACCCGGAGCTATGCCATGACGCAGCATCCATTCCTCACCTGGGAGTTCCTGAACCAGATGGTGATAGCCGCAGCCGGCGATGGCGCGAGAAACATGGTCGGCCTTCTTCTGCGCCAGGGTGCCGACCCGAACTACGGCAACGGTGCCGCACTCATCGCCGCGGCTGAGGCCGGTCACGCGCGGGTTGTCGATTTTCTCGTTCACTGCGGCGCCCGCGTCGAAAGCCAGAACCACAGGGCGCTCAGCAACGCGGCAACCAACGGTCATGCCATGGCTGTCAAGATCCTGCTGGAAGCCGGCGCGGACGTCTCAATCCACGAACACGGCCCCTACCGCGATGCCATGGCACGCGGCGATTACGAAGTGGCGGGTTTACTACGGATGGCTGGGTCTTACGATCCGCGTGAGCCCCGGTCGCTTGAAGAAGACCGCCGCGAAATCGTCAACGCCGCCTCCCGGCGCGAACACTTCAGAGCCGCGTGCACTCCACGGCCCTAAAATCATTCCTCTCTACGCAGAACCTATCGCCGTCGCCGTTTGGCGGGCGCTACGCTCTTCTCCGGAAGGGCGAGCAACTCCATCGGCTCAACGCCAAGTGCCTTCGCCAGCTTGCCGATGATGTTCAAACCCGGATTCCGCACGCCGCGTTCCACGCCACTGACATACGTCCAGTGCAACTCTGCCCGTTCGGCGAGCTGCTCCTGAGTCAGCCCGAGCGCCGTTCGCAGGGTACGCACTTTCGCGCCGAAGGCGGGTCGCAGGTCATTCGCCACAGGTCTCCGATGCTGCAGGGAACCTGCCGGAACGAACATAGACGATCGGCTATACTGTCACCGGACGGCGCGCCACTCTGGTCATTCGCTTGAGGCGGCAGCGGGTGAGGCCACCGCGCGGAAAGTCTCGCGCGGACATCACCGTCCGGCAGGGCCGCGCCACCGTGGGTGGCAAGAGCCGGGTGTCCGGGCCGCTGGCACGCCCCTGCCAGAGGGAAGGTGATTTGGCCGGAGTTGAGGGCCGCCTGTCCCGTGCGCCGGGCTTTCGGGTTCCTCTTCTGGTGAAGGAACCACGACGCCCGCCCAACACAAGGAGTGACCGAATGACCGCAGCACACGCCGTCCGCAGCAACGCAGCCTCAACCCGCACTGTTCGCGCCCGTCTCATCGGCGGCCTCATGACCGCCATCCTGCTGGTGGCCGTTCCCGCCTGGGCCATCACCGCCGGAGACGTCCTCGACAAGATGACCGAGAAAGAGCGCGACGGCTACATCACCGGCGCTGTCGACACGGCGATGTATCTTGCCTCCGTGCAGGAGAAGAACAACGCCAAGTCCGAATGCATCCTGAACTGGTTCTACGCCGAGAAGGCCCCGGGACCGCGGCAGGTCATCAGCACGTTCCGGCAGTACCGCGACAAGCCTGCGGTCGCGCTGATCAAGGTTCTGATCGACCGCGCTTGTCCGGCGAAATAGGGACTTGGTCCTACAACACTCCGTTTGGCACGTACACCCTCACCTCAGACGGAATCGGGACACCTTTCAGCAGCGCAGGCTTATACCGCCATTTCGAGAATGCCTCGACGGCCGCCTGTCTCAGCATTGGAGCGCCGTCGACAACTTTGATCGAGCCAACCGTGCCATCTATCGCAACGACGCCAGTGAGTGTGACCCCATGATAGCCAGCAAGCAGTCCCTCGACGGAGTACGGCATCTTTACCTTCAGAATCAGTTCCGCTTCTCTTGTTTCACAAGAAGCCTCTGCGGGCGTCTCTTCTTTCAGATCGTCACTGCTTGACGTTCCGGCCACGACCGAGGTTTGCGGTGATGCGCTATCGGTCGACGTCTCTTCGCTTGTCTCGGGCGCCGCCTCCACTCGAGCAGCCACATGAGGTGGCTCTGGTGCCATGATCTGGGGTGTGGCTAACGACCGGCTGCGGCCGGATTCACCAGCCTTCATGAACTCATGAAACGTGACCAGAGCTTCAGGTACATGCAGCCACGCGGGCTTCTGCCACCAGAGCAGGACGCCCACAATCGCTCCAGCGACGGCCAGCATCCAACTTGTGCGGATCTCGATGCTCATCGGATTCGTCCTTTGCGGTTAGGCCTTCCCCTTGATGCTGTCGAAGAGCTCCCTCGACCATGACCCGCTGGCGGGTGAGTCAGGCGGGTCGTCGCCACCCACGGGGTCATCCGGGACATCCTGTTCTTCCAGCATCGTCACGTCGGTTTTGTTAAAGGACGCCAAGGCGCTCAGGCGAGCCGCTTGTCGCGAAATGCAGTTCTCAAACACATTGCGAACATCGCGCGCGTTGCCGAATGAAACCCCCGCTCTCTCGCGGAGTCCTTTCAACAGTGACTGCGCCTTGACCCGCGCACCGAACGACATCCGCAGCCCTGCTTGTTCACAGTTGGATTCAAGAATTTCCAGCAACTCGTCAGCGCTGTAGTCGGGAAAGTGAATAGTCGTCTTAAACCGAGACTCAAGGCCAGGATTTGATGCAAGGAACTTCTTCATCTCGGCCGGGTAGCCGGCCACGACAACCGCCAGCTCATCGCGCTTATCTTCCATCTCTTTCAAGAGCGCCTGCACGGCTTCACCGCCGAAATCGTTAATACCCTGATGCCCAAGCTGGTAGGCCTCATCGATAAAGAGGACACCGTGTCGCGCCTTTTCAACCATGGCCTTAACCTTCGGCGCTGTTTGCCCGACCCATTTTGCGACGAGGTCGGCTCTGTCAGCTTCGACCACATGACCAGAACGGAGGATGCCCAGCTCCTTGTAGATCTGACCAACCAGTCGGGCCACCGTTGTCTTTCCAGTACCTGGGTTTCCGGTAAACACCAGGTGATGGGAGAACGTGAGCTCCGGGAGTCCGTGTTCCCGCCGCGCGTGGCGCAATTGAGCCAAGTGGACAAGCTTCTGCACCTCGCTCTTGACGCCCCCGAGGCCGATCACCCCTTCCAACTCCGCCATGACCGCCGTCGTCGGGATTGAACGCGTGGGCCGTCTGCGAGCGCCGTCGCTGGGCTGACGCGGCGAAGGCGGCCTGTGTTTGTGAAGGTGGTCGGCCTCTCCTCCGTCGGGCGGGGGTTGGGGGGGCGGCGACGTTATGTTGACTGTCGGCGCCGGAGGCAGCGGGGGCGGTGGTGGCTCGTCATGATGAAGCGAACCTGAGACCGATGGCCCGAGAGGCCCGTCGGACCCGATGGTAAGCCCTCGCCAGAATTTCGTTCTCAGCGACTCTTTGAAGCGCGGGTCCGGCGAAAAGTGACTGGCCCGCAAATACCAGAAATAGGGGGCCGTCTTCAGCAACATGGGTCGCCGGTTGCCGCTCCAGATGATCTGATTGCGGCGGCTTGGGTTCAAGAGGCGGGCCACTTGGTCGGCATCCAGCAGCGGCCGTTCCTCCTCCCACTGCCGTCCGGCTTTGCGACGCCTCACTACGTGACGCCCGAGCCGCTCGACGAGATACGCGACGGTTGGCGGGTGAGTGATTCCCATGAACTGGACCACTTCTGCGCCGCCGATGAATCCGCCCCACGTCTTCGGATAGACGGCCTGGAATTGATCAATATCCTGCCCGATGGCCCAGAACCGTACGCCGTAAGAGCGCAACACAGGTGCGACCAGTTCGATGCCGTCCAAGCGACCCAGCGAGGGAAATTCGTCGATTGCCAGCAAGATGGGTGGTTTCGGCGCTTCGGCCACGCGCATCATCATGTCCACGAACAGCAGGACAAACATCCGCAACCAAGCCCCCTCTGTGCTCGTGACGGCGTTGAGCGGCATACACAGATAGATGGAAGTCGGTCGCAGCTTCAGGTCTTCCAGGAGAAAATCTGAATGGCTGCAAATCCGCTGGATTTCTGGCGCCTCCAGAAAACTCGTATGCTCTTGCGCGGTCGTCATCACGCTGCCGCGCTGACCATCGCCCATTTGCCGAATCGAACTCGCCGTTGCAGCGATGGTTCGACCGTACGGCCCGTCCCGCCGGCTGATCATCTCATCGAGAAGGCGGTCAAAGGCCGACGCGTTGTTCCTGCCGGGGCGGCGTTGTCGACTCGGCAGACCTGTTTCTGAGAGGCCCTCCATCAACAGTTCGCGCAGTCGGATCAGGTTTCGAGACTCTTCCGGTTCGTGTACGAAAATGTAGAGGATCAGCCCGCGGATTAGCGTCTTGGCGGCACGGTCCCAGTACGGGTCTGCCTGATTGCCGGCCGGCACCAGGGCCTCTGCGATCTTCCCGGCATAGCTGACCGGACGGTCTGCGTCGTGGGCGGCGACGCGACGCATTTCGTCAAACACGTTGTACGCAGAACTTGTCCACCCTGGCACGATCCGGAAAGGATCGACGACATGTACCGCCTGCCGCATGCCTCTGACGCCTCTGCCGCCCGCGCCACGACGTCGGGCGGTAATCGTCGCCAGCTCTCCTTTGGGGTCAATGCAGAGGAGCGACCCTTCATGAATGACAAGGTTAGGTATTAGCCCGGCTGTCGACTTCCCCGAGCCCGTCCCCGCAATCGTAACGATGTGCTTTTCGGTGGGCATGCCAATCGGACGCAACATGCCCCCAATCGGCAACTTTGGGCGACCAAGGAAAATGTCGCCCGCCAAGAACCTGTTGGACAGGACTTCTGGCAACGAGGCCCACCTGGCTGTCGGGCTGCGGCCGAACTTGCGGACTATCTCGACGGTCTCCGCGAACCTGATCCAGCCGCGTAGCATCCACCGCCGCCCATCGGAATTGCGTCGCCAGAAGGGGCTCCACATTCCAAGGAAACGCAACGACCGCGGGATGACCGTCGTCCAGAACATCCAGGAAACGGCAATCGAGATCAAGCTCAAGACCCCGGTGGTCCAACCGAGTTCTGCTGGCCACAGTTGGCGGAGCAGGACCACCCAGAACAGCCAAACGACGGTCACCCCAGGGGCCATCGCAAAGGGGAAAGCACCCACAAAGATCGGGCCGAGCCAGCGATTCAGCGCCATCGATGGCGCCGCGATAACAGACACCGCGAAGTTGAAGACGCTGTTTCCAGCTCTCTCAGCCGCAGGAGAGTAATGGCCTGCCACGGTCCAACCGCCGATGACCACGATCCAAATGGCCCACCACTTCAGCGTCATCGTGAAGAGCTTGTAGTCCTTGGCGGCCATCGGTCCTCCCAGTTGCCGATCCCAAATGTGCGGTGGCGCCGTTTTTAACACACACGCGTGCGTCTTGGCACCTGTCCGGAGGCGTGCTAGATTCGCACTCGGGCAGCCCGCTTTATCGCGATGATGGGTGGTGGTGTCGCCGTTGAAATAGCAGAACTACGCCGGTTTCGACGGCTCGCAAGATATGCGCGGTATTACCGCGCCATCTTGACAAGGGGGGTGTTTCCCACCCCCGTTGTATCCCCCAGGACCAGGGCGTTCCGCCCGTGGACCCTGACCAAAAGGGAGACGTCGCTCTCCCTTCTGGACTACCCATCGACCATGGGGCTCACGCAGCCCCCTGGACCCGGCGGCAGGGGTTGTCGCACCCTGCACCTCGACCAGGAACTCGCTCCCTGGACGGCGGCCGATCAGTTAGCGGAGGGACGCGCATGGCCAAGAAGTCCGGTACCGAAACGCGTAAACGGCAGAAGCTGCGGACCATGCGCTTCACCCCCGAGGAGGACGCGGCCATCTCGCGCATGGCGTCTGACGCCGGATACTCGTTTTCCGAGTTGGTCCGGCACGCGCTGTTTAATGTGCCTCCACCTCGGGCCGTCCGCAGGCCGCGCGCTCAGGATCAGGCGATTGCTCGTCTGATGGGGGAGCTGGCTCGGCTAAAGGCGGAAGCCGGCAAGCACGGCTCAAACCTGAACCAGATCGCCCACTACCTCAATTCCGGCCGGCCGGTCGGACGGCTTGAAGGGAGCCTTGAAGACGCGCTGGACGCCGTGACGACCTTCTATGAACGGGAGATGGGCGAACTGCGCCTGGCATGCATGCAGGCCCTGGGCTTTGAACTCGGCCATGATGATCCTGACGAGTCTGATGACTCGCGGCCGCCTGTTCAAAACTGAGGGCCTTTCGTCGTCGGCTATTCGAGCAGCGCCAACGTCGGATTTGCTTCTTGCCACTGAAGCGCATGCTCGCTCACGTAGAGAGGCGCCGGTCCCGAAAGGGACGGCCAATGCGCTAAAGCGGAAGCTCGCACCGAATCACAGGCTCGGCCGATCGCTGCGCCCTCAGGGGTCAGGGTCTGCGGCGGAATCTGGCGACTGGCGACACAGAGTTTGTAGTAGATATCCTCAGCCCTCGCCCTGCGATAACTGCTCCTGGCAGTCGAGCCAGTTGTATCGGCCCGCATGTAGTACTCAAGGCACGCACTGAACACAAAGAGTCCATGGAATAGCCCAGACATCGGGCGCGGCTCCGTTTTCCATGGGGAGTAATAGATCGCATCATCCGAACCGTCAAAGACTCGGATCGTATCCATGTAGTAGTTGAGCGCCCCGTGGTGATACTCGTGGACAATCGCCTCAACGAGGTCGTCGTTGCTTTGATGAAGCGAAATAAACAAGACGTCCTTCAGCATCGCTGAGGTGAAAGAAAAGTAGTGCTCGTCTTGAGTCGTGCCTATTGGGACGAACCACCGGACATCTCCCATGATTGTCTCTGCGAGACTTCGGTCCACGCGCCGAATGTCGTCGATGGCGCCCAGAACCCTCTCCCGGTAGCCCCCGCATTTTTGCGGCGCGCCTGTGATTTCGTGAAGATAGAAGGTCTCGAATAGCTCTTCGTTCTTCGCATGGAGGACATACGCGCCCCCCCAGAGGCCTTCGCGTATTGCTGATTCGGTCGCTGCACGCGGGAACTCAGCGCCAGTTTCTGGATCAGTGGCAACGGGCGCCTTTGACTCGATCTTCTGCAAATCCACGAGATCGCCTGCACCGACAGCGAACGATACACCGGCGCACGGTAGCACAAGGGATGTCCCCGTTCGATTGACCAAGTGCACTGCCTGAGTTTCCGGCAGCGGAAGAAAGCAATCAAACGCAGTCAGCAGTAAGGCATCTACTTCGTGTAGAAAGTCAGGGCCGACATCGTCATTCGCGATTCGTCGGAAGAGTCTATGGATGTTCAGCCAGACGAAGGTCGAAGCCATTCCAAGGACCGTCTCGGCTGGGAGATTCGAGAGCCGCAACAGGAAATCAGAATTTCGGCCAGATGAGGCAAGCACTGCGGGAGCAGTGGTCACCATGCGAAATTTTGCGTAGTGGTACTGGTCGCTCTGCTGCCGTCCAAGCTCCAGCAGCGAGCGAAGGGGCTCAGTCGGAGTCGACACCCGCAGTCAGCCTCTCGACTTCAGCGACTCGGCTCTACGATCGGGACGTGCCGCTTTTCGGCGTATTTTGTGTTGCCCCCAGAGCCCATCAAATACTGGGGAGTGGTCCAGTTGGTGTTCGAGCGAATTCTCGAGACGACCCGATGCAACTCTTCGTATCGCATGGAGCTGATCTCGGCCAGAGGCGGCAAAGTCGCGACAGGTTCACGTGTCGAGGGAGCGGTTTCACGATTCTCCATGGAGGTCCCCTTTTGGCAATAGACTTGGAATTGACCTTGGAGTATAGGCCAAGCTTCAGGGAAAGTCGACGCCAACAAGTAGCCGCGCGTCGGCCGGGTGCGGTATCCAGTGTCGCTGGTCGGCGTCTCCCACGGGCCGACCTCGCAAGTGTGGCCCCTCGACCTGCTCGGCATCGGCGAACCGCGACCACCCGCCTGGAAATTTCCCGGCGCGAGGAAATCCTAGTCAGGTCCGTCTTGGATCGGATGGAAAGTAAAGACCTGATTCAACCTAGCATCGAAAACCGAAGACCCGAAGTAGCACGTCGCCTGATGAAAGAAATGAGGCCTAAACAACACCAATCGGTTGAACCGAATCTCAACGTGTTCTAGCAGGTCCCACGCCTCACTGCGCGTTGAATCGCCGAGCACGAGGTCCCGTTCGTTGGACGACGATATCGCTCGGATTGAGCTATGGCCGCTAGCGCGGTGCCGAAAGAAGTCGGTGCCTCCGACAGCGTTGGTATTACTCAGATAAAGAAGACCAATGCGAATCCACTCGTCGTAGTGCACCCAGATCTTCTGCCGCGTTAGCGCCTCGTCCTCCGCGGTCTCCGCGACAAAACGACTCTCCACTCTCGCGGAAGCCAGCTCCGCGTCGATCGGTACGATCAGATTAAGAGCTTGCCGCACCTGTGCTGCATCGGGTTCGGCAGACCGGAACGCAAAGCCGCCCTGGGAGTGAAGGAATTCAAAGCTTCGGCTGAGGGCATCTGCCCTGAGTTGTTCTGGCGAAGGCCAAAAATTGTCCCAGACGACGATATCGGCTTGTCCAAGCCCTCCGGCAGTTCCAACCGAACCGCGCTCATCGGACAGGAACTCGATCGTCGGTGTCTCCATGCGGTGAGTATACGCGTGCTCGATTCGCCCTCTTTCGAACTCAAGGGCGGTGTCCAAGCGCCGGTGCCCGTTTCCCTCAGAGGTCACAGGAGCCCACGTAGGCCGTCGAATTGAGCGCGCACCTCGGTCCAAGTCGGAGGCGTGAGAAAACAAAGCAGTCGGCACTGCGCCTCGAATTCTGTTCGGATGATCGGTTCGAGTTCTGTTGGGGGAAACAGTGCCGCGCTGTGTGAGAAGCTCAACCCTCGTGGTGGAAAGTGACTCGCTGGAAAATACGTCCGGCTTACCTCGTCGTAGTCCACCTTGATCTCGGCGTATTCGGGGGACTGGAGCATCGCGATGACCTCCGGTTGCGCCGCCAGTTGGTAGAGGTCGTAATAGTGCCGCGCGTAGCTGCCCAGCGGTCGGCCGTCACGGGTCAGGAGCTCGACCTTGCTGTGGATCGCAAAGAGCTTCTCCACGAACGTCCGTCGGAAGTGCAAGAGCCTCATCGAAAAGCCCGACTCGTCCTCGGCTCCGAGCGACTGTCCTGTGTCGCTGAGAAACGCGGAAAGCAGCGACCGAAGAACACGGGCCTCTGTCGGCTGTCGACCGCTTGCCGCGCCTGTCTCCAACAGCACTGTACCAGCCACTTCGCCGACGCCGCCGAAACGCTGGGTGTAGCGGAATCGATCCGATCGACCGAAGCCACCGATCGTCTGACTCTCCTCCGGCACGAACGTCAACCCGGGATGCGCGTCCACGGCGTCCCGGAGAGCCTTGGCTTGGCGGTTGATCCCGTTCCTGCCAAGCGGTGGCGTGAAGCTGAGTGGATCGAGAAACAGATCGATGTCCTCGGAGAATCGATCGAGCAGGTTCCAGCCTTTCGACAGGCTCGTGCCGCCCTTGAAGATGACGTGCGCTCCGGCGTCGTCGTTGATTTGCCGGAGCGCTTCGGTCACGTAATAGTCCTTCTCGATGACTCCCGGCCGCAGGCCGCGGTCGGCGAAGTGCCGGGCGGTTTCGAGAATGGCCTGACCGAAATCTGGATGTTGATACAGCTTCATCGTGGACGTCCGTTCGGCTTGGCCTGCCAGTCCGCAGCGTGGGGCAATTCCGCCAGCACACCAAAGTCGAAGCGTGACGTCGGGTTCAAGGATTCCCGCAGCGGCTTGAGCGTGGACGCCCGCAGCCCCAGGCTCTGCCCAATGGCACCGAGCATCGCGCGCGCGCGCGGCGGCTCGCTGCCGGCGACCCGCAGCAAGCGTGCGAACCGACCGCGTTCGCCGCACAGGGCGAGTGTCTTGAGCACGGTTTCCTTCGGTGACAACTCGCTGGTCCGCCCCCGCGATCGGATGAAGTCAAGCAGAGCGGCGTCAATCTCCGAAAGTCCCTCCCAGGCCTCCGGCCGACGCGTATGGACAACGGTCTCGCTCCCAAGCAGCTTGCGCGGCAGTCGAAAACCACTGGTGGCAACCTCCTGTCGGCTGCCGACCTGTGTGGTGAAGCCCAGCAGGCTGGCTGCCGCCAGACCGGCAGGAAAGACTCCCTTGCGCCCTTCAGCCAGGCGGCTGATCGACCGAGGGCTTGGCGTACTCGTGCCGAACGCGGTTTGCCGCGGGCGATAGTAGACGCCCTTGCTGACTCGCTGTAAGAGCCCCTGTTTGGTCAGGCGCGACAGGGCCTGGGCCACCGCCGCTGGGGGCAGCCCCGGAAAATCATCGAACCGCCACAACCGTTCGCCACCCGCCTCAATGCGTTCGCGGATGTGTCGAGCCGTCTGGCGGGTCTTCGCCGCTGGTGGTCGTGCCCTGGCCATGGGCCGACTCTGACCGGCGATGAAGAAAATGTCAAGTTTTTAAGCAAAAAAACATGACGTATCGGTCAGCAAAAAACGGTCGAGTCCTTGTCCGTTGCTGTTTCCGCATCGTCCTGCCACAGTACCCGGAGGAGACCTACACCATGTACGACACTATCCGGCGCATGCAGGAACAGCAGCAGATGACCCGGCGTTTGGCCGAAGGACCAGTCGCCGAGTTGCTGCGTAATCACGACGCCCTGGCACGAAGCGTCTTCAGTTCACCTTACTCTGGCGATGTTCCGAAGAAACGGCCTCGAATTTTGCCGCTGGCTCGTTGACGAACTGAGAGACGAAGCGTGAGGTGATTCAGGTGTCGCGCCGTACCAGACCGCAACCAAGAGGCCAATCAACCGGCGAACGGCCTTCGCCGTCCCAGTCAGACGACCTGAAGGAGCTCCGCCGTCTCTTGCGGGCTGGCTTCGAGGCTTCTCAAATCATCCTCAAAGGTGGCCCCGCCGAGGATGACCCGCATACCGGCCTTCAGATCACAATGACCCCCAAAGGGGGCACGGCGAACTTCCGATACCTGTCTGACGCCGCCACCCGCGAACACCCCGATGGTCCGATCAAAATCAGCATCCCCGACGACGTGCGGCTGACAGAAGTCCATCTGCGTGGTCGCGACGGCGTGGAAAGACCGCTCCAATCCAAGGAAAAGGACTTCTGGGATTTCGCAATTGCGATGCATCCGTCCCTTGACGCCAAAGGCGAGCGGGTGCTTCGTCGTTTTCGCGACACGGGCCGACAGATTAGTGAGACGAAACATCTCGTTACGCACGCGATCGATGCGCAGAAAAGGGCTGAGTACCTCCGACACTCCGTGGCGACGTTCGGACCGAAACTCGATGGCGGGTTGAAGGCGATGCTTATCCAGTACCTGCGAACGAGGGATTGGGGGGCTTCGAGGTACTTGCCCCTGAAGGAAAAATACTTCGAACTTCAGTACGCGATACTTCGGGAAACACAGTCGCTACTGGCAAGTCAGAAGAAGGTGTGTTCAACCAATCCGGTTGCGGCCGAATACGTCCGGCTGGTTGACGAGCTTCTCAATGCGTTCTGGCAGCAGGACGAGGGCTTCGTCAAGCGCAGCATGAGGTTCGTGTCACTCGTTCGATTTGATATTCACGATCAAGTGCTGCAGGCCGCCGAGCAGCGCCGCCACGTTGACGATCTACTCAAAATGCTCTTCAGTCGTGGGGCTGTTCCCGGCCGACAGGGCATTCCACACTTGCTCGATGCCTACAGGCGCTACTGCGAGACGCTCCGGCCCTTCGTTGATGTCCTCAGCGACATGGCCTGCGCCGTCGAAGGACGAAAGCCTTTGCCCTCGAATCTGGGCTACAAGAAGCGCGTAGCGTTCATGAAGGCCACGCGGTTTGGCGCGATCGTCCGATGTCTCGATCCGGATATCCGGCATTCGGAGTCTCACATGGGCACGGTCATAGACGACGACAAAGCAAACGTCTTGTTGACTGAAATCGGCGAGGACGGTCACCGCCGGACGTTGGGCCAATACAGTTATTGGCAGATCAGCGACATGACTCTGGAGTTGCAGAATGGACTCTTTCTGGCCGTTCTCACCGCCTTTGCCATTCACGAGACGGGCATGCTGCTGACGGCTCTTGTGACGCCGGAGTTCATGGCGGCGCTCGTCTCGATCGACAATCTCGCCGACTAGATTTCTATGCCGCATAAATTCACGCGTCAGGAGCTCTACGACCTCGTCTGGTCGGCACCAGTCCAGGCGGTCGCCAAGACATTCTCCCTGTCGGATCGCGGACTCGCGAAGATCTGCACGGCCGCGAATATCCCGGTTCCTGCCCGCGGCTATTGGGCCAAGAAGGAGGCCGGGAAGCCGGTCACGCGACCCGGTCTGCCGGCTCGTGGATTCGGGCAAGAGGATCTGGTCGTGATTGGACGCGACTGGCACAACCGTCGATCCGACGATGCTGAGATTCTCTCGACCCCGATCCCTCCGCCGCCGGTCTTCGAGCCAGGCCTGGAGGTTATTCAACAACGTGCAGCAGCGCTGGTCGCCAGGGCGCCCCTGCCAGTCCGCAGTCCCCGTGGTTGGCATTCGCAAATCCAGAAGCTGCTTGACGCCGATGAGGTCAGGGCGAAGAAGAAGCGCGAATCAGCTTATCCGTCGATTTGGGATGGCCCCATTTTCAGCGATGCTTTCGAGAGGCGCAGGCTCAGGATTCTGAACGCCCTCTTCACATGTTTGACGCGATGCGGTGCTCATCCCCATATCGACGACAAACATGGTCGAACACTCGTCGTCACCGTCGGCACGACGGGTGTACCGCTCTCCGTCGATTCTCTGTCGGCGGCCAAGCAGATCGAGCGTGAGCGCCAGGGCTATGGATTCGTGGCCCGCGGACCCAAGGACAGGATGCGCCTTGCCATCCAGGGCTATTGGAGTACCAGGGTTGGGCAGTCGTGGGAGGACAAACCCGGCGACGGACTTGAGAAACACCTTCGTGAAATCGCGGCGGCCATCCTCGTGTTTGCGGAAAAGACCGTGCGAGACGACGCGCTGGCGGCACATGCCGGGAGAATCAAACGAAAAGCTGAATTGGAAGAACTGGAGCGCCAGCGCGTGGCCGAGGAGGAACGGCGCCGGCTGGAACGACGGGCCAAGTTCGAAAAAGCCCAAGTGGACCACTTGTTGGCGCAGGCGGAGGCGCTGCATCAAGCCAACCAGATTCGCGCCTATGTCGATGCCGTCACGGCGCTCAACGCCACCGATCCCGATCCCATGACGGCGGATCAACTTCGATCTTGGACCTCATGGGCATTGGCGCAGGCAGATCGGATTGACCCGGTGGCCTCGGGCACATATAAGGCCAGACCACCAGAGCCGGCAGATTGAGGGCTTTCAGCCGACTTCTGTGTCAAGTTGTCTGGCAGCAGAACTTGATACAGATGGCTGGCCGGACCTCGCCTGTCCTTTGAGTCTTACATCTGACGCTGCCTGCGAACTGAAGCCGTTCGTCTGTCAATCTCGGATGAGGTAGCGTAGGGCGTGGGGCGACTACCTTGTCGCGCCGCCACCACGTCTTGCTCTCGACCGCGCAGGAATCGACCTCGGTGAAATCAAGGACGAGCCGTATCCCTTGATCCTTTAGTGCACGGGACTTGGCGTCCCAAACATCGAAGACCAACAGGTCAGGCGCCACCAGGTGGTTACAACTTGTCAAGTTCTTGAGCAAGAAACATGACGAAGCCCTGCCTCTAGTCAGGCATTTAAGTACCCAGGGTAATTGCGCTTGCCGGATAGGCATCGCCCCGCCGGTCTATCCTCCACGGCTGTCTGCGTTCTTCCAGATATGATCTGATACGACCCTACAGATGATTGACCTAGACCAGCGTCGGATCGACATTGAATGCCCACGCTGCCATTACCCGGCTGGAATCTTTCTGCGCCAAGTCAGGGTCTGCGACGTGATCGTGTGTGGCGGCTGCAAGGCGAACGTGCGACTTGAGGATCACATGGGATCGTTTCGCATGGCGGAACGACGAATCAATACAGCGATGGACGATCTCATGGCAACGTTCAAGAGGTTGGGTGGATAAGTATGGATACAAATGTCCTTCAGACGCTTCGATACAAACTCCAGAAACGCCTGAAGCGGGTCAGAACCGCGGACTTTCAGCTCTTCCACAGCGTCATTGTGCAGACGATGCTGTTCCTGCGCGAGAACCCTGTCGTTCGCGGAATTCTTGATGATCTTGAACGGCGCGTGCCGTCCGCAGAGGCGGACAGTGAACAGCTCATGAATGCGAGTCTTATTTCGGGCGAGACCGAGATCGAGCAAGTCGCCCTCGCCTACGCTCTATTGAAACGCACCGTCGCCGCTGAGGGCGACCCCGAGCTCCATATAGGAACGCATTTTGGCCATACGTCGAAATACGCCGAGGGCGCACAGACATTTGCGGAGATGTTCGTAGAGCCACTGTTTGACTATATCGACGAGCAGATAGATGACCGTCGCACGGTCTTGGGGCTATTGCTGAAATACAAACATCACGTCGAGTGGTTTAGGCGCGACGACCTGCGCAAGCGCTTTGAGGCGGACACGCAGCGCGGCGAGAAGTGGCTGGCGCAGGATCTCTACGCCTATTTGCACGATCAAGGCGTCGAGTTCTCGATTGAGCCGACGTCGATATCTGGAGAGGCTGACTTGATCTCGGCGCAGCAGGGTGCTGATCGGCTCATCGCGGACGTGAAAATCTTTGATCCGGCCCGCAGCAAAGGCATCGCCTATCTGTGCTCTGGCTTCAACCAGATATACCAATACGCCAAGGACTACAACGATCCCTTCGGCTACATGGTCATCTTCAAGACGTGCGCGGAAGATCTCTCCGTCAACGCGCGCGATCAGGAAGGCTCTATTCCGTACTTCACCCACAACAACAAGACGATCTTCGTGTTGGTCATCGATATCTTCGACTACCCAACGTCGGCGTCGAAGCGCGGGCACCTCAAGTCCTATGAGTTGCTCGAACAGGATTTGATCCGGACGGTAAACGAATCAGCGCCCGGGGCAGTCGAGCCGCCGCCTGCTTCCCCGACCGAAGGCTGATGGCAGGCCGCGCACTGAACTTCAAGCAGTCGTCTGCCACTGTGGGGCTTGAACTGCGCGAGATGGTTACGTTCCCGCCGGCGAAGGCTTGGCCGGCTTCTTCCTGCGACTCCGAACCGTCCATGCAAACGCCTTTGGCGTTTTCTCGCTCAGGCGAACGACGAACGCTGTATTCTCCTTTAGCGAAAGCTCGTACGACCACGCACCTGGCGCTCCAGGGCGCGGGTTGATGCGGCTGGGCAGATAGGGCGTGACTTTCTCGTTTGCGGTCCAGTCTGTACCGCGCGAACGAAACCGCGTCCAGCCAAGGCCAACGTCGCAGAGCTGCCAGAGCGTTCCGTCGTCAAGCTCGAATATCAGAGTTGAGGCGCCAGACATACCCACATCCCACACGTGAGCGAGCGTTTCCTGCTTTCGAAGCGGGCGCTGTTTCACGAATGGCTGCGTGTCGCGCCCAGCAATGACATCCGCCATCGACGCGGCCAGCCGTTCCGGGTCTGCGAGGCCCAACGCGGCGCGCTGTTCTTGAAAGCGCTCCTCGACATCGCGCTCGGCGCGTTCGAACACTGAGATATGCTCCAAGAGCTCCGAGAGCACATCCGTCAAGCCGACGTCCGTGAAAAAGAGGTGCGCGCGGTCGTACCAGAATTGATGGGCCAGGAAATTGCGGCGCTCGACGGCATCGCCGAGGATGGTCCTCAATTCATCGTTCAACCAGGGGTCGATGGCTGCGACGAGTTGGCCGAGCGTAAGCCCGAACGCCTGCGCCATCCGCTCCTCGACCCGAGGTCCGGTAATCCCTGCTGCGGTGTCGAACGGCACGACGGCGTAGATGCTGCTCAGCGCCCGGTGAAGCACTTCCGTCTGGTAGTACGCCAGCCCGAAGTGTGCGTAGACCTCACGAACGAGGTCGATGTCGCGCTCCCCTCCCTGGTCGGTCATATCGGCACGTGTTTCGTCGGCAGCGGAGCTTCCGCCATCGCGGACAGATCGATGCCGTTGACCTTGTGCACGGCAACGAACGCGTCCAATATTCGGACGTGCACTTCTTCGAGGTCGGCCAGCATCAGCGCCCGGCCCTCGTCGGAATTTCGCCTAAAGTTGTGCTGTCGGTAGAAGGTGTGCGAGAGACGGTTGCGCTCAGCGAGTGCTCCCGCCAGAAGTTCTTCGATACGCTTGAATTCGTCCAGCGGCGAGACCTGCTTCAGCAACGCGCCGAGGGTGCTGCGCTCGATTTGTTTGAGAATGTCCGCCGCCTCTGAGGGGCTGGGGGCCGTGAACAGATTCTGCTCGTCCCCCCTTGCTATCAGGAGGAAGTTCCCGACCTCTGTTTCGAGCAACTGGGCTGCTTCGGCAACCTCGCCGAATTTCCGGTAGACGTCATCGAGCGTCGGCAATAGTCCCCTCCTTCTGACGGTGGCATCGGGCCGCCTCCAATGATCCATCCTTTCAAACGCCCACGCGCTTTCCTCAACTCGACCGCAGCCGCGTGGAGAGCCGTACCGTTGTCCCTGCCATCGAGAAGACCGCGCCTGCGGCCTTTCGTAAAGGGGCATCGCGGCACATCCGTCCGTATGCCTACCTGACAGGTGGCACGGCAGGATGCAGGCGCTCTAACTCAGCGCACGCGGCTCTAATGCTCCTCCAGCCGCTGGAATGCCACACGCCGGGAAATCCGGCCTCACCCAGCTTCACCTTTACAGCAACCCTCAACAGCCGCTCAGCGGTCCAGATGAATGGCCCGTCGTAAGTGGGATTCGTTGAGACGAATGAAAGCTGGTTCAACTCTCCATCGTGGATGACGGCGTTACGTGCCTTAGCGAAGGCAAGGAACCACTGCTGGAGGTCGGTGACTTGCGCTGTTCGGGTTTGGCCACCGTCTTGGTACGAGTGGGTGTGAACCGGCTGTTCATCTGGCGACCACACTAGGCCCTCCGCCTCTCCGTGCGCCGCATGACCAATGTTCAGCGCCTCAAACAACAGTCGCAGACGTTTGCTACCGTCGTAACCTGCGCTTGCGTCGAGGAGCGCTTCAAACGCCGTCTTCAGGAAGACGATGCGCTCGGAGAAGTGCAACGTCGCCGTGTTTCTCCAGGCTTTCAGGAACCAACTCACTGCGACGCGGATCTGGTCCGCGATCCTGTTAGCGCCGGGCTGCTGCAACGAGAGGAGGACCGTACGGTAGATGGCTTCAAGGCAGTCGGTTTGCGGTGGCCACGGTGCAAGCATCGGCATGCGCAAGTCAAGCGGAGGGCGAATCGCATACTGGCCCTCCTTGTTGTTGAAGGCTCCCAACTCCCGGACCATCAAGCCGCGCGTCACCACAACGTGGTTGCTGTCAACGTTGATAGGCCAGAAGAACAGCTCAACGTTGTCGGTGGTCCGCGTGTGCTCGGCCCAATTGTTGTCGTGCGGAGGGACGTTCAGGTCGAGGACTGCGAATCCGATAGCTGCTGTAGCGCCTCAATTTCAGTATCCTGTGGCAGGGTGCCGTCGATCTGCTGACCCTGTCGACACAGCAGGCTGGGATTCTTGATTTCGCCGCCGTGCGCATCTGTGAACGTGCTTAGAAAGTGTTCGGCCTTTTCCTGAAGTGCTCGATCTTGCCAGCGAGCGGTGAACGCCGACAGTGGGCCGAGTTCCCAATCTGCAAAGGAAACGACGGAATTCGTCGAGAGATACGGACAGAAGCCGATGTGCGGAGCTGCCATCGGGGCGGACGGTAACACGACCGGCGCAACTCGTCCAGCGTTCGGAGAATCGGCCAAGCCCCGGTTCTCAAGGTCCAGGTTGTGGGCCAGCCCTCCGGTCCTGCTACTGGCGGTGCCGGCATCAAGGCGCAATCTGTTCCGCTGTTCGCTCAGGACGCTGGCGTCTGCCGTCGAGGTTGTCCTGATCATGCGAGCATGCTAATCGTAGCAGTCCGGACAGGGTTCATCAGAAGCGAGCGCGAGGTGAGTCAGGGCTATCAAAACGTTGGGGTGGCGGATGAACGAGCGCACCGGCTGCATCTATTGTTTTTCGACGACGCCCCCGGCGGGCGTCGAGCATGTCGTTTCTAAGGCCATCGGCTTGTTCGAGCAGAACTGGACGCTCGACTGCGTCTGTGACGCCTGCAACAAGAACTTCAGCCAGACCCTCGACTTGACGCTCGGTCGAGACAGCGCCGAGGGAGTGCTGCGGGTAACGGCGGGCGTCAAGCCTGCGGAGACCATCGAGGACTTCCGGAACCGCAGCGTGACCTTTTCACTTGAAGCGCCAGGGCCGCTGGAAGGCGCATACGTCCGCATGCGCGCGAGTGGTAACAGCATCGTCCCGACGCCGACGCCTCAAGTAGGCTTTCGCAACGAGGGCGGAGAGTGGGAGTACGTGCTGGAACGCGACCTCACGCGTGAGGCCGTTGCGAAGTTCTCGGGGCCACGCGTCGAGATCAAAATCCTCGGCATCGATGCCAACGGAGAGCTGGCGCGGCTGAAAGAAAAACTCCAGGCACTCAGCATCGACTTCGCGGAGCAATACGCCCTCATGAACCAGCCGATGTCTCCGGACGGCGAGCGGTTCAGTGTCGTTCACACGTTTAATATCACCGATGTTCACCGAAGAGCTGCGGCGAAAATCTGTTTCAACTACATGGCGAAGGTCATGGGCGCTGCATTCGCGCGACGAAGGGAGTTTGACGTCATCCGTCGCTTCATTCGCAATGCTGAAGGCAACGGGGCCGAGCTGGTGAGCGTGCAGCGCCTTTCGGTGCTCGTCGGGACGGATGCCACAACCTCACGGACGCACGGGTTGGGCCTTGAGTGGCAGCCGGATCGGCGAGAACTCATCGGCATCGCCACGTTCTTCAACGAGATGACCTACGGCGTGCGGCTGGGCCACAACCCGACTGATGAATGGGCAAGACTGTCGTCGCTCCATTTCTTCGACCCGCAGTCGCGCCAAATCAGCGTGGCCGGGAAGGGCGTTTAAGCGGAAACGGGCGAGGAGTCAGACCTTGCTTGCGCCAGACAAAACGATGACGACCTGAGCACGGGGAAAGGCAGGGAATCTGGCCGCAACTTGACAACATGCTTGACAACAAGGCCTAAAGCGGTCTCGCAAAAACTGACTTAAGTCCCTTTTAATCAGTGATTTGAAGCTATAAACAAAAAAGGGGCTATAAAAGCCCCTCAAGCTGGTGCGTCTGCCAATTCCGCCACTTCCGCGTGGGGTCTGCTGCTTGCGAACCACAAGGTGGCGTCCTCAAGCAGAGGCTGAGCCACCAAGTATATGGCAAGTTCCGGCAAAACCGAACGGCGAGAGTTGCGTTGAGTCGACTGCGAGCATCGCGCGTTGCCAGTTGGCAAGTCCGAAGGGCTGGTACATCTGCTTTATTGCCTCTGTTCTCACCAGGTCTGAAAGGATTCCACCCTCAAATTAGGTTGACAACAGTTGACAACAATCAGCGTTCGCGCGGTTGCGGCGGACGACCAAATTTCGACCGTCAGTGGACCCTTGAGGATTACAAGGGCACGGAACGGCTATGTGCCAATACGACCACCATCTACGCGCCGAATGACAACTGTCGACGCACGGGGACGGCCACCGAATGGCCAGGAACTGACGGTTGATGGTCGCGCCGGGCTCGGCACGCCGAACTCGACGTCCCACCGCACCGTCGACTCGCCAGGATGCTGCACGTTGACGAACATCGTCCGACAATCGGGTGTCATGACCACACCGCTGATTTCGCAGCCGCGAGGACCCGTCAGAAATCGCTTCACTTGGCCGGTGCGCGGATCGGCTGCCAGCATAGCGTTGTTCCCAATCCGTTCGTGGCCACGGTCCCCACGGTTTTGCGCCGAGTTGGACACGTCGGTCTGGATCCAGAGGATGCCGTCGGGATCGAACCAAATCCCGTCTGGAGACCCGAACAGCGGCTGTTTCTCTGGGACATTCGCGTCGTAGGCCGGATCGCCGGCGAGCATGAATACGTCCCACTGAAAGGCCGTGTCGTTCTGGTCCGACTCGGTCCAGCGCAGGATGTGCCCATACGGATTCGGATCTCGTCCGCTGTTGGCCGGTGACGCATTGCCGGATCCGTTGGTGAGCGTCATGAACACCTCTCCGGTCTGCGGATGCACCGTCACCCACTCGGGCCGGTGGAGCCGCGTTGCCCCCAGCGCGTCTGCGGCCATGCGCGTCCGAATCAACACATCGGCTTGGTCGGCCCAGCCATTTTCCGAGGTGAGCGGTCCTGTGCCGTGCACGAGCGGCAGCCACTCGCCAGTCCCCTTGGACTGGAAGCGTCCGACGTAGAGCGTGCCGTGGTCCAGTGGACTGAGCCCCGCCGCGCGTTGCTCGCGCCACGGTGCGCTGCCGACAAACTTGTACACGTAGTCGCCATTCTCATCGTCACCCGAATAGACGACCACGCGCCCCCGGCTTTCAGTGCAAGTCGCACACTCGTGCTTGACGCGCCCGAGGGCCGTGCGTTTGACCGGGGCGCCAGCCGGATCGAACGGGTCGATTTCGACCACCCACCCGAAGCGGTGCACTTCATTGGGATTCCGCGCAAGATCGAAACGGGGATCGGCTTTGTGCCAGTCGTACCTGAACCCAACCGCCGTTAAGCCATACCGCGCCTGGAGAGGCGTCCGGGTCTTGGTCCACGCCTCGTCGTCGGTGCCGAAGTAGCCATTGAAATTCTCCTCGCAGGTCAAGTACGTGCCCCACGGTGTAACTCCGTAGGCGCAGTTGTTCAGTGTGCCGACGGGATCTGGTGTGACGGACGAGCGGAGGAGCGGATGCTCGGCCCGAACCGGTCCAGCAAACGTCATCGGCGTGGTGCCCGTTATGCGCCGATTCCTGCGGTCGCCCTGATCAACGTCCCATGTGCCGTCGGCGTTGCGGCGAATCGCGATCACGCTCACACCGTGCGCGGCCAGCGCCTTGGCGACCTTGGCGCGCCCGTCTGCGTCGGGCGAAATGTCGCGACCTTGGGTGGCGGTATAGATCTGACTGGCGTCGGTGTATTCGTGATTGAGCACGAGCAGGCCGTGACTGTTTCCGTTCGGTGCGAGCGGGAAATAGAACATGCCGTCGTGGTTGAATCCGACTTGCCGCGCCTGGTCGGCCGCGGTGTTCGATGCGTCCTCGGCAAATGGCGGCGCACCCGGCAACAACGGCGAACCCCAAGGGGCCAGCGGTGCCCATGTGTAGCCCTTCGGCACGACAAGTGTGTCGGCACTCGACGGCGGCACGTCATCAAACGTCAACCGCACCGCGGCTGCCTGATCGCCACCCATCCACGCGGCCTCATTGTCGAACGCCAACGGCGACCTGGAGAGAAAGCCGGTCGCGGCCGCCGTCAGCGTACCGGCGATGAAGCGCCGCCGGCTGACGAGTTGCTGCAGAATGTCGTCGAGATGAGGCCCCGTGGCGGGGCTGGAACCGAGATCGTCCGAATCGCGCATCGACTACTCCTTATCAACCCTGCCGTGGGCGTCCCTGGATGTCGGCAACAGTGGCTTCGCGAACCGCATCAATCCCACGCCACTGGCGACCGCAACCGCCCCTACAGCGCCACCACCTACAAGATCGAGAGCGTCGTGCGCCCCGAGAATCAGCCGACTTGCGCAGACCGTAGCAACGTACGCGAACCCCAACGCAGTGCCGGTCTCCCGATACCGCACGCCGCGTGCGGAGCACCACATGACGTAGAGCCCGATCCCGGTAAAGGCCACCGTCATTGCCATGTGTCCGCTGGGAAAACCCCACGGCGAGTCCCACGAGTCAACGATCGCACCATCCGGGCGCTGGCGTGCGACCAGTGCCTTCAGGCCCCATGTGACAACACCGGCGACGCCAACTGATGCGCCGACAGCGAGGAGCGACGCCCATTCCCGTTTTTTGGCAAGGAGCGCGCTGAAGATGAGCGTGTACAGGATTACCGCCGGTGCCGAACCGGCGAGACTCGCAGCGGTTGCGAGTTCATGCACGGCCGACATTCCTAGATAGTCCTCCGTGGGCTACTTGTGGCATAACTCGGGCGTCACGGGCAGGGCGGCACCATGTCCTTGCGCGCGCAACGACGAATGCCACGCCGAGGCGGCGTCCGGATCAAGAGGGCGCCACTGATCTCTAACTTCGCCCGGGCCGTGCTGAACTGTATGGATGTCCACGTACGTCCGACTCGCCAGCAGGAGATCGAGTTGTGCACTGTCGAGTGTGGCGGTCCCGAAGAAGACGCCGCTTCGACCATCGGGATTGAGTCGCACCTGAAGGCCCTTAAAGTAAGGGGTTGTTTCACCGGGCGCGCCGCGATGGAGATGTATACCGGGATCATCCGGCTTCGTCGTCAGGTCGCGGAGTGGACTGCTGAGTCCACTGAAACTGCCATGCACGGTGAAGCGATTCCCCACGAGGACACCAGTCGCTTTGCCCACCGCGCTGGACTCGACGGCCGCAGGTGCGACGAACCGGCCCTGGAGATCCGCGATAAAGGTGAGAGCCTGTGCACCTTGCGACGCATGGCCCGCCGTTGAAAGCCAGGTCAGAACCAGGGCGGCTCCGGCCAACGCCCGCATTGTTCTACTGATCATGAGACCTCCAGAATGTCGAGAACGCCGAAGATCATCCTACAATAGTCGTAAACCGTCTACAGTTACCGATGAGCCGAGATTTCCTTGTGCAGCTCGTCGACCATGGCTCTGACGACTTTGAGGACCCTCGCTCCCTGTGGCGTCAGACGGTAGTACCGAGGCGAGCGCGGCCCGGCGCCTTTGGCCGTCCGGCACTTGAGCCACCCGTTGCGTTCCATCCGCTTCAGCAGCGGATACAGCGTGCCTGGACTGATGTCGTAGCCGTGGTGGCGCAGTTCTGCCAGCATCCATTGCCCTACGACGGGTTGCTCGGCCGCATGGTGCAGGATGTGAACCTTCCAGAACCCGAGCAGGATCTCCCGGTCAATCGCTTTTTGATTCAGCTCAGCCATCCACGACTCCGATGCATCAGCACGCCGTTAGCGTAGCATTGCCATCATGGATCGATACGAACACTGGCAGGGCGTGTACACCACAAAAGGCGAGCGGGACGTGAGCTGGTTTGAGAGTGTCCCGGAGGTGTCGCTGCGGCTGATGGAGGCAGCAGGTCTGTCGTCTGATACGTGTGTCCTGGACGTCGGGGGCGGTGATTCGCGACTGGTCGACAGTCTCATCGAGCGGGGCGTGCATTGCCTGGCCGTGCTCGACGTGTCAGCAGCGGCTCTTCACCGAGCCCGAACCCGGCTCGGCGCACAGGCCGGCGTTCCGACCTGGATCGCGTCGGACGTCACCGCCGACTGGTCGCTCAAGCCGATGGACATCTGGCACGACCGCGCGGTCTTCCACTTCCTGACGGAGTCAGCCGACCGCGCGACGTATCAGCGTCATCTGCGAGAGACGCTGAAGCCCGGCGGCGCCGTCGTCATCGCGACGTTTGCCCTCGATGGTCCCGAGCGCTGCAGCGGGTTGCCCGTCGCGAGGTATTCGCCCGAGACACTCGCCGCCGAGCTGGGTGACGGATTTCGTCTGGTCGCATCCGAGACCCATCGCCACAAGACTCCATCCGGCGGGACGCAGTCTTTTCAATATTCGCGCTTTGTGCGCGTCCACTAAGAGATCGTTGCGCTCTAGTCGGTGGTCGACTACAGTGGGCGACATGTTGACTCGACTCCTGTCCACGACTGCGCCCTGGCCCACCCTGTTGATTCGCCTGATGGTCGGGGCGGTCTTTGTGTCCGAGGGCATTCAGAAATTCCTGTTTGCCGATCAGCTTGGCGCAGGCCGATTCGTCAAGATCGGCCTGCCGATGCCCGAGCTGCTGGGCCCCATGGTCGGCGGCATCGAGATCGTGGCGGGTGTGGCTGTCATTCTCGGCGCCGGCACCCGTGTGGCGGCCGTGCTGCTGGCGACGATCATGTGTGTCGCCCTCCTGTCGACAAAACTGCCGATCCTGCTCGAACGGGGATTCTGGGTCGCCGCGCACGAGTCGCGAACCGATTGGTCGATGTTGCTCGGTTCATTATTTCTCCTGATTGTCGGCGCAGGGCCGTGGTCGGTTGATGCGCGTCTCTCGGCTCCGGCCGAAAAGGGGAGCACGCGACGATGAGCCTGGACCCTCTGTACAGTGTGTTCGTCTTCACAGTTGGCGTGATCTCTGCTGCGGTCGCCTCGGTTACGGGTTTCGGCATCGGCAGCCTCTTGACGCCGACGCTTGGCATGACGCTCGGGACCAAAGTCGCCGTCGCCGCCGTCTCGGTGCCCCACATCATTGGGACGGCGATTCGCTTCTGGACGCTTCGCGACGCGATCAATGTGTCGGTCTTGTGGCGCTTCGGTCTCGCCAGTGCGGCCGGTGGACTGACCGGAGCGCTGCTGCACGGCTGGGCCAATGCCCCGGCGTTGAGCCTCGTGTTCGGCGCGTTGCTGCTGTTTGTGGCTGCGAGCGAATTCACCGGTCTCGCGAGACGTTTGCAGTTTCACGGACCCGTGGCATGGATCGCGGGCTTGTTGTCAGGGTTGCTCGGCGGCCTGGTGGGCAACCAGGGTGGCATTCGGTCGGCCGCGCTTCTTGGCTTCGATCTTCCGAAACGCGCCTTTGTGGCGACCGCGACCGCGACGGGCCTCATTGTTGATGCCGCCCGGATGCCCGTCTATTTGTGGACCGTGGGGCCCGAGGTTCAGGCCCAGTGGCCACTGATCACCATCGCAACCGCGGGCGTCGTCATTGGCACTGTGTTCGGCACGGGGATGCTTGGGCGTATTCCCGAACGCACGTTCCGTCGGATCGTTGCCGTGATTCTCGCCATCCTTGGTGCGTCAATGATCGCGCAGGGGCGGATCGGGTGAGGGTGACGCGTTGCCTTCTTCGGCACGGAATTTCGGGCGGCCGTTTGACAACAGGCTTGACAACAGGTCGTAATGTCGACCGTCTATTTGGTCGATAAGTACTTTAGATTGAGTTATTTATCAGGATCAATAAGATGGGGCTGAAAAAAGCCCCTCAAGCTGGTGCGTCTGCCAATTCCGCCACTTCCGCGTGGGGTCAGCCACCAAGTATATGGCAAAGTTGGACGCATGCGAGATCTGGAAGGCAACCGTTCGTCGGTTCGCATCCCGATTCCGTCCAGTATCTGGGCGCTCGGCTTCGTTTCCCTCCTCATGGACGCATCGTCGGAGCTGGTTCACAGCCTGCTGCCCATCTTCATGGTGTCGGTGCTCGGCGCGAGCATGGTGACCGTGGGGCTGCTCGAAGGCCTGGCCGAGGCGACGGCGTCGGTCGCCAAAGTTTTTTCAGGCACGCTCAGCGATCGTTGGCGGCGCCGGAAGCCCCTCGTGGTGCTCGGATATGGGCTCGGCGCGTTATCAAAGCCGGCATTCCCGCTGGCATCGGCCGTGGGCTGGGTGTTTGCCGCCCGATTTGTGGACCGGATTGGCAAGGGCATCCGAGGTGCCCCGCGGGACGCCTTGATCGCGGACATCACGCCACCCCACCTCCGCGGCGCGGCGTTTGGTCTGCGTCAGGCCCTCGATTCCATCGGTGCCGTGGTCGGGCCCGGCCTGGCCGTGCTGCTCATGTGGTGGCTGGCGAACGACATTCGAGCGGTGCTGTGGTTCGCCGTCATCCCGGCCGTCCTGGCCGTCGCGCTGCTGGTCGTCGCCGTGCGCGAGCCGGAGAGTGCGGCCGGCCCGGCCGCGGCCCATGTTCCGGTCTCGCTGAGCGATGTCCGAACGTTGCCGGCCCGTTACTGGCTGGTGGTCCTGGTTGGTGTCGTCTTCACGCTCGCGCGCTTCAGCGAAGCGTTTCTCGTTCTTCGCGCGCAGGATGTCGGGCTGCCCATCGGGCAGGTGCCGATCGTGATGGCCGTGATGAGTCTGGCCTACGCGCTCGGCGCATACCCTGCGGGTCTGGTGGCGGATCGCGTCGGTGGCCGCGCGCTCTTGCTGCTGGGCCTCGCCGTGTTGGTGGTGTCCGACCTCCTGCTGGCCACTGCGGAGACGACGACGCCCGTTGTTGTTGGCACCGCCTGCTGGGGCCTGCACATGGCGCTCACCCAGGGGCTCTTTTCGAAGCTGGTGGCCGACGCGGCCACGCCCAGGCTTCGGGGCACCGCCTTCGGAGTTTTCCATCTGACCACCGGAGGCGCCCTTCTGTTGGCGAGTGTGATCGCGGGTGCCCTATGGAGTCGATTCGGGCCGTCCGCGACGTTCCTTACCGGAGCCGCGTTTGCGACCGTGGCGTTTGTGGGCGTCTTGAGCTACGGCGCAGTGCGCCGAACTTAAGCGGCCTCATTTGCATCGCCCCCCCCCTTGCAGCAGAATGCCGGCACACCATGCGACCAATATTGCTCCTCGCGCTGCTCGGCGCCTTGGCGGTCGATCATCCCTGCGCGCAAGCCGCGCAATCTCAGCAGAGCGCGCCTGTCTTCAGCACCAAGACAACGTTACTCACGCTGGATGTCACCGTCCTCGATCGGGATGGGAAACCTGTCGCGGGACTTGAGCCCGGGGAGTTTGAAATCAAGGTGAACGGCACGGTTCGGCCCGTCCAGGCGCTGGCGTACCTGGAGGTCGAAGGCAGTGGGCCCAGGGCACCGCTGCCGCCCACGGCGACTGCACCGGTCGGCGTGTCGTCCCGGCGAACCGCCGTCAACGCCGCGCTGCCTGAGCGCGGACGGGTGTTTGTGATCGTGGTTGACGACCTGTCGTTCGAGCCCGGCCGGGGAAAGCCACTGTTTGTGTCGGCAGAGTCGTTCGTATCCAGCCTGCCTCCTTCGGATTTTGTGGGATTCGCGCTGACGAGCGGCAGCCGCTCGATCAGTCCGACGTTGGATCGCCGCGCGGTGCTCGACGCGCTCAAGCACGCCGTCGGCGTGTTCAGCAATCCCGCTGACCTGAGCCTTCCTCCGGTCGTCAGCATTGGCGAGGCGCTTGAGATTGCAGAGAACGGGAGCACCGGCAAGGCCCGGGAGGTGATGCTGCGGGAGTGTTTTGACCCGAGGGTCGCCGCGCAGATGGGTGCCCTCAGCGCGGATAGGCTTCGGGCGACCAACTCGTGCGCCGACGACGTCCCGGTTCGGGCGTCCCGCATCGTGCAGCAGATCCGATCCATCCGTGAGCAACAACTCCAATCGCTGGAATCCATCGTCACGTCGCTGCGCCAGGCCACCGGCATCAAACACGTCGTCTTTCTCTCGAACGGCGTGCCGGTCACGAGGGATATCAGCGGCATCGCGGCGGTCGCACGCACGATGGGTGTGGCGGGAGTGCAGGTCAGCACGATGGTTGAGGAGGGGGATATCGACCTCCGGGATTCCGGGAGCAGCGTGGAGAGTCAGGGCGGCTCCTCCGGTCCGGTCAACCCCGGCCGTGCGCGGTCGCGACGTGAGGACGATCGCCTGTTGCTTGGGGGCGCGCAGACGCTCACCGACATGGCCGGCGGGCAGTTTTATCGGGTGATTGGCCAGCCCCAACGCTTCTTCGACCGCGTGACGGCGTCCGCGTCAGCCGTGTACCGACTCGGCGTGTCGTTGCCGAGGGATATGAAGCCGGGGCAGGACCTGACCATTGCCGCAACGGTCAAGCGCCCCGGCGCGTCAGCGCTGGCCACCCGCTACGCCGAGGCGCCTGAGCCCGACGTCCCTGCTGCGCCGGAACAACGTGTTCTCACGGCCGTCACCCGTGGGGACACGCTCTCCGGAGTTCCCATGACGCTTGGTGCCATCGTCCGGCGCGGCGCGGCGCCTGGGCAGGTGGAGATCGGCGCGGCGGTGTCGATTCCCGGAGGTATCCCCGGTCCGTTGACGACGGTCGTTGGGTTGCTCGATGGCACGGGCGCTCTCAGGAGCAGCAAACGTAGCGTGCCGGCGCCGAGCGGCGGGGCCGACTACAGTCTCACGTTCGCTTTTCCAGTGGCGCAGGGCAGTTACCAGATGCGTGTTGCCGTGGCGGATTCCCGCGGCAACGTCGGTGCGGTCTCCCTGCCGATCAACGCCTCGCTGAAAACTTTTGCCGGCTTGGAGGCCAGCGATGTCCTCACGTGGACCCGTGATGCCGATGGGCGGATGCACCTGCAGGTCCTCGATGAACTGCCGCGTGACGCCGGAGCGATCACCGCCATGATTGAGTTGTATCCGCCGTCGGCCGCGCCCGCGCCCGAGATCGCCGTGCGCTTTGTCCTGCTCGACAGTGCCGATCGGCCCCTGGCCACCCAGAACGCGAACCTCGCGGCGGGCGGTGGCGTGCTCAGGGCTGATGCGTCTTTCGATCTGAACGCACTTGCGCCCGGGCTCTACAGCCTTCGCGCCGACATTGCCGTCGCAGGTCGTCCCGCCGGCAGCACGTCCACATCCTTCAGACGGCGTTAATCACCCCGTACATAAAAAAAGGGGAGCGCGTAAGCGCTCCCCGCCTTCGCCAAGGCTCCGGCGGGGCAAGCCCCGTCGAACCTTGGACCCTGGACCCTGTCGGACCCTGGACTACTGACCGCCTCCACTCGTCCGTCCACCCGTGGGCGGCGTGGCTGGTGGCGTGGCGGGCGGCGTCGCCGGCGGTGTCGCTGTCGGGTTGCCGGCTGGCGCGAGCGGCAGCGCATCGCCGGGCATCACG
>CAYRGW010000017.1:0-65848 GCA_964423815.1 uncultured Solibacteraceae bacterium | reverse complement strand
TACGGGTCGTTGGCCGGCACAAGCGACCGGCTGCCGAGGTTGCGATAGAACAGGAAGAGCCACGGCGCCGCAAACGCGACGACCATCGCAAAATCCATCCAGTGAAGTGTGTAGTCGTGACGGAAGACCGGGCCAATCGTCCACACGAAGTCGATGACGCGCATCACCAGCACGAGGAAGGCGACACGGGACAACACGCGGCCGTGCCGCTTGAGGTCACGGGACAACAGGAGCATGAACGGCAGCACAAAATGGCCGACCAGCACCACCACCGCCCACGGGGCCCAGTGTCCCTGCAGCCGTTCGATGTACCACGGAATTTCTTCGGGCAGGTTCGCCGACCAGATGATCAGCAACTGCGACACGTTGAAGTAGGCCCACAACATGACAAACGCCAGCATCAGCTTGCCGTAGTCATGGAAACGTTCGGCGTCGGCGACCGCAGAGATGGGTCTCGAGTTCGACAGCCCCTGCAGGACCAGGATGGTGAAGGCGAGCGTCGACAGCCCCTGGCCACCGAGGATCAACACACCAAAAATCGTCGAATAGAAGTGCGGGTCCAGCGACATGACCCAGTCCACACTCATGAACGTGATCGCCAGCACGTGCAGGATCATCCCCGGGCCCGACAGGACACGGAAGCGGCGATCGAGCGGCCCCGGCGGCTGCGGCGCCATCTCGTCCTGGTCTTTCGACCACTTGCTGAGGATGAACGCGAGTCCCATCCAGATGGCGAAGTAGATCCCGATGCGGATGTAGAAGAACTCCGGGTTGAGGTACGCCGCCTTGGTCTGGATGATCGCGTCGTCGATCGCTTCCGGACGCGCCCACTTGTAGAGGGTGGGCAGGTTCATGGCGATCGGAATGAACATGAGCAGCATCAGCGGCAGGGTGCGCGTGCTCGCTTCAAACACGCGGCGGGCCACCAGACCCCACGCGCCGCCGCTGAGGTGCTGCACCATGAGCAGCGACAGTGACCCGAGCGAGATGCCGATCCAGAACATGTAGGCGATCAGGTACGACTGGAGGAACTGCGACAGGTCCACCATGAAATACCCGATGGCGACGGCGACAATGCCGACCGCGCCAAACATCACGCCTCGATTGGACAGCCGGCTGAGGTCGGCGACCGGCCGTTCCTTCAGCAGGGCGGCTGCGTTGAACTCCGAACTCATCGATGACTCCCCTGGGGATTCGATCCTGCGGCGGGCACAGCCGTCGCGCCCTTGCGCAATTGATCCAGCACATCGGCCGGCAGATCACCCGTGGTCGCCGTGCGGCTCAACTGCAGCGCGCGCACATACGCAATGATCTTCCAGCGGTCTTCCACCGAAATCTGCGCGCGATAGTCGGGCATCACGCCAAAGCCGTTGGTGATGACGTCGTAGAAATACCCGACCGGCGCCGTGCGGAGACGTTCGAGGTGCATCGACTGCGCCTGACGGTATCCACGCTGGACGACCATGCCGTTGCCTTCGCCCGTCTGACCGTGACACGGCGCGCAGAAGACGTTAAACCGCTGCTCGCCGCGGTCCAGATCCGCGCGGGAGATGGCGAAGGGGAAGTCTGCGACCGGTAATCCGGCGGCATCCTTGCCCGTGTGCAGGAACGTATCGGCGTTCAGATGTCCGCGGGCGACGGTGCCCGCCATGACGGGACGCGCCGCGCTGCCGTCGGCAAAAAAGTCCGAGGCTTCAAGGGGATCGTACCGGGGCGCGTCGTGCATGTCCTGCCGACACCCCGCGGCCACCACAGCCGTCAACGCGAAGCCGGCGACCAGGCGCCAGGTGCGTGTGCTCTTAGTGTTCAAGGGTCACCACTTCCCGGGCATTCAGCCCCGCAAGAAACGCCCGGGTCTCGTCCAACTGGAAGCGCGGGTCCGCCGACTCGATGGCCAGGAAGAATGATTCCTGGCTCGCCAGGGCAAACCGTTCCGCGTTGAACACCGGATGATAGGGCTGCGGCAGTCCGTTCATCGCGAGCATGACCAGGCCACACGAGAAGGCCGCAAACAGAATGGTCATTTCGAAGGTCACGGGAATAAACGACACCCACGAGTGAAACGGCCGTCCGCCGATATTGACCGGGTACGCAATCACCGACGACCAGTACTGCAGCGCGTAGCCCAGACTGCCACCAACGATGCCGCCCATCAGAACGACCGGCGCAATCTTCCGTTCGTGCATGCCGAGCGCCTCGGCCACGCCGTGAATCGGCATCGGGGAAAAGGCGTCCGTTTTTGTGTACCCGGCCTCACGCACCTTGTGCGCGGCGTCGAGCAATTGTTGCGCGGAGTCAAACTCCGCCATCAGGCCGTAGAACGGCGTGGATTCGGCTTCGTGATGGGCCATCAGTGCGCCCCTCCCTCAGTCTTCTGCTTCACCGTCGCATCAGGCAACAAGGTGCGCATTTCGAATATCGAAATCATGGGCAGCACTCGCACAAACAGGAAGAACAACGTCATGAACAGGCCGATGGTCCCGGCAAACGTCATGAAGTCCCACATCGTCGGGCTGTACTGCGCCCAGGAGGATGGCAGGAAGTCGGCGCTGAGGCTGGTGACGATGATGACAAACCGTTCGAGCCACATGCCGACGTTGACAAACATCGCGACCGTGAAGAGCACGGCGATGTTGCGGCGGAACTTCTTCACCCACAGGAGTTGCGGCACGATGAAGTTGCAGAGCAGCAACGCCCAATAACTCCAGGCGTAGTAACCGTCGAACATACGCAGGCGCAACATCTCGCGCTCGTAGAGGGAGCCGCTGTACCAGCCGAAGAACAATTCGCAGAAGTAGCCATACACGACGATCAGGCCGGTCACCAGGGTGACCTTGGCCATGTTCTCGAGATGGCGCATCGTGATGAAGTCGTGGAGTTTGTAGATGGCGCGCAGCGGAATCGCGAGCGTGAGCACCATCGCAAAGCCGGCGTAGACGGCGCCGGCGACAAAATACGGCGGGAAGATCGTCGCGTGCCAGCCCGGCAGCACCGACACCGAGAAGTCGAAGCTGACCACCGTGTGCACCGAGAGCACCAGCGGCGTCGAGAGGCCGGCCAGAATCAGGTACGCCGTTTCATAGCGATACCAGTGCCGCGCGGACCCACGCCAGCCCATGGCCAGGATGCCGTAGATTTTTTTGCTGACCGGGTTGACGGCCTTGTCGCGGAAGGTCGCGAGGTCGGGAATCAGGCCGATGTACCAGAACAGCGCCGAAACCGACGCGTAGGTCGACACGGCGAACACGTCCCAGATGAGCGGGCTGCGGAAGTTCGGCCACAGGCCCATGACGTTCGGGTACGGGAACAGCCAATACGCCGCCAGCCACGGACGGCCGGTGTGGAAGATCGGGAAGATCATGGCGCAGGCGACGGCAAACAACGTCATCGCTTCCGCAAACCGGTTGATCGACGTGCGCCAGTCCTGCTTGAAGAGCAGAAGGATCGCGGAGATCAGGGTGCCGGCGTGGCCGATGCCGATCCACCAGACGAAGTTGATGATCGGGAACGCCCAGCCGACCGGGCTGTTGTTGCCCCAGATGCCGACGCCCTTGTACAGCAGGTACGAGAGCGACATCATCAATAACATCAGCAGCGAAAAACCGACCGCCATGAAGGCAAACCACGCCGTTGGCGTGTTGTGCGTGAGCACCAGCGCGGACAGCTTGTCCGTCATGGACCGATAGCTGTACCCGGGCGTGATGACCGGCACGGCGCCCAGCGGGTCTTGCTTTGGGTTGGGGCTGACTTCCACCGACTCTCTCCGTTCGTCCGGCCTCAGTGGCCGGAAGTCTTAGTTCCCGCGGACTCGTCCGGCAACGCCGGGTTCTGGTTGCGCACCACCGCGAGGTACGTCGTGCGCGGCCGCGTCCCGAGATCCTCGAGCAGCCCGTAATTGCGCTGCTGCGCGGCCAACTGCGACACCTTGCTGTCCGGGCTGTTCAAATCGCCAAACACGATCGCTTCGGCCGGGCACGCCTGCTGACAGGCCGTGACGACATCGCCGTCCTGCAGCTCGCGGTCCTGGGTCTTGGCGTCCACGCGCGCGTGATTGATACGCTGCACACAATACGTGCACTTTTCCATCACGCCGCGGCTGCGGATCGTGACGTCGGGATTGCGCTGCGCCTTGAGTTCCGGCGTCGTGAAATCCGCGTAGAGCATGAAGTTGAACCGCCGCACCTTGTACGGGCAGTTGTTCGAGCAGTACCGCGTGCCGACGCAGCGGTTGTAGACCATGTCGTTCAGGCCTTCATCGCTGTGGACGGTGGCGGCCACCGGGCAGACCACTTCACACGGGGCATTTTCACACTGCTGACAGGGCAGCGGCTGGTGATACGTGCCCGACGGTGACGCGGGGTCACCTTCAAAATACGTGTCGACGCGCAGCCAGTGCATTTCGCGGCTGCGGGCGACCTGTTCCTTGCCGACGACCGGCGTGTTGTTCTCGGCCATGCAGGCCACGATGCACACACCACAACCGTTGCAGGCGTTGAGGTCGATCGCCATGCCCCACTTGTTGCCCTTGTAGTCAAAGGGCGGGTAGAGGGTCATGGTGTCGGCGGGCTTGTGGCCCATGTGGTGCACGATTTCTGGATCCGCCTGGTACGCCGCCGCATCGACGACACGCACGGGATGACGGCCTTCCATCGCGAAGTGTGTCTGCGTGGACGCCAGCTTGTGGGTTTCACCCGTGCGCGCCATCTCGGCGCCGGCGCCAAACCAGGGCGACTGCGCCGTGCGGAGCACAAGCGGATTGTGGCCGATGTTGGATCCCACACGGCCCGCCTTGAGGCGGCCGTAGCCGAAGTGCACGGCGATCACGCCGTCGGCGGTGCCGGGCATCACCCACACGGGCATCTTCGCGGTGCGGCCGTTGTAGGTGATGTCGATCACATCGCCGTTGGCGAGGTGATATTCCTGCGCCGTGGTGTAGCTGACGTAGGCGACGTTGTCCCAGGTCAACTTCGACATCGGCTTCGGCAGTTCCTGCAGCCAGCCGTTGTTCGCGTACCGACCGTCGAGCACGTGCGGATCGGGACGGAAGATGATCTCGAGCCCGCCGGCCACGGTGGCGGGGGTCGTCATCACATCATTGGCGGCGGGTGCGAGCACCGCGCCGGCCCGAAGATTCGACGTGCTGGGAATAAATCCTTCGTGCAGCGTGGCGCGCCAGAACGTGTCTGCGGTCGCAAACGGCTGCCCGGTCGCGTCGGCAAAACCACTCGTGGCAAATGCGCCCGCCCAGAACTCCTTCACGAGTTCCGACGGGGCGCGCCCGGGTGCGCCGTTGAGCGTCGACAGGAGTTCAATCGCCTGGCGGCCGTCATACAGCGGCGCGATCAGCGGCTGCTGGATGGTGACGGTGCCATCAAACGAGCGCAGGTCGCCCCACGACTCGAGGAAGTGCGCTTCCGGCACGTGCCAGTCGCACAGTTCTGCGGTTTCATCGAAGTAGAGACCCAGATGAATTCGGGTCGAGACTTTGGCGAGGGCACCGGTGAAGTCGATGTCGGCAGGCGCGGTGAACACCGGGTTGCCACCCAGAATCACGAGCACATCCACCTTGCCGGCATTCATGTCGGCCACGAGCGCGGTCAGTGACGCCGCGCCATCGGCGGGGGTCGCGGTGACGGGCGCCGTGTAGGTGACCGTCGTGCCCACGTTGCCGAGCGCTTCGTTCATCGCGCGGGCGAGCGCATGCACGGCCGCCGGCTGATGGGGTCCGACCACAACGGCCGAACGACCGCGGTGGGCGAGCAGGTCCGCCGCCATAACGGGAAGCGTCTTCTGCCAGCGTTCGTTGAGGGCCCCACCCGCGCTGGCTCCGACACCCACCGCCGCGGCGAGGGCGGCAGCCGCGGCATGAATCTCGGCGGCCTTCATCGCCACGCGGTGATCCGCCTTCGTGCCGGTCACGGTCGGGACCGGTTCGACCACATACAGACGATTCTGCTGATCGGTCGGCGTGCCGATCTTGCGGCGCGACGAAAAATCCTTCGCGTAACGCACGGCCGAGGGTCCGAACCCCAGGAAGTCCGCGTCGAGCGAGACGACGATGTCGGCGTCCTTGAAGTTGTAGAGCGCGGTCGCAGACGGCGCGCCGCCCTGGACGGTGCCGTACACGGCGTCCCACTGATGCCAGCGCGCGTCAGGCAACGACGTGAGCAACGTCTGCATCTGCGCGATGAGCGAGGGCGACGACATCGGCTCGGTGAGAATGCGCAGACCCGCGCCGCCAAGGGCGTTCTGGGTGTTGAGCGCGCCCTGCAGCGCCGTCACAAATCCGGTCCAGGTCTTGGTGTCGCCGCGATACCGCAGCGTGCGCGACCGGTCCGGATCGTAAAGCGACAACACGGCGGCCTGACCAAAGATGTCGGTGGCGCCGAGGCTGGCCGGATGTTCGGGATTACCTTCGAGTTTTGTCGGACGGCCGAGATGGTTTTCCGCGAGCAACGCCATGCCGACGCCGCCTTCGGCCATCGACGTCGCGTAAAAGAGTGGACGGCCCGGGATGATCTCTTCGGGCTGGCGGACGTACGGAACGATCCGTTCGTCCGGCTGACGGGTGCAGGCGCTGACGCCCGCAAGGGCCAGCGAGGCGCCCATCAGTTTCAGGAACTGCCGACGGCCGGCCGGGTCATTAAACTCGGAGGCCTGCGAGGGAAACTCGCGCGCGACGTAATCCTGGAATTCAGGTGTGTTGGCAAGCTCGTCGAGGCTGCGCCAGTAGGCACGGCCGTCGGGCGTGGTCGGGCTCGCGAGACGGGATCGGATATCAGCGAAGGTCATGGCAGTGTTTACCAACGAGCCGGATCAACGGTGGCACACCGAGCAACTGGTCATGTGCTCAGCGCCCGCCACCTTGTATTCCTTCTTGAGCGCCAGGCCAAATTCCAGCTGGTTGGCTGGAGCTTCGTAGGCCATGTTAAAAACCTCGGCGCGCGGCCGCAGGTATTTTTCAGGGGCGCGGTGGCAGTCGAGGCACCATTCCATCTGCAACGATGTCGCCTGGTAGACCAGCGGCATCTTGTCGACGGGTCCGTGGCAGGTGGCGCAACCGACGCCCTGCTTCACGTGAATCTGGTGGTTGAAATAGACGAAGTCGGGGAGGTCGTTCACCCGAAGCCAGGTTAAAGGGGTGTTATTTCGGAAGCTGGCTCGCACTGGCTCAAGCAGCGGCGCGTTCGCCCAGATCTGCGAGTGGCAGTTGATGCAGGTTTTGGTGGGGGGGATTCCGGCGAACGCCGCGTTCTCCACCGACGTATGGCAATAGCGACAGTCCAGCCCAATCCCGCCCACATGGTGGGCATGGCTGAACTGAATCGGCTGTTCCACGAACTCATTCTGCTTGGTCACCCAGGACGAACGCATCAACGTGAAGATCACCCATCCAAGGAACAGGACGAGCGTCAGGACGCCGAATAAACTCGACCGGGCGGCAGCGTTAGCGCTTTTCGGAAAAATCTGGCTCATAGCGGGCTAAAAAGCGCCCCTAGCCTACCTTGATCGCCAGCGATTTGCACACACGCACCGACCCGACCCGTTTTTGGGCCAGAATGCGGTGACGCGAGACGCAGAATCAGCGATCGAATGTCCCGAGTGGGCGGCGTACCCGGGGCAACGTGCTTATGATGTGAAAGGTTTCACAAAGTGTCAATCCCAACCAAACAGGTCCGAGTTTGACCGCAGGTACCCCTATGTCCAGTTCTCCAGCCATCGCCGTCAGCGGCGTGTCCAAACGATTTGGCGACCATCAGGCCGTCAACAACGTGTCGATCGAGGTCCCGGCCGGATCCATCTACGGTTTCATCGGGCCGAACGGCTCGGGCAAGACCACCACGATCCGCATGATCATGAACATCCTGGTGCCCGACTCCGGCGACATTCACGTGCTGGGCAAGGCCAGCGCGGCCGACGTGCGGGACGACGTGGGCTACCTGCCGGAGGAGCGCGGCCTCTATAAGAAGATGACCGTGCGCCGCGTGCTGCGTTATTACGGACAGCTCAAGGGCAAGTCCGCGCACGAAATCGACACGGCGATGAAAGACTGGCTCGGGCGCCTGCAGCTCACGGACTGGATGGACAAACGGGTCGACCAGCTCTCAAAGGGCATGGCGCAAAAGGTCCAGTTCATCGCCTCGGTCGTCTCTCAACCCAAGCTGCTGATTCTTGATGAACCGTTTTCGGGTCTCGACCCGGTCAACGCGGAGGCCCTCAAGGATGCAGTGCTGGAAATGCGCCGGCGCGGCACGACGATTGTCTTCTCCACACACGACATGAGCGCCGCCGAACGGATGTGTGAGCGCATCTTCATGATCTTCCGCGGCAAAAAGGTTCTCGACGGCACGCTCGAAGAGATCCAGTCCGAATACGGCCACGACACCGCGCGTGTCCGCACCTCGGGCGGCGCGGCGATTCTCTCGGGCATGGCCAGCGTCGATGCCGTCAACGACCACGGCAACTATCAGGACGTAAAACTCAACGGGGACGCCCAGGCGTTCCTGCAGCAACTCGTGCAGAAGACCACCGTGCAGCAATTTGAAATCCGGCGACCGTCACTGCACGACATTTTCGTCCGTATCGCCCGCCCCACCGAAGATGAGCTGCAAAACGAAACGGGAGGTGTGCGATGAGCCGGATTCTCACGATTGCCCAGTCCGAGTTCCTGACCCTCGTCAAGACAAAGGCGTTCCTCTTCGGCATCATCCTGATGCCGGTGCTCATGGTCGGCTTCTTCTTTTTCATGAGTTTCGCGCAGAGACACGTGGATGTGGAGACACGGCCGTTTGCCGTGATCGATCACACGGGCGTCTTGTACGACGCCGTGCGCAGCGCCGCCGAGATCCGCAACGCCGAGAACGTCGACAACGGCACCCGCACCGGGCCGGAATTTGTCGCGTCGCGTATCGATCTCGCGGGCCAGTCCGCCGAAGAGGTGAAGGTGGATCTGTCCACCCGTGTTCGCGACAAGTCGTTGTTTGCGTTTGTGGAAATCCCCGCCGAGGTGCTGACGGCCACCGCCGGTGATGTGCCGCCGATTCGGTATTACTCGGAGAGCACGTCGTACGAACCACTGCCCACCTGGTTGCGGACGACGCTCAACGAGGAAATCACGAAACGCCGATACGATGCGGCCGGCATCGATCAGGCGATGATCGCCCAGCTGAATACACGGACGCCGCTGTCCACGTTTGGTCTCGTCGAACGCGCCACCGATGGGTCGGTCAAGGAAGCGCAGGAAGTGGACGAGATCGCGCGGATGATCGTGCCGTTCTTTTTCCTCTTCCTCATGTTCATGACGGTCATGACCGCCGCGCAGCAGCTGCTCAACGCGATCATCGAAGAAAAGATGAGCAAGATCAGCGAGGTCCTGCTGGGGTCGGTCACGCCGTTCCAGTTGCTGATGGGCAAACTGCTCGGCGTCGTCGCCGTGGCGTTGCTGCTGACGCTGGTCTACTTCGCCGGCGGCATGTATGCGCTCGTCTCGAGCGGCCGTTGGGATCTGTTCAACCCGGCCCTGATCGGCTGGTTTGTCGTATTCGTCGTGTGTGCGGCCTTGCTCTACGGGTCGCTGTTCCTCGCACTTGGGTCGGCGTGTTCGGATCTCAAGGACGCGCAGAGCATGATGCAGCCGGCGATGATCCTGATCATGCTGCCGTACCTCGGCTCATTCATCGTGATTCAGAATCCCGAGTCGAGCCTGGCCGTCGGCATGTCGTTTTTTCCGACGATGACGCCGTTCACGATGATGTTGCGCATCGCGATGCCGCCCGGACCACCGATGTGGCAGGTGCTGGTCTCGGTGGTGGGTCTGGTCGCGTGCACTGCGCTGTTTGTGTGGGCGGCGTCACGCATCTTCCGCGTGGGGATTCTGATGCAGGGCAAGGCGCCGACGTTGCCCGAGTTGATCAAATGGATCGGTAAATAGGTCGCTGTGGTCCAGGGTTCCAGGGTCCACGGTCCAGGGTTCGATACGGAGACACCTACAGTGAAGAGACTCTTATCTACCGCGTTCCTCGTCGTTCTTGGTGTGGCCTCGACTGGGGCGCAGCAGACCCGCCCTGCACCCGCTGCGGCGCCGGCGGCGGCGCGGGCTGCCGCCCCGGTCACCTACCGTGTGACATTCCCTGAACCGGAGCATCACTGGATGCAGGTGGAGGTGACGTTCAGCGGTCTCGGCACGCGCCCACTGCAGGCGCGTATGAGCCGGTCGTCTCCGGGGCGGTACGCCGTGCATGAGTTTGCGAAGAACATTTTTTCAGTCGAGGCGTTTAACTCGAAGGGCACACAACTCACGTCGACCCGCCCCTCGCCCTATCAATGGAATGTCGCAGGCCACGACGGTTCGGTCCGGCTCGTCTACAAGATCTTCGGCGATCGCGGCGACGGCACCTACTTCGCGGTGGACAACACCCACGCGCGCCTGAACATCCCGGCGTCGTTCATGTGGGCGGTGGGCCTGGAAACACGACCGGTGCGCGTGACGTTTGTGCCGCCGGCGGGCTCAAACTGGAAGGTCGGCACACAGCTCTTCCCCACCACCGACCCCTTCACCTACACCGCGCCGAACCTGCAGTACTTCATGGACAGCCCGACCGAGGTGTCAGACTTCGGCCTGCGCACATTCACCGTCACGAACCCCGACGGCAAGACGTATGGCATCCGGGTCGCGGCGCATCACGACGGCTCCGACGCCAATCTTGATGCGCTGGCCAAAGACGTCGAACGCGTCGTGCTCGAGCAGGGGGCTGTGTTCGGCGAGTTCCCGGCGTTCGACACGGGCAACTACGTCTTCCTCCTCGACTACACGCCGCACAGCGATGGCGACGGCATGGAACACCGCAACTCGACGTTTACGAGCAGCCGCCTCTCGATCGCGAATGAGCAGCAGCGCAAGCAGGCGCTGGGCACCATCTCACATGAGTTTTTCCACGCGTGGAACGTCGAGCGGATCCGGCCGGCCGATCTTGAGCCGTTCAACTTCACCGACGCGAACGTCTCCTGCTGCCTCTGGCTCGCGGAGGGGTTCACGCAGTATTACGGCAACCTGGTGTTGATTCGCGCGGGCTTCACGCCGCAGGCACAGGGTGGGGTTGGCTTCGGCGGCTCCATCAACGCCGTCGTCAACGGCTCGGGTCGCCTGGTGCGATCGGCCGTCGAGATGAGCCAACACGCGCCATACACCGACGCGGCGGCGTCCATCGACAAGACGGAGTTTGGCCGGTCGTTCATTTCCTACTACACGTACGGCGCCGCCATCGCCCTCGCGCTTGATCTGTCGTTGCGCGAGATGTCTGACGGCGCGATCACACTCGACGACTACATGCGGTTGTTGTGGACGACCTACGGCAAGCCGGCGTCGGCCACGCCAGGCTTCGTGACGCGGCCCTACACGTTGCGGGATCTGCGGAATCGACTCGCGGACCTGACGAAGAACAAGGTATTTGCCGACGAGTTCTTCGACAAATACATCGAGGGGCGCGAAGTCGCCAACTACGAACGGCTCATGCTGCAGGCCGGTTTTGTCGTGCGTCCCCGCGCGCCCGAGGCCGGTTGGATCGGCAACGTGCAGGTCTCACCCATTGAGGGCGGGTTGATCATCAACCAACCGCAGGGCAACGCCATCAACCCCGTGGCGTTCGGGACACCCGCGTACGAGGCCGGTCTCGAATACGGCGACGTCATCACCACGATCGATGGTCAACCGGCGACCGTTGAGACTTTTGCGGCGATGAGTCGCAAGCGACCCAGCGAAACCGCCACGCTCGGGCTCCGCCGACGCGGGGGCCAGACGGCCACCACCACGGTGACGCTGAAACCAAATCCAGCGTTGACCGTCATCGATGTCGAGACGGCCGGCGCGGCGATGACGCCGGGCCAGAAGGCGTTCCGCGAGGCCTGGCTGGGGACGAAGGTCAAGTAGAAGGCTACAGGGCAAAGGCGAAAGGTACGGACACATGACAAGACTTGCAACCGCCACGGTAATCTCACTGGCGGCCGTTACGTTCGTCGCTGCCTCGGCTCCAGATCCGCGCGTTGGCGTTGATTGGCCATCGTTCCGCGGGATCAACGGCGCCGGGGTGGCGGACAGTGCACCCACACCCACAACCTGGGACGTGCCCAGGGGTGCAGGCGTTGCATGGACGACGGCCCTCGATGGTCTGGGTCACTCAAGCCCGGTGATCTGGGGCAACCAGCTCTGCGTGACGACGGCAAAAAGCGACACCGGCGATGCGAGCATGAAGCTTGGCCTGTATGGCGACATCGCGTCTGTCACTGACAACACGGAACACACCTGGCGGCTGATATGCCTCGACAAACGCGACGGCAAACCGATGTTCGACACGGTCATCCACAAGGGTGTTCCGATCATCAAGCGTCACACCAAAGCCACTCACGCCAACTCCACACTCGCCACCGACGGCACCCACATCGTGGCCATGCTCGGGTCCGAGGGTCTCTTCGCGTTTGACATGAAGGGTTCGCTGAAGTGGAAAAAGGACTTCGGTGTGCTTGACTCCGGGTTTTTCATGGCACCGACTGCCCAGTGGGGATTTGCCAGCTCACCAGTCATTCACCAGGGTCGCGTCATCATCCAGGCCGACGTGCAGAAGAACTCCTTCATCGGCGCGTTTGATCTCGCGACAGGCAAGGAGTTGTGGCGCACGGCTCGGCAGGACGTGCCGACGTGGAGCACACCGGCCATCCATCAGGTCGGGGGCAAGACCCAGATCATCGTGAATGGCTGGCGGCACACCGGCGCCTACGACTTCGAGACCGGCGCGGAGATCTGGAAGCTGAAGAGTGTGGGCGGCGACATTCCAGTGCCGGTGCCCGTGGTGGGTAATGGCCTCGTGTATCTGACGAGCGCCCACGGCGCCGGTGGCGCGCCGGTCTACGCGATCAAGGAAACCGCGACCGGCGACATCAGCCTCGCGGCTGCGGAAACCACCAACGCCCACATCGCGTGGAGCCATCCGCGCGACGGCGCCTACATGATGTCGCCCGTGCTCTATCAGGGACTACTCTACGTCTCGAGGAATAACGGCGTGTTCAACGTGTTTGATGCCACCACCGGCGAACGGATCTATCAGCAGCGCCTGGGCGACGGCACCACCGGTTTCACTGCGTCACTGGTCGCCGCCGACGGCAAGATCTACTTCAGCAGCGAGGACGGCGATGTTTTTGTCGTCAAAGCCGGGCGCACGTTTGAACTGCTCGCGAAAAATCCACTCGGCGACTACGCGATGGCCACACCTGCGATCTCCGAAGGCCGGCTCTACTTCCGCACGGGCAAGTCCATCGTCGCCATCCGCTGAGTGACGGTGATTTCACAGTAGACATGTAGACGTGTAGAAAATTATTCAAAGGGCTTTCTACATGCCTGCATGTCTACTGTTATGACACCCCTCAAAACGTGAACCCGCCCCCGAAGTTGAAGCGGGTATCGCCGCCGCCGCGGGGGCGCGCCACTGAGAAACTCATCTGGAAGATGGTCGCGTTGAACCAGAGACTGGCGCCGATGCCTGTCCGTTTCGGCTGATCGCTGAACTTCAGGCCGTAGTCGTAGGCCACACCGCTGTCGATGAAGGCGCTGAGGCCCAGTTTGCCCACACTCATCGGTGAACTGATGGGCACCAGCAGCTCCGCAGACCCGGTTGCCACGATGTCGCCGTAGAACTGGCCGGCTTCAAATCCTCGGAGCGACGACCAGCCGCCAAGCAACGGCTGCAGGTACCGCGGTTGTGCGGCGTTGGCACCCTCACGGGTGGCCCGCACCGCGAGCACGGTCTGACCAATCAGGCCGAGATACCCGCGCCCGTCGACCCTGGTGCGGTGCAACGTGTGGCCGGCATCAAACGCCAGACGATCCCACGATGCTGACACCCACACGGCGTTGCGCGGGTACGCGGGGTCAATCCGTGTATCAAGCGCCACGTCGGCGCCGATGGACCAGAAGTCCTCCTTGAGGGCGCCAAACGTCACCCGATCCCAGCCGGCCGTGGATCCGAGGCGCACACGACTGACGGACTTTTCCATCCGCGCCCAGACTTTTTTGCGGTCGTCGTTGATCTCAAACGCCGGATTCTCACGGCGCTGGACACCTGCGCCCACCTCCACGCGGGTGATCGGTCCATCGGCGAAGTTTTTCTCCAGTTCCACCGCCGCGCGACGTGTGCCCCCCCACGACAAGGGCACGGACACACGACTGCGCTCCCCAAACACGTTGGCCAGCGACGTCGTCAACCCGTACGTCAGTCCGTAACCATCCTCCCCGTCGAGGATGGGCAGATACATCAGGTTCCTGAAGCCGCTCCGACGGACGACGCGGGCCACCTGGTCACCATCCGGCGCGGTGTCGTATTCGATGCGGACGGCGCCCTCATTCACGATGAGCACCAGCGCGATCTGCGTGGGGTCGGCAATGGAGGCGAATCGTTTGAGCACTTCCACGGTGTCGAACTTCCCACTGTCACGCAGCCGGCGCTCGACCTCCTGCAGCGTGGTGGCGGTGAACGGTGCGCCAATCGCGACGCCGGCCATCTTCAGCACGTCCTCGTTGGACGTCACATGGTTGCCGTGCACCCGCACGTCGGCGATCACATCGGCCGTCTGCGCCGCGGCCAGGAATGGCAGCGCGGCCAGCAGGACCATACACACAACGACGTGTCGTGCCAGACGCATCTATTTGATCCTCGCGGTGGTGGTGGCGAGTTTGTAGTTGTCGTAGGTGATGCGATACCGCGCATCAAATTCCCCCACGGCCAACATCATCGAAAAGTAGAAGTCGATGTTTTTGGGCAACCACACATCCGGGAAAGGTGTGTGCATGTTCATCGACGCTTTGACGTCGGTGAGCCGCACCAGCCACGCGCCTGGTAAAAAATCGAGGTTCACGTTGTTGAAGTCGTATTTGACGATCTGGTGGGCGGTGGGCTCGATCCACAACGTCACGAGGGACACTTTGTTGAGCATCTTCTCGACGGCGGCCTCGGTGTTGTCTTCTTTTCTGAGTTCGCCGAGATCACGCCGGTGTTGCCGGGAGTTCTGCTCCTTGGAAAACAGGAGCGCCGGGTAGTACTCGACCTTGAGCACTTCGCGACCATCAAGCATCTCCCGCCCGACAAACGCGTATTTGCCTTCCTCGAACTTGAACTTCAGGAAGTAGGCCGACGAGATGAACTGCGGCTCCCGGGATTGACGAATCAGCCCCTGCGCGTCGGTGGGCGCATCCCCCTCGACTGCGGCGCCGCGATCAGGAGGAGGCGTGCTGCCTTCGACCACGACAGGGCCGACCTGCGTCCGTCGGCGTTCGCGTGCCTGTTCACGACGCAGAAAAGTGTCCTCATACTTGCGGCGCTCGTCATCACTCAGCGTGACGCCATTGGCCCGCACCGGGCTGCGCACAAAAAACCCGTCCTTCATGTACCACGTGTAATCCCGACGCTCGCCCCAGATGGGCAATTTGCCGGGGCCACGCAGTTCCGCCTGCTCGCGTTCATCCAGCACGTACTGCTGAAACTTCTTCCAGTTGTCGTCACGTTTGGCGACGACCTTTTGCATGAACGCATCAAGGTCACTTTGAGGGAGGCTGACGTGTGGGGCTGCCGCCGGTGAGACGGCCAGGCCCCCGGCCAGCACAAGAACGCAGAGGGAGAGTGTTCGAAGAGGCATGTCGTTGGTCACCACTATACGGAATCCTTGAGTATCAGACGTCCGTCATCGCGGCCGAGTTGCGCCATAATCGGGGAGCCGATGCACTTTCCGCTGCTCACCAATATTGCGATCGCCCTGGGATTGGCATTGGCCGCGGGCCTGATTGCGCGACGCCTGGGGATTCCCACGATCGTCGGCTACATGTTGGCCGGTCTGGCCATCAGCCCCAACTCGCCGTTCTGGCATGGCGACATCGAAGCCATCCATCAGTTCGCCGAGTTCGGCGTGGTGTTGCTCATGTTCGGCGTGGGCCTGCATTTTTCGTTCAAGGACCTCTGGCTCGTGCGCCATGCCGCCGTGCCTGGATCATTGATTCACATGGCGCTGGGCGGCGGTGCGGGGTTCCTGCTCGCGCGCTTCTGGGGATGGTCCACTCCCGCCGCCGTCGTCCTTGGCCTCGCGCTTTCGGTCGCCAGCACGGTGGTGCTGCTCAAGAACCTGATGGACCGCGCGGAACTCGACACGCCGGCGGGGCGCACGGCCGTTGGATGGCTGGTCGTGGAGGACATCGCAACGATCATCATCCTCGTCCTGCTGCCGGTGCTGGCCACCGGGTCGGAGGATGCGGGATGGGTCACCGCCGGTTGGGCGTTGCTGAAGGCGGCCATTTTTGTCGCGTCAATGTTGCTGGTGGGCAACCGCCTCGTCCCCATGATTCTCGTCCGTGTCGCGCACACACGGTCGCGTGAGTTGTTTGTGCTGGCGGCCATCACGATCGCGCTGGGCACCGCGCTCGCCTCGGCGGAATTTTTCGGGGTGTCCATGGCGCTCGGCGCGTTTGTCGCCGGCGTGGTCGTGAGTGAATCGCCGCTCAGCCATCAGGTCGGCGCTGAGTTGTTGCCGTTCCGCGAAGCATTCGCCGTGCTGTTTTTTGTCTCGGTGGGCATGTTGGTGGACCCGGTGGAGATTGCCGCCTACTGGCCACAGATTCTTGCGCTGTCCCTGCTCGTCATCGTGGGCAAATATGTGTTTGGCGCCCTTGTCAGCTTCAGCTTCCCGTACCCGGCCCGCACGGGGTTGGTGGTGGCCGCCGGCCTGAGTCAGGTGGGCGAATTTTCGTTTGTGGTTGGCCAGAGCGGGGTGTTGCTGGGCCTGATTGACGGGACGCAATATTCGCTCATCCTCGCAACAGCCATCGTGTCCATCTCCGTCAACCCTCTGATGTTCCGCACGATTGCCCCGGTGGAACGATGGCTGCAACGTTTTCCGCGCTTTTATCAGGCCGCCAACCGCGACGGCGTCGTGGTCCCCCCGCTCGCAGACGACCTGCGTGACCACGTGGTGATCGTGGGGTGCGGACGTGTCGGACGCCATGTGTCGGAAGTACTCGGGCAGATGGGCACCCCGCGCCTGGTGGTCGAGTCCGATCCGAGTCGACTGGAAAAACTCCGCGACCTCGGTGTGCCCGTGTTGTACGGCGATGCGGCCAGTTCGGAAATTCTGCAGCACGCACAACTGAAACACGCGCGGGCCGTGGTCATCACGGTTGCCGAGGACACGGTGGCGCAGCTGGTGGTGGAGGCCGTGCATCGACACACGCCGAATGTGCACATCATCGCGCGCGCATCCACGTGGTTCGCGGGCCATCAGCTTCGCCAGCTCGGCGTGGAAGACGTGGTGCGCCCCGAACTTGAGGGCGGTGTCGAGATGGTGCGTCAGACGTTGCTGGAGCTCAAGGTCGACGATGCGGACATTCAGCACTACACGGACCAGGTCCGCGCCTCCGAGACCTCACAGCAATAACGCTTCAATGCGGTGCGCGTGCACGATGGTGTCGCACGGCGACCACAAAAAGACCGTGAACTTGCCGTCCTGTGATGCGACCAGCGCGAGTGTGTCCGGTTGATCCTGGACAAACTGCGCAGCAGACAAGTGACGGGTCCCGCCCAGTTGTGACGGCGTCACGACCTGCGGCTGATGGCCCTCGATGGGTTCGGTCAGCAGCACTTTTTCCACCTGCGGATGGGACTTGCGACGCGTGATCTTTGCGCCAAACGCGAGGAGCTCGTATTGGCGACTGACAATCGTGGCACCATCCACCGCCGTGAGGCCGGCCGTGGCGTCCACCGCGCGACGCAGATCGTCCTGCCATTCGTGGGTGCGCCGCTCGGCGGACTCCCGCCGCATCAGGTCGGCCAGTTCCGAAAAGTCCGGTTCAACGTCGTAGAGGATGGGCTCCACAATGGACTCGCGCCACGTCGATGGCACACCGGATCCATTCGGCACCACCAGCAACGCCCCACCACGTTTGTGTGCGCGCATCGAGGCCGCCAGATGCACAAGCAGGTTGACCGATTCGCCTCCGTCGGCGGGGACGACCTGGCCCAACAGCGACTTCAGCATGCCCGGACAGTCGGGAATCGAGGACGAACGTTCGTCGACGATCTTGACCTGGTCCCCTTCCAGCACCGCAATATTCACAAACTTGCCGAAGGGCTCACTGCGGTGTTTGATGACCAGCAATCCGGATCCAATGACTTCCAGCACGAAGCAGAATGCCGGAATGCTGCGGGTGGTCCCCCACACCGTCAGCTGCCCGTCTTCGCGCCAGACGCCGAGGTGGATGCCGGGGCGTTCCACCGCCGGCGCCAGCTTGGCAAGTGCCGCGGGCTTGAGCGGCAGCGGGGTGGCAAACGTCAGCGCCTGCCCGGCCGCCGACGGGGGCAACAACGCGAGAGAAATCGTCGGGGTGACCCCCTCTTCGCGCCGCAAACTGGCCCAGAAGGCCGTGTCGATGATGGCCTCGATGTCCTCGGCATTGGGCTCCGGGCCCAGATCGATCCGCCCTTGCAGCCGCGCGGCGACCAGATATCGCGAAAAGTGGCCGCGAACAACCTCGGCGACGGTGCGGGCAGCTGGGTAGGCAGGGTCCACCCTATTAGGTTACAGGGTTCAGGGTTACAGGGTTCAGGGTTCGGGGTTCAGGGTGCCGAAGGGTACTGGCGAACCGAGTGGGTTCATGTTCGTATATGAACTAGCCATGAAAAAACTGAGCCTCGCGCTTGCCTTCTCCGTTCTCCTGCTTCCCACCCTGACCACGTTCGCCGCCCCACAGACGGCCGACGAGATCATTGAAAAACACCTCGCAGCCATCGGCGGACGCGCGGCCCTTGCCAAGATCACCTCGCGCAAGGCGGTCGGCACGGTCACGTTGACCACCGAAGCCGGCGACCTGACGGGTCCGGCCGAGCTCTACACCAAGGCGCCCAACAAGTCGCGCGCGCTGCTCACCATCGACCTCACGCCGGTCGGGATGAGCGAGACGATGACGATCGACCAGCGCTTCAACGGCACGGAAGGCTGGGCCAAGAACTCGATGCAGGGTGACACCCAGATCATGGGCAACCAGCTCGACAACATGAAGAACAGCCACTTCCCCTCCTCGCTCCTGACCTACAAGGAACAGGGCACGAAGATCGATGTGCTGCCAAAGGAGACCATCGGCGGCAAGGAGCTGATCGTGCTCCAGGTCACCCCGAAGGCGGGCTCGTCGTCGAAGATGTATCTCGACCCGCAGACCTACCTCCTCGTGCGGTCGATCGCGCGGATCAGCTCACCCGAGGTTGGCGAGCTTGAGCAGACCAGCGAGCAGTCGGACTATCGCGCGGTGGACGGCATCCAGATCGCGTTCACGGTGGTGAACTCCAGCGCCGTGCAGAAGATCACGATCAAGCTCACGTCTGTCGAACACAACGTCGCCATGGACGACGCGATGTTCAGCAAATAGGCCTTTTCACAGGGAGACACAGAGACGCGGAGGTTTGTCTGTAAAACCTTGAAGTCTCCGTGCCTCAGTGTCTCCCTGAAGATTCGTCCCAAAAGTGTCGACAAGTTGCGGGGGGGCTGCTAGATCATCTGGTGTGATTCCACTCGCCACCCTCGCCCTCACGCTCATCGTGGCCTCGACTGTTGCGCCGCAGACGGCCGAGACACCGGAACAAATGGCCGATCGCCTGCTGGGCGCGATCGGCGGTCGCGCCCGCTGGGCGGCCGTCACCAACACGGTGAATGACTCGCAACAGAACCTCGTCGAGGATCCGACGGTGCTGCGTGTGGTCATCACGATGGACTTCACGCGACCGCGTTTCCGGATTGACACGACCGGCCCGAACCTCAAGGTCGTGCGCGTCATCGACGGCCCCCGAAGCTGGATGCTGACGCGGGCCGGTGTCGTTCAGGACGTGCCTGCGGATCTGATGAAGACCGACCTGCAGTGGTATGCCGGCCACGTCTATCGGACGTTGCACCGTATTGCCGCGCGAGACGCCGCGCTGACGTTGTCGATCAACCCACAGCGTCGCCTGGAAATTCATGAAAACGGCGCCCGCATCCTGTGGTTTGCTCTGGATGCCAGAGGTGAGCCGTACGCGTTTGGCGCGCATGCCAACGACGCCGGCACGGCGTCGGGGCCGTGGGAGTTCGTGCACGAAGGTATTCATCACCCGCTCTGGGTGTCGTCACCTGACGGCACCTGGCGCGCGATGATCAAGACACTCGCTGTGAACGTCCCTCTCACCGACGCGCTGTTTCAGCGCCCGCGCTAGCGCAGCTCACCGCACTCTCTTGAATTCAAAATACAGAGGCGGTGGAGGATTGCCATCGGGGCCGCGGGGACTGATGCCACCGAACCGGTTGGTACCGCTCAGGACGTCGCCACGAAGTGTGCCTTCGAACAACACGGCGCCGCGGGGGCGCATGCCGTTCATGAAGCCGAAGGTCAGACCCTCCGGCGTGATGCGGAGATACTCCCATCGCTGCACGGCCTGACCCGGGGGGGCGTTCGCGCGAACAGTCTCGCCGGTCACGCGGCCGTCGGTGATCCGAATGCGAAGCGTGACGCTGCCGGTACGTGGCTGCCCAGGATTCATCCAGATGTCCCCGACCCAGTCGCCGACATAAGGGGCCACCTGGTCGGGTGTGGGGAACGGCGTGGCGATCAGACCTTCAACGGTTTCGGTCGGCTCCGGCCGGCGTTCGGCATCGGCGAGCCGTGCGCTCAAGTCCGCTTCGTCCAGGGGTCGCCCGTAATGTTCAATCAGGAGATTAAACGCGACGCGCGCAGCCTTCCCGCGCCCCTCGTCGATGAGGTCCTCTACGACCTGCTCAAGGAGGCGTTGAGGCGGCGCCACCCCTGCGCCAAGCGACGCGTAGTACGGGAGCACCGCACTGGTCGGAACTGTGGGTGCAGCGGTCACGGAGTAATCCCGCCAGACTTCACGAAGCCCGAGGTACATCCCGACGAGTGGAATGGACTCGTGGGTTTCCCGTGAACTGAAGCGTTCCCGATGAAGTATCCAGGTGCTCGGTGCGGCTGCCACGAGTTGTGCCCAGGAGGCGTCGGGCCATCCGTACCTTGCTTCAATTGAGGCGTAGCGGATGGCTGCTCCGGCGGGCGTGGCTGCGCGAGTCATCATGTGTTGCGCCACCCAGCTCTGGCCCACTTCTATCGGCGCGTCGATGGCGACAACATTACGGTACGTCACGCGTGTCGCCGCGGCATATGTCGCCAACAGGCCTCCCGAGGAGTGGCCAACAATCGTGCGCGGCGCGCCACCACGAAACTGACGGTCGACCGCCGGGAGGAGCTCCTTCTCAATAAAGTCGAGAAACTGATCGCCGCCTTCACGGAGGCTGCTGCCGCTCACCGACACGCCCGGCGGCGTCAAATCGCGCAGGCGGTTCGTGTTTTCAATCGCAACGATCACACTCTCTGGAATCAGACCGTTGCGGGTCAGTTCGTCGCTGACTACCGCATGCGTCGGCACCGACACCTCTCCGTCGAGCACAACGGTGACCGGATATCGGCGCGTCGGGGCACTCACCGTGAACGACGGCGGCAAGACGATGGAGATGCGCCGCCGTTCTCCAAGGATTGCGGACTCGATGTGGAAACCCTGCGCGCCTCCCCCGCGTGTGTCCCGGACCACTCGAGTGGGGTCAGACACAAGCGTCGGCATGGGTTGCGTCCACACTGAAGGCGGGAGGCTTGTCAGAACCAGAACAAGTGGGGCGAGTCTCATGACGGTCCTTTGACGCAAAGTCTCCTCACAAGTCACCAACACTATGCGACGACCTGAGCCACCGTGATGGTCTCGGGACGAAACCCACGATCGCTGGGACAAGCGGAGACTGGCGCAAAGGGATGAGGTTGTCAGGCTCTCCCGGCGAACTCCAGCGTCTCGGTATGGACTTTGACCTTTTCGCCCTCTTTGATGAAGAGCGGGACCCGCAGCTCCATCCCCGTCTCGAGCACGGCCAGTTTGGTGACGCTGCCGCTGCTGGTGTCGCCGCGCACGGCGCCCTCGCAGGACGCGACGGCGAGTTCCACGTGGGCGGGGAACTGGATGGCAATCGGATTGCCGTTGTACTTCTGGACCTGCACTTCGAGGTTGTCAACCAGCAACAGCCGCTCATCCCCCAACATGTCGCCCGTGAGGGTGAGGGTCTCGAAGTTCGCCTGATCCATGAAGTGATACCCGTCGGCATCGCCATACAGGAATGTCGCGGGCACCTTCACCAGATCCGGCTCTGGAAATTTCTCCCCAGCCTTGAACGTGCGATCAAACACGGCGCGCGTCAGCAGATTGCGCATCTTCACCCGCACCAGTGTCTGGCCGCCTCGGGCAGTGGGTTTTGACACTTCAACTTCCAAGCAGTTGTAGGGGGCGTTTTCGTACTCGAAATACATCTTCCGTTTGATCTCAATCGCTTCAATCAGGGCAGCCATGGCAGGTATTCTACCCGGGCATGTCCTCCCGTCCGAAGGTTGTGGTGGTGGGTGCCGGCGCTTTTGGCGGCTGGACCGCATTGTCGCTCAGGCAGCAGGGGGTCGATGTCACCCTGGTGGATGCGGCGGGACCCGGCCATGCCAAAGCCTCCTCCGGAGGAGAAACCCGGATCATCCGGGCGACCTACGGACCGCGGCGCATCTACACACGGATGGCCGCCAGGGCCTTGCGCCTCTGGAAGGACCATGACCACGACTGGGGCCACGGATGCCTGCGCACCACCGGCGCGATCTGGATGAGTGGCGCCGACGCACGTTTCGGACATGAGTCTTTGGCCGCCCTGCAGGCGGAAGGCATCGCGGTGGAAATGGTGTCCACCGGGGACGCCGCGCGCCGCTGGCCCCAAATCAGTTTTTCTGGTCTCGAATCGGTCCTGTTCGAACCGGAGGCCGGATATCTGTACGCCCGCCGCGCCTGCGCGGCGGTGGTCAATCACTTAGTATCCCTGGGTGGCCGTTACCAGGTCGCCGAAGTGCTCCCGCCGGACGACCCACGCGTGGTCACATTAAATGACGGCACCATCCTGCCCGCCGATGTCGTCGTCTACGCCTGCGGGCCGTGGCTGGGTCGACTCTTTCCGACTGTCCTCGGATCACGGATCACCCCCACGCGGCAGGTCGTTCACTATTTCGGTGTCCCGGCTGGTGAGCCCGTGTTTGCCTCGCCCCAGCTTCCGGTGTGGCTCGAACTGGGTCCACCCGTCATGTACGGCTTCCCGGCAGACGATGAGCGGGGATTCAAGATTGCGGACGACACCTCCGGACCGCCGATGGATCCGACGACCGATCCGCGGCTGATCGCGGAGGACGACATCACGCGCGTGCGGGAATATCTGGCCCGACGATTCCCGCAGATGGCTGGTGCGCCATGGTTGTCAGGTGAGGTGTGCCAGTACGAAGCGACAGCCGACTCCCACTTGATCATGGATACACACCCGGACACGACGAAGGTCTGGCTGGTCGGCGGCGGATCGGGACATGGATTCAAGATGGGACCGGCGATCGGCGAGATCATGACCGACGCGGTGCTCGGGGAGGCCGGACCCGATCCGGCCTTCAGCCTCCATCGGTTCGCGGGGCCCCAGGTGAACGACCGGAAGTGGTGACGCTAGAACGTCGCCAGCCAGCTGAGAATCGCGTCGAATGTCTGGGTCTGCTGGGCGTCGCGTGTGATGTCCGCTGAGCAGTCGCCCAGCTGGGTGCCGTAATAGCCAAACTGCGCGTGATTGCCGCCCTCAATGACGACCCAGGTCGTGGTCGCCGGCAGGTTATGGGCATTGGCTTTTGTGGCGTCAAGATCGGCGACACAGTCGCGTGTGGCCGCAATCTTCAGCACCGGGATCCTGAGCGCCGACAAATTGTGATCCCTTGGGTGCGTCGTGCCGATCATGATCAGGCCCGACAGGTCCTGCGGGTGGGCGAACGCAAAACCCCCGGAGAGCGCGGCACCACGCGAATGACCGGCGAGGATCACGCGTCTGACAGCACCCAGGTAGGCCCGCGCCCGCTGGACCCGCGCCCACGTCTCAGCCTTGGCCTCGTCAGTAAACGCCATGCGCCACGGCAACCTCACCAGCGCGACGGGCACACCACTCTCGGCGATGCGGCGCAGCAGGGGCACATACGCGTCCGGGTCCACACCGCCGCCGGGCAGGAACACGAGCGCGGGATCCTCAGGCGTGATGTCAGCCGGCATAAACACCGTCATCTCGTCGGTTATGTCCACCGAGAGTGTCGATGTGGATTGCAGGAGGTTCGCGTCGACACCGTGTGACTGGGCATTCCACACCAGCCACACCATGAAGATGGTCGCGGCCGACAGCCAGATCCGTCGAATCCACGAGTGCAGTCCGCCCTTTTTCATATTGGCCTTGCCCGTTCTCTGTTAACGAGCGCATCGCGTCTGCGCACCAGTGCGCGATGGCGGTTGGTGGCGCGACGAACGTTGTAGACCGACACACCTGTCATCACGACTGCGCTCATCGTTGCCAGCACCGAGGCCTGCCCACCGACGAGTACCCAGGCCAGGCCGCATCCACCGAGAAACACCACACACGCAGCCATCGACAAGCGCGCCGCCTGCACTTGATGGGGCACGAGCAGAATCGCGGTGTGCGTCAACACCCAGATCGCGTGTGTCATCCATCCGAGCGCGATCAGGACCAGGCCGGCGAACGCCACGTGGGTGCGCACAGGCAGGGTCGGTTCGGTAATCCAGATTGACGTCACCACGATCGCCATTGCGGCCGCAGCGACCAGGAGTGCTGCATACAGAATTTTTGACCGGCCGGAGATCTGCCCACGCACAAGTGTCTGAATCTCTTCGGGCGTCATGGGGCCTCCTCCAGCAGAGCGCGCAGTTGGGTTCTCGCCCGGTGCAGGCGCGACTTCACCGTCCCGGCAGGGATATGGAGGACGGCGGCGATCTCCAGCAGCGACATTTCCTTGAGGTAAAACAGGACCAGCACCTCGCGGTCGATCACCTGGAGGCGTGAGAGCTGCTGCTCGACCCTGCTCCAGTCGAAGGCGTCGTCTGCGGCGTCGCCGATGTCTGGACCTTCCAATGTGTCGAGCGATTCGACCTGGATCTCCGCTGAGGATGCGTATTTGTTGCGGAGCCGGCTCATCACGGTGCGGCGGGCAATCCCGAAGATCCACGGCACCAACGCGGCGGGTTCGCGGAGCCGGGGAATACCCCGCAGGATCCCCAGCCACACCTCCTGGGTGACGTCGTCGGCGAGACTGTCGGAGGGCAGGAGGCCCTTGATATACCGGGACAGGGGCGTGTGCCAGCGCAGCACGAGGGCGTCAAAGGCCTCGGGCTCCCCCAGCTGGCAACGGATCACCAGCAGCTCATCGTCTCGGGATGGCATCACCTGGATCAGTCGCGCGAGCCTGAAAAAGGTTCACGGGTAACGGTTCAGGTCGCGATACGGAATTTCCTGATAGGGCGGAAGGTGCGCAAGCCGGATGATTTCGTCCAACCCGGCGCGATCGTGAAACTCCTTGCCGTCGCGGTCGATCACCACCGTGTTCGGGTACGTGGGCGCCAGCCGTCGGAACTCGGCGTCAATGAGCCGAAAGCGTCTCACCATCTGTTCCGCTTCTTCATGGGCGCGGCTGCGCAGGCGGATGTGTTTTTCGATGGTGTCGGTGCTTGAGGTCAGCACGATGGTGCGATCGGGATTCCAGGAGTCGCCGATCGTGAGCACGTCGCGCAAGGCCGCGTGGTATTCGGGTGGATATTCGGCGATGTGCGCTTCAAGGGTGAGGCGGGCGCCTTCAAAAAAGATCACGCGACGGGGGTCGTCGTGTGTGCCGGCATCGCGATAGTTCGCGTCATACAGTTCGGCGAAGTAGGCCGTGACCCCGACGGGATTGCGGCCGGCCTCGATGTCCGAGAGCACCCGGGGATCCCAGACGCCCTTCTCGCCCTCGCCGTAGGACCCGTGGTGATACAGGTCAGCCAGCTGACGGACCAGAGTGCTTTTGCCGACGCCGGGACCACCAACGATTGCCACGCGCATGTGAGGTCGATGGTATATCAGGCCCGGCAACCGTCAACAGACGGTCGCCGGGTCCGAAGAACGACGTGTCGAACGGTCTTACTTGATGATCGCGGTGGGCTTTTTGCCTTCGTACATCAGCGTGATTTCGCTCGCGGTGCACAGGTTGAGCTTGATCCACTCGACTTCGTCATCGTCTTCATCAACGATCTTGAGGTCCCAGTTGCACTCGGTCTCGGCGCTCGAAAAAGTGATGTCGACTTTTTCGCCGTTCTTGAGCACGTCCTTGCCCATGACGTCTTCGCCCCACTCGTCTTCACTGGTGGGACCGAGGTAGACCTCCATGATCGTCAGACCGGTCTTGTTGACCAGCGTGAAGTCGAGGTTGCGACGCTGCTGCGTCGCCTGAAGGGTGATGGACGCCAGGGCGACAACCGCCAGGCACGATGCCACGATGGCGGGTTTCAGGTATTGCTTCATTGATTAATCTCCAACAATAAAAAGACACACGACCGAATTAACGAACACTCCACGGTGCGCTATTGCTGAAGGGAGATCAAGTGATTTTGCGGAGACATAGCTCAGGGGACCGGGGAGGGAGTATGTGACGCCCGCACGTCGGGCAACCATAAGGCAATCAGCCCCAGAACCGGGAGCCACGCACACCACCGGAACACGGTCACGATGCCGCTGACGTCGGCGGCCCACCCCAAGACGGCCGCGCCGACGCCGGCCACACCAAACGCAAACCCAAAGAACAACCCGGACACCAGGCCCACGCGTGTCGGCACAAGTTCCTGCGCATACACAAGGATCGCGGAAAACGCCGACGACAGAATGAGCCCGATGAGCACACTCAACACGGTTGTCCAGAAGAGCGACAGGTATGGAAGCGCGATCGCAAACGGGAGAATGCCGACAATGGATCCCAGGATCACACGTTTGCGACCGAAGCGATCACCGACCGGCCCGCCGATGAATGTGCCCGCGGCCACCGCGCCAAGGAACGCAAACAGGTGGAACTGCGCCTGCTCCAGCGACACCCCGAAACGTTCGATCAGGAAAAACATGAAGTAGCTGACGAAACTGGAAATGTAGACATACTTCGAGAAGACCAGGCCGAGCAGAATCACCAGCAACCAGCGGACACGCGCGGGCGCCAGTTCGCCATGGACCGACGTGGGCGTCGTGGCCCGCTGCCGAAGACGACCGGTCGTCCAGTACCACCGGCCAATACGCCACAGGATCACGATCCCGACAAGCGCGACGATTGTGAACCAGCCGACGGCCCCCTGGCCGCGCGGCAACACAATAAACGCGGCCATGAGTGGCCCCAGCGAGGTCCCGAAGTTGCCGCCGGTCTGAAAGAGTGACTGCGCGAGTCCGTGTCGACCACCCGAGGCAAGCCGGGCGATGCGTGAGGACTCCGGGTGGAAGATCGACGAACCGATGCCGACAAGCGCCGCCGCCACAAGCAGACCCGCATACCCGGACGCCGTGGCCAGCAGGATGAGACCAATCAGCGTGAACCCCATGCCGATCGGCAACGAATACGGATGAGGCCGGTGATCGGTGTACCACCCGACAAACGGCTGCAGGAGTGAGGATGTGACCTGATTGGTCATCGTGATCATCCCGATCTGCCAGAAGTCGAGTGCGAACGCACCCTTCATCATTGGATACAACGCGGGCAGCAGCGACTGCAGCAGGTCGTTGATCAGATGGCAGCCGGTCAACGCGACCAGCACCGGAAACGCGGTGCCTGTGCCCTCAGGCTTTGCCAAGGCGGCGACCGAGTTTCACGACGATGTCATATTCGGACTTGGTGACCGGCTGCACCGAGAGACGGCTCCCCTTCTGAATCACCTTCATCTCTTCCAGGCCCTTGGTGGACTTGAGGGTCGTCAGCGGCACGGTGCCACCGAAGTTCTCCACGAAGGCAATGTCCACCATGAACCAGAGCGGCTTGTCCTTGGTGCTGGCGGGATCAAAATATTCGTGACCCTTTTTCCAGGACAGATGGTCTGGATACCCTGCCCGCGAGATCCGGGCAAGACCGGTGACGCCGGATGGGTCGGCATTGGATGCATAAAACAGGACGCCGTCACCTTCCTGCATCTGGTCGCGCATGAAGTTGCGCGCCTGATAGTTCCGCACCCCTTCCCAGCTGGTCTGCCCGTCCCGTTCAAGATCGTCAATCGTGTACGCGTCGGGTTCACACTTCATCAGCCAGTAGCGGGTCGCCATAGTTCCTGAAGGATAGCCCAACCTTTTCCTCACGGGGTCCGTCTATTTGTGCTACAAAGCAGTATAAATATGCGCACCGACAGCCTTGGCGAATTTGAACAACTGCTCCTGCTGGCCATTGTCCACCTGGGCGACGACGCGTACGGCGTGACGATTCGTCAGGAAGTGGAGAGACGGACCGGGCGCGACATCGCCATTGGCGCGATGTACACGACCTTGAACCGGCTCGAAACCAAGGGATTTGTGAAGTCGGTGATGACCGACCCGACAGCTCAGCGTGGCGGCCGGGCCAAACGTCAGTTTAAGTTGCGGCCTCTGGGAGCCACCGCGTTGCGGCAGTCGCGCGAACGCCTCGCGAAGATGTGGGATGGCCTTCAGCCAAACCTGGAGAAGGCGCGGTCATGAGTCAGCGCCCGCCCCGCCTCTGGCAGTCCCTGATGGGATGGTCGCTGCCGGCTGACGACGAGGCGGCCGTGCTGGGAGATCTGGAAGAGGAATTTGATCAGCGACGCCTGCGGGATGGCGTCCCTGCAGCCCGTGCCTGGTACCGACGTCAGGTCTGGCGATCCCTCGCGGGCAACCTCAGGCACCGCAACGGTAAACATCAGTATGACCATCCCATGCCGCTCAGGCGCGTGGTCTCAGGAGGCATTGTGCAGGACTTCCAGTACGCCCTTCGTTCCCTCCGCAGCACGCCGGGCTTCACGGCCGCGGCGTTGCTGATCCTGACGCTCGGGATTGGCGCCAGCACGGCGGTCTTTTCGGTGGTGGATGCCGTCGTGCTGCGCGGTCTGCCTTTTGAAGAGCACGACCGGCTCGTCGCGATCGGGCAACGAACAGCACCCAGTCCGGGTGCGCCCGATCTCACGCCCGGTGCCGATCCCGAGCAACTGTCCAGCGCGTCGCCGCAAAACTATCTGGACTGGGCCGCCCGTCAGCAGGTGTTCGAGTCGATGGCCGCGATCGTGAACGCTGGTAGCACCCTGCGTGAAGCTGATGCCGAGCCCGAAGACCTCCGGGCGCAGCGTGTCACCGCGGGGTTTTTTGATGTGTTGCGCGTCGAACCTCGGGTGGGTCGCCGGTTCACCGCGGAGAACGAGGTGGAGGGCCGGCATCAGGTTGTGGTGCTCAGCGACGGCTTGTGGAAGCGGCGGTTTGGTGGCGATCCTGAGGTGATCGGCCGGGCCATTCCGATTGATGGCGCGATGTACGAGGTGGTCGGTGTGATGCCGCCGGCATTCGCGTATCCGGTGGGCGTCGTCCGGCCCACTGATCTGTGGATGCCGTATGTGGTGCCGCCGCGCCATCGGACCCGGATCCCGAACAATCATGAAAACTATCTGCAGACGATTGCCCGTCTGCGTCCGGGTGTGACGCTCGAAGCGGCACAGAGACACATGGCGCAGATCGCGGCGGGGCTGGAAGTCGAACACCCCAGCTGGAACAAGGGATCACTTGCGGGCGTGCGGCCGCTCCACGATCACATCGTCGGCGCGCGCACCCGGTCCTGGATGGTGATGCTCCTCGGTGCGGTCGGTCTGGTACTGCTCATCGCCTGCGCGAATGTCGCGAACCTGTTACTGGTCCGGGCGGCGGGTCGGGAGCGTGAGCTGGGGATTCGGGCCGCGCTGGGTGCCGGGCGATGGCGACTGGTGAGACAGGCGTTGGTCGAGAGTGTGGTGCTGGCTGGGGGGGCGACGGTTCTGTCGATCGGTCTCGCCTGGTGGGCCGTCGACATCCTCCGCACGTCGATGCCCGATGGTGTGCCGCGGGTCGCGATGATCGCGATTGATATGCGCGTGCTCGCGGCTGCGGCGGCTGCGGCGTTGTTGACCGGCGTGTTATTCGGCGTGTTCCCCGCGCTGCAGTCGTCGCGCCCGGCGTTGACCAGCGCGCTCAAGGAAGGCTCGCGCGGCAACGTCGGCGGTCGCCAGTATGTGCGGCATGTGCTGGTCGTGGCAGAGGTCGCACTGGCGGTGGTGCTCCTCGTAGGCGCGGCGTTGTTCACGGGCAGTTTTCTGACGCTCATGCGGATTGATCCCGGCTTCGACGCAACAAATGTGCTCACGGTCCAGATTGCGCCGCGTGCCGACCTGGGAGGGCCGCCGAGAGATGAACGTGCCGCGTATGCCCGCATCGTCGAAGAGGTGGGACAGACGCCGGGTGTGCAGTACGCCTCGATGATTCTTGGCGGCATGCCGTTTGGCGGGAGCATGTCCACCTCACTGGTGACGGTGGTGGGCAGCGCACCCCTGCGACAAGCCGATGTCAGTGCGCGACGTGTGACGGCGGACTATCACCACACGCTGAAGATTCCCCTGCACGAGGGGCGGTACCTTGACGTCGGCGACCGCGCCGGCGCGCCGCCGGTGGTGCTGCTCAACAAATCGGGGGCCGCGGTGCTGTTTCCAGGCGAAGAGCCGTTGGGTCGACTCGTGCGCATCGGCAACGCGGTTCGCACCGTCGTCGGCATTGTGGGAGACATCCATCAGTCGAGTCTTGAGGTGGCCGGAATGCCCGAGATGTATGCGCCGATCGCGCAGGTCACGCCGGGGTCAGGAGAACTGATGGTGCGGACCGCCGGTGATCCGTTTGCCGTGCTTCCTGCCGTGAAAGCCGCCGTGCTCCGATCCCTGCCGGACGTGCCGCTGCGAAACGTCCGGTCGCTTGAACAGGTGCTGGAGCGCCGCGTCGCGCAGCGCAAGCTCAACATGTTGCTCATCGGGTTGTTTGGCGCGCTCGGTCTCATCATTTCCGCGGTCGGCCTCTACGGCGTGATGGCGTATGCGGTCTCTCAGCGGACGCGGGAGATCGGGGTCCGCATGGCACTGGGTGCGACACAGGGCCTTGTGATGCGGATGGTGATGCGGAGTGCTGCTCTGATGGTTATGGCCGGCCTGATGATTGGTGCGGTGAGCGCGTGGCTCCTCTCCACGTTTGCCGGCGCGTTCCTCTTCCGCATCGAGGCCACCGACCCACGGGCGTTTGGTGTGGCGATTGGCGTACTGCTCCTCGCGGCCGCCGTTGCCGCCGCGCTGCCCGCGCGTCGTGCGGCACGTGTCGATCCGATGGTAGCCTTGCGATCGGAGTGACACTCGCAGCCACACGCATCGGTGCAGACTCGGCCACCCGGACGATGATCATGCTCCACGGCATTTACGGCCGTGGCCGCAACTGGCAGGCCATCGCCAAAGCCGTCGTCGCCTCGCGCCCCGATTACGCGTGTTGGCTTGTGGACCTGCCGCATCACGGCGATTCCGGCCCCGGGGCACATGGAGATTCGATCCGCGGTTTTGCCGAGGACCTTCAGGAGTGGTGCGACGCCAAGGGCCTTGTGCCAGATGTGGTGCTCGGCCATTCGTTCGGCGGGAAGGTGGCGCTGGCTCTTGCCGAGCGGCTTCCGGACCAGCCGCTCCAGGTCTGGGTCATTGACTCGACGCCGGAAACCAAATCGCCAGGTGGCAGTGCCTGGGACATGTTGCGCCTGATCCGGGGCATGCCTCAGACCTTTGCGACACGGGAAGAAGCGGCCGAGGCCATCGTGGCGGGCGGCTACAGTCGCGGGGTCGCCGCCTGGATGAGCAGCAATCTCGTGCGTCGGGGTGAACAATTCGAATGGCAGTTGGACTTTTCGGTGATGGAGCCGCTGCTGCAGGATTTTTTCACGACCGACCTGTGGCCGGTCGTTGATCACCCTGCGCCGGGTCATACCCTGCATTTTCTGAAGGCGTCCACCTCGAGCGCCATGTCCGACGAGGCCGCGTCACGGGTGGAGGCCCTCAACGATGCGCAGGTGTCGCTTCATCGGCGCGACGGCACACACTGGATTCATGCTGAGTCGCCGGAGATTGTGATCGACTTGTTATTGGCGCATCTCGCCTGACCCGGTTGCCGGGTGCGCGACGATAACGACGCGGTGTGCCCGCGCGGCGGGGGTATCGGGCGCGTGATATTTCGCGACGAGGGTGGCCATCACCTCACCCAACTCCTCCTGGAACTTATCTCGCTCGGCGGGCGACGCAAACGCCACCTCAAACTCCCCGGTCGTCATCGCCAACCGTTTCCCTGAGGCGCGCGAAAGGCCCAGGAGTGATGCCACATCGGTGATGAGTTGTGCGGCGATCGACAGCGCCGACGGGTCGGCCGTCTGGGCCGGCGCGGCTGGGCCCATGGTCCGCGGCGCGATGAGGTAGGCCCGGGCCGACGCCTGCAGCCGTCGTTCGGTCAGCCCTCCCCACAACCGGCGTTGCACCTCGTGAACCAGGCCCACTGCCTCAAGCGCCTTCAGGTGATAGTTGATCTTCTGGCGCGGCAGTGCCAGCCGTGTCGCCAGGGCTCCAGCCGAGGCCGGTTGGGCCAATTCGGCCAATAATTGCGCCCGAATTGGGTCGAGAGCGACGATGGCGATGAGGGGGTCATCGATGACGTCCAGGTCGTTCACGGGTTGATTAGACCAGCGACAACTTTTCTTGTCAACAAGGAACCAGGACTCTAAGCAACACCTTGACGACTTTTTTATTCAATGCGATTTCCATTGAGCAGGGCGCGGTGAATTCGAACCCGACGGATCGTGCCAGCGAAGTCTCCGTGTACAGTTCCCCGCCCCGGCCGATTACCTCCGTGGAGGCAAGCCATGGAGACCCACGGCGAATCGGTGATGATGGCGCGTCAGCCGTTATTTGACGCAGAGCGGCGAGTGCTCGGGTACGAGATTCGGAGCGAAGGCCCGGTCAGCGGTGTGAGTGTGGACGCGCTGAGTGGTGGACGCATGGCGTTTGTCCGTATCTCTCCTGAGGATCTGGTGGCCGGCAACGTCGACGGACTCCAGGCGGAACAGGTCGTCCTGCAGGTCCCCGGCGACATCGATCCGACGCCGGCGATCCGGGAGGCGTGCGCAGAACTCCGGCGGCGTGGGTTCCGCATCGCCCTCGACCGGTTTGTACCGGCCGACGATCTCTCACCGCTCATGCGGTACGTCGACTTCCTCACCACAGAAGTCACAGGTGCTGCCGCCGTGGTTGGCCGACCAGTGGCATCGCTGCGTCCGACCCACCAGCCGTCAGTCGTGGCCGTGGGCGTGGACTCCATGGAGGACTTCGACGCCACACGCGCGCTGGGGTGTGCCTCGTTCCAGGGCGAGTTCATCGCGCGGCCCAAACTGACGGCGACCAGCAACATCCCGGCCAATCGGCTGACATTCATCCGCCTGCTGAAGGCCCTGCAGAATCCGGAATTGTCGGTCATCGAACTTGAAGAATTGATCAAGCCCGACGCGGCGTTTTGTCTGCGTGTGCTCCGCGCGGTGAACGGCGCGGCGTACGCACAACAGACCCGCATCACGTCCCTGCGTCAGGCGCTGCTGCTGGTGGGCGTCGGCACGGTACGTGAGTGGGCCACGGCGTGGGCAGTCTCACAGGTCGGCCACGGCGTGCCAAGTGAGCTGATCGTGATGGCCTCGGTGCGCGGTCGATTCTGCGAACTGATGTCGCGTGGATCGATTGCCAGCACGGGTGGCGACGGGTTCCTGCTGGGCATGTGTTCCCTGCTTGATGCCATCCTCGAGAGTCCGATGCCGGCGATCCTGAAACATCTGGCGTTGTGTGAATCCAACGAGGCGGCGCTTCGCGGCGAACACAACGGGCAGCGCGCGCTGCTCGAATGCGCGATCGCGTATGAACGCGGGCAATGGGAGCACAGCCGGCGCCTCGCGGCAGGCGCCGGCCTGGACGCGACACTGTTGCCGGTGGCTTACAACGGCGCGATCTCCTGGATGGCCCGGTTCCAGGAAATGACCGTCGCCGCCTGAGAAAATCAGCTCGGAGGCGATTTATCGTGAAATCGCCTCCGAGCTGATTTTTTACCGTCCCCCGCGCATGGCGGGTGGGGGGTCCACCTTCCACCACCACTGTGGCCCGAGCGCCTTCTGGCGCGGGAAGGTCTCATTGAGTGTCGCCGCGTCATACAGGCGACCGTTTTTCATCACCTGCGAAATCTTCGCGGTGTTCTTGAGGTCATCCAGGGGATTGGCATCAAGCACCAGCAGGTCCGCCATCTTGCCCACCTCGAGCGACCCGATGTCCTTCGCCAGCCCGATGGAATCGGCACTGTCGATCGTGGCTGAACGCAGTGCGTGCATCGGGCTCATGCCGCCGGACGCCATCATCCAGAGCTCCCAATGGGTGCCGAGCCCCTGGACTTCGCCGTGGGATCCGAGGCCGGCTTTGCCGCCGCCCTCGACCCACTTCTTCAACTGCTCGGCCTGCGCCGTGAACACGTATTGATCGGTCCGCTGGAAGTCCGTGCGTTTCCACTTGTCGAGCTCGTCATGCGGCGTGAACAGCCGGAGTCTGGCCTCTTGATCCACATCGGTGCGAGTGAGGTAGTACTGTCGACCCGAGGGACCACCGTAGCTGACGATCAGCGTCGGAGTGTAGGTCAACCCACTCGTCGCCCCCAGCTTCACCACGTCGCCATAAAACGGACTGATTGGCAGCGAATGCTCCAGGCCGGCGTAGCCGTCCTGCATGAGTGTGAGATTCATGGTGAAGTTGGATCCACCTTCGGTCGTGGGCGTGAGTCCGAGCTCCTTCGCCGCCATGATCACCCACTGACGCACCTTCCGATCGCCGGCAAGGTACTGCTTGATCGTCTTCGTGTTGTAGTGATCGGAGTACCGGCGCAACACATCCCGCGCATCGTCAAGACTGCGGATGTTGTCGGCGCCGAAGACACCTGGCCCGGTCGAATACAAGCGAGGACCAATCAGCGCACCGGTCTCCATCAAATCCTGATACGTCAGCGCATCTTCAGACGACGTCTGTGGATCGCGTTGTGTGGTCACGCCGTACGCGAGCTGCGCCAGAAACTGCGACACCTGCGCGCGATGGACGCCCCACGCGACCCAGGTGTGCGCATGCACATCAACCAGACCCGGCATGATCGTCTTGCCGCGCACATCCCGCACCTCCGCACCTGCGGGAATCGTCACGCGGCCGGTCGGGCCAATGGCCGTGATGCGATTGTTGGTGATGACAATGTCCCCGCGCGTGATGACCTCGTCGCCCTTCATCGTGATCAGTCGCGCATTTCGCAGCGCGATCACCCCCTGTGGTTTGTCCTTGTCGACAATGATCTCGACGTCGACACGGTGGGGTTCGTATTCGTAGGTCGGAGCCTTCGGTGGTGTTGGGGGCTTCTGGGTGGCGTCCGCGCCACCGGCCGCCGCGGGTGCCGCCGCGGGTGTGGCTGCCGCCACTGCGGGCTCGGCCTCGGCATTCGCGCGATTCGCCGCGTCCACTTCTGCCGCGAGAGCCAGGTCATGCAGGAAAAAGCTGCGACCCATCGAATAAAACGCCGTCGTGCTGTCATCGGTCCATCCAACAAAGTCACCACCCACACGGGTCAATCGCCAGGTGGGCACAGACGAGGGCGTGGCAGCGGAGATGGTGGGAACCGTGCCGCCAATGGGCGGGACCGTGACCATGAACACGTTGCGATTGGCGCGCACGAGGGCGCGTTTGCCATCGGGCGATAGCACCACCTCGTCGGGTGCGCCGCCGCCACCGCCCGGAAGTGCAGGGGCCGTCACCTTCACAACAGGCCGGAAATCGGTGCCATCAAAACGCACAGACAACACCCCTTCAGAGCCTGCCCAGATGTAGATGCGCTCGGGATCCGGACCGATGTGCGGCGCGTTCCTGCCCTGCTGCGTGGCACCACTGGCGACCCAGGCGATGCGGGTGGGCGCACCACCGGCGGCCGGCAACCACACGTATTCCAATTCCGCCGATCCGCCGTGACTGCCAAAATCTTCCAGGGTGCGGATTCGGTGCATTTTGGATCCGCGCACTGCGATCAGCCGGCTGCCGTCACGTGAGTACGTGATCTTGTCGAAGAAGGCCGAGACGGGCGTGAGCTTCTGCGGCTGGCCTGTGCCATCCGCGCGGAGCCGATAAATATCGCCGCCGGTGTCGTCATTCCACGTGACGTAGGCGATGTATTGCCCATCGGGCGACCAGACGGGGGCATGTTCGACGTCGGTGCCTGTCGTCAATCGCCGGGCATTCCGAATCATGGCGGGGGCTGGCGGTGCGGGGGCAGGGGTTGTCGCCGCTGCGGCGCCTGCGGCCGGCGGCGCCGGCTTTTCCTTGCGCGCACCTCGTCCCGGCGGCAGGTCGGCGATGTACAGGCGATCGAGGGCGGTGAACACCACGCGACGACCGTCCGGTGACGGACGAGTCCCGCGAATCTGCGACACCGTGAGCTTGTCATCGTCAATCGGATAGTCGAACTTCACGAGCGGGCCGAGTTGCTGGTCCACCTGCGCGGTGAACGGAATCTCGGTCGCCTCTCCGGACGGCACGGCCACGCGCCAGATCTTGCCGCCGTAACTCGTAATGACCGCAGAAGAATCCGGGGTGAAGGCTGATGCCGGATAGACGTCGCGATCGCGGGCGCCACCGCCCTCGCTGTCGTCGCGTTGCACGTCCATCTTGAGCCACCGATCTTCACCGGTGGACAGGTCGAGCAACTTCAGGGCCTGCCGGGCGTCATACCGCGTGGCATACATCAGCCACTTTCCGTCCGGGCTTGCGAGCGGCCTGAACGCGCCCTCATGTTCATGGGTGCGCATGTGCAGTCGGCCGGTCTCACGGTCGAGCAGGGCGATTTGATACGGCCCGACCACACGCGCTGAACTGCGGTTCTGCGTGTGCGGATCAAACTCCGGGTCGGCCTCATCGATATGGCGCGTGGCAAATCCCGTCGGGACGGTGCCCCTGACATTGACCCACAGATACCGCGGGTCATTCGCGAAGTCTGGCCCAAGCAGCGCGGGCGCTGCGGCCGCGGCAGGTCCTCCGGGCGCAGCCGGCGCCGAGACGCCCGTCATCTGCACACCCGATCCGCCGCTCTCGTGATACATCCACAACTGCGCGCCCTTGGCCGCGATCACGTACTCGCCGTCGGGTGCCCAGATCGGCGACATGTAACTGTCGCGCTCGGTGGTCGTGACCGGTCGGGGTCTGGTGCCGTCGGCGTTGGCGATCCACAGATTCTCCGACCCGTTGCGATCGCTGATGAAGGCGATCCGTTTGCCATCGGGCGAAAACACCGCCTGCATGTCGTAGGCCTGCCCACTGGTGATCCGTGTGGCCGTCCCACCTGTGACGGGCAACGTGTAGAGGTCACCCAGCAACTCGAAGACGATCGTTCGGCCATCCGGGGACAGGTCCAGCGACATCCACGACCCCTCGGACGTCGTAAACGACATCGTCCTCGACGTGATGAGCGGCAGGCCTTTGAGCCGGGTGGCATCGGCCGCCGCCTTGTCGTTGTCCTGTCGGGACTGGGCGGCGGGTCCTGGCACCGCCAGGGTGACGACGGCCGTGAGGATGAGCAGCGCGCGAACAATTGTGGGCATAGGCCGGGAATCCTAACCCGGTTCGGCCCAACTCTGATCTACGCTACTGCCCGTGAGCAGACACACCCCGGCCGAAATTCGCAAGGTCATCGCCGCCTCGGCCGTTGGCACCATGATCGAGTGGTACGACTTCTACATCTTCGGCAGTCTGGCGACGATCATCGCCCCGCTCTTTTATCCCAGCGGCGACGACACCTGGGCCTTGATTGCCTACCTGTCGACCTTTGCGGTGGGATTTGTCGTCCGGCCGTTCGGGGCGTTGTTTTTCGGGCGCATCGGCGACCGGGTCGGGCGCAAATATGCGTTTCTGGTCACCCTCATCATCATGGGTGCGGCCACGGCCGTGGTTGGCATCCTGCCCACCTACGCGACGATCGGCATTGCCGCGCCGATTGCCCTGCTGGTCATCCGGGTGTTGCAGGGCCTGGCGCTGGGTGGCGAATATGGCGGTGCCGCGGTCTACGTCGCCGAACACGTGCCCGACGACCGGCGTGGCTTCTACACCAGCTTCATCCAGATCACGGCGACCCTCGGGCTTTTTGTCTCACTCGTTGTCATCCTCGTGGTGCAGAACGCCCTCGGTGCTGAAGCGTTTCGCGAGTGGGGATGGCGCATCCCGTTCCTCATTTCCATTGTGCTGGTTGGCATCTCGCTCTACATCCGCCTGAAGATGAAGGAGTCGCCTATCTTCACGCACATCAAGTCCACGGGGATGACCTCGGCCACGCCGCTCAAGGAGGCCTTCACCGAGTGGTCCAATCTGCGGCGCGTGTTGATCTCGCTGTTCGGCGCAACGGCCGGGCAAGGCGTGATCTGGTACACGGGTCAGTTCTACGCGCTGTTTTATCTGCAGACGATTCTGAAGGTCCACCCGACGTCGGCCAACTACATCATTGCGACGACCTTGCTCCTGGCCATGCCGCTGTTTATCGTGATGGGCGCGCTGTCGGATCGGTTTGGTCGCAAGCGGCTGATGATGGCCGGGTGTCTCCTGGCGACGGTCTCGTACATGCCCATCTACCAGGCGATGCAGGCAGCGGCCGGCTCGGGGGTGGTCACCGCGATCTCGCAGCGCAACCCGGTGACCGGCGCCATCAGCCTGACGCCGATGGCCATGGTGGACGGCGCACTCGCGCCCGCCAAAGAGGTCCTGACGTTCACCACCGTCGGCGCACTGGCATCGTCATCTGCGGCGTGGATGCTGGTGGGCCTGGTGTTTATCCAACTGGTGTTTGTGGCGATGGTCTACGGCCCCATCGCGGCGTATCTGGTTGAAGCGTTCCCCGCGAAGATTCGATACACCGCGCTGTCGTTGCCTTATCACATCGGCAACGGCATCTTCGGGGGCCTGCTCCCGCTGATTGGCCTCTCGGTCATCGCCGGCACCGGCAATATCTACGCCGGCCTCTACTACCCCATCGTCGTCGCCGGCCTCACCTTCGTGGTCGGGTCATTGCTGCTGGTCGAAACACACCAGCACCGGATCTGGGACGAAGTGGATCGGGGCCAAAACTGACTGGCTGTCTTTTTCAACATGGGGTGCCATGGGGATCCATGGAGAAGACATCACAACGAGACATGAAGACATGGAGAGACGCAGGGCTGGGAGCCCGGCGTTCCGCCGGGCGAAGGTGATCGGCGAGAGGTCACAGACGAGAGACCTTCTGTGATGGTGTGATGTCTCTCGTCTGTGACCTCTCGTCGATCACCCGTGCCGCCACAGGCGGCACCCAGCCCTCCCCCATGGAACTCCATGCGCCCCATGTTGAAAACTACATGCCTGCATGTCTACTGTTAAAGACGTCCGAGCATTGACGACGGGTCGAGGAGCCGATCAACTGTCGCCGCATCCAGCAGGCCACGGTCGAGGACGACTTGTCGCAGTGTTCGTCCTGTCGCGAACGCTTCCTTTGCCACTGACGCGGCGGCGTCGTATCCGATTGCCGGGTTGAGCGCGGTGACGAGCATGAGCGATTGTTCGACCAACTGACGGCAGCGATCTTCGTTCGCTTCCAGCCCGGTCACACATCGCTCCGCAAAGACCCGCGCGCCCGAGGCCAGACAACGGATCGACTCGTGCAACGTGTGGGCGAGCAGCGGAATGGTGACGTTGAGTTCCAGATGCCCGTCACGCGCGCACAACGTCGCCGTCTGCGTCAGGCCCTGCACGTAGAGTCCCACCTGCACGAGCATTTCGCTCATCACGGGATTGACCTTGCCCGGCATGATCGACGACCCGGGCTGGGTTTCCGGAAGCCGAAGCTCGCCAATTCCCGCGCGTGGACCTGACCCCAGCAGGCGAATGTCGTTCGCGATCTTGGTCAGACTCGCGGCCACGGTTGCGAGCACACCGGCGACTTCGGCGCAGTCATCACGACCCGCCTGGGCTTCGAAGTGATTGGCCGCTTCACGGAATGTGATGCCTGTATCTCGACTGATACGGGCACACACCAGGCCCGCAAAGTCCGGGTGACCGTTGATGCCGGTGCCAACGGCGGTGCCACCAATCGCCAGCTCCCCCATTGCCGCAGTCGCGTGATGGACTCGCGCAATGGCCTTGCGCACCTGCGCGGCGTAGCCGGAGAACTCCTGACCAAGCGTGAGCGGCGTCGCGTCCATCAGATGTGTGCGGCCAATCTTGATGATGGTCGCGAAGGCGGCGACCTTCTGTTCAAGCGCCGTGGCCAGCGCCTCCAGTGCGGGCACGAGATCCCGCTGCAGCGCCACGGCCACACTCACATGCAGCGCTGTGGGCATCACGTCGTTGGACGACTGCCCGAGGTTCACATCGTCATTGGGGTGCACCGGCCGTTTGGATCCCAGCGGCTCGCCCGCGAGTTGGCTCGCACGATTGGCGATGACCTCGTTCGCGTTCATGTTGGTCGAGGTGGCAGAGCCGGTCTGGAACACGTCGAGTGGGAAATGGTCTGTGAGCTGACCGTCAGCCACTTCTCGGGCGGCCTGCTGAATCAGGCGGCTTTTTTCCGGTGACAACAGCCCCAGCGACAAATTGGCTTCGGCCGCCGCAACTTTGATGGCGCCGAGCGCTTCGATGAGTCGTGCAGGAAGGCGGTGGCCGCTGATGGGGAAATTCAGAACGGCGCGCTGGGTACTTGCGCCGTACAACGCAGTGTCAGGGACCTCAAGGTCACCAAATGAGTCGCGTTCTGTTCTCATATCAGCCTCCTGCGTCTATCGGACGACGATCCCGATCGAGATGCGGCCTCCCGTGACTGAGTCTCCCTCGGTCTGGTCGAGCAGCCCGGCCAGCTGCACACGAACCCGGGTGCGTGTATTGAGATTGACGTCGAGGCCTCCACCCAACTGACCGGAGAGGCGGGCTTCCTTCTGGCGAATCACCGTGCCGGCCAGAAGTTGAAGAAAGACCTGCGTGCGGGCGGTCGTGACCAGAGCCACACGTGGCCCGGCTAGCGCGTGCCAGTCATTGTGGCCGTCACGACGGGTGACGGTGGCCTCACTGGCGAGGGCGATCCTGCGCCCGTGCACGGCCAGACCAAGACCCCCGCCCGGCCACGTCTTTGAGGAGTCTTCACGCCGGAGGCCGTGAACGGAGAGAGACCCTTCCAGGCGACCGGGGTCTGAGGGGGCCTGCGCATGCGCAATGCCGACACCCAGGACGACGAACGCGACGCTAACGATCCAGGTCCGCATCCAGCGAAGGTAACATGGGCTCCGCCATCAACAGTCTGTTTTTGGGTGTGATCGCGGCGGGAATCGCCTGCGTCCGTACGTGATAGCGGTGTGACTGCAACCGTGTGGCTCGCATCACGTCGATCGCGAGGGACGCGTCCAGCCAACCGGTCAGGGGTCCAACGTCACACGATTCCACGTCGTGGCAACACGGCAGGACAACCACGCGGGCCCGCGCGGCGACGGCACGCGCCAGCACCACATCGGTGAGCGCACCACACGCGTGGCAGGACACCACCAAATCGGTGTCATCCAGTGCTGTGGCATCCATTCCCTGTTCAAGAAACGTCACTCGACCTGCGAGCCGTGGCCAGGCCTCCACCAGCGCCGCGTGCAACACCGGCGCGGACGGTGGAACAACGCGGTCGATCACCAGTGCCGAGGGTGACGAGTCGTCGAGCAAGAGGAGGATGTGCGCAACGAGACCGTGGCCGCCGCCCAGATCCACGACACGCCCGCCGCGAAAATGGCGGCGAGTGCGGCGCGCCACTTCCCAGGCCTCGTAGAGCTCCTTGCGGGGCAGGCAGGAGGTCCCACAGACCACACGCGCAATGCGGTCGAACAGGGTGTCGCCCGGAAACCGACCGAGATCGTGGGGCGTCAGGCGGTTGCGCGAGGCCGTCGAGAACGTGGGCACCGCCATCACCCGTCGGTCAGTCGGTGTCGCGACCGGCGCCTTTGAATTGATCGGCCTCGTCGGCGAACAACACGTTGAAGCTGGTCAATGATCCGTAACACCCGGTGATGTACCCCTGTACCTTCATCTTCACATCGTCAGGCAGGTCGGAGGCGTTGATTTGTTGTTCGAGAGTGCGGAGTCTGTTGCGCAGCATGACGATCTTGCTGAAGAACGTCTCGATGGGCCAGGACTTCTCCTGAAGCCCGGGTGTGCCGGGCTTGAGCACAAGGGTGCCGCCGCGCCATTTGTCGGCCGGCACCGTGGGCGTGAGGCCCGTTTCTTCCCGGATGATGCGACGAAGGAGCAACTCGAGATCGTCGGTGGAACCTGCAGACATGGGGGCCGAGATCCTTTCACGGTCGCTGACGAGGGGGAATGTGTCTCGGGGCGCACGAGGTGGCGCCGACGTCGCGGGCCGACTCACCGGCGCGCGCACACCGTCGGGATCAATTCTGGGACCGCCGCGATAATTGTGTTCGCTTCGGCAATACCCGCACATCACACGGATGGGATGGCCGGCGCCATCGGTCGCCATCACATTGTGGATGCGATCGGTCTTGCAGGCCCGGCAGAAGTCTTCGATGGATTGGCCGGCGCGGTAGGGGCGAGCGTCTGTCATAACCAGCAGCTTTCGAGGTTACCACTCTAATCCCGTCAGTTTCAGCTCGTCGCCGACCGTTCACTGAGAAAGACCGAGATTCCCTCCAGACCAGGGACGTGATCACACACCGCCTTGGCCACCATGAGGATGGGGACGGCCAGAAGCATCCCGGCAATCCCCCACGCCCAGCTCCAGAACGCGATCGACACAAAGATCGAGACATGGTTGAGGGAAGCCGTGCGACTGATCAGCATCGGCGTGAGCACATACCCCTCCAAGGTGGTCACCGCGAGGGTCGCTGCGGCAATTAACAGCGACATCTGTACCGATCCAAACTGCACAAACGCCACCACCACCATGACGCTGGTCACAATCAGAGGACCAAAGTAGGGGACCACATTCAGAAGACCGGCAAACGCACCCCAGAAGGCGGGCTCACGCACGCCAAACGCCCAGAGGATGAGCGTGGTCACGACGCCCACCACCACGCTCGTCAGGGCTTGCACCCAGAGGAAGCCCTTAATCTGGCTGGCGATATCATGGAGGATCTCAATCGTCAGGCGGCGGTCACCGCGCGACGCCATACGACTGACCAGTTTCTGTTTAAAGCTGTCACTGTCGTTGAGCAGAAACACGGTCAGGAACAAAATCGTGACCAGTTGCCCCAACATCGCCATCAACCCGATCCCGCTGTCCCACAAAATGTCGGACGCCCGCCAGGATTCACGAACCTCCACACTGATCACACCCGGGGCGTTCACGGTGGGCTCACTCGCTTTGGCTGCCGCCGAATCGATGGCTTTGGCGGCTGCCTCAACCTTCTCCAATGGGGAGTCCTTCGGGCTGCCCTTCCGCGACACGAGGGCCGCCCTCATCTTCTCCGCTCCCGCAGGAATGTCCTCGACCACCGCCTCCACCTGCGGCCACAACAGCGTGACACTCCCGCCAATGATGGCGACCAGCACCAGGACGGTCGTGAACGACGCGAGTGGACGTGGAATCCTCCAGCGCTGCATCCAATCCACCACCGGCGACAGTGCATAAAACAGGAGCACAGACAGCACCAGCGGCATCAGGACCGGGGCACCCAGCTTCAACGCCGCCAGCACCGCAAGGATGGCCAGCACACGTACGGAGATCGTCACGCCACCATTGTTTGGTGGGGATCGATCAGAGAGACGTACCCGATTGCACAGAGGAGGTCAGGCTGGCCGGTACGGCAGGTACTCCGGCGTCCACATGCTCATGTCCACGCGCCGTTCAATCTCGTCGTCGGACAGCGGCGATGCGGCACCGGTGGCGATGAGTGACTGCGCCACCGCAATCGCCACACGTCGTGACACCGCGCGCAAGGACGACAGCGGCGGATAGATGGCGTCGTCAATCCCTGTGGATTCGCTGGTGAAGGCCACGAGCGCATCGGCCGCGGCCGTGAACGCTTCGTCGGGTAGCCACCGCGCCTCAACTGCGGTCGCCCCGAGGCCCACGCCTGGGAAGATAAACACATTGTTGCCCTGGCCAATGCGGCGACGAGTGCCGTTGAAGTCGACCGGGGGGAACGGGCTTCCGGTCCCCATGACACCGCCGCCGTTGGTCCAGTGAATCACTTCGGCGGGTGTGACCTCGACGCGGCTCGTCGGATTCGACAGCGCAAGCACAATTGGTCGCGACGTGCCGGCCAACATGTCCCGGATGATGCTTTCGGTGAACGCCCCTGGCTGGCCGGATGCGCCAACCAGCACATGGGGCGCGAACTGTCGCACGACCTCGGCAAGCCGAAGCGTGCCATCCAGGGCCGTGGGCCAGTGGGCCACCAGCTGCGGGTCCGTGGCGATCTCGCGCTTGGCGCCCTCGAGGCCAGATCGATCTCTGACGATGAGGCCGTTGGAGTCGAGGCACAACACACGACGGGAGAGTTCAGTTTCAGGAACACCGGCCGCGCGCATGGCGGCCCGTAGAGCCAACGCACAACCGGCACCAGACGCACCCGCGCCATAAAACACCACGCGTGTATCCGTCAGTGGCCGCCCGACACGTCGCAGGGCCATCCGAATACCAGCGACCACAACAGCGCCGGTGCCCTGGATGTCGTCGTTAAACGACAGGAGACGTTTGCGATAACGCTCGAGGACGCTGAATGCATTGCGATTGGCGAAGTCCTCCCATTGCACCAGCGCTCTGGGGAAGACCTGCCCGATCGCATCGACCAGTTCGTCCAGGAGTTCAAAATACGGCGCGCCGCGCAGGCGCCTGGTCCGGTCGCCCAGGTAGAGAGGGTCAGCAAGCAACGCAGCGTTGTTTGTGCCGACATCGAGATCAATCGGCAAACATTGCCCGGGGTGAATCCCCGCACCGGCGGAATACAGCGCCAGTTTGCCGATCGCAATGGGCATGCCTCCGACGCCCTGATCGCCAATCCCGAGGATCGCTTCGTTGTCGGTGAGGACAATCACACGAGGGTCGGGAATGGTGGAGTGACGCAACAACTCGACCATGCGCCCGCGGTCGGCCGCCGAGACGTATAACCCGCGCGCTCTCCTGAAGTTATGGCTGTACTGTTCACACGCCTTGCCCACGGTCGGGGTGTAGATGATGGGCACCATCTCTTCCAGATGCGCCAACACCAGTTGGGAGAAGAGATGTTCGTTCCGGTCCTGGAGGTCGGCCAGGAACAGGTATTGACGGATGTCGTCGCCGGCCTTGAGGTAGTTGCCGTAGGCGCGATCGACCTGGTCCGTGGACGTCTGTACGGACGGCGGAAGCAGCCCGATCAAGTCGAGCTGCTCCCGTTCGTCACTTGTGAAACACGTGCCTTTGTTCAAGACCGGGTCGTCCTGCAGGACCGCGCCGCGGGCGTATACCGCCAGGTACCGCTGGCCTGTCAGGGGGTCGACCCGAGCCTCGAACCGCTTCACGTGTGTCACAGGGATGGACTGACGCAAGGTCGATGCCGACACGGGGGACTGATAAACCGGGCCGTTCGAGCCCAGGGGGAACAAACACTCAGCGTTGATGGGGAATAGTCAGCGGCCGACCAGCGATTGTCGGACAAAGGCCTCGATCTGATCGGCCGGCATCGCGCCGGACTTCCGTCCGGCGACGAGACCCGCCTGATACACCGCCATCGTGGGAATGGACTGGATCTGCAGACGGGACGCAAGGTCCGGCACCGCTTCGGTATCCACTTTGACCACCAACCACTCACCCGCATGCCTGGCCGCGACCGTCGCCATTTCTGGCGCCACCATGCGACAGGGACCACACCACGCGGCCCAGAAGTCCACAAGGACCGGAAGGCTGGACCCACGCACCAGCGCGTCGAAGTCCGCACTGCTCCCGGCATCCACCGGCAGATTCGGGCTGCCGAGCTCGGTCTGACACTTCCCACACCGCGTCGGCACACCGAGCCGGTCATACGGCAACCGATTCGCCTGCCCGCACGATGGGCACGCCACAATAACGCCACGAGAGTCTGAACGGAGTGCCGCCATAGGTGTACCCATCTTACAATCCATGGCGGTGATGACGGTGAAGCGGCCGGAGCAGGAGGGCGAGAAGCGCCCGCTCAAGACCCTGGAGCGTGTCTTGTCGAAGGCCGGCCTGGGTTCACGCGTCGAAGCCCGCCGATGGGTGCACGCCCGCCGCGTCACGGTGAACGGCACGGTCATCGAAAATCCCGATCACTGGATCGATCAGGAACGGGATGATGTCCGCTTTGATGAGCAACCGCTCAAGCCGCGAACGCGGGTCTACGTGCTGCTCTACAAACCGACGGGTTACCTCACGACATACAAAGACCCTGAAGGACGACCCACGGTCTACGACCTCATCGCCGACGTCGACACGTTTGTCTCACCGGTCGGCCGCCTCGACTTCGACACGTCCGGTCTGCTGCTGATGACCAACGACAGTCAGCTCAGCGAGCGCGTGACCAACCCGGCATCTCACGTGCCGAAGACCTATCTCGTGAAGTCGTCACTCAAGCTGACCGACGCTCACCTTGATCAGCTCAGGCACGGCATCACACTCGACGACGGCCCGACACGACCGGCGACTGTCACCCGGCTCAGGGATTCCGAGAAATACACCCACTTCGAGATCACGCTGACCGAGGGACGGAATCGCCAGGTGCGCCGGATGGTCGAAGCCCTCGGCGCGCACGTGCTGAAACTTGTGCGTGTGCGTATCGGCGACATTGCCATCGGCACGCTCCAGATCGGCAAGTGGCGCGCGTTGACAGCTGAGGAGATCGCCCGACTCTGAGAGTTGTCACAGGGAGACACTAAGGCACGGAGGTTTTTTCAACATGGGGACCATGGGGTTCCATGGGACTGCCCTGACCTCCGTCGTGGCATACTGCCGCCGTGGGGCTTCGCCGGCTTCGGCTCGGATCGCTGCTCGTCGTGGCACTGGCACTCGCCGGCGCCACCGTGGGGCCATCACGCGATGCCGGGCGCAACACCTGCTCGATCATCTGGCAGGCCGGGGACTCGCAGCAGGCACTGGTCACCGCGACGACCGATCACCGGCGCGTGACCTCGGCACGTGGTGCCATCTCCCACACTCCTGAGTCCCAGCCCTTTATCGCCTCTCCTGTTCGACACGCGCTGTTCCAACGCCCGCCGCCCTACCTGCCTACGACCTGACACAACCCGTGTGTTTGGCGAGGGGTCACACCCTCTTTTTCGCAGGAGGTTTTCCATGCGTTTTTGGCGTTCTCTATTTCCGCGCGCCTCGTCGTCTGCCCCCGTCGTCTCGCACATCAACGCCCTGCGCAGGACGTTTGCGCATCAGTCTGATGCACACCTCTCCGAAGCAGCCACGACGATGGCCACACTGCCGGAGGTCATTGCCCTCACCGCCGTCGTCGCCTCCCGGGTGCTCGGCATCGAGATGCACGACGAACAACTGCAGGCCGCGCTGGGGTTGGCCGACGGCAAGATCGTCGAGATGCAGACCGGCGAGGGCAAGACATTGGCTGCAGTGCCGGCCATCGCCTGGTTGGCGCGTGAACATCAGGGTGTACACGTGCTCACCGCCAACGAATACCTGGCACACCGCGACGCCGAGTGGATGCGCGGGATCTATGAACGACTGGGACTGACCGTCGCGTCAATTCGTCAGGGGATGTCCTCCGAGGAACGGCGCGCGGCCTATCGCGCGGACGTCACCTACGCGACGGCCAACGAAGTGGGGTTCGACTATCTCCGGGACGGATTGGCGTACGACACAGCTGAGCTCGTACATCGACCGCTGCTGGACGTCACGGCCGTGATCGACGAGGCGGACTCGATCCTGATCGACGAGGCCCGCATCCCCCTCGTGATCGCCGGCGGATCGGCCGACCAGTCCACACTGCCGATTGCGGCCGACAGGGCCGTGCGCCATCTTCAACACGGTCTTCACTTCACCGTCGAAAACACACGGGCCAACGTGGCGCTCACTGAGGCGGGGGCCCGGCAGGTTGAAGTCTGGATGGGCATCACCAACCTCTTTGAGGCCGCTCACCTGGCGGCAAATGCGGCGGTGCAGGAGGCATTACACGCTCATGTGCTGCTGACCAGGGACGTCGACTACGTCGTGCAGGACGATGTGGTGCTTTCCGTCGATGAAATCAAAGGCCGCATCGTCTCTGATCGCCGCTGGCCGGCTGGACTGCAGACCGCGCTCGAGTGCAAAGAAGGTGTACGCATGCGCACGCAGGGTCGTGTGCTTGGGTCAGTGACGGTTGAGCATCTGCTTGCACAGTACGCTCGCATCTCGGGTATGACGGGCACGGCGGTCACGCAGGCCGAGGAATTCAAAGACATCTACGGCCTCTCCGTTCTCCCCATCCCCACGCATCGCCCTCTTGCGCGTACGGATCATCCCGATCGTGTATTCGCCACCAGGCGGGAAAAAGACGATGCCGTGGTGGAGGAGATTGAGCGGGTGCATACGACCGGCCGACCGGTGCTGGTGGGCACGGCAAGCGTCGAAGAGTCGGAGCTGCTGAGTCGTCGACTCGGCGCACTGCCCCACCACGTGTTGAATGCGCGGCATGAGGCGCAAGAAGCCGCGATCATCACAAAGGCCGGGCAACGGGGCACGGTGACGATCTCGACCAACATGGCAGGTCGGGGTGTGGACATCGTGCTCGGCGAAGGCGTCGCTGCACTCGGCGGCCTGCACATCGTCGGCACCAGCCGCTACGAGAGTCGACGGGTCGACAATCAGCTTCGCGGGCGCGCGGGCCGGCAAGGTGATCCCGGCAGCTCCCAGTTTTTTGTCTCGCGGGAGGATGCACTGTTCACAAAGTTCGCCGACGACGATCCTGGGGTGGACGTGGATCAGCTGCAGCGCATGGCGGAAGGGCGAAGCCTTGACCTGCGGCGCTTCCTGAAGAAGTACGAGACCGTGATCGAGTCTCAGCGGTTGCAAATGCGCGAGATGCGTGAGGACGTGCTTGAGCAGCCGGCCGAGGCAGGGTCGGAACGACGACGCCGGCTGACGCTGGAGGTGATCGACGACGCGTGGTCGGACTTTCTGGCGTCAGTGGCGGAACTGCGGTCGGGAACCGCGTGGCTGTCTCTGGCAGGCAAGAACCCGCACGCGTCGTATCTCCAGGATGTGCACGCGATGTTCGGCGAGATGACGGCGTCGATTGCGGCGGAGGTCGAGACGAGGCTTGCGTCCGCCGATTCCGCACACGATCAGCCGCGGCAACGTGGCGCGACGTGGACGTATCTCACCACTGATGAGCCGTTCGGGTCGATGACACAACGGGTGTTGCGCAATCTGGTGAAACGATTGCGTCCGACTACCAGAGCGTCCGGCAGCCGTATTGGGCAATGAGTGGATCCGGTGTGAGGATCGTGAGTTCCTGCACGATGGACTGGCTGACGAGCAGTCGGTCAAACGGGTCACGATGCAGGACCGGCAACCGCGATTGATGGAGCGCGGCCTCTTCCGTGATCTCCAGCGACCGAATGGCGTGGGCGTCACGCTGGGCAGGCACAAATCGGACCGGGTCCGACGGAAGCGGCAACTTGCCGATGGAATACTTCAGCGCAATTTCCCACGCAGACGCGGCGCTGAGAAACACCTGGTTGCCGGGCGACTGGAACGCCTCAAGCACCGGTCCCGGCACCTTCGCAGGGTCGGTCAGGATCCAGAGAAACGTACACGTGTCGAGAAGCAGGCGCATTGTTATGCGCCTGACTTCTCGGCCACCTTCGTGAGGGGATCCGCCTCGAGGCTCGGGTAGAACATCGCCTCAATCTCCGGCGACAACGGTTCAAAGAAGGAATCGGGCACGACGAACTGCCCCACCGCCCCGCCGACCGGCCGCGGTTCGGCTGTCGCCTTGGGCTCAGGGTCCACGGCGACCAACCGCGCGACGGGGCGGTTGTGCCGGCAGATGACCACGTCTTTACCGTCCGAGGCCAGTTCCAGGTATTCCGACAGGCGGGCCTTGGCGTCGGCTATATTGACCAAAGTCATGACCACATTTTGGTCATTGTTATTTAGAAAGTCAATAGGCCTCTACTCGTCGAACCCGGGCCGGACAAATTCCATTGCATAGGGAAAAGCCGTCGCCAGTTCACTGTCGAGGTCCTGGAGCAGCGCCATCATGGCCGCCGGATTGACGCCACGTTCGTCGGGGTCGGCGGCCACGACGCGCCAGGCGTCGAGCAGTTCGCGGAGGATGAGTCGCAGGAGTTTGGTTGTGCCGTTTCCATCGGACTGCACACCGCGTGGATCATCATCGGGAGGATCAATCAGTTCGTGGACGGCGCGACGAGCTTTGACCTCGACGGTGAGTGAGAGCGTGTGGATGCTGTCCCACGCCAGATGTACCACGGGATCGGCGGGACGACGGGATGGATGCTGCGCGAGCGTCCAGTCGCGGACGTGTCGGTAGTACAGCTGTGCCTTCCGCGCAATGGGATGTTTGTCGGTGAGCGCGTCGCGTTTCTCCAGTTCAGCAGCGTGGTGGGCAAGATCGTCTGGCGTCAGCGGGGCGAGATCGATCTCGTCGTGCCATTCGTGCACGGGCGGATCACGTTCGATCGTGAGACCGGCCTCCATACAACGCACGTCGTGATACACCTCGCACGCGTGTTGCAGGCGGCATCGTTCGCACCAACTGTCGCAGTAGTTGAAGACACCGGGGATTCGTTGAATGAGCATGGATCCACGCTAACAACATCCACGCAGGATCAAACGTGCTGGGCGCAGTTGGTTGTACACGAAAAGTAATCGGGGGTGAGCGAAGAATTGGCTGGGACGCAGGGATTCGAACCCCAATAAGCAGAGTCAGAGTCTGCTGTCCTACCGTTGAACGACGTCCCAGCAAGGGTCGGGCCGACCGGTGTGAACCTTTGTAAGTTAACAGGTCCCCGGCCGGAGGGGCAAGTCCCGGGCCGTTTCTCCCGAGAGGAAAAAGGCGAAATCGGCCTCAAAATGAGGCGAATTCGGCAACACGCTCGCCGATCATCACACACGCGGCGTGGGTCTGACAGTTCACCACCGTCGGCATCACCGAGGCGTCGGCCACCCGAAGGCCGTCAACGCCGCGCACGCGCAGTTGGGCGTCGACCACCGCCAGACGGCCCGTGCCCATCCGGCAGGTGCCCCCGGGGTGGTAAATCGTGGACGCGGTGCGACGGATGAACGCGCGCACCTGCTCGGGCGAGACATCCGTCTCAAGGGGATCGGCCGCCGCGCCACGCAGGCGCTCGTACCCTCTCGTGTGTGCGATCGCCCGGGCAAGGCGCACACCCTCGACCGCCGCAGCCATGTCGCGGGCATCCGAGAAGTAGCCCGCATGAATCAGCGGTGGCGCGAGTGGATCGGCCGAACGCAGACGAAGGGATCCGCGACTGTGCGGCCGGCTGACAACCACGGAAAACGCAATCGCCTGATCCGGCGCACTGAGACCACGGCCAACATAGAACTGCAGGTCCGGCGCGCCCTTGTTCACACCCGAATGCGCCAGAAGCCCGGCTGACACCGACGACCCCGGCAACGTGGTCAACCCATTCCACCGCAGACCAATACGCGGGTGGTCGTGGAGATTGGTGCCGACGCCAGGCAGATCCAGCACCACAGGGATGCCGTGCGCACGCAGGTGCTCCGCGGGTCCGAGGCCGGAGAGCATCAGAATCTTCGGCGACTCGATGGCACCGGCGGACACGATGACCTCACGGTTCACGTCCACACGCTCAACCACCGGCACGACGCCGGCCTTCGCGCTGCCGCGAAGATATTCCACGCCGGTCACACGTGTGCCGGTGAACAACAACCGTCGAACCTGGCTCCACGGCCGAACGGTGAGGTTGGGTCGCTGCAGGATCGGCTTCAGATACCCGTCGGCTGCGGAGTGCCGACGACCGGCCTTGAGATTTTTCTGATAGAACCCTGCGCCGTTCTCCTGCTGGGAACCGTTGAAGTCCCACTGCCGATCAGCGGCAAATCCCAGGTCGCCGGCGCCCGCCAGAAACGCGTCGTGCCCTGCATGGGGATCGGTGGTGTCGCTGACGGCAACCGGACCGCCGACACCGTGAAACGGCGACGCGCCTCGTGAGTTGTCTTCGGACTTGACGAAGTACGGCAACACCTCGCGATAACTCCAGGTGGGCCCAACCTCCCGCGCCCAGCCGTCAAAGTCGAGTTGATGCCCGCGCACATACGCCGCCGCGCTGATCGCACTCGAACCACCGTAGGTCTTGCCACGGGGCCATCGGATTGATCGACCGCCCAGGCCTGGCTCGGGTTCCGTGACGTAGTTCCAATCCACCTCCGAACCGGTCAGGGCCGTCCACTGCCCAATCACCGGAATCAATGGATTGGCGTCGGGACCACCCGCCTCGAGCAGGAGAACGCGCACCTGTGGATCCGCCGAGAGACGGTTGGCCACCACACATCCGCTCGAGCCTGCGCCGATGACGACGAAGTCAAAGTCGTCATGCCCATCGTCTGCGCGAAGATTCGTGCGGGAGGAGAGGGCGGTCAGCGCGCCGAGCGCCAGGGTCTTCTTGATAAAAGAACGACGCGATTTGTGTGACATCAGGTCTGTTGGCCCAGAAGTGGTTCGTCCGCGCGCGCCCACCAGTAACCGATGGCAATCAACGCCACGATCAGCGCCAGCACCCAGGCGCTCGACGCAAAATATTGACTCGATGTGTTCAGCGTCAGCGCCAATCCCGATGTGGTCAAGTACACAAAAAACATGACACACGAGGCCAGCAGGCCAAATCTGAACAGCGCGACAAGAATACCGAGCGAGAGGAACGCGCTCAACGCGAAGTCCACCCAGAACGTCGGCGACGCAGTGCTGGTCCGTGTCGTGACGACCGTGAACACCGCAGCCACGAGCACAATGACGAGCCACTGCCGTTTGATGAACATACGCAGGATGGCCATCACCATGATTCCGATGAAGGCATTCTGCATGGCCCACAACACACGATTCGCCACCGCCACGATCGTGTCCCGTACTCCCAACATGCCGACCAGCTCCACGGCAGCCGGCTGGGTGTCCGGCATTCCCAGCGCCAGCGGAACAACCTGATACGCGCGCGTGACCACGTTCAGCGCAATGCCGATGGTGGCGCCGATCAGCAGATCGCGTCCGACGAGCGGGTCACGGCGCCAGTGCCCCGTCGTCACGCGTGACCACGAGACCAGCGAACCCGGCCACAACCGACGGACCGACGGTTCAACGGCGAGGTACACCGAGAACAGCAACGCGCCTTGAAACAGGGAGAACCCGATCATCTGGAAGAAACGGTTGAGTTCGATTTCCAGTTGCGGGATGTGGCTGGGTGCCACCACCCACGTCGCCATCGTCACCGCCGCTACAAACGTGGCGGCTTTCATGGCCCCGCGCATGTCACCGCGCCCCGCCCTCACGTTCCGGTACGCCATCCAGCCCGCCCCAATAGGCAACGAGAAGATGATGAGCCCGCCGACGAGACTGATCCAACGGACGGGCTGCGCTTGTGGCGGCACCTCGCGGGTCGCGCGACTCCAGGGTGCGACTTGATCGAACACCACGATGCGTCCGCGATAGGCCGCAGCTTCCACACGGATCGGGTGCCCGGGCAACTCGGGCCACTCACCTTCCCACGCGCGGCGAGTGTCCGAATGGACGCGCGGTGTCCATTGGGAGGTGGTCTCGCGAAAGTCTTCGAAACGCAGCCCGGCCAGCGCAAAGGCTGCCGGCCAGTCCGGCTCGGCCGTGGCCACCGCGTCGGTCGGTTCGATTTGTTTCGGCACTGCGAGGAACTGGAGCAGACGTCCTTCGGTGTCGAGCTCTGTGACGGTCATGCCGGTCAACAAGGACGGCGGGTCGGCGAGGGAGACGCGGCTCAGGTCGCTAAACGGAATCAGCACCTGTGGACTCGTACGGTGCCAGAGGCGGATGGCGGCGGGCCGTCCGGTGGGCAACGTCGCCCACGGGTTGCCCGTCTGATTGGCGGCCCACAACAAGTAGTCGGCGTCGTAGCGGTAGTTGCTGGCCGAGTCGGCGAACGGTTCCGTGTAGCCGAGCTGCGCGCGGATCTGCTGCGCGCGGTCCACCAGGACCACCGTCGGCTTGTTGAACGGCACACGCGCGGGCATCGTGACGCGGTCGGCGAACGATGCGGCCACCAGGGCCAGCACGAGACCGGCGGCAGCCCACGCAAGGCCCACACGCACAGAAAACGCCGCGGCCATCCCGCCGGCGGCCGCAACCATTTCCGGCGAGGGCGTCTCCCCGGCAGCCAACGCGGCGGCGAGTGGATCGGCGCTCAGTTGCGCGGCCACCGCCAGTGCCGATGCCGGTCGGCGTGCGGGCTCGGGATCAAGACACCGCGCGATCACCCGGTCCACCGCCGGATCAATCGTCTTGACGATGTCCGACATCGTGGTGGTCACGCCCTGCTCGTGCTGGCTGACGAGCTCGGCCACCGTCTTGGCGTCAAACACCCGCCGACCAGTGAACAACTCGTAGAGCACGAGGCCAAGCGCAAAGATGTCGCTCCGCACGGTGACTTCGCGGCCCTGTAGTTGTTCCGGCGCCATGTACGCCGGCGTCCCCGCGCGCACATCAGTCACCGCGCCCACACTGGCGAGACTGAAATCCATCAGCCGCACCCGTCCAGCACTGTCGAGCATGATGTTGGCGGGTTTCAGGTCGCGATGCAGAATGCCCTTGTCATGCGCGGCCGCGAGACCGGCACACACCTGACGCGCAATCTCGATCGCCTTGTCTTCGGGAAACCGGCCGATGCGTCGCAGCAGCGCCGCGAGATCTTCACCATCGACATATTCCATCGTGATGAAAAGCTGCGGCGGTCCGGAATCGCCGGTGGACACCTCGCCAATGTCGTAGACACGACACACGTTGGGATGGGACACCTGCCGCGCAGTGCGGACTTCGTTGTGAAATTGTGCGAGCCGAACCGGATCCTGGCCGAGGCTTTGTGGCAGAAACTTCAGCGCGACCTGTTGGCCAAGCCGGAGGTCGTCGGCGCGATACACCTCGCCCATCCCGCCACGGCCAAGCAGACCGAGGATGCGATAGCGGCTCTCGAGAATCTCGCCGGGTTGAAACCGGCCGTGATCAATGGATCCCGACGAGGTCAACCAGCCGGAGTTCGACGACACCAATCTGGTGGCATCGTCGCTGAGTCGTGTCTCGTCGTTCACGACGAAATCTTAGTCCGCTTCGACCCCGCGCGGCGCGGGGCTCACGGCTAGTCCCCGGTGGTCTTCAGCTCGACCTCAAGGCCACCCGAGACTGGGCGCTGGAAAACCAGCTGGAGGTGGAAACGGTGGCAGACCTCGTGGAGCACCGCGAGTCCCAGTCCTATGTCACCTCGGAGGTCCGCGCCGCGGCCTTCATCGCCACGGAAACGACGCACGGCGTTGAGTTTCCGCACTTCCGGATCGGTGAGGGTGGGTCCGGTATCGGACACGCGGAGCGAAAAATCCCGTCCCGCGCCCTTGCGCAATTCCACGGTGATTCGACCGCCGGCGGGCTCGCGGTCCATCGCAAACATGAAGATATTGCGAAGCGCCTGCGCCAGAAACAGCGCCTCGCCCTGCAGCAACACACCGGGATCCAGGCGCTGGAGATCAATCGTCACGCGCCGCTGCGAGGCAAGGTGTGCAAACTCGCGCGCCACGGTGGTCACCACACCGCCCACATCCACGGGCGCCGGAGGACGCGCGGCCGAATCGCGGAGATGCGCGCCGACGACGACATTGCTCAGCCGAAGCGCCTCTTCCACGATGCGCGGATAGTCGGCCGACGTCATCGCGGACTGCAGCAAGGCGTCGGTATCGGAGGTGATGTAGTTCAGGAAACGACGCTGATCGCCGTCGCGGTCCCGCAGGTCGGTCTGCAGCCGATTGATGTCGAGTGCGGCCTCGTTGAAGGCAAAGCCGAGTTGACTGAGTTCGTCGCGCCCACGCACCGATGCCGGCTCACGGTATTCGGTCCGCGCCGATGCACGCATCTGCGAGCCCACACGACGAATTCGGCCGTACACCGGCCACGCCACCAGCATCGTCACGACAAACGCCCCGAGCGTGAACGCGCTGAAGAGAATCGCCCGCTGGCGGAGTTGATTCGGTTCGGGGTGCATCCGGAACAGCAGCACCGCGCAGGGCCCATCCCACCGCGTGGCCAGCGCCGTCTGCACGCCGGTGCCCTCGCCCGTCTCAAGCGTTTCGGTGATCGAAATCTCACCCGCTCGCAGCAGGGCGCGCATGCTCGCACTCAGCCGCGGCGCCGCGGTGCTTTGGCCGATGTATTCAATGTCGTAGGCGAAAAATTCCACCGGACGTGGGTTGGAATCCGGCCGTGGGGCCAGGACGTCCGCGTCGGGACTGGCCATCAACTCGGCCGACGGCGCGTTTTCACGCGGCCCGGCCAGGAACCACTTGGGATTGGCCTCACACCGCGCGCGAATCAGGTCGGTCTGGAACGACGCCGCCATCCACTCAACCGCCCGCGCCCGATCACGGGCACGCACACGCTCGACGCCCCACAGCGCCAGGGTCGCCGCCGCCAGGGACAGCAACAACGCGATCAACAACAATCGTCTCAGGAGCATCTGGGCATCGAATACGTCAGGCGAGGCAGAGGTGTTACCCCTTCCCGAACCCTACTCAAGCGTCCGCCACAAATACCAGCTCGCGATGGACCGGTAGGGTTGCCACACTTTTGCCGCACGTTCCATCGTCCGTATCGACGGCCGGCTTTTCATCCCAAGCACATTCTGGAAGCCTTTAACGATGCCGAGGTCGCCGGTCGGGAGGACGTCCGGGCGGTGGAGGCTGAACATCAGGAACATCTGGGCCGTCCATCGGCCAAAACCCTTGACGGCGACGATGGCCTCGATCACCTCGTCGTCGGTGAGGGTCTCAAGGTGCGCGAGGTCCAGGCGGCCGTCGATGACCCGCTCGGCCAAATCGCGCAGATAGGCGGCCTTTTGCCCACTGAGACCCGCGGTTCGCAGATCTGGGACCGGTATGGCAAGCAGGGCGTCCGGTGTGAGGCTGGGGACCAGGGCCAACACACGGCCGCGGATGGTTGCGGCGGCTTTGGTCGAGAGTTGCTGCGAGATGACGGCGCTGACCAACGCATCAAATGGGTCCCGCTCCCCAAAATTCGGGCGCTGATGGCCTGTCCGCTTGATCACGTCGACCAACCGCGGGTCCGTCCGCATCAGGTACCGGCGCGCCGTTTCGAACACCTCGGCGGGGGCAGTTTTGCGTACGACTGCACGGGGTTGCACACGGGAAGAGCGGGCAGGGGCGCGTTTCATTGCAGGCATGGAGTATCAGGGCCGATAGCAGCTTACTGAAGATGACGTTTTCCTGTCTTGACGCCCCGCAGCTGGGTGCCAATCTGGCCTACACACGCTTCTTTTTTGTGCGGCCTGCGCAGCTTGACGATGCCATCCGGCAGCGGTTGCGTGGAGTGGGCGATCAATTGGCGCGTGCGTTTTTTAATGTCTTTGATGTTGAGGGTGGCGGCACCGATGCGCCCCCTCACGAAATGATTCAGTTCCTGTCGATCAACGGGTTCGGCGTGGACAAGTCCGCCTCGGCTGACCTGGCGATTGCGACACACGTGGTGCAGGTCACGTCAAAGTACCGCCCGAGCCTCAACGATGCGGAAAAAGAACTGCGTCGGCGTGTAGGAGACCTGGCCGAGATCACCACCTTGTCGGGTGCTGTGCGGGTGCCGCAATACACCAGCGTGGACATGTATACGTGGGCATACACCCAGGCGAAGGCGCGGTCATCGGGTCGGACCACGTCCAACGCGATCATTCTTCCCGTGCGGAAGACTGCCGAGTGGTGGGCCATGCCGGCAATGGAACGGCATCAGTATTTTTACCCGCACCACGATCGCCACAGCGGCAAGTGTGTTGCGGGACACGCGGAACTGGGGCGCGCGGCCGCGCCGAAAATTCTCAGGCGCGTGTTCTACAACCCCGACGGTGAGGGTCGCGAGGGCGAATGGGACTTCATCTCGTACTTCGAGTGCTCGGATGAGGACCTGTCGCTGTTTGACGAAACACTCGACGCGATGCGCGACACGTCGCGTAATCCCGAGTGGCGTTTTGTCGACGAGGGCCCCATCTGGCGAGGCAAGCGGACGCTCAGGTGGTAGACGCCGTGCGGAGACGCTGCACGACGCGGTCCTGCCCGACAAGCTCCAGCACGTCGAAGATCCCAGGGCTGACGGCCTGACCGGTCACGGCCACGCGTGTGCCATGAATGAGTACGCCGGGTTTGATGCCGCGTGCGTCTGCCAGCGCGCGCAGCGCGGCTTCAGTGGCGGCCGGCTCCAATGACGGCAGCGCGGCCACGACGTCCGCCCATGCGTGCAGATGTTCGCGCACCTCAGGACCGGCGAGGTGTTTGGCCACCGCCGCCTCATCAAACACGACGTCATCGCTGAGAAACACCTTGAGTGGCCCGACCAGATCGGCGAGTTTGCGCGCGCGGGGTTTCAGCAGATCCAGCACGCGGCTCACCCAGGCAAATTCCGCGTTGAGCAACGTGTCGCGCCACATCCCCGCGAGGCGCAACTCGGTCTGGATGCGATGCAGCAGATCGTCGTTGGCGAGGCGGACGATATGTTGCTGATTAAACCAGTCCAGCTTGTCCGAGTTGAACACGGCGTTGCCGCCGCTGATGCCGTCGAGGGTGAACCGTTCGATGAGTTCCTCACGGCTGAACACTTCCTGATTGCCGCCGGGTGACCACCCCAGCAGCGCCAGAAAGTTGATCATCGCCTCCGGCAGATACCCCTGTGTTTCGTACTCGCCGACCGACGTCGCGCCGTGGCGTTTACTCAGGCGTTTTTTGTCGGGGCCAAGAATGAGCGGCACGTGCGCAAACTCAGGGACCGGTGCGCCCAGTGCTTCGTACAGCAGCACCTGCTTTGGTGTGTTGGAGATGTGGTCGTCGCCACGCACCACCTGCGTGATCTCCATCTCCACATCGTCAACCACAACGGAGAGGTGGTAGGTCGGGACACCATCGGAGCGGAGGATCACGAAGTCCTCGATGTTCTGACGTGCAAATTCGATGCGTCCACGGACGAGATCGGTGAAGGTGGTCACACCTTCCGGCACAAAAAACCGCACCGCGCGGGGATGGCCGGCCGTTTCGCGGCTCGCGATCTCCTCGGGGGTCAGGCGGTGGCAGGTGCGGTCGTAGGTCCAGGCGGAGCCGGCGGCCTCAGCGGCTTCACGTTTGGCCTTGAGTTCGTCTGGTTTGCAGTAGCAGTAATACCCGTGCCCGGAGGCGACGAGCGCAGCCGCGGCCGCGCGGTATTTGTCGAGGCGTTCGGTCTGAAAGTACGGCGCATGTGGACCGCCGACGCCTGGCCCTTCATCCCATGCCAGCCCGAGCCAGGTCATGCTCGTCAGAATGCCCGTCACCATGTCGGTCGACGACCGCTCGATGTCGGTATCTTCAATGCGGAGGACAAACGTCCCGCCGTGGCGTTTGGCGTAGAGCCAGTTGAACAACGCCGTTCGTGCGCCCCCGACGTGCAGGTAACCAGTGGGGGACGGAGCGAAGCGGACGCGCGGGGCCATCAACCCATTCTAGTCGGCGAGGCCCCGCTCACGCCCGAACGCTTCCAGGCGTGCCCGCAACATGTCGCGCACCTCACGGAACCGCGCCATCGCCTGGTCGGGCGGTGCACCCGCCGGATCGGGCAGCGGCCAGTGGAGGCGCTCAACACGACCGGGGTACACCGGGCACACCTCCTCGGCGCAGAGGGTGATGACCAGATCGATGGAGTCGGCTGCGATGTCGTCCACCAACTTCGATGTGTGCCCCGACGCATCGATCCCCAGCTCCGCCAGCGCGGCGATCGCGTTGGGATTCACGCGCGTCGGTGCGCTGCCCGCACTCTGCACGGTCACGCGATCTCCGAACAAGTGACGCGCGAGCCCCTCGGCCATCTGACTGCGGGCAGAGTTGGCGACACAGAGGAACAGGAGTCGCGTTGTTTTATTCAACATGGGGGTCATGGGGATCCATGGGGCAAGGCAGGGTCAGACGGACGGGGTTGACCGGCCCGGTTCCACCGGGCCTTCGCGATCGGAGCGAGACGCGGTAATGAGTGCTCCGATCGCGCCAGCTGCCGAAGGCGGCTGGTCAACCCCTCACCCTTCATGTATTCATGCCTCGTTGTGAATCGTTCTTAAGACGGCTTCCGGGCGCGGACGAAGGCGCTGCCGAAGGCGCCGTCCACTATCGGGGCAATGGCGTCGGCGTCGAGGCCGGCCCCGGCGAGGAAGGCGCGGGCGTCGGCCGCACGGTATTCGCGCACAATCTCGATCTCCACATCGACAAAGCCAGCTGCCTGCAGCTTCGCCTTGAAGTCGTCTTCGTGGAGCGCGCCGGCGACACACCCGATCCAGAGCTCCACACTTCGACGGATCTCCGCCGGCACATCACGACGACGACTCACGACGTCCGAGACGGCGAATCGCCCATTGGGCTTCAACACACGGAAGGCTTCGGCGAGGACTTTGTCTTTGTCTCCGGACAGATTGATCACGCAGTTCGAGATGATGACGTCCACGGTGTTGTCCGGCAGCGGGATTGCCTCAATGTGGCCCTTCAGGAACTCCACGTTGGTGGCGCCGGCTTTTTCCTGATTGGCGCGCGCCAGCGCGAGCATCTCATCGGTCATGTCGAGGCCATAGGCCTTGCCCGTGGGCCCGACCCGTTTGGCGGAGAGCAACACGTCAATGCCGCCGCCCGACCCGAGATCCAGGACGATGTCCCCAGGGTTGAGCGTCGCCAGTGCCGTGGGGTTGCCACAACCCAGTGACGCGGCAACCGCGTGCGCCGGAAGGCCGGCCGTCTCGGTCGCGCTGTACAGATCGCTGCTGATGGGATCGGCGCAGCAGTCGCTGGGGCCGCAACAGCCCTGGCCGCCACTGGCGACGGTCTCGGCGATCGATCCATAACGTTTTTTGACGGTGAGCGTGAGGTCATCCATATGCGTTGAAGCGAATATAGACCTCCGTGATATATTCGTCAAGCCGAATATGAAGAGCGCCTCGCTGGACTCACTGGAACAACTGTTCAAGGCCCTGGCCGACGACACCCGCCTGCGGATCCTCGCACTGCTCGCCTCCGGCGAGGTCTGTGTCTGCAACATCCACGGCGCGCTCGACCTGCCGCAGCCTGCGGTGTCCCGCCACCTCGCCTACCTTCGCAAAACCGGCCTGGTCGCCGCGCGCCGCGAGGGCCCCTGGATGCACTACCGCCTGGAGGTGCCGACGACCCAGGCTGTGTCCAAAGTACTCAAAGCCTCACTGGAAGCGGTCCATCTGGCCTCCGGCACCACCACCGACCGACGCCGGCTGAGCCACCTGGTCTCGATCCCGGTTCGCACACTGACCGCCGCCGCAGAAACCTGCTGCAGGGGCTGACGTCGTATCCTGAACCCGTGATTCGTTATCGTTTCAGTGACTTCACGCTCTCGCCGCAACGGCGACTCCTTGTCCGCGATGGACGTGAAGTTCCGCTGATCCCGCGCTACTTCGATTTGCTGGTGCTGCTGATCGAGCGCCGGCACGAAGCCGTCCATCGCCGCGAAATCTTCGAGCGCGTGTGGACCGACGCCATTGTCTCCGACAGCGCACTCAGCCAGGCCATCCGCACGCTCCGCCGCACGCTTGACGATGATTCGAGGGAGCCTCGGTATATCCGCACGGTGTCCCGGCACGGCTACCGCTTTGTATTCCCGGAGGTCCTCGAAGACGCCGACGACGGTGCGCACCCGGCGCCGGCCCTGGACACCCCGGCGACCGTTGCCACTGACTTTCCCACCCCCGCCTACGAATCGGCAGAGAGCACCGCGTGGAATGCGGCGCGGGGCGGGGCGCTGGCCGGCGTCGCCGCGGGTGGACTTGGCGGATTGATCCTCGCCGTCGCGCCCGGCAGCACGGCGCCGATCGCGATCGCGCCAGTCCTGGGGGTGATCGGTGGCGTGTGCGGCGCACTCGGCGGGGGTGGCGTCGGTGCCGGCCTGTTTGTGGCCGAAACCAATGCGCGCGCCCAGGGTGCGGCGGCACTGATTGGCGGGGCGGCGATTGGGGGCGGCGTGGTTGGCGTGACCGTCCAGTGGCTCGCGCGCTGGAGCCTCGCGTCGCTGATGGGCCTGGACGTCGCCGTTGGCGGGGGCCTTGAGGGTGTGGTGATCGGCGCGGCCTCCGGCGCTGGTTATGCGATCACCACGAGATCCCAATCCCGCACAGGAGCGCTTGTGGTCACGGCGGTGCTGTGTGGGCTGGCGGGACTCGCCTTGATGCTCGGCGGGCGGCCACTGGTGGGTGGCACCATCCACACCATCGCGATCGCCGCCGACGGTTCGCGCGCCATCCTCGCGCCGCTTGGGCGCCTGATTGGCGAGCCGGACTTTGGCCCGGTCTCGCAGAACATTCTCGCGTTTGGCGAGGCGGCCGTCTTTGGCCTCGGCCTCACATTTGGCCTGCGTTCACGACAATCTCACTGAACGCTCACGCGGGGCTGACACACATCGCGCGTCCCCCGTCGTCTCATGCAGCATGGATATCGTGAGCCCGGCGGCACAACGCCATCGTGCGACCGTGCGGGCACGCCTGCACCGGTCGCCCCACGTCCGGGCCGGACGTGACAGCGTCACCTGGAAAATCAACCGCGAAATGATCGTGGTCGCCGGCTGGGGGCGCGCCATCCTCCTCCAGTTGGCCCACCCCGCCGTCGCCGCCGGCGTGCACGGGCACAGCACCTTCCGGGGCAGTCTTCGCTCGAGCCTCCGGCGACTGCAATCCACCGTCGGCGCGATGGTGTCGCTCACCTTTGGAGACGACGACCAGGTGGTGGCGACGGCCGCCGACATCAACACGATTCACGACCGTGTCCGGGGGCACACGCCGTGCGGCACCCCGTACTCCGCGCACGATGACGACCTGCAACGATGGGTGCACGCAACGTTGCTCGATTCGCTTCCACTCGCGTACGAGAGGTTCGTGGGCCCACTCGCGCGCGAGGACCGTGATCGGTATTGTGCCGAAGCCACGATCATGGAGCCACTGTTGGGCATGCCAACGGGATGGCTCCCGCGCGACGCCGACCAACTCGACGCCTACATGCGCGAGATGCTCGAGGGTGGCACGCTCGAGGTCACCGACACCAGCCGCGCGCTTGCGCGGGCCGTGTTGTATCCGCCGCAGTGGTATCTGGCCTGGCCGGCGTTTCGCACCGTGCAGTTGCTCACGATCGGATCGCTGCCGCCATCAATTCGAGACGCATACGGATTCAAGTGGCGTCCGCGTGACGAACGCGCCCTCGCGCGGTGGACCACGATGCTCCGAACCACGCGGCGCGCGCTCCCATCGTTCGCGCGCGAGTGGCCAGTGGCGCGACGGCCTATCTGAAGTCCTGCAGGGCCACCAACGTCGCGCCCCACGGGCAATATCGCCCGATCACATCGACATATTCGGTGAGGTGGGCTTCCACGTACGACGGGGTGCCGTCACAGAGTTCGATGGTGGCATCCGCCATTTCCACGTCGGTGGGATCAAGGTGCCACGTGTACGGCGCGTTGTGAGATCCGGCTCCGGCTCCCCGAAGAATTCGCCCATTGGGAATGGACGCCGTGGCCTGGCCGCGGTGCAAGGCGTACAGGGCGTCGATCGTCGCGGGCCGTGTCACAAATACCTTGAACGTCTGGTTTGTCGTGCGAAACGTCGCGAGCACGCCGCCGCGTAGCGCACTCGACGGTGCCGTCGCCGCCGTGCACGCGGCCAGCAGACCGGCAACCGCAGCCGTGGTCAACATTGTGATCAGTGTTCGTATCGTGTTTTTCATAGCCGTCCATGAAAAAGACGAGGGTGCGGAACGGAGAGTTGTCAGCAAACGGTAAGGTTTTTGGTGCTACTTCAGCACCGAGCGCAGCCGGTCTTGCACGTCGTCGGGCACCGGGTCCGGTTCGCGCAGACGCTCCCGCACCTGACCGATGAGGTCGGCAAACGCCGCACCGAAGCTGGCACACACGTCACACGCCGCGACATGGGCCTCCAGGTGGGCCGCACGATCCGGTGACAGTTCGTGATCGAGATAGGCACTCAGATCGGCCATCACTTCCGAGCACGTGAGGCCGGCGACGGTTTGTTCATCGGGGCGCATGGGTGTCCTCCTCACGCACAAGTGCGGCCAGCGCCAGCCGCGCTCGATGCAACCGGCTCTTCATCGCCGGCAGGCTCACGCCCAGCAGTTGCGCTGTGGCGTCACCAGACAGTTCCTCAAGGTCACGCAAGGTGAGAATTTCGCGGTCATCGGCCGAGAGCCGCGCAAACGCATCGGTCAGGCGCTTGTGACGCTCCCCACGAATCGCCAGATCTTCAGGCGTGGGCCCACCCCACCCGGCACGAATCCCGAGGTCGTCAATCGGCGTGGAGTCCAGCGGCTCGCGGGACTGCCGGGTGCGCGACGTGAGCGCGGTGTTGCGCGCGATCGTGAGCAACCACGTGCGGACACTGGCCTCGGCGCGAAACTGCGCGCGATGCCGCCACGCGGCAAGAAACGTCTGCTGCAGCACGTCCTCCGCGTCCGACTGTGATCGCGTGAGCAACCGCGCCAGACGAAACACACTCGCCTGATGACGGACGACCTGGGCGTCAAACGCCTCTCTGGTGATCAGGCCTTCGACTTCACCGGGCACGTGGAGAGTCCGAACAGGGTGTAGAGCGGGCAGGAACCCACCGCACCGGTGAGGATTGGCACCACACCAATGTACCCCCAGACACCAATCGTGCCCATCGCCGCCATCGCGACCAGCGCCACGCCCAGTGCCACCCGCACGACACGTTCCACCGGATGTTCGTTGACCTTCAGCAATGCACTCATACAGTCCTCCTAATCGTTACTGGAGGAATAGACTTCGCGTCCGGCAAAAGGATTCAGAAGGGCGTTAGTCCAGATCGCGCAGTTCGTCGGTCAGCCGATCGTCGAGCAACTGGATGGACGCGGCGTTGCCGGCGGGATGTGGCAGGTCCGACCGGCCGTTGCCCGGCATGCTGAACCGGCGAATCACGGCGACCACAAGCAGGACGCTGCCGACGAGGGTCAACGGCGGCAGGACGTACAACACCAGATTGCTGCCTTTGGCCGGCGGCACCACAAGTATCCCCTCGCCGTGTTCCGCCACGTACGCGTCAAGAATCGACTGGCGGGTCTGGCCGGCGGCCAGCCGTTCCCGGATATCGCGTCGCACCTCGGTGGTGGTCGGTGATTGGTGGACCGACACCTGCTGGCGGAAGCAACACGGGGACATCAGCAGGTCTTCGATGGCCCGGGCTTCGCGCTCAGGGTCGGTCGCGTGAAGTGAGATGGGAAGGACGAGAAGTGCGAGGAGAACAAGAACGAGGCGGGTGACCGCAGGCATGAACCAACTCCTGTGGTCGACCGTATCACCCCGATGCGGGCAGGCTGGTGTGGTGAATTGTCGCGGCCGCCTACGCCGGGCGCTCACTTCGTGAGCGGCTTCGGCGCCCAAGGTCTGGTGAGTGCAACTGGGCGGAAGCCAGCCGAAGCTGCGACCGAAGGGAGCGCCTAGTGTCCTTCCTGAGACTTAGGTAACACGGTATTCCGGAGACATGGGTGACACTTT
>CAYRGW010000016.1:0-65996 GCA_964423815.1 uncultured Solibacteraceae bacterium | reverse complement strand
GGCACCCAGTCCTCAGCCCCATGGAACCCCATGTGCCCCATGTTGAAATCCTGCAAACCTCCGCGCCTCTGTGTCTCCCTGTAAAAAAGCTCTTCTGGACGAGCGCCTAGCGCAGATTGCTGAGCGGGATCCGTTCGACGACGGCGCGCATCGGGGCGGCGTCGGCGAGGTTTTTGCCGCCGACGTGAATGATGTAGCGCTTGTTGACGAGCACGGTGAGTTCGCCGATGCGGTGGTCCGTGTTCCAGGACTCGACCGCCGGTGCCCCTGCGACGGTGGTGCCCTTGAGGTAACCGCTGGCCATCTCCCGGTTGAACTCCGAACCCGCCATGGACGCGAGTGATTCGATCATCGACGACTTGCCGGCCGTGTCGCTGATCTCAAGGTCCAGTTGGCCCCCGTCGCTGCGCGTGTACGACACCGTCACGACGCTGGCCACTTCGGGCACGTCGATGGTCTGCGCGGTAATCGCGCCACGGTCCCAGCCGTCCAATGCCGGCACGACCTTCTTCAGGTCATCGGCACTCATCAACGCATTGGGATCCTGAGCGCCGCCGCACCCGACCGCGAGGAGCAAACACAGCAGCAGGGCGCCACTACTTCGCTGCAACATACGTCCTTCTCGCGCGGGCCGTCAGTCCCGGTTTGGTGACCCTGATCTCGAGCTTGTGTTCCTTGCCGTCAAGCGCGGCCGGCGTAAATCCGAGCAGATACTGGCTGTGCAACTCCTGCACCACCCGGGAAAAGGTCGTGTTGAGGTCGGCCGACTTCTTCAGTTCGAAGTACCCGCCGCCGGTTTCATTGGCCATCTTGCGGAAGGAGCCACCGGGCCGGGTGACCGTCCACTGCAGGCCGTTGTGGAAGCGCGACTCGATCCCGATCGCGTACACCATCACGTCCTCGCGCTGCGCACGATCAAGCACGTCGCCTCCGCTGCGCTCAGACCCGAAGTCCTCTCCGTCGGTCAGCGCAACGATGACGCGGCGACCGGTCGCCTCGCCGAGATGGTCGAGTGCGCCGTCGAAAGCATCCCACAGCCGGGTTTCGTTGCCGTACTGCATGTCATTCCGGATGTAACGCGTCAGGCTGTCCCGGTCCGACGACAGCCCGGGACTGAAGCGCACCTTCGAGTTGAAGAACCCGATGGACGCCGAATCCTCGGGGAGCATCCGAATCACAAACTGCGCAGCTGCCTCCTGCACAAACTCGATGTTCATCGTCATGCTCGCGCTGGTGTCGAGCGCCAGCACGGCGGAAAACGGCACAATCTCGTTCTCAAAGATCGAGATCTCCTGCTTCTTGCCGTTGTCATACAGCTCGAAGTCGCTCTGCTGGAGATCGGGTACAAGGCGACGGTCGCTGTCGGTGACCGTCGCATACACCGGCACCGTCCGTGTGGCGGAGCGGAACACCGTGGGCTGTTGGGGCGGCTGCTGCGGCGTGGCGGCTGTGGTGACCGTCAGCGCCGCCGCAACCAGGAAGGCAGTCGAGGTGATTTTCGTCATTTGGCGATGTAGCTCTTTCTGGCGCGAGCCACCAGGCCGGGTCGAGTGACCCGGACGTCCAGTTCGTGCGTCTTGCCATCGAGTGTCTGGGGTGAAAAACCAAGGACGTACTGGCTGTGCAGCTCCTGTGCGACGCGGGTGAACGTGGAGTTGAGTTCGTCAGTGCGCTCAAGTTCGAAGTAGCCGCCGCCGGTTTCGTCGGCAATCTTGCGGAGTCCCCGGTCCGGCTGCGTGACGCCCTGCCCACGCACGCGTGACCGCAGTCCGATCGCATAGATCATGAATTCTTCCGCCTGCGCGCGTGTGAGCACCTGTTTCTGGCTGCGGTCGCTGTGGTTGTCCCCGCCGTCGGTGAACACCAGCACCACGCGTCGTCCGTCGATCCCTGTGAGCGCATCCATGCTGCGATCGGTCGCATCCCACAACGCGGTGGGGTTGCCGAACTGCAGGTCCTCGCGCAGGGCCCGCATGAGCTCGTCGCGATTATTGGTGAACGCCTCCGGGCTGATCTTGATCTTGTTGCGGTCGCTGAAGCTGCCGACGCGCGCCTGGTCTTCCGGCAGCAGCCGAATCACAAACTGCGTGGCGGCCTGCTTCAACAAATCCAGATGCATCGTCATGCTGCCGGACGTGTCGAGCATGACCACCACCGAGATGGCCTGGACCGCGTTCTCAAACAACGTGAGGTCCTGCTTTTTGCCGTTGTCGTAGACCTCGAAGTCGCCCCGGTCCAGATCAGGGACGAGACGTCCGTTGGCGTCCGTGACCGTGGCGTAGACAGGCACCGTGCGGGTGCCTGCGCGGAACGTCGCCTGCTGCGCCGACGGGGACGCGGCCAGCGCCAGTCCGGCGACGACGACGCTGATCCCGACAAGGCGCAAAGCTGGCATATCGCTATCCTAAGCAAAAAAGGGGCCGGAGGCGCGTGCAGCCGCGGTTTAAGATTCCCGGATATGTCGCTCGTGGTGTTCGATCTGGATGGCACTCTCGTGGACTCCCGGGAGGACCTGGCGGCGAGCACCAACGATGTCCTGGCCGGCGTTGGGGGGCGTGCGCTCCCGGTGGACGACGTTGTGCAGATGGTCGGTGATGGTGCGCGCACGCTGGTGCAACGGGCGTTGGCCCGCGCAAGGTGCGACGTGGATCTTGATGTGGCGCTGGCCGAGTTTCACCGCTGCTACGCGCGGCGATTGTTCGAGACGACCCGCCCCTACGATGGGGTCAACGGGCTGTTGCAGGCGCTCTCGGGAGTGGTCCCGCTGGCCGTACTCACCAACAAACCCCTGGAACCGACGATTCGATTGCTGGACCACTTTGGGTGGACCGGGATATTTGGGCGGGTCATTGGTGGTGACGGGCCGTTCCCGCGCAAGCCGGATCCGGCGGGTTTGTGTGACCTGATCACCTGGGCCAACGCCAGTCCGGAGACGACGATGATGGTGGGGGATTCGATGGTGGATGTGGAGGTGGCACGAGTGGCGGGCACACACATCTGCGTGGCGGCCTACGGCTTCGGGGCCACTCGCGGGGACCTCCGTTTGCGAGGGGATGAACTCATCGCGAAATCAGCGGGCGAGATACAGACACAGTGGTCCCGGGTTCGACAGGGTCCAGGGTCCAGGGTTCACGAAGGAAAACGATGACGGGGTTGCTGCTCTCACTGCTGCTGTTTGTGACGCCCGTTCAGCCCGCGCAGAAGGCGCCGGCGGCGGAGTGTTTCCCGTTTGAGCGGCTTCCTGAGTCGTTGCGCCCCAAAGCGGAGGCGATGTTGCTGCAGGCGCTTGATGGCGAGGCGCTGTACACCCTCGCCGGTGGACTCAAGCCGATGAGCAGCGGGTTTGTGTCGTCCTCCTTCAAGGTGGACGCGCCTGATTTGACCGAGGCGGAGGCCACGCGACAGGTGCTCGCCGCCTGGACGTGTGGCGGGGAGATCGCGGCGGGCCTCCACCATTTTGCAGCCGTGTATAACGGCGCACGGTCGATGGAGGCCGTGGTGTTTCATCGACCGGCGCTGCAGACCCTGCTGACCCGGCACGCCTCGTATTTTTCGCCGTTTGGGCTGTCGCCATCCTCGGATCCCATGGAGGTGGTGATGACCGTCGAATATGCGGCGGTCGCGCCCAGACTGCGCGGCTACGGGTACCTCTTCGGGTATCCCAACCACGCGGTGGACTTTTTTGTGCAGGCCTCGGAAACGCAGCGGCTCGAGGAGGAAAAAACCGGCAAAGGGACACTGGTTCCGAGGGATTTCCTCTCACTCCAGGCATTCAGGGGTGAACGACGCTTTGTTTACGCGGTGCCGAAGGGGCACGAACTGAACGACGCTGACCGAACGCTCAAGGCTGCCGCCGACGCGCTGTATGCGGACTACGCGGCGCGACGCGCACGCCACATCACGGGTGAGTCGGCCACGGGCGTCCTGGCCCTCGTGCGTGAGTGGTTTGATGACGGGACCGGGGATGTGCGGCCGTCTCACGCCCGCCGACCTCCTACCGCCGGTCGTGACCAGCCGGTCACGGCCCGATGGTAAGATCAGCCCAATCATGATGCGACTGAGAATTCTCACGGGAGCGGCCGTTGTCGCGGCCGCCCTGCTTGCCGCTCCGCTTCTGGCCCAGGCCCCGCAGTCCGGTGCAAAGCCGACGGTGAGCAAGTCCGGCTACATGTTCCTGGACTTCTGGTTCCTGGCCGGGTTCGACTACAACCCGACGGAGCCGTTTGAGCCGTCGCCCAAGCAGGTCAAGGGCACGGTGCCGGCAAACATCCTGGCGTTGCAGGGCAAGAAGGTCGAAATCTACGGCAACATCCTGCCGCTCGACTACGACAGCTCCGGCACGTCCACCTTCATCCTCAACGCCAGTGTTGACGCGTGTGGCTTTGGTGGTGTGCCCCGCATCAATGAGTGGATTTACGTGACGATGAAGCCGGGGCAGAAGGCGCGGACGTACGGCGCCGGTTACGAAATCCTGGTGCGCGGCACCTTCCACATCGCTGAAGAAGTCGAAAAGGGTCGCGTCGTCGGACTCTATTCGATCGTCGCAGACACCGTTCAGTAACCGGACCTCAGCGTGTTACTGGACGTCACCGACCTGCAGAAAAGTTTCGCGGCGCCGGATGGCGAACGCACCCTCATCGTGGACGTGCCGCGCTTTTCGCTGGAGGCCGGCGAACAAGTAGCCGTGCGTGGGGCGAGCGGCTCCGGCAAAACCACATTCCTGAATCTCATCGCCGGCATCCTGCAGGCCGACACGGGCAAGATTGTCCTTGATGGTCACGACATGACCGCCATGTCCGAGAGTGCCCGGGACCGCGTGCGGGCCAGGACCATCGGCTACGTCTTTCAGAACTTCAATCTTCTGCAGGGGTACACCGCGCACGAAAACGTCATGCTCGGCATGTTGTTTGGCCCCGGTGTGGACGCCAAACACGCGCGCGCCCTGCTCGAACGTGTCGGGTTGTCTCACCGCATGGACTATCGACCCGGCCAGCTGTCCATCGGTCAGCAACAACGTGTCGCCGTGGCCCGTGCGCTGGCCAATCACCCCAAACTCGTCCTTGCCGACGAACCCACGGGTAATCTCGACCAGCGTCATGCCGGCGAAGCGCTTGCGCTGATTAAGGAAGCCTGCAGGGAAAACGGCGCCGCGCTGCTGCTGGTCAGTCACGATCCGGCGATTCTGGCGTCGTTTGAACGCAGCGAGGATCTGGGCGACCTCAATCGCGCGGCGGCCGCCCATGCCGCGCCGGTGGGAATGGAAGGCGCGCGATGAATTTGATGTCCCTGGTGCGGCGTAGTCTCCGCCAGCACGCGCTCTCGTCCTTTGTGACCATTCTCTCCGTCGGGCTGGCCGCCGGATTGACGATGTCCGTGTTTGCGATCAACGCGCAGACCTACGACGCGTTCACGGGAGGCAAGGTCGGCTTTGACGCCGTCCTCGGCGCGCGTGGCAGTCAGTTGCAGCTCGTGCTGAACACCGTGTTCCACCTCGAAACTTCCCCCGGCAATATTCCCTGGACGCTGTACAAGGAAGTGGCGGAGGACTCGCGCGTGACGCTCGCGATTCCGTATGCCGTGGGCGACAACTATCAGGGCTACCGCATTGTCGGCACCACCGCCCAGATGTTCACGGACTTCACCTACCGCGAAGGTCAGGGATTTGTGCTCAAGACCGGCGGGCGTGTGTTCGACGAATCCCGGAAGGAAGCGATCGTCGGGCATTACGTCGCCGAAAAACTCGGGCTGTCGGTGGGCTCGACGTTTACGCCGTACCACGGGCTGCAATTTGAAGAGCGCCAGAAACATCAGGATGAATACACCGTGGTGGCCGTGATGGAGCCGACCAACGGCCCCTCCGATCGTGTGTTGTGGATTCCCATCGAGGGCATCTACCGCATGTCGGGCCACATCCTGCGCGGCACCGGCACGGTCTACCGCCCGACCGACGACGCGCCTGTGCCCGAGGAACATCGCGAGGTCAGCGCGGTCATGCTGAAACTCCGCAATCCGCAGGCCGGGTTTCTGCTCTCGAACACCATCAACAATCAAGGCAAGGTCGCCACGCTGGCGTGGCCCATCGCCCGCGTCATGTCGGAGTTGTTTGACCGCATCGGCTGGGTCAGTCGCATTCTGACGATGGTGGCGTACCTGATTGTTGTGGTTGCGGCCGGATCCATTCTGGCCAGCATCTACAACACGATGAACGAGCGGCGACGTGAGTTCGCGATTCTGCGCGCGCTGGGTGCGCGGCGAACCACGGTGTTCTCGGCGATCGTGCTTGAGTCCACCACCATCACCGCACTCGGGGCGCTGCTCGGATACCTTGTCTATGCCGGCATTTTGTCGGCGGCGTTTGTCATCGTGCGCGCCCAGACGGGCGTGGTGCTGGATGCCTTCAAGTTTGACCCGTCCCTCTGGATGACGCCCGTGGGCATGATCATCCTCGGCGCACTTGCGGGTCTGGTGCCGGCGTTCAAGGCGTATCGCACGGATGTGGCGTCGAATCTGACGCCGCTGTCGTAGTCCCGAAGTTCCGAGGTTCGCGAAGTCCCGGGGGCCTCGGGGTTCCCAGGTTCTCGAGGTTCACATGGTCCAACGAATTGCCGTGGTTCTGCTCTCCGTTGCTGCTATCGCGTGTGGTGGAGAGGCTCCTGAGACCGTGCCCGCGCCCGCGGCTGCGTCGTCCGAGTCAGCGGCGACCGTGGCAGATGATGACGGGCATGCGCACACGGCACCACATGGGGGCGTGCTCGTGGAGTTGGGCGACCACTTCGCGTTCCTTGAGGTGGTGCTTGATCCCGACGCCGGCAGCCTGACGGCCTATGTGCTTGACGCGGGTGCTGAACAGGCCGTGCGGATTGCGCAGCCGTCCATCAGCTTCACCTTTGAGACGCCGCAGGCGATCGCGACCCAGACGCTGGTGCTCGCGGCCAAGGCCAACGTGCTGACGGGTGAAACCGTTGGCGACACCTCGGAGTTTTCCGTCATCCATCCCGCGTTCAAAGGGCAGACGATGCTGGCGGCCCGGGTGGGCGAGCTGACCGTGAAGGGCCAGCTCTTCAAAGACCTGGCGGTCGCCAAGCTGAAGTGAGCTGGTCCATCGCCGGCAAGACCGTCCTCGTCTCCGGCGCGACCAGCGGCATCGGCCTCGAATCGGCCGCAGTCCTGGCGTCGCAAGGGGCCCATGTCATTCTTGTCGGCCGCGATGCCGGGCGCGTTGAGACTGCCCGCGCGGTGGTGCGCGCGCGGTCCGGTGTGGAGCCCGGGTCGTACGTCTGTGACTTCGCGGACCTTTCTGCCGTGCGACACCTCGCCGACGAGGTGCGGCGTGATGTACCGGCGCTGCACGTGCTCATCAACAACGCGGGCAGTGTGTTTGCGAAACGCACGCTGACGGTCGATGGGATTGAATCCACGTTTGCGGTGAATCACCTGTCGCATTTTGTGCTGACGCAGCGTCTGTTGCCGCGGCTCGTCGAGAGTGGGCCCGCGCGCATCATCACCGTCGCGTCGGGTCGTCACTTCAAGGGCACGATGGACTTCGCGGATCTCGGCTTTGAGCGGGGCTACCAGATCCTGCGTGCTTACGGCCGATCAAAGCTGGCGAATGTGCTTTTCGGCTCTGAGCTCGCCCGACGCCTGGCCGGCACACAAGTCACGTCCAATTCCGTGCACCCCGGGCGCGTGGCCACCAACATCTGGGCCGGTGCGCCACGCTGGGCGCAGCCGCTCATCACCTATTGGCTGAGTCGGTCGTTTATCTCGGTGGAGGAGGGCGCCGAGCCACTTGTGGCTCTGGCCACACGTCCGGACCTTGTTGGCGTGACCGGCCGCTATTTTGATCGCCTGGACGAGGCCTCGCCGTCCCCGTTGGCGCAGGACCTCGAACTGGCCACCCGCCTGTGGCACGAAAGTGAGCGACTGACCGAGAGCTTTGTGCCACTCGTGCGTTCTTAGAGGGTAGTGGCACGAATGATTGATTCCCAGGCGGTGTTTGCGGCCCATCAGGACGGCCTGCTCCGGTATCTCACCCGGGCGGTTGGTCAGAGGGAAACCGCGCAGGACCTGACGCAGGACGTTTTTGTCCGCATCTCATCGTCGGCCACCCTGCCTCCCACCACCGAGCAGCAACGGGCCTGGGTCTTCCGCATCGCGCGGAACCTCGTCATCGACCACCACCGGCGTCAACAACACCGCCAGACCGAGTCGCTGCCGGTCGACCCCGTCGGTCACACAGCTGCCGCCGCAGCTGACACCGCCGCCATCGTGAATCAGGCGCTCTCGCGACTCGACGACGAGGCGAGGGATGTGTTTCTGATGCGTGAGGTGAGTGGTCTCAGTTATGTCGAGATCGCCGAGGCGTGCCAGATCACCCCGGATGCCGTGCGGTCGCGTCTTCACCGCACACGCCTCGAGCTCCGAGCGCAGCTTTCGGCCCCGATCGCCGCGGCGCGCACCGGCGCGTTACGCCTTCATCCCGTATCGACACAGTCAGGTACCAAATCATGAACCACGTCATCTCCGCCTTCATCGACAACGAACCGTTTGATCCCAATGAGTTGCGTGATGCGCTCGCGACCCCGGAAGGGCGCGAGGAGTTGCTCGACCTGATCGCGCTTCGCGACGTAGCGCAGCCGGCGCCGACGATCGCGCTCGTCGCGGCACGACCCGTGCGCGCACGGGCACGCTGGGCCCTGGCGGCGGCTGCAGCGGCCGTGCTGGCGGTGGGCGGTTACACCGTGGGGCGCTCAATGGCATCCGAAGACGTCCAGGCGATCGCGCAGGTGACCGCGCCTGAACCGACGTCCGTCTTCACATTTGAACCCGGCAAGAACTGGAACGACAGTCTGCCGACAGGAGGAAATTGATCATGAACACTCTCCACTTTGTCATCGCCACGCTCGCCACTCTCGGCGCCGGCGCCTCACCTGCTGAACAGTCCGCTGCTCCCGCGTATCAACTCTGGGTGGAAACCGAGATGTATTCAGGGAACCGGGCAGGTGGGGGCAGTTCGGCAGCGGGAATCGACCTGGCAGTCGGCGTGACGGACCATCGACTGACGTATTCCATCTCGAACAACTGCGGCTTTCACGCCGGCGCCGCAATCAAGGACTTCGACAGCGCCGCTGACATCGGGTGGCGGGTCGAGGTTACGCCGACCGAATTGACGCATGAACATGCCGTCGTGAAGCTGACGTGGTTCCGCGGGATCGCCAACGGCAAGCGGATGTTGGGGATGTCGCATGAAACCACGGTGTTGCTGCGGCCCGGGGACAGAATGCCTCTCGACACCGTTCCTTTGTCGACGCGGATTGAATCGTGCACGAGGCCCACCGCGACGCTGCTCGTTTCTCTACGCCACAAGGAGCCGCCGAGGGAGCGGGTCGTGTCGACCGACCTCTGGCTGGTTCATCGGCGCGCTGACGGCAAGGAGTCGATCCAGCAGCAGACCGTTCGGACCAACTTCGGCCAGGCGGGGGGGTTCTATTTTGATGAACTGAACGTCGGGGGCATCGTCCTCGACGTCTTTGGTGAGTTGACGCCGCGGGCCAGGCCGGATGGATCGATCACGCTCGCCCTCAGGACACAGCGCGAAGTCTTCGTGCAGGGCAAGAGCCAGCTCGAGTCGCCGAATCACTCCTACGTTGGCACCGGGGGGGCCGCGCTGGTGTTCAAACCCGACGACGTGGTGTCGTTTGAGATTCCAATGAAACCCTGGCCGTCGCTGGCGGGTGACAGCTTTACGCTGCGCGTCCGGACCCGACAGATCCGATAGGGCGCGTTCTTCGGAACCGTCGGGCTTCAGCCCGACAGACATCAGTTCTTCAGCGTGAACTCGAACGTGCCTGTCAGGATGTGGCCGTCACTGCCGGAGGTCTTCCAGGTCGCCGTGTATTTGCCCGGGGCCAGCGTGCCTGTGATGGCGGCCATCACGGAGCGGTCCGCCTTCCCGTCGGTCTGGCCGGCCGCGACTTTGCCCAGCTCGATCTTGCCGTTGGGACCCTCAAGCGTCAGGCTGCTGACCGGCAGCGTGGGATTCTGGGAGAACCAGACGCGTAACTCTTTCGGCGCCGCCTCGATGGTGGCTCCCGTTTCGGGCAACGTCTTTTCCACCTTGAGGTGGGCCGACAGCGCCACCACCGAGCTTGCCAGCAGGACGCCGACAAGGACGAATACACGAGATCGTACCAAACTCATCTTTAGAGCGTAGCCGAGTGGGCCACAAAAATTCACCTGGCCGTTGGAAACTTCTGCAGCTTCCGTTGGAGCGAGCGCCGGTGCACACCCAGGACCCTGGCGGCCTCCGAAATATTGCCGCCACAGTCCATGAGCACCCGGTTGATGTGTTCCCACTCGACCCTGGCGAGTGACGGCGTGTCGGACACAAGGTCGGTCGATGCCGGGGTGTCGGCCGGCGCGTCAAAGGCGGCCAGAATCCGGTCTGCGTCCACAGGTTTGGTCAGATAGTTCACCGCACCGAGGCGAACGGCCTCCAGCGCCGTTGCGATGCTGCCATACCCGGTGAGCACAACAATCGCCGTCGACGCGTCGAGCTGGTGCAGCGCCTTGACGATCTCCAGACCAGACCCGTCGGGCAGCCGGAGGTCGACCACGGCCATCTCCGGACTGTCGTGTGTGGCACTGGCAATCGCGGACGCCACGTCGGAGGCCTCACGCACATCGAGTCCACGCGACCGCAACGCCCGGCTCAACCGGGACCGGAACGGCTCGTCATCATCCACGACCAATACGGAGCGTTCCATCATCGCGCCCCCCCGGCAGGCAGCCGCATCGTAACCGTGGTGCCGGCACCGGTGAGCGATGTGAGGGTCAGGGTGCCGCCAAGCTCAGTGGCCAGCAGCCGCGCCAGGAACACACCCAGGCCCATGCCCCTTCCGGGGGCCTTGGTCGTGAAGAACGGTTCGCCCACACGAGCGAGCTGCTCGGAGGCAATGCCCTGGCCGTCATCACGAATGGTGATCACGGCCCATTCAACCGGGCCGCCCGTCTCGACGTGTGACGAGACGCGCACTGTGGGTGGCGCACCCGACGTGCCTGCTGGTGCCTCAAGGCCGTTCCGGATGAGCCCCGCCAGACACTGCGCCAGACTGGTGGCCGGCGCCACGAGTGACACCGGGGCACCAGACATCGTCACGCGCGTGTGGTCGGACTCGTTGACCTGCTGCATCGCTGCAGTCAGCAGGGATGCCACGGAGACCTCGGTCGGCATCTCGCCCGTCGGATCACCGGCGCGGCTTCCGAGTCTGTCGAGGATGGCGCGGGCGCGACCCAGTTGTTGTTGAATCAATCGCACGTCGTCGAGCACCTCGGTCGAGGTGGACGGCATGTGCCCGAGCGCCCGCTCGAGTTCTCCTGCGGCGACAGCGATGGTCGACAGCGGTGTGCTCAGTTCATGCGCTGCGCCGGCGGCAAGAGTGGTCAGTGAGGCCAGACGTTCGGTGCGGGCGGCGCGGTCGCGTGCAATTGCCAACTCCTCATCCCGCGCGTCTATTTCACGGGAGAGGCGAACCACAAACACGGCTGTGAGCACCGCGGCCGTGACAAACGCCCACCACATCCCCTGGAGATGGCCGCCCATCTCTCCTGAAAACGTATGGGCGATGGCCGTGTGCTCGTCAACGGGCAGGAAGAACAACGACCCAAATCCCAACGCCGACGCCACCGTGATGGTCCATGTCCAGCGGGAGCCGAGCACGACCGCCGCCAGCGTGATGTACACCAGAAACTGCATCGAGAATGGATTGAGGGGACCGCCGGTGACCGACAGCAGGCCCGTGAGCAGCAGGACGTCCAGCAACAGCAGCGACCCGCCGAGATGTCCGGCCGGTACACGATGTCCGATCGCGGGCGCGACGGCATTCGACAGCGCGGCCACCACCACCAGTGGCGTCAGCATCGTGAGCGGCAGATCGATGCGCAGAACGAGACTCGCGATCACAATCACGGCCGCTTGCCCGCCGACGAGCCACCATCGGACGCGAAGCAGCCAGGGCAGCGCCACGAGCGCCCGTGTGGAGGGGGATCCGATGGCCACGCGCCACGAGTCTATCCGACGGACTACAATCGCCCCACATGTTCGTCCACCGTCATGGTCGTCAAGGTTCCAGATCCTTCGGTCTGTCGGCTGCGCTGGTCGGCGTCCTGCTCGTCGCGGCGGTGGGCTGCGACAGGTCGCCGGTCGGGTCGGCTCAGGATGAAACGGACTCCGAGGCTCGCAATGTCATGGCGATGGCGGTGGCATGGAAGGAAACGGCGGCGGAATACGACGCCCTGTACCTGCAAGGTTTCAACGTCGCACAGATGCACGTCGAGCGGGCGCTGGCGGAACGTGCGGCTGCGGGTGCCGAGTCGGGACGCCCCCTCGCCGTCATCTCCGATCTGGACGACACGGTGCTGGACACGCGTGACTACTGGCGCGAGCAGATGGCCTCGGGCGACACGTTCTTCAGCGATGCACGGTGGGACGTCTGGGTGCGAAAAAATCGCGTCCGGGCGACGCCTGGCGCGTTGCAGTTCCTGAATTTCTGTCGGGACTCCGGCGTCGAAGTCTTCTACATCACCCAGCGTGATCAAGGCCCGGAGACCATGGCGTTTGCGCTCGCGAACATCAAGACGGCCGGCCTGCCGTTTGCCGATGAAGACCATCTCACCGTTCTGGTTGGCAGCTCAAACAAGGAACCGCGCCAACAGGAACTCGCAGAGATGCGCGACGTCGTGGTGTACCTGGGAGACAACTTGAACGATTTCAGCCGCGGCTACTATCTCTCGCACTGGGAAGCGCGCCGCGAGCGACTGGTGGAGGACCGGGCTGAACTGGGTCGTCGCTTCATCCTGTTTCCCAATCCCACCGACGGGCACTGGGTGCGGGCCATCTACGGCGAGTCCGAGCCACCCGCGACATCCAGGAATCTGAGTCGCCTCCACCGGATCATCGGCCGGCCGTGACCGACGTCCACACCTCTCGGCGCTGGCTGATCGTCCTGGGTCTGCTCGCGGGTGTGCTGGTCGTTGCGTTGTATTGGCCGAGTCTGCAGTTTGATCTGTACGCGGACGACTTCGTCTCCCTGCGGCCGTGGCTTCCAGACGCGTTCTGGCGGTCGCTCACGGGCACCTGGCTGGAATTTCCTGACGCGCCTGGTTTTTATCGCCCCGTCAGCACGGCCTACTACGCCCTCGCGTTTTATTTCTTCGGTCTCAACGCCGCGCCCCTCCATCTGCTGCCGCTTGTGGTGGTCCCGCTGTGTGGTTGGCTGGTCGGCGTGTACGTCTGGCGCGAGACGGGTTCACGATCAGCGGCGTTGACCGCCACGGTCGTGTATGTGATTCATCCGGCCACGACCATGAGTGTCGGGCCGTGGATTGCCAATCAGTACCATGGCTTCGCTACGATCTGTGTCCTGGTGACGCTGATCCTGTGGCAGCGATGCCGCGAGCGTCCGCTCCGCGCGTGGGCACCGCTGTTGGTGCCGATCGTGATCGCGGGTTTCACCAAAGAAGATGCGCTGATGCTTCCGCTCGTCCTCGTGGCGGCGCAGTGGGCGATTGCGCGGTGGACGGGGACTGTGACCGCCCCGACCCGGTCCGTCGTGCTGGCGGCGGTCGGGGTCTTTCTCGCCGTCAATGTCTGGCGTGCCGTGATGCTCGGCGGCCCGGGTGGCTACTGGTGGCCCGAGCTGGCGGATTTGATGCTGAACACGCTGCGCGGTCCCATCTATGTGCTGTTGGTCCAGCTGCGAGGGCCGCTCTGGACTCACTTGGCGAGTGTGGCCTCGCTCATCTGTCTTCTGGCGGCTGTCAGGTTCACGTTTGTCCATCGCGCCGCTCCTCTCGCGCGCGTCGCCGTGGTCGGCGCCGTACTCCTGGTCCTTTCGAACGCCCCGCTCATGCTCATGACGAGTCGTCGTCGTGGTTACCTTCTGGCGCTCGCCGCGAGCCTCCTGCTGACGGTCGGGATCGTCTCGCTGTGGCGATGGCTCCATCGAGCACGTGGTGGCCGGGCGGCGATACCCGCGCTGGCCGTGGTCGCGGTCACGTTCGTGGCGACAAGTGCGAACCGGCTCCAGACGTTTGGGCCATGCAGCCCGGCGAGCCAGCGAGGAGACATCTGGCTGCACCAGGACATGGTGCAGTATCTCGCGCCGGAACTGGGTCCGTGGCTTGAGGCGCGCATCGCCACGTGTGACCCCGAGACCTATCGGCCGATTGTCGAGACACTGCCGGTCGCCACCTGGTCTCATGGCGCCGGCGCGACAATGCTGGTGCAGGAGACGGCGCGGGCGGTGCAGGTGCGCGCGCGTGTCACAGGGCCGACGCCGGTCTCGATGGGCGTGTCAATGAACGGTCATCCGCGCCCATCGGTCCTTGTGGAGCCGGGCGCCTGGATCGAGTTCGAGGTGCCACTCGAGGCGTCATGGCTCACGCGCCTTCGCCGCAGCAACCGCGTTGACTTCCGCAGCACTGGTGTCGAGATCCAATCGGGTGCGGTGAGGTACTGACGATCAGGCCAGCAGGGCGCGGGTGAGTGGGACACGCGTCATGGCCTCGATGTCGGCGCGCACGTGTGGCCCAAACGTGGTGTCCACCATCGACAGATACGCAGGCGATGAAAAATACGCGTGGAACGCGGCGTCCCTGAAGCGGAGGACCTCTGCGGCGCCGAGGTGGCGCGTTGCAAGCGGGTGCGTCTCCGCCCCCAGTTGGGCATAACCATCCCAGGTGCGAGGCAACGTCCAGCCTTCCCGTTGGGCACGCGCATACAGCGGTGAGCCGGGATACGCCATCGCGCAATAGAAGTTGGCAAACGGCGTGTTGAGCTGTTGCGCCAGGTTCAACGTGGCCTGCATCGAGGCGTGGTCGTCTTCCGGCAACCCGAAGATGTAGTTGCCAAGAACGTGAATATCGCCTGCCGCCAATGTCTCGAGTGTGCGGGTGATCAGCGGTTGCGCGTACGATTTGTCCACATCGGCACGCACGGCGGCGTCTGCCGACTCAATCCCCACCACCAGCCATCGAATGCCCGCCTCACGCATGACGCCCACCATGTCGTCACGCACCGTGTCCACGCGGGCATAAGCCCAGATGTTCAGATCGTACCCGCGGGCCGTGAGCGCGGTGCACAGCTGCCGGACATGTGTGGGGTGGAGCACGAACATCTCGTCCGCAATCTTGAGGTGACGCACGCCATACCGCGTCACGAGCAAATCGATCTCCCGCAGCACCACGTCCACCGACCAGCGCCGGTAACTGTGGCCCATGCCCAGTTGCTGCTCGCCGTCGCGGAATGGTGCCTGAATGCAGCAGAAGGTGCAGTGATAGGGACAGCCGAGTGTGGTGTAAATGGCGGCATAGGGAGAGCGACTCCCCGGGAGGCCGAAGGTGTGCCAGTTGTGCGCGCGATACCGGTCCATGGGAAGCAGATCCCACGCGACTCCCGGCATCACCTCATCAAGATTCATGACGAGGGACGCGGCAGCGGTGTGCTCAATCGTGTCGCCATCCCGGTAGTAGAGCCCGGGGACGTGATCGAGGCGTGGTGCGACCGATCGAAGGGCGTCCACCAGCGCGGGCAACGTCTGGAGGCCCTCGCCGCCGGCGACAAACGTGACCGCTTCCTCGCGCAGTGTCTGCTCGGGGAGCGCCGCAACATGGCCACCCACCAGGATGGTGGCGCACTCGGGATCGTCGGCCGCAATCGCCCTGCAGATGTCACCGGCCGCCGGCATCACCTGTGTCGACGCAGACGGATGATGCCCGTAGACCACAATCGCCACCAGCACCGGCGCCGCATCACGCACACAATCCGCAACCTCCGCCGGCGACAATCCGAGGGCGTTGGCATCAAGGACCTGCACCGTGTACCCACGTGTGCGCATGAAGCCGGCGATGAGGCCGGCCCACACGGGAGGTTCGATGGCACTCAGGGACGTGGCCAGACCCTGATAGGCACCTGTCCGACCGCCGGGGTTGACGATCAGCACGTCCAGACTCGGCGATGGCATCACACTCACCGTGGCGCTTCCGGCTCAAACACCAGCAACTGGCTGCCGCTGCGATCAAAGGCAAACGGGACTTCCAGCAGGCCGTTGAGCGCCGCGCGGATGGCGGCGTGGCGATCGGGTTCGGCACACAACACCAGAAAACCGCCCCCGCCGGCCCCCATCAATTTGCCGCCCAGTGCACCGGCCCGCATCGCGGCGTCGTACATCGCGTCGATCGCCGGCGACGACACCCGCGGCGTGAGTGATCGTTTGATGCGCCAACTGGTGTCCAGGAGTGTGCCCAGTGCGGCGATGGGGCCGTCGCCACACAAGATCTCCTGCGCCACGGGCACACACGCCTGAATGTCCCGCATCGGCGCGGTCAAAGTGGGCAGAAGGCGAAGTTGTTCCTGTGCGACGTCCGAGGCGGTCCGCGCAAATCCTGTGAAGAACAGCAGCAGGTGTTGCTGCAGCAGGGCAAGACGATGGGGCGGCATGACCAGAGGTGTCACCCGCCACTGGCCGGACGGATCAAAGTCCACGCGGACAAGTCCACCGACCGCTGAGACGATCTGATCCTGGCAGCCCACCGACTCGCGGAGCACATCCTGTTCGATGTGAATGGCCTCCGCCGCCAACTCCGTGCGTGTCGGCATCTGTCCCTGCAGCGCGCGCAATGCGTGGAGCAGGCCCACCGTGAACGCCGAGCTGGATCCGATGCCCGTGCGCGCCGGCAGGTCGCCGTCGTGATGAATCTCGACGCCGTCGGTGAGGCCCAGAAACTCCAGCACCGCCCGCACGGCCGGGTGCTCGATCTCCGAGTTGTGGCGCACATGCTCGACCTTTGAGTACACGATCCGCGATCGATGGTCAAAAAAGGGCGGCAGATAACGACACGTGAGGTAGCAGTACCGATCAATCGACGTGGCCAGGACCGCACCGCCGTGTTCGCGGAACCAGGCCGGATAGTCGGTGCCACCGCCAAACAGCGACAGCCGGTAAGGGGTGCGCGTGATGATCACCGACGGACCATCCGATACGCAGTCAACAGTTCGCGGATGCCATCGTCGAGGGTCCACGTCGGTTGAAAACCGGTGGCCGCCAGGCGCGCGTTCGACACGACGTAGTTGCGTTGATCGGGGTCGCGGCCAATGGGCGCGTCAATGATCGTGAAGCCGGGCACATGAACGGCGATACGTTCGCACAGTTCCCGTTTGGTGAGGTTGGCGTCGTCGAGGCCGCAATTAAACGCGCGGCCCTGCATCTGCTCGAACTGATCAAGTCCATGCAGGAAGACACGCGCCACATCCCGCACGTGGATGAAGTTCCGGGTGAAGTGTGATTCAAACAACACCACCGACGCTTCCGTCACCGCGCGATACACAAAGTTGTTCACCAGCAAGTCCAGCCGCATGCGGGGGGAGGCTCCGAACACGGTCGCGAGGCGGAACGTGATCGCGGACCCGCGGTCGAGGACCACACGCTCCGCTTCCACTTTTGTTTCGCCGTACAGCGAGACTGGCGCCAGCGGCGATGTTTCGGTGCAGGGTTCGCCGGGGCGCCCGATGCCGTAGCCGCTGTTGGTGGTGGGAAACAGGATGCGCTGAGACGAGGAGGCGAGTCGGCAGAGCAGGCGAATGGCCTCCAGGTTCGTCGAAACCGCGCCGATGCGATCGGAGTCACACAGCGGCGCGCCGACCAACGCCGCGAGTGGAATGATCACATCGTGGTCGGGCAGCAGCGTGGCCATCGTGCGTTCATCCCGGCAGTCTCCTCTGACCACCACAAATCCCGGTGACGCGCAGCAGGCGAGCAGACTGGTGTCGCTGAACAGGAACCGGTCGAGGACGGTGACCTGGTGACCATGCGCCAACAACGCCGGCACCAGGATGCTGCCGATGTACCCGGCCCCGCCGGTGACAAGAATGCGCTGTGTCATGCGGACAACCACCCGTCGAGTGTCTCAAGGACGTAGGACACATCGTCATCGGTCAGGTACTGATGGACACCAAAATGCAGGCCGGTGGTGTGCAGACGTTCGGCCACAGGGAACGCGCCCGCCTGGTAGCCGAGGAAGCGAAACGCCGCGTGTTGAGTGGGCAACGAGCCAAACAAGGTCTTGCACTGAATCGATGCCGCCTCGAGGTGGGCGTACAGCGGTGCGATTGAGGAGCTGGGATCACGCAGGACCAGCGGGAATGCGTGGGGCGACAGGGTTTCGTTGAGGGCCTCGTGGGGCAGGCATACGTGGTCCTCCCAACGTGACAGGCCCGCGCGCAACATCGCCACGATCGTGCGGCGACGCGCGAAGGCGGCGTCAAACTGTTCCAGGCCCTCGAGGCCGATCGCGGCTTCCAGGTCATTCATCTTCGAGTTGAACCCCGGCCGGTCAAACGCAAAATACAGCTCGCCGTTACGACGGCCATGCGACCTGACCGAGCGACATCGCGCAGCGAGGTCGGCATCAGCCGTCACGATCATGCCGCCTTCGCCGCTGCAGATCAGGTGCGCCGCATAAAAACTGAACGTGGCCGCATCACCCGTCGTGCCGACGAGCGCGCCGTCCCGGACGGCGCCATGCGCTTCACACGCGTCTTCCACGAGGGCGAGGTGGTGGCGGGTGGCGATGGTTCTCAGGGCGGTCATGTCGCACACACGGCCCATGGTGTGCACCGCCTGGATTGCGCGCGTCCGCGGCGTGATGGCCGCCTCGATCACCGTCGGATCGATATTCAGCGTGTCGAGCGAGATGTCCACAAACACCGGCGTCAGTCCGGCCGCGAGAATTGCGTTGGCCGTCGCCACAAAGGCCGCTGCCGGGGTAATCACTTCGTCGCCGCGCGACCACCCGTGCGCATCGGCCAGCGCCGCCCAGGTCACGATGCCCGCATCGGTCCCGGAACTGGTCGCGACCGCGTGTCCATAACCGAAATGCGACGCAAACCGCGCTTCAAATGCCGAGACGTTCGGGCCTTCCGACACCCAATGACGGTCAAGCGCGTCCTGCACATACCGGCGCGCCGTCGGGCCGACGCGCAACTCTCCGAATGTGATGCGGTACGGGGGCATGGGCTCGCATGAGGATTTTGTCACGTCTCAGCGGGCCGGAATGTGCCACAAAGCCAGGCGGTCGTCGCGAGCTACCAGCGGCAGGCGCAGCGACCAGGCCGAATCGGTCAGGATGTCGGTGACGCCAAACAGGCCGCGGATCGCCTGCCACTCATCCAGGGTCCGCTCCGGCCACGTCGTCTCCCCGAGCCACTCTGGAAGGGCTCCATCGGATCCGGCCTCTATCGATCCAGGCTGAGTCAGCGTGACGTCGTAGACGCGGCGCAGGATGCGCTCCGATACGTTCGCCCCCTGCGGCACATAGACCAGGGCGTCGAGCGCACCACCGTCGATCAAGACGGGCCGCCTGGTCGCTGCCTGAATCAGGTGCAGGTTTGCCGCAGTGAGCAACAGACCGGGACGTGCGGCGGTCTCGCGCAGGAGTGCGTCGGTACGACGATCCCGTACACGCTGCAGCTCCGTCGGGCCGTCCACCACGGCGTCTGCGACGAGAAAGAGTGACGCCGCGACCAGTACGCCTGACAGGACACGCGCGCTGAGGCGTTGCCACCGTTTGTCGATCGGCCCGCGGAAGCGCAATGCCACGACCACGGCCAGTCCGACCAGCCCCATCATCGTCGCGGCGACCATCGTCCAATCCCATCCCAGCGGCTCGAGCCAGTCCCGGATCACGTCGCGCGGCATGGTGAGACCACCCACCGTCCGCAGCGACACGATCGACAGTCCGGCAAAGACCCATCCGGTGAGCACACGCACGCCCGCAGGCACGGTGGGGGACGTGCAGACGCCGATGACCCACGCCATGCCCCCGAGCACCGGGAGCGCCAACAATCGTCGGGGCATCGGTCGGGCGAGGACCGCGCCGACCTGCTCCGGCAGCAACCCGATGGCCACGTCGCCACACACCGCGATGGCCACCGCGATCAACATCGCCGTGGCAATCCAATGGGTGTGGTCCGGTCCTGTCCTGCCGATGCGCCGTTGCCACCACACCAACACGATGGGAATCGTCACCGCCACAAGGACATTCAGGTTGGACCAGTCCAACGGCTGGCGGTGCGTGTCCCAATACTGCCGGATGCCGCGAAGCAGTTCGGGTGCCGGAGGTGTGGACCCGGAAAGGTCCGGTGTAATCCATCCCCACTGATACACCGCACTGGCAACGGTGACGGCCAGACCCGCGAGAAACCACGGAACAACAATCCGCGTGCGCGCGGTCGCCTCACGTCGGTACACCACGCCGAGTCCGGTGGCGATGAGCCAGGCCCAGATGGCCACACCGGGATGTACACACGGGAAGACGCCCAGCACCAGCGCCGCCGCGCGATCGCGCCGCAGTCCCAGGAGCGACACGAGGAGCAGCAACAGACCGTGTGCGGTCAGGCCGTAGGTGTAGGGCCAGCCAAGCACGGTGACCGGGTACCCGGGGAGCAACCGGGTGACCCCCGAGGTGTAGATCAGCACGGGACTCAGCGCGGCGATGAGGGCCGGGGCTCCCATCGCGCGGCTGGTCAGGCTCAGCGCAGCAAAGGACAATGCGCCGATGCCGCCGCTGACGAGGATGGCGAGTGTGCGTTCGTGAAAACCTGCGGCAATTGCCAGCGCGATCAGCTGGTGAAGAATTGTCCAGGTGTGCACCGAGTAGAGGTAGACCGGATTGTCGGGCGCATACCGCACCACACCGGCCAGCACCTGTGCCGGCTCAATCACGTCCTGCCATGTCGGCTCGATCAGGGCGCCGGCAAGAAATCCGAGCACGCTGCTGACGAGGACGATCGGCCAGATGCGGCCGGTCACGATCGATCCGGCGGCTGTGGTGATCGGTCGGGCCATCCGATCGTGTCGGCGACGACATACGCGGGGCGCCTGCGGCCGTCACGGTACACGCGCGCGAGGTAGAGGCCGATGACACCGAGCCCGATCAGTTGCACCCCCGACAGGATCAGCACAGCGGTGAGCACCCAGTGCCAGGACGTCGCATTCACCAGCAGCGCCCAGACCAGTGCGCCGAGTCCCGCCAGCAGCACCGCGACACCAAGGGGCCCCCAGATGAGCAGGGGCGTGACCGAAAAGGATGTCAGGCCGGAGAGCACCGTGCGCCACGGGTTGGGGCTGAAAAACGGAAAGTGTGTCACGCCGGCGGCGCGAGGCAGTCGTTCGTAGGGGACGTATTCCTGGCGGAAGCCCACCCACACCGCGAGGCCCCGCAAGTACGGATCACTTTCCGGTAACGTGAGGACCGCGTCCACCGCGCGTCGGCTGAGCAGTTTGAAATCACCAGCCTCCACGCGCAAATCGATGTCGGACACCACACGAATCAATCGGTAGGCCACGCGCGTCAGCGCCATTTTTACGGCCGACTCACCGGCGCGCGCCGTGCGCACCGTGTGCACCACATCGCTGCCGCCTTGCCAGCATTTGATGAGTGTGGGCAACAACTCCGGGGGATCCTGGAGGTCGGTGTCCATGAAGATGGCGGCGTCACCTTGTGCGTATCGCAGGCCGGCCAGCACACATTCGGACGGCCCGAACCGGCGCGACATGGTGATCACTCTGATGCGGGAGTCCGCCGCCGCGTGTGTTGTGAGGATGTCGAGCGAGTGATCGGTGGAGGCGTCGTTGACAAAGATGAGTTCGTGGGCGCAGCCGGTCTGTGCCAGGGCGCCCGTGACTCGCGAAATCAATTCCGGGATCAGGGGCGCTTCATTGCGGAACGAGAACACAACCGAGATAAGCGCCATGGGCCGGGCTGATTATACCGGCGGCATCCGGGTGGTCGCGGCAGCAAGTACGCCCGCACGTGAGAGCCCCAATGCGTCCAGCAGGGCCACTCTGCCACCGTTCTGAAAGACATATTGCTCGGGCAGGGTCACCGGGGTGATGCGCGGGAACACCCCCTGGGCCGCGCACCCCTCGAAGACGGCGGCCGGCAGGCTGCCCGATGGCGTCTGTTCATCCACCACCACCACACCCGCCACGTGCACGAGTGTGTCGACGAGGCCGGCAGGAAATGGCTTGGCGCGGATCAGGTCGACGGCGATGAACCGGTCGGGACATTCGGTGGCCAGTGCCACACAGGTGTGGGCCATGCGGCCGTGGGACACCAGGGCGATTTTGGCCGGCGTCCGCTCGCCAAAAATCCGGTAGCCCTGCTGGAGGGTCGCGTCGGTCACAGCGGGTCCGAGGTCGGGCAGGTCATGACGGTCGAGGCGGACGTACGCAAACTCAGGGGTGGTGAGCAGACGCCGTGCGAGCGCCGCCGCCGAATCGCCATCAGCGGTCGTATACACGTGTGCACCCACCACGGCGCGCAGGCAGGCAAAATCCTCTGTGGCGTAGTGGGTCGGGCCGGCATCGGCGTAGCCGAGTCCAACACCGATCGAGAGCAGGCAGATGGGCAGGTCCATCAACCCGGGCCCACATTTGATTTGCTCCAGCGCGCGCAACGAGAGAAATGGCGCCATCGCGTACACAAACACCGTCCGGCCCTCAAGCGCCAGCCCCGTGGCGACATCAATCATGGCCTGTTCGGCGATGCCGCAATGCAGGAAGTGCGCAGGATACCGGTTTCGAAGCGCATCGAGCGCTTCTGCACCGAAGTCGGCGCTGAGAAACATGATTGACGGATCGTGAGCGAGCGCGCGGACGATTTCCGCGATGAACACGTCGCGTTGCAGCGCCACTACGCCAACTCCTGTCGGCAGCGCGCGATCTCGTCGGCCGTCATGGGATTCCAGTAGTGCCACCGGGCCTGGTGTTCCATCAGCGACAGGCCTTTGCCCTTCACTGTTCTTGCAACAATCGCGTGCGGGCCCGTGTTCCCGCCGCTCGTGGCGATGGTCAGCGCCTGGCTCAGCGCCGCGTGATTGTGTCCGTCACACTCCTGCGCGACGAGCCCCATGCCGCGGAGTTTGTCCGCGATGGGATCGAGCGCCACGCAGTCGTTCGGGCTGCCGAGAATGATCAGGTCGTTGCAGTCCACGATGAGCGTGAGGCGGGAGAGGCGGTGATGGGTCGCCAGCAGAATGGCTTCCCATGTGGAGCCTTCATACAACTCGCCTTCGCTCAGGATCACAAAGACGCGGGTGTCGTGGGCCGCGCGCTGAAAAGCGAGCGCCATGCCCGCGCCGATACCCACGCCGTGCCCCAGTGATCCTGACGTGACGTCGATGCCGGGCATCGATCGGTTGCCAAACACCCGAAGCGGGGTGGGGCCGTGGCCCCACTGATCCCAGGCCTCCTGCGGCAACACCCCAAGCGCCGCAAGAATCGGGTACTGGACGATCGCCGCGTGTCCCTTGCTCACGATGACCCGATCGACAATGGCGCCGGTACCATCACGACGGACAAAACCGCCGTGATACAACGTGACCGCGATGTCCACCATCGACAGCGCTGATCCGGGATGCCCCTGACCCGTCAGCACAAATTTTTCAAACAGGTCGCGTCGATACTGGCGCGCGAGGGCAGACAGAGGTGCGGTCATGGACTCGACCATTCTCGCTCAAATCTGAGAGAGTATTGGTCGTGCACCGCCCTCGGTTCAGATTTGATTGGCCGATCCTGTTGCTTGCCGCTCTGGTGGTGCTCGCCGTGTATTGGCCGAGCCTGCAGTTTGATCTCTTCGAAGACGACTACTTCCTGCTCAGACCGTGGACGCCTGAACACCTGGAACAGGTGTGGAGAGGGCCGTGGCTCATGGAGGATCGCCCGGATTATTACCGGCCGCTGGCGATCTACATGTACAAGGCCATGTTCTTCACGTTTGGCCTGAACACCCTGGCGCTCCATGTGTTGCCGCTCATGACGATGACGATCATCGCCTGGCTCATCGGGCGCGTGGTGTCCCGCGAGACCGGCTCGCTGCCGATCGCGGCCTCCGCGTCCGTGTTTTACGTGATCCACCCGGCCACCGCGACCGCCATCGGCCCCTGGATCACGAATCAGTATCAGGGCCTGGTGTCTGCGGCCCTGCTGATCACGCTGCTGATGTGGCAATCATGCAGGGAACGCCCATGGCCGTATTGGGTGCCCCTCCTGATTCCGATCATCTTCGCCGCCTTTACCAAGGAAAGTGGCCTGATGATCCCGCTGATGATCGTGGCGATCCACTGGGGCCGCGCCCGGTGGATTCGTGATGTGGCCGTTCCGGCGTGGGCGATGCTCGCCGCCGGTGTCGCCGTGTTTGTCGCGCTGAATGTCTGGCGCCTGATCGCACTCGACTGGTCGCTGCAGCCTGGTGGTCCCATCGCGGCGTATCCGACGTTGATGGCGTTCCTCGCGGGCCCGTTCGTGGTGTTGTTTGACCCCCTGCGCGGATGGATTCCAACCCTGGACGCCGTGTTTGCGACCGCCTCATTTCTGCTGACCGCTGCGGCGGTGTGGGCGCTGGTGCGCCGTACGCCTCGCACGGCCGCCGCCCTGGCCCTGATGGGACTGGTCATCCTGCTCCTGGCGTCGATCCCGACCGGCGTGGTTTTTTCGCGCGAACGTCTGACGCCGCACGGGTCAGCCGTCGTGTTGTTGTGGGCGGCGGGCCTCGCCATGCTCGCGCCGTACCTCACCCGGCGTCGTCGTGTGGTGGCGCTGTCTGTGGGAGTGGTGGCCATGTTCGCGTCCGTCGCGCTGACGCGTGAGGCGATTGACGACTTTAATCCGTGTATGTCCAGGACCCTGGAGGATCCAGACTATCTGTTTCAGGAAGCGCGGCAACCCCCGCCCGAGTTGGTCCAATGGGTCAAGGACCTTCCGAGACCGTGCAACCCGGACACCCTGATGCCGCTGTACAAATCTGCGCCGGTCATCACCTGGGGTGTGGCCGAGCGGGAATTCAGGCCCAACGACGTGATTCAACGATGGTGGCGTTCCCGCGTGGTGGCGCTCGTCACCAAACGCGCCACCGGCGTGGTGGCTGACGTGCGCCATCCGGATGCCTCCGTGGAGTCTCCCGTGGTGGTGCGACTGTTTCCCAGCGGCGGACCCGAACAGGTTCTCACGTTGACGTCACCAGCCTGGCACACGATTCGGGCGACGCTGTCGCCCACGTTGCGCACCTGGCTCAGGCAGATGCACCGGCTTGACATCCACGAGGAGTCGTCGGGCGACCGCGCGCTCGAGATGCGCCCACTTCGGGTGATCTACTGACGATCCGACATGCGCGCCGCTGATGTCATCGTGATCGGGGCTGGGCCCGCCGGGTGCGCGGCGGCGATCGTCCTGGCAGAGGCGGGCCGCTCGGTGCTGGTCATTGATCGGCCCCGTGGGGGGCGACCCGCGCTGGCGGAGTCCATTCCTCCAAGCGCCCGTCGTGTCCTCAACGAATTGGGTGTGGACGGCCTGATGTCGTCCGCGGGATTTCAACAGTGGCGCGGCAACACCGTGTGGTGGGCTGACGCGCCCCCGCGTGTTGAACGGTTCCCGCCCGAGGCCCTCGGATTCCAGGTGGATCGCCACCACTTCGATCAGGTCCTTCGCGACGCCGCCGCCCAGGCCGGCGCGCACATCGTCGCCGGCACCGTTCGTTCCGCCGCGCCCCCTGTCGTGACCGTTGACGTGGACGGTCGGCAGGACTCCGCCACTGCCCCGTGGATTCTCGATTGTTCCGGTCGGACTGGCGTCCTCGCCCGACAGGGCCCGCGCACGATTGCCGACGCCCATCACACCGTCGCCCTCGCAGGCATCTGGCGCGCCACAACCGCGTGGCCCGTTGCGTACGAGGGCCACACGCTGGTGGCCTCGCATGCCGACGGCTGGGCGTGGTCGGTGCCGGTGGCTCGTGATGTCCGATACGTGACCGTGATGGTGGACCCCGCGCGCAGCCACCTCACAAAGGACGCACCTGCGCTCGCCGTGTACCAGGCGGAGCTGTCCAAGGTGCGCCCGTTTGCCGAACTGCTGGCGACGGCGCGGCTTGAGGCGGGCCCGTGGGGGGCCGATGCCTCGTTGTATGGCGCCAGTCACCACGGCGGACCGGGATTCCTGCTGGTGGGTGATGCGGCCACGTTCATCGATCCCCTCTCCTCGTTCGGCGTGAAGAAGGCGCTCACCTCCGGCTGGCTCGCCGGCATCGTGATTTCCTCGATCCTCGACTCGCCGACGATGCAGGACGAGGCGCTGGCGTTTTTTGAGTCCCGTGAGCGCCAGGTGGCCCACAGTTTTCGACGACAGGCAGCGAGGTACGCGGAGGACGCCGGTGCCCGCCATCCCTTCTGGCAGGCACGCGCGGCCCTTGGCCAGACCGACGATGAGGACGAACACTCGGCGGCGGCTGTCGCGGCGCTGCGTGACCTTCAGCAGCGACCGTCGCTCTCAGTCCGCCAGGGTGACGAGGTCACGATCATCCGGCGCCCCCTCATTCGCGGCCGGCGTCTGGTCATGGAAGACCACGTGTCGTTGCCGGCCTGGCCTGATGGGGTCAGGTACATCCGTAATGTGGACGTCCTGCTTGTCCTTCGACTGGCCCTTGAGCACCGGGATGTGGGGGACCTGTATGAAAGTGTGGTCCGGGTCCAGCCGGGCGTCGGTCTTCCGGACGTGCTTGGTGTGTTGGCCACGTTGCTGGCGCGTGGCGCCCTGCACCACAAAGTGTGATACAAACGGCCACCGCCATATGAAGCGAATGCCGCCAGTGCCGCGCCTGTTGTCCGTTTTTGGTGCCGTCTGTGTTCTGGGTCTCGCCGTTGCGTCCAGGCAGATCGACGCGGCGGGTCAGGCGCAGGCCGCACCCCCCGCACCAGCTGTTCAGTCGGCTGCCGACGAGGGCATTCCGATCACGCACGAGAAGACCCGCATTGTGTGTGGGGAATGCCACGCCATCGACGACAAGGGACGGATGTCCCGCGTCTCGTATCGCCGCACCACGCCTGAGGGCTGGCAGGAGACCATTCGCCGGATGGTGACCCTGAACACGGCGGAGATTGAACCGGCCGACGCGCGCGACATCGTCAAATACCTGGCTGACAATCTTGGACTGGCGCCCGAAGAGGTCAAACCGGCGGCGTTTGAGTTGGAACGCCGGCTGATCGACTTCAAATACACCGCGAACACCGACACCGAAAACGTGTGTGCGAGCTGCCACTCGATGGGTCGGGTGATGCTGCAGCGGCGCACGCCGAAGGAGTGGGACCTGGTGCTGGCCATGCATCGCGGCTGGTATCCCCTCATCGACGGCCAGGTGTTCCGCCGCGGAGGCCCGCCCAGCTCGACGCCCGGGCCTGATGGCCGACCGCCCGACAATCGTCATCCGATGGACAAGGTGCTTGCGCACCTCAAGCCGACCTTCCCTCTCAATACGCCGGAATGGACCGCCTGGTCGGCGACCAAACGAAGCGCCCGCCTTGACGGCACGTGGCTGCTGAGCGGCCACGAACCCGGCGCCGGACCAATCTTCGGCACGGTGACCATCACCACCGGGACGACCTCGCCCGATGACGTGACGATGGAGACGACGTTCCGGTATGCGAGAACGGGCCGCACCGTCGTGCGGCAGGGGCGCGCCACGGTGTTCACCGGCCATCAGTGGCGCGGCCGCACCATGGTGAACGGCGACGCGGAGACGACGTTGCGCGAAGTCATGATGGTGGAGCGCGACTGGCAGACAATCAGTGGGCGCTGGTTTACCGGTGCCTACGATGAATTGGGACCCGATGTCACGCTCACGAGAATCGCGAGTGCGCCCGTGGTGGCCGGCCTCGACCGCATCTCGGCCCAACAGGGATCGTCTGCGCAGCCCGTGCGCATTTTTGGGGCGAACTTTCCGGCGGGCCTGACGCCGCGTGATGTGGACTTTGGTCCCGGCGTCACGGTGACACGCGTCGTGGAGTCCACGCCGAATCTGGTGACGGTTGAGGTCGACGTCGCCGCCGGCTCCACGGTGGGCGCTCGCGACCTCTTTATCGCCGGCACGTTGCGCAAGGGTGCGCTGACCGTCTATGACCGCGTCGACTTCATCAAGGTCACGCCCTCCTGGAACATGGCCAGGACCGGTGGCGTGGTGTTCCCAAAGCAGCTGGCGCAGTTCGAAGCGTTTGCGTATTCCAAGGGGCCGGACGGGAAACCGGAGACGAAGGACGACCTGCCGGTCGGGTACGTGGACGCCACCTGGTCGGTCGAGGAATACACGGCGATCTTTGGCGACGATGACGTGAAGTTTGTCGGCACCGTGGACGCCCGGACGGGATTGTTCACACCGGAAGTTGACGGACCGAATCCCAAGCGGTCGGGCAACCGCAACAACATTGGTGATGTCTGGGTTGTGGCGACGCACACGCCCGGCGGTGACGCGCCGCCACTGCGTGCGCGCGCACATCTGGTCGTCACCGTGCCGCTCTACCTGCGCTGGGACTTTTCCTCGGTGACCGCGCGATGAGCCTCCTGCAGCCAGGCGATTGCCACGCGTTTGAGGCTGGTGGTCGGCGGTTCCTGTATCTGGCACCCAGCGCGGCGGTCATGGCGATTGACGATGTGTCGGCGGCCGTGATTGATGCGGTGGCACTCCGATCGAGGGCGCCCGAGGACATCGCCGCCGATCTTGCCGACAGATTTTCCTCCGACGTCATCGGCGAAAGCCTCGACGAGTTGATCAAAGTCCGCGCGCTTCGGCGCGTGGAGACACCGGCGCGTCGCCCCTCGAAGGTGATTCCGATGACACCGGTGCCGCTGAGCACGATGGTGCTCAACGTGACCAACCAGTGCAATCTGAGCTGCACCTACTGCTACGAGTACGGCGAGGACAAGATCGTCCAGACCGACAACGGCAAGCAGCCGAAGATGATGACCGAGCAGACCGCCCGCGAGAGTGTGGACTTCCTGCTGCGGGAATCGGGTGCCGATGCACACATGACGTTTTTTGGCGGCGAGACCCTGCTGAATTTCCGGGTGCTGAAAACCACGGTGGCGTACGCCACCGAGCAGGCGGCCGCACTCGGCAAGACGATCGACTTCAGCATGACCACCAATGCGACGTTGCTGAGTGATGAGGTCATCGACTTTCTCGCCGAACATCGGTTTGGTGTGACCATCTCGATGGACGGCCCGCCGGAGCTGCAGAACAAGTTCCGCGTCTTCCACAACGGCAAGGGCAGTTACGACGTCATCGCGCCGAAGATCAAGGCGCTGATTGCGAAACACCGGACACGTCCGATTGGTGCGCGGGTGACGCTGACGAAGGACACGTTGGATGTGCGACGGATTTATGACCATCTGACCAACGAGATCGGGTTCTGGGAGGTGGGGTTTGCGCCCGTCACGGCGTCCCCGGACCGTCCGCATGCCTTTGGCGACGAAGGGTTCGAACAGGTGCTCGGGGAGTTCCGCGCGCTGGCGCAGGACTATCTGGCGGCCGCGCTTGAGAATCGCCACCACGGATTCAGCAATGTCCGCGAGACCCTCGGCGAAATTCACAAGGGCGCCAGCAAGGCGTGGCCCTGTGGTGCGGGGTTTGGTCTGCTGGGCGTTTCCACCGCAGGTGACGTGGCGTTGTGTCACCGCTTTGCGGGCTCGGACGATCACAAACTCGGCGACGTACGGCAGGGCATCGACCGCGAGAAACAGCGCGACTTCCTGGACACCCATCACGTCAACGACAAGACCGATTGCCAGACCTGCTGGGCGCGTCCGTTGTGCGCCGGCGGGTGTTATCACGAGGCCCACACCCGGTTCGGCACCACCAACAAACCGAACCTGCACTACTGCGATTGGATCAGGGGCTGGACCGACACGTGCCTCCAGATCTACGGTCAGATTGCCAACGTCAACCCCGGATTTCTCCTGCAGTTCGAGGACGCCAATGAAGCACCTCAGCCCAGTTAACAGCAAAGCCCATCGCCTCTCCGCCGCCATCAAGGAGGCCGAGGGACAACCCGCCGATGTGGTGGCGTTATACACGCCCCAACAGCCGCAGGGTCCCCACATCCCGCTGGGGTGCTCCACCGTGTTTGCGCCCGGATGGGAAGTGGACCGCACCGGCGGCACCGCCGGATTGTGTCAGCCAGTCGAGCGCGATCTGTTCGACTGCCATCTCGGCTGTTTCTGGCCGGCGCAGGTGCCCGACCAGCTCAACCGCGCACCCGACTGGACCAAGAAGTGCGCCGCTGCCCAGAAGGACTGGCGCAAGATCGACGTCATTTTCCCGTGAGGCGACCAGTGAGATCCCTGATGACTCGTGTGTGGGTGGTCGTGTTTCTGGCAGGCGTGACTGCCGTCGGCCTAGCCGCCGAACAGCGCCGCCCGGCCGCTGCGCCCGTGGCCGGCACCGGCACGATTTACGTGGGCACCTACAAGGGGGCCATCTCGATCATTGATGAAGCCACCGAGAAGGTGGTGGGGGAGATCGCCCTCAAGGGCGGCATCCCCGGCCGGGTCATGTTCTCGAATGACCGCAGCAAGATCTACGTGGCGGACATCTCGTACGAAAAGGTCGAAGTCGTGGATGCCGTCACGCGGCAGAGCCTCGACGTCCACACCCTGAGTGAAGGCGCGACCAAGGTGCGCATCTGGGGCATGCAGCCCGATCCGCAGGACAAATACCTGATCCTGGTCATCAAGCGGTACACGCTGCACGAAGACTACTGGGAGATCGGACCGCCGACCCTGGTGCAATACGACATGGCCTCCAGGAAGATCGCCAAAACGATCCCCTGGCCCAAAGGGGAGGAACGTGAGCGCGCGTCCGTGGTGTTCTCGCCGGACGGCAAGCTGATGTACCTGTTTGGTGATGACATCCTCATCTACGAGACGACCGGATTCACCGAAGTTGACCGATGGGACCTTGCGCAGCCGATCGAACCGGGTGCGGGTCGTGTGACCTTCGGGGGGCTGGATCCGTTCAGTGATGTGCCCGGGTTCTACACCGGCATGCTCACGATGCTGGACCCGTTGCAGAACCGCCGCATGCTTGGCATTGGCCGCATTGATCTGGTCAACAAGAAGATCGACTTCACCCCGATTGGCCCGGCGCGGCCGCTCTCGTACACGATCTCTCCTGACCGCAAGCGCGCCTACGGCCTGTTCAGCGACATCGGCGACTACGAGTTCTGGACACTGGACCTTGAGTCAAAGAAGGTCGTCTCGCGGTCGTCGTTTGACGGACGCCCGCGCATGAGCCAGCGCGTCAGCAGCAACGGCAACTTCATCTACATCTACACGGCGGGTAATACGATCGACTATTACGACGTGTCGACACTCAAGCTCGTCCGGACGCTCGAACTCGATGCCGACATGACGTCGTTCACCCTGTTACCGCCAAAGCGGTAACACATGAACCGCCGGGCACTTCGATACCTCCGCCCCTACAGGCGCCAGCTTGCCCTGGTGGTCGTCATTTCCCTCGTCAGCACCGGCCTGTCGTTGTGGTTGCCGTACCTCACGAAAATGCTCGTTGATGACGCGTTGATTGGCCGCAGCCGCGATGCACTGGTGCGGGTCGTTGCATTGTTTGCTGGCATCGGAGCGATTGGCCTGGTCCTCAACGTCGCCAGCGGGCTCATCTACACACGCGTGTCGGCAGATATCCTGTTCGACATGCGCAAGGACCTGTACGAACACCTGCAGCGCCTGTCGCCCCGGTTCTACGCCAGAACCAGACTCGGCGACATCGTCTCGCGCATCAACAACGACATCGGCGAGATCCAGCGGATCGTCGCCGAGGTCGCGCTGGCGTGGGTCGGAAACGTCCTGTTCCTCACCGGCAGCATCATCGTGCTTTTCTGGCTGGACTGGCAGCTGTTCGTGGTGGGCCTCGCGACGTTGCCATTCAGCATCTGGGCGTTGGTGATCTATCGCCGTCAACTCGATACACGGGTGACCGATCTGCGCGAACGCAGTGCGTCCATCGGCAGCTTCCTCATCGAGACATTGCAGGCGAACCGGACGGTCGTCACCTCGGGAGCCGAACAACGCGAAGTCGGTCGTTTCTCCCAGCTCAATCAGGCCTTCATCGCCGCGCTGATGGGCGTGCAGTGGGTCCACTACATCTCGGGCGGTCTGCCGTCGCTGCTGGTCGTGATTGGCAGCGCCGCTGTCTTTTCATACGGCGGCTGGCGTGTGGTGGAAGGCACGATGACAATGGGGACGCTGGCGGCGTTTATGGCGTATCAGGCCAAGGTTGTGGCGCCGGTGCAGGCATTGATGGGACTGTACGGATCGCTGGCGACCGCGCAGGTGTCCTGGCGCCGCGTCGCCGAGGTGCTCGACACCACGCCGGAAGTGATCGAAGCACCAGATGCCGTCGCGCTTTCCGAAGTGAAGGGTGCGGTGGAGTTTGATCGCGTCACGTTGTCGTATGGCCGCGGCGGTGCCGTCATCGAAGACATCGGCTTCCGGGTGGATCCCGGGCAGACGCTTGCCGTGGTCGGCGCGAGCGGCAGTGGCAAGTCTACGGTGTCCGACGTGCTCCTGCGACTGCTGGATCCGGATGCAGGCGTGGTGCGGCTGGACGGTCACGACTTGAAGCGACTGCGATTGGCCGATCTTCGCCGGCACATTCACGTCGTCGAGCAGGAGCCGCTTCTATTCCACGCAACCGTTGAATCCAACATCCGCTACACAAATCCGGCTGCGACCGATGGAGAGGTCACTGCAGCCGTTGAGGCAGCAGGGCTCACCACATTCGTCGCCGCGCTGCCCGAGGGTCTCAAGACAATCGTCGGCGACCGAGGCATGGCCCTGTCGGCGGGCGAGCGGCAACGGATCGCCCTGGCGCGGGCGATAGTGGCGCGTCCATCCGTGCTGATTCTTGACGAACCGAGTGCGGCCCTGGATCCAGTCTCTGAGCGGCACATCATCGACGGCTACCGTCGCGTCATGTCCGGCCGCACCGTCATCGTCATCTCCCATCGTCTTGAGGTCGTCCGGGCGGCCGACCAGGTGGTGGTCATCCAGGGCGCGCGTATTGTTGAGCGGGGTACACCCGCGCAACTGGCGTCTGCAGGCGGAGTGTTTGCAGCGTTGTTTGCCACGTCGGCGGGGAACCCGACGTGAACCGGTCAGCGGCCTGGTCCCTGGCCGGGCTTGCGGGCAAGTCCGGAGCCGGGGTGCGGGTGGCGGTGATTGACACCGGCGTCCATGCCGACCATCCCCACGTGGCAGGAATTTCAGGCGGGATCGGTTTTGATCAGGAAGGCCGACCGTCCGACGATCTCCAGGACCGGCTTGGACATGGCACGGCCGTGGCCGCCGCCATTCGCGAGAAGGCGCCGTCAACAGATTTGTTGGCCGTGAAAGTCTTCGACCGGCGTCTGGTCACGACGGGGGTCGCGCTGGTGGAGGGCATCCGTTGGGCGATTGCGCAGGATGTGCATCTGATCAATCTCAGCCTGGGCACAACAAACGAAGCGCATCGCGACGTCCTGGTCGCCGCAGTGTCGGAGGCGGAACGCGCGGGTGCGGTGGTCGTCGCCGCCGCGCCGCAGCCCGAGGCCAACTGGCTGCCTGGCGCGTTGCCGGGAGTGGTGGCGGTGGATGTGGACTGGATGTGTCCGCGCGACGAATGTCATGTCTCGATTGATGACGAGGGGCGCGTACGGATGAGGGCGTCCGGATACCCGCGACCGATTCCCGGGGTGCCGCCGGATCAGAACGTCAGTGGCCTCAGTTTCGCAGTGGCAAACGCGTCCGGGTTTCTGGCGCTGGTACTGGAAGGCAGGTCGGATGTAACGCAGGGGAGTGATGTCTGGTCCAACGGTGTGTGATCAAGACAATTCCCGCCGCGTTGTTGAGTGTCTGTGTATTTATCGCCGCGTGCGGCCGCAGTGCCGCGCCCACCTCTCCGTCAGGTAGCTCGACGACACCGACAACACCTGCGGTGATCGCCGGCTGCCAGGTGACCACGTCCACCGATGGGATGCCTGTGATCGGCGGGCCATCGTCTCACCATCTGGCCATCGCGATGAGCACCGATGGGGTGACGACGACGGGGCTCACGCAGGTGTTGTCCCAGGGGTCGGTGCCCGATGGTGTGCGGCTACCCGACGGCAGTATCGGCGTGTACTACGTCAACGGGGCCACGGGCGGCGTGTGGCTTGCGCGGATGAATGGCACGTCGCTCACCCCGGTGTCCGCGATCACGATTGATGGTGTCGTGCGTCCACAAGGTGTGGTTGATCCCGACGCCACCCTGGTGAACGGCCGCGTGCGACTGGCCTATCTGAACGGGTTTGGCGCTCCGGGCAACACGAGTCGTGCGATGTGCCTGGCAGAGTCTTCGGATGGCGTCACCTTCACGACGCTCGCGAAGGCCTTTGATGTCGGGTTTAATCATCAGCAGACCGATCCGAGCATGGTCCAACTGCCGAACGGGAGTTGGCTCATGGCGATTCGCGACGAGAACATCGTGCGACTCCTCCGGTCGAGTGATGGGCTGACCTTCACCGAGTATTCCCAGCAGCCGTCGTTCCTGGGTGTCGTGGAACTGGGTCTGACCAGTGACGGCCGGGTGCGGATCTACACGTGTATCAGCGGCATCACCAGTTACGTCTCCGCAGACTCCGGTGAGACGTGGACGGCAGAGGCACTGGTGGTCAACGGTCCGAGACTGCCGCAGGTGTTGCCGGGACGGTTGGGCATCTGTGATCCGTCGTGGGTGCCGGCCGCGGGAGCGTTTATCTTCAAGGTCGAGTGAGCCGTAGAATTGGGCGTGCTCAAGCAGCGTCGCCCAAGGTACTCAGGGAAGAACCCGCGGAGCTTCCACGAAAAATACAAGGAACTGGCGCCGGAGAAGTACGCCTCTGAGGTGGAGAAAATCCTCGCGTCCGGCAAGACGCCGGCAGGTATGCATCGACCGATCATGGTGGACGAGGTGATCGAGGTGCTGCGGCCGGCACCTGGTGACCTCGCGGTGGATTGCACACTCGGTCGGGGAGGCCACGCGCGCGCCATCCTCGAACGTGTGGTGCCTGGCGGTCGGTTGATTGGGTGTGACGTGGATCCGCTGGAGTTGCCCCGCACGGAAAGCCACCTGCGCGCCCTCGGGTTCGGGCCGGACGTGTTCGAGGCGCACCGCACAAATTTTGCCGGTGTGTCGAAGACGCTACAGGGACACCTCGCCGATGTAGTGCTGGCCGATCTCGGCGTGTCGTCCATGCAGCTCGACAATCCCGAGCGTGGGTTCAGCTACAAGGAGGATGGCCCGCTCGACATGCGGATGAATCCCGCCAAGGGGGAGCCGGCGTCGGCCTTGCTGGCCCACCTGAGCGAGGAGGCGCTCGCCGAGTTGCTGGTGGAGAACGCGGACGAACCGTATGCCGACGACGTCGCGCGGATCCTGAAGGCGTGTGCGTCGGCCCCGGAGATCTCGACCATGAGTGTGGTGACGGCCGTGCGCAACGGACTCAGCGAGGTGCACCCTCGGCTGGACACCGTGGATCTCACCAGGTCCGTACGGCGAACATTTCAGGCACTACGTATTGCGGTCAACGATGAACTGGTTGTGCTTGATGGGTTGTTGCGTGTGTTGCCGTCGATTCTGGCTCCAGGCGGCCGGGTCGCCATCCTGACGTTCCACTCCGGGGAAGACCGTCGCGTGAAACATGCCTTTCAGGCGGGCCATCGCGCCGGTGTGTATGCCGATGTGGCGTCTGATGTGCTCCGAGCAACACCGGAGGAGCGCCGCGCCAACCCCCGCGCGTCGTCGGCCAAACTTCGCTGGGCGATCAAGGCCTGAGTGCTTGCCCGCGAAGGAGTCGGAAGATACTCTGAGACATCATGAAAAGTCGATTGCTGGGGGGCACCCTTATGGTGGCGATTGGTGTGGCAGCCGTATCGGGGTGGTCGGGACTCGCCGCGCAGCGGAAGCAGGCGCCGGTGGCCGGTTTCACCATCGTGAACTCCTTTCCGCATGACCCCGGTGCCTTTACACAGGGCCTTGTGTATGTCGATGGTGAGTTCTATGAAAGCACCGGACTGAACGGCGAGTCCACCGTGCGCCGTGTGGAGATTGCCACCGGGAAGGTGCTGCAACGCCGCGCCGTCGACGCCAAATATTTTGCCGAAGGACTGGCACTGGTCGGCGATGAGCTGCTGCAACTGACCTGGCAGGCCAAGATCGGGTTTGTGTACGACCGTAAGACCTTTGCGCCCAAGCGGACGTTTGTGTACGCGACCGAAGGATGGGGCCTCGCCTACGACGTCAAAGGCGGGCTTGTAATGAGCGACGGCAGCGACAAACTGTTCTGGCTGGATGCCAAGACCCAGAAGGTGGTGCGAACCCAGGCCGTGACCGACGGTGGTCGCCCCGTCTCGCAGCTCAACGAACTCGAGTGGGTCGAGGGCGAGATCTGGGCGAACGTGTGGACGACCGATCGGATCGCCCGCATCAACCCCTCAACCGGTGTGGTCAACAGCTGGATCGACCTGGCCTCCCTGTGGCCGGCCTACCAGCGCACTCCGACAGCCGACGTGCTCAACGGCATTGCTTATGACCCGGCCGGCAAACGGATCTTCGTCACCGGCAAGAAGTGGCCGAAGGTCTACCAGATCGCGGTGAAGTAGGGCGCTGGCTTCAGCCACGCCAATCCGCGCCGCCGATCGTTGCCTTCGTAGGGCGCTGGCTTTAGCCACGCCTGAGCGGCGGACCTAAAGGTCTCGCCCTACTAATACCCCCAGGGCGCGGGCGGCGCGGCGACCGGCGTCGAGAGATCAAACGCCATCCGCACCGAGTGTCCCATCGTCGGCCAGTGCACGCCGTAGTGGAAGGTGTTGGCGTCCACGAAGTGCATGAACCAGAAGTTGTCGGCGCGCAGCGGCAGAATCTTCGCAGTGTGTTCGTCGGCCTTGAAGATCTGGCGCGTCGGCAGCCCCGGCTTTGGCGCATCGCCCCCGTACTGGGAGATGTCATCCTCGGTGCCGTCTTCGTGGCGATGGTCGTGTTTGAGCCGAATCGTGTCGCCCGCTTTGGTGAGGATCCAGTTGCGCGAGCGATCGTCGTTTTCGTGGAGCGCGATGTGGATCCGGTCGGCTGAACATTCCCGGAAGTGGGCAACCAACGCCTTGCCTTCCAGGCCCGCACGGTAATACTCCGTCACGTCGTCCACCGTTCCCGCATACGCCTTGCCGCAGTGTGACTGCAGTGTGGCCCAGAAGGCTTCCTGTTCCGGCGTCAGGGTGCCGCTCGGTCCGGAGACCAGTCCCGCCTCGGGATCGGCCGGGCTGCAGGCGGCGAAAAAGACGACGAACAGAGCGACGAGGGACTTGGAAAGTCTCATATCCGGGCAGTATACCGGCGCGTTGGCGAAGGCGGGTAGAATGACCGGGTTCCCGAATTCACGGTTTCTTCGAAGGAGATGGTCATGCGACTTCTGTCTGCCGCTACGATTGCGCTCGCTCTTACGGTTCTCGCCTCCGGCGTGACCGCCCAACAGGATCTCGACCGGGTTGTTCCCGGAGGCGGCATCACGGGTGCCGGCTGGAAGGGTAATGTGATTGATGGCAATTCGATCAAACAGGGTCGGTCCATCAACGACTCGAAGTTTGCGCTCGCCGGCGACACGATCACGATCAATGCCGGGCCGAACAACATCTACTGGAATCCGGCCAACGTCGGCACGGGTGACTTCACGGTGAAGGCCACGTTTGCCGAGAGCAACCACCTCAAACACAGCAACCACCCGCATCCGTACGGGCTGTTCATCGGCGGCGCGAACCTCGAGACGGCCAAGCCGACGCTGCTGTACTGCTCGGCCTACGGCAACGGCACGTTCATCGTGCGTGGCTTCGCGCCCGACTCGCCCAACGGGCTCTTCTCACTCGGCGGCCGCCGCGGCACGCCGAACGACGCCATCAAGAAGGCCGGTCCCGACGGCACCGTGACGCAGGACATCGCGCTGAGCGTCAAGGGTGGCAATGTCGAGTGTTCGGTGAACGGCACGGTCGTGGCCACCCACCCGGCTGCTGACGTGATCGGCGCAGGCAAACTGCCGTCCACCAACGGCATCGTCGGTCTGCGCATCGGTCACAACCTCGATGTTGTCGTCACCGGCTTCGCGGTGACCAAGTAACGCCTCAAGGTCCAAGGTTCGACAGGGTCCATGGTCCATGGTTCCCTCTGGGGCAGGGTCCTGCAGGGTCACGCTGAACGGTCCGGGAAGCGCCTTTTAGGTCTCCCGGGCCGTTTCTTTTTGATGAAGGGCTGGAGGCTCTTCCACCAATTGGTCGTTGCACCGATCGCTCGAGCGCATGTTCGGCATAGGGACTCGATTTCAGACTGCGTGAAGTAGCTTCGATCCACCCCATCGCGGAGCCGGCGATCGGTTTCAGCGAGCGATGCCAGTGCGTATCTCAGAAACTGCGCGATTTCCGCCGCGTTGTATCGGTACCACCCCTCGGCAATGTTCCACTCGCCTCCAAGTGCCGCGTCAAATAACTGGTCGCGATACTTCCAGTCCGCTCGAGCCCGTGTATTGCCATCCACCAAGGCATACACACCTCGCTTGAGGTCCAATGCCAACTGAAACGCCACAAGATCCTCAAGCCGCTTGACTCCCATGCAGCTCAAGGGAACCAAGAACCGTGCCGACCTCAGATCCAGTCAACTTCAGTGATTGACCTCGAGCGATTGAAATTTCTGCCAACGGACGGAGGCTGGAGTTGGCAATTTCCGAGCGAACCCTGGACCCTGGACCTTGTTGAACCCTGGACCGAGAGTCATTCGACGATGTCGCCCGCGTCCTGGCCGTCCGCGGTGATGATGCGTGGTGTGCCGTCAACGAGTTCGTCGCTGTAGGCCTGACCGAAGATTTCCCAGCTGGTGACGAAGAGGCCGGCGAGCACGGGACCGATCACAAAACCCAGTGGACCAAACACGGCAAGACCGCCGAGGGTGGAGAAGAGGATCACGATGTCGTGCATCTTTGTGTCCTGACCCACGAGGCGTGGCCGCAACACGTTGTCGATCGATCCGACGATGAGGGCGCAGTAGAGCGCGAGCAGGATCGCCGCCGTGACGTGGCCGGACGCGAAGAGAACGATGCTGGCCGGCACCCAGATGAGCGCGGATCCAATGAGCGGCAGGATCGACATCACGATCATGACCACGGTCCAGAACGCGGCGTTTGGCACACCGGCGATCCAGAACGCCACACCCGCCGCCACACCCTGAATGACACCGATGATGATCGTGCCCTTGAGGGTGGCGCGTGTGACCGAGACAAACCGATCGATCAGTTGTGATTTTTCGTCACGATGCAGCGGGAGATGATTCAGCACGGCCCGTAACATCCCTGGCCCATCCAGCAACAGGAAAAAAATCGTATAGAGCGCGATCACGAAGTGGAACAGGAACGACACCGTGCTGCGCGTGGTGTTCTGCAGCGACGTCATCAGGAAACGTCCGATGGAGTTCACCACGTCGCCGGCGGTCGTGAGGATCTGCTCGCGGTAGGGCGCGATGTATTCGTAGCCGGGGGCTTGGCGCAGGAGCCGGTCCAGATAGGTCGGTTCATTGATGGCGCGTTCGATCGCCGGCCGCACATTCTCGGAGATGGAAGACGCCTGACCCACGACGAGGCTGACGACCCCGGCGAGCGGGCCGACGATCGTCAGGAAGGTGATCAGCAATGTCACGCCCGCCGCGGACTTGGTACGCCCGCCAAACTTCTGCGTCAACCAGGTAAAGAGCGGATACAGCAAGCCTGACATCAACGCGGCGACCAGAATGGTCATCAGGAAACCGCGGAGGACGATCAACAGACCAATCGTCAGCGACGTCACCATGAAGAGCAGGAACGCTTTGCGGAAGTGAGTGTCGGACATGGGCGAGGGTCAGTTTAGCTGAACGGGCGGGGTGGGAATGAGCAGTTCGGCACAGCGCCCGCGCGGCGGACGGCGCTCACAGCCAGCCCCCTTTGCGGAACCGGTAGACGAGATACCCGTCGAGGGCCACCATGGCGCCAATCGCCGTCGGATACCCGAACCGCCAGTCGAGCTCCGGCATGTGCGCGAAGTTCATCCCGTAAATCCCCGCGATCATCGTCGGCACCGCCACCAGGGCGGCGTAGGCGGCGAGGCGTTTGGTGACTTCGCTCTCCTGGAGTGTGATGAGCGACAGATTGACCGAGAGCGCGGTGCTGACCATGTCGCGCAGGTTGTCGGTGGCCGAGTCGAGGCGCACCAGGTGGTCGTACACGTCGCGGAAGTAGTCGTGCAGCCCGGCACAGACGGGCGGCACGCGGCCGCCGTGCAACTTGCTGGTGACCTCAATCAGCGGCGAGATCGCATGGTCGAGCACCATCAGGCGCTGTTTGAAGGTGTACAGCGCCTCAATCGTTTCGCGGGTGGTCTGGCTCGCAAAGATGCGATCTTCGATTTCCTCGATCTCCCGCGTGAGCGTGTCGATCAGCGGGAAGTAGCGATCAACCACCGCGTCCATCAGGGCGTAGAGCACATACGCCGGCCCGTGGCGTAACAACTCAGGCTCGTGTTCGCACCGGCGACGGACGTCGGTGAATCCGACTTCCGCCTTGTTGCGCACGGACACGATGTACTGCGGCCCGACAAACACCGCGACCTCGGCGACTTCCAGATCGTCGCCGCGCCGTTCCACCAGGTGCAGCACCACAAACAGCGAGGTCCCGTATTCCTCGACCTTGGGACGCTGATGGCCGTTGCGGGCGTCCTCGACGGCCAGCGGATGGAGGTCAAATTCCTCCTGCAACTGGCTGAGTTCCTCCGGCTCGGGATCCTTGATGGCGACCCACACAAACCCACCAGGCTCGCGCAGGTGGGCCCGGATCTCGCTGACGGGGATGTCGGCGATCCGCTGTCCCTCCCGATACGCCGCGCAATTGATCAGCACCGGCCCATTGTAGGCGCGTTAGAATGAAGCATGCTCACACGAAGAGAACTCTTCAGCCTGGCCGGAGGCGCAGCTCTGGTCGCCGCCACTCACTCGCGACTCGGCGCGGTGCCGTTCCAGGCCGCCACGGGCCCTTATTCGTTGCCGGCGCTCCCGTATCCCGTCGCCGCGCTTGAACCCCATATCGACGCGCAGACGATGACCATTCATCACAGCCGGCATCATCAGGCGTACGTGAGCGGTCTCAACGCGGCGCTCGCGAAGGACCCGGCGTCAGCCAAGCGGCCGCTCGAGGACATGTTGCGCAACCTGGCATCGGTGCCGCAGGACATCCGCACGGCGGTGCAGAACCACGGCGGCGGGCACTTCAACCACGTCCAGTTCTGGACCCTGATGGCACCCAATACGGGTGGCGCACCGACGGGCGCGATCGCGACGGCCATCAACGGCACGTTCGGCAGCTTCGACAAGTTCAAGGAACTGTTCAACCAGGCCGCCGGCACGCGCTTTGGCAGCGGCTGGGCGTGGCTCAGTGATGAAAAGGGCAAGCTGGTCATTCACAGCACCGGCAATCAGGACACGCCGCTCGCCGACGGCCGCGCGCCCATCTTCGGCCTCGACGTCTGGGAACACGCCTACTACCTCAAGTACCAGAACCGTCGCCCCGAGTACGTCGCCGCGTTCTGGAACGTGATCAACTGGGCCGAAGTGAATCGGCGGCTGGCGGCGAAGTAGCGCACTTCAAGTTCAGTGCGCTCTACTTCTGCCCGCTCGTCAACGCGACCATCGGACTGAGGCGGCTCGCGCGCAGGATCGGCCAGGCGCTTGCGGCGAGACTGACCACGAGCACCACGCCCGAGACGAGGACCAATGGGCCCGCCTCGGGCGTCGTGCCGTACAGCCAGCTTGAGAGATACTGCTGTGCGCCAAACACGACAGCCACGCCAGACGCGAGGCCAATGACCACGGGGCGAAGCGCCTGGCCGAGCATCAGCGTCATCACCGATCGTCCGTCGGCGCCGAGTGCGAAGCGCAGTCCGATTTCACGCGTACGGGCGCTGACGGCGTGTGACAACACGCCATAGATGCCCAGCCCCGCCAGGCCCAACGCCAGCAGACTGAAGGCGCTCAACATCCCGGCTGCCACTCGTCGTGTCGAGAGCCCCGCCTCATAGGACTCGTCAATCGTCCCGATCGCATACATCGGCTGTCCGGGATCAATCGACTTCACAATGGATCGAATCTCCGGCAGCACGGCCATCACATCTCCCCGTGTGCGGACGATGAAGTACACCTGGGTGCGCCGCCGATCGGGGATCTGCCGGACACTGACGAACATCTCCGGCTGCACCTGTCCGACAAGCCCTGCATTCCGCACATCGGCCACCACGCCGACGATGTCCGCCCACGCGCCATCGTTGGCCGGCCCCTGGACCTGCACGCGTTTGCCGACGGGGTCCTCGTCAGCGAAATATCGTCGCGCCAGTGTTTCGTTGATGACCACCTCTCGCGGCGCTGTGACCGGCGCGGCGTCATTCAGCCACCGGCCTCTGATGAGCCGCGCGTCCATCGTGGTCAGGTAGTTCGACCCGACCGTGGAATAAAACATCGACGGGAGTCGGCCGTTGTCCTCGGTGACACGTCCGGCGATGGCAAACGTGCTGCGCGAGAACACACCTGGCGGCGGCTGATTGGAGAGTGTGGCGCCTTCAACAGACGGAAGCGCGCGTGCACGCTCGAGGAGCGTGTCGAAGAATACGAGACTCGTCGTGCCGTCGTATTTGGTGAGTGGCAGCGTAAATCGTGCGGTCAGAATGTTCCCGCTGTTGAACCCGCGCTCGACATCCAGCAATCGCACCGTCGCCACCGTCAGCGTCGTGGCACTTCCTGCCACCACCACCGCTGCCGCAACCTGGAACGCCACGATCGCCTGATGCAGGCGTTTCGTGGAACGGCTTCCCGAAGACCGGCCGCTTTCGGCCGTCAGCACCTCTGCGGGAGCGGTGCGGATCAATTGAAGCGCCGGTGCCAGGCTGACCACACACGCGGCCGCGACCGCGAGCCCGAGCACAAACAACACCAGTCGTGGACTGAGGCTGATGTCGGCGTCGACCGGGATCAGGCCCGCCGGCATCATGGACGGCAGCGCCAGGGTGGCGAGCCACGCCAGGCCGAGTCCAATCGTCGCGCCCACCAGCGTCTGAAGGAGCGTTTCTGTCGCCAGGTGGGCCACCAGTGTCCGTCGGCCGGCACCAAGGGCGGTGCGCACGGCCATCTCGCCACGCCGCGCAGCCGATTTGGCGGCGAGCAGGCTCGCCAGGTTTGTCGCGACGAGCAGGAGCAACAGCCCCACCGCGCCAAACACGATCGTGGTCACACCACTGAAACCCCAGACTTCGATTTGCGTCCATGGCCGCGCGGCCATCGTGAATCCTTCGTACTCCTGAAACTCAGCCCCATGCCGGGCGGCGATGCCTGCGGCGAGGCGTGCGAGGTCGGCATTCGCCTGATCGAGCGTGACGCCGGGTGCCAGGCGCGCGAGCACATTAAACTGCCGGCGGTTCCGTGCGATGGCCGCCGCTGATTCGGCCATCGGCAACCAGAGGTCGGTGTCCCACAGGCGTGTGCGCTCCGGCATGACACCAATGACCGTGTGCGGATGACCGGCAACCTGGATTGGACGGCCGACCGCCTCTGGATCGCCCCCGAGCTGCGTCTGCCAGAACCGCCGGCTCACCACGGCCACGGGTGCGGCCGTCCGCAACTCCTCCTCCGAGAAACTGCGGCCTATCGACGCGGGAAGGCCAATCGTCAACAGCGGGTCACGCCACACAAACGCGGTGAACACACGTTCAGGTGTTTCGCCCATGAGTACCGGCTCGTTGCCGAGATCAAAAGCGGCCACGTGCGTGAGTGAGGACACCGTGGAGATGTCCAGATATTCGGGACCGGACAGTGTTTCAAAAAACCCCAGGGGACGATTGATCTTCGGGTAGCCGGCGCCGACACCCACAAGGCGGTCGGGATCGGGAAATGGAAACGGTCGGAGAATGGCGCCATCCACGACGGCAAACAGCACCGCGTTGGCACCGAGTCCGACGGCCAGGGAGAGAATGACAGTCGCCGTCAGACCCGGCCGCGAACGCAGTGACGCCCACGCCTGGCGGACAAGCGTTCGAAAATAGTCAACGGACATGGCAGCTCCCGCGCGCAGTGTAACAGCCTGCGTGAGTTACTATTTCCTTCTTTGGAGGAATCGACGATGACAAGTGATCAGGCGAAGTTCTACGCAGAGCAGCTCGTGGCGACGATGCGTGAAGAGATGAAGACGACCGTCAAGGTGCTGGCGGCGGTGAACAACGAGCAGCGGGACTTTCGACCCGATCCGAAGTCGCGGTCGGCGTGGGAACTGGCGACACATCTGGCCACCGCCGATGTGTGGTTTGTGACCAGCGCGCTCGACGGCCAGTTTGTGTTTGATCCGGCAGGGGCCAAGGCGGCGGAAGCCAGGCTGCAGACCGTGGCCGATGTGGTCGCGTTTTACGAATCCGCGTACGCGGCGGCGCTTGATCGTGCGGCGGCGACCTCCGGGGAGGACCTGGCGCGGGAAGTCGACTTCTTCGGCATGATGAAGATGCCGGCCGTGTCGTTTCTGATGATGGCCAACAACCACTCGATTCACCATCGTGGACAGTTGTCAGCCGGTATTCGCGGCACCGGCTCCAAGGTGCCGGACATCTACGGGCCGTCGGGGGACTCGGCGTCCTAAGAACACTGTGGTCCGGGGTTCGACACGGTCCATGGTCCACGGTTCCTGAACGTTGGACTATGGACCCTGTTGAACCTTGGACCGTGCGGTCCTGTAGAATCAAACTTATGAAAGCCCACCGCGCGATTGCGTTCGTCGTGCTGGCTGCCCTTCTGGGCGCGCTGGGCTTGCCGTGGATCGGCGCAGATCACCAGTTCAACGACGACCCGCATTGGGCCGTCGCGTACGGTGTCGAACACGGGGAAGGACCGGTCCTGGATGCCGGTCAGCCTGGCAATGAGGCGCACTGTGAGGTCTGTCACTGGTTGCGCACGATGCGTACGGCCTCCCGGCCGGCGCAGGTCACCCTGTTTCGCGAGGTCCGGCTGGTGGTGCCGCCGGTCTCGCTCGACCCCCGCACCCACGCAGCGAGCCTGCGTGCCCTCTCGGCCCGCGCCCCTCCCGCCTCCCTCTGAGTCCCGATCGCTGCGGGCCGGTGCCTTCGTAGGTCGTCGGCTTTAGCCGCGCCGCAGTGGCGGACCTGAAGGTCACGCCCTACATTTACACGCAGTTTCTTTCAGAGGGAGTTTGTGTTCATGCGTACGTACTTTCGTCTTGCGGCATTGGCCGCCACACTCGCCGTGGTGTGGTCGTCCGCCGCGTTTGCACAGTCCGCCGCCGGCACCGTGTCCGGCAAGGTGATCTTCGACGTCACCAACCAACCGGTGCATGGGGCCACCGTCATCATCATTGGTGCCCGGCGCACCATCACCACCACCGAGGCCGGCACGTTTGTGATTCCCAACGTACCGGTGGGCACCTACGAGGTGATCGCGCAGCGCGAGCACTTTTCGGCCGCGCGCAAAAGTGTGACCGTGACGGCGGGGCAGACCAGCACGGTGGAGTTTGTCCTGTCGATTGAAGCCGTGCACGAAAACGTCACCGTGACGGCGAGCGCCTCGGGGACCGCCACCACGTTTGAATCGTTTAACGCCATCACCAGTCTCGACAGTGTCGAGCTGGCGAAAAACATCGGCACCTCACTCGCCGATGCGCTCGCGACCGCCCCTGGTGTGTCGAAGCGGTCGTTTGGTCCAGGCAGTGGCCGCCCGATCATCCGCGGTTTTGACGGCGATCGTGTGCTGGTCATGCAGGACGGCATTCGCACCGGCGACCTCTCCAGCCAGTCGGGTGACCACGGCATCTCGATTGATGCGGCGAGTCTTGACCGTCTCGAAGTGGTCAAGGGACCGGCGACCCTGCTCTTTGGCAGCAATGCCATCGGCGGCGTCGTCAATGCGGTCAGTCCACAGGACGCGTTCCGCGTCTCTCCGTTTGTCGGGTCCCTCGGTGGGCTGACGTTTGACGCGAGCAGCGCGGATGAGGCGGTCGGCGCCAACGGGAGCATTCAGTACGGCAGCAACGGCTGGACCATCTGGGCCGGTGGTGGGGCACGCCGCAGTGGCAACTACAAGTCGCCCGAGGCGACGATTGAGAACTCGGCCAGCCGGCTCCAGTCGGGGCGCGCCGGGTTTGGCTACGTCGGCCAGAAGGCCTTCTTCAGTGCAGGATTCACCATCGAAGACGGCCGCTTCGGCATTCCGTTTGCCGGGCTCTTCCATGAGGGCCACGGTGAAGAAGAGGAAGGGGCCGGGGCAGAAGAGCACGAAGCCGAGGTCGATATCTCGTCGCTCCGCCGCGACCTGCGGATGGACGTCGGTGTGCGCAACATCGGCGGTACCTTCCTCGACACGGCCAAGTTGACGTTTGCCTACACCAACTACGGCCATGACGAAATCGAGATCGAGGACGGCCTTGAGTCCATTGGCACGGAGTTCCGCAACAACACGACGACGCTGCGGGCGGAGGTGGAGCAGAAACGTCGTGGGCGGCTGACCGGTCGTCTCGGGGCCGAGTGGTTCCGGCGCGATTTTGAGGCGCGAGGCGCCGAAGCGCTCGCACCGCCGACGGTTCAGGACACGGTTGCGGGTTTTGCCTACGAAGAGATGGACTTCACGACGTTCCGGCTGCAGTTCGGGGCCCGTGCCGAACGCATCAGTTACGACGTCACGCCGCGTCCGGTCGTGGCGCTGCCGCCCGATGACGACCACCATCTGGTCGCGCCTCTCGTGCGGGATCGATCGTTCATCGCGATGTCCGGGTCCTTCGGGCTGCACACCAATATCGGCACGGCCGGCGCCTTTGTGGTGAACCTCAGCGGCGCGTCACGCGCACCGGCGCTCGAAGAGCTCTACAACTTCGGTCCGCACGTCGGGAACCTGGCCTTTGAAATCGGCAACCCGGACCTGGACGTCGAGCGCACGCTGGGTGTGGATGTCAGTCTGCGCAGCCGTCACGCGAAGGCGCAGGGCGAACTGAATCTGTTCGCCTACAACATCAGCAACTTCGTGTTTCTCGATCTCCATGAGGAGGAGATTGACGGCCTGCGTGAAGCGGACTTTGTGCAGGCGGACGCCAGATTTATGGGCGCCGAAGTCTCCGGCAGCCTCGATCTGCATCCTCGACTGCATCTGCACGGCGGCGCCAGCTACGTGCGCGCGAAGCTGACCGAGGCCGACACGTTCCTGCCGAGGATTCCGGCGTTGTCGGCGCGGCTCGAACTCGATGTGCCGATCGGCAACTTCAAGGTCGGTCCGGAGTTCGTCTTCACAGCCGCGCAGAACAACGTCTTTGGCACCGAGACCCGCACTCCGGGTTCCACGGTCGTCAACCTCGGTGCGTCATATCTGATGGCACGTGGGCACGCCACACACATCGTGGCACTCAGGGCGTACAACCTGACCAACGAGACCTACCGGCTGCACACGTCCTTTATCAAGGACCTGGCCGCAGAGATGGGCCGCGGCGTCAGGCTCACGTACTCGGTGAAGTTTTTTTAAGCGAAGAGCTTTTCACAGTAGACATGTAGGCATGTAGACGGAAGCGTTGAGGGCCAGGCAGAGCCTGGCCGCGTGAAACACGACAGAGACCCCGAACGAATGCACACTCGACTGAACACTTTGTGTGTATTCGTTCGGGGCCTCTGCCGTGTTTCCGCATGCCGCCCGAGGCGGCATCTCAACGCGGTTGTCTTCTACACGTCTGCACGCCTCCATGTGAGGCACTTGTCACTCAGCGGCGGGTGGTGCTCTCGGCCGCTTTGAACACGCGCAGGATGTTCTTGCCGGCGATCTTGCGGATGTCTTCGTCCGAATACCCGCGGCGGAGGAGTTCGGCCAGCAGGTCCGGGTAGGTGGACACGTCTTCCAGGCCCATCACCAACTGGGTGATCCCGTCGAAGTCGCCGCCAAGTCCGATGTGATCGATACCGGCGACATCCTTGATGTAGTCGATGTGGTCGGCGACCTGGATGATGGTCGCGCGCGGCGCCTCGCGCCCGGCGCGTGAGGCTTCCGGCAGGGCGTTGAAGTCCGCCAGCTCCTGCGAGGTGAAGCTGGGCACAAACGTCACCATCACCACGCCGCCGTTGGTCTTGAGCTGTTTCAGGATGTCGTCGGGGACGTTGCGTGGCACGTTGGCGATCGCCCGGGCATTCGAGTGCGAAAAAATCACCGGTGCGGAGGACACGCGCAACACGTCTGCCATCGTGTCGGCCGAGACGTGGCTCAGATCCACCAGCATGCCGAGGCGGTTCATCTCCCGAATGACCTCTTCCCCGAAGGCCGTGAGCCCGTTGTGCACCGGAGCCTCCGCCGCCGAGTCCGCCCACGGGGTGTGGTGGTTGTGTGTGAGCGTCATGTAGCGCGCACCCAGGCGGTACATCATCCGCAACGTCCCCAGTGACGAATCAATCGAATGTCCGCCCTCCATGCCGATGAGCGACGCGATTTTTCCAGCTTTCTGGATGCGTTCAACATCCGCGCCGGTCAGCGCCAGCTCCAGGCGTGTTGGCCACGCGGCGATCATCCGGTGCACCACGTCGATCTGTTCCAACGTGGCCGTCACCGCCGTCTGGCCCTGCATCGTGGAGGGCACGTACACCGACCAGAACTGCGCGCCCACGCCGCCCCGCGCGAGCCGCGCGAAGTCGGTGTGCAATTTTGGCTGGGCCGTGGTCAGGGGAAACTGCGAGAGATCGCCTTTGGCGAGCTCGCGGATCTGCCACGGATAGTCGTTGTGTCCGTCAAACACCGGGGTGTCGCGGAGCAGGCGGCGGGCACGTTCGATCATGGGGTCGCTTTGTTGCGCAGCGACCGTTGCCACGCACAGGAGGGAGCAGAGCAGCAGGACTCGCATGGCCGGATTATAGGTCGTCCGGCTGATCTACAGTAGGAGCATGTCCCGCGCGGCAGCCCTCGTCGGAATCGTCGTCTGCCTCCTGCCGTCGATGACGCAGGCCCGGCAGAACTACTACCGGCCGCTGCACCTGCAGGACATGGTGAAGGCCGTGGGCACCAACACCGAGGGGATGCCTCCTGAGGAACTGCCCAAACGCATCACGACCTACGCCCTGCACATCAGTGACGGCGACGGGGTGGGTGTGTCCGCGCGGTTTGCGGAGGATCCCGACGGCGCGATCATTGTCGGCTGGCGATCAGGTGGCCGTCTCTGGCACTACGCGTGGGTGGAGTCGCCGGGATTGGGCGTGCTCGAGGTCTTCAAGCCGGTGGGCGACCATTTTGCCGTCGAGACACGACACAAGGACGGGCGTGTGGTCAGCGTGGTGCTCGATCGCGACTTGTCCACGATCGCCGTGGTGCCGGGTCAGGTCGCGTCGGCTGTGCTGGACACGTCTGCAAACACCCTCACGATCCGCGCGAAGTCCGGTGAGACCACACGTGTGATGACCTGTCGTCCTCCTACTGCTGATACAGACACCCCGTGGCGCTGTACTGATTCCGCCACGTGGAGACCAGCGACGTAAAGTCGGTCAACACCACCTGTCCCGCACTGCGCAGGCTCACCAGCGGGGCGATCACATCACGTTCGACCTCGGCGAGTTTGCCTGGCGTCGCGATGCTGGCCGACGTGATGTGATACGTCGAGGTCAGGATGCACGAGGCGGCAATCGTGCCGGCCTTGCCGAGATTCCAGAGCTCGGACACCCCCGCGATATCCCCCTTGAAACCGCCGACGCTGACAATGTTGCCCATGGGGTCATCGGTGAAAAAACTCCCGCGATTGCGGGGCCGCCACACACCACTGACCGTCGGGTCGTTGACGTGATTGGGTGTGGCCGCGCCCATGAGAATGTCGCCGCGCCAGGAGGCCTGCGGGTACGTCCGGCCCGACACGGGCACACGAAAACGATCCCACTCGGCAAACTGCGGCAACGACGGATCCCAGATGTGCCCGCCGACCACCGTGCTGCCGCCCACCCCGAGCAAATCGAGCAGATACGCCACATCCGTGTAGTTGTAGGCGACGCTTTCGTGTGAGTGCGGGTCAATCACGGCGCCGAGAGTGTCGCGCAGATATCGCAGCAGGTTGTGTCCGCCGGTGGAGGCGGTGGTCGACTCGTCTTCAAAGAGTCGCGCGGCCTCAAGAAACTTCCAGTCGGCTTGCAGCACCCACGCCACGCCGTTGCGGCGCGCTGACTCTCCCATGTTGATGAGGTCGGATCGCAGTTTGAGATAGGACGCGCGTGACTCAGCCGAACCCAGCACGCCGGCCGGTTTGTTGTCCTCGATGTGCGTGAACAACACGACGTGCACCGGGTTGGGCGAGGCGTTTGAGCCACCCGCGGGCCCGGATGTCACGGTGGCCGGTGCATCTGTGGCCGTAACCGGCGCCGTCGGACTCCGTGAACACGCAGCAGTCAGCACGCCGGATGCCGCCGCAAAGACCAGAACGGTACCGATCCGAAGGAATGAACCCATGCTGACCCCCTGCCCAAATCAGACATGGGACCGGGCGCCAAAGTTACAGACTTCGGGACTCCGGGACTCCGGGACCTCGTTAGTCTCTGAGCACCTGCGCCGGGTCCACACGCATCGCGGCGCGTGCCGGCAGCACGGTGGCCACAAGTGCGACGACGCCGAGGATGACCGGTCCGGCCACAAAGAGGGACGGCTCGAGCGCTACCACCCCAAACAGCGCATTCTCCATCAGTCGGGCCAGCGCGAGGCCGAGTCCAGTGCCAATGACGATGCCGACGGCCGACAGCTTCAGCCCCTGCCCAAGCGTCAGGTGCAACACGTTGCCGGCGGTCGCGCCCAGGGCCATGCGCAGACCGATTTCATGGCGACGCTGGGCCACGTAATGCGCCATCACACCGTAGATGCCCGCGCTCGCCAGGAACAGGGCGAGCACGCCAAAGGCGGCCATCAACTGGCTGACAAATCGCAAACCCGTGGTGCGGGTGTGAATGGAGGCGGCCATGGTTTCGGTGTTGAAGATCGGGAGCGTGGGATCGGTCACGCGCACCGCCTCTCGGAGCGCAGCGATCTGCGACGTGGCGTCGCCGGTGCCCCGCGCCAGCAGATGAATTTGTGAGCTGGGCCATTGTTGCACCGGCACATAAATGGTCGGCGCATTGCGCGAGTTGAACCAGTCGTCGAGCACGTTGCCGGAGACGCCGACAATGGTCACCCAGTCGGTCGTGGTGAGGCTGAACGCGACCCGTCGGCCGATCGGATTATCCCCAGGCCAGTACATCCGCGCCAACGACTCACTGATGATGGCCACCGGTTGCGTGCCCTCCCGATCCTGTGGGGTGAAACCTCGCCCCTGCAGGATGGGAATCTGCAGCACATCGTGGAAGGTCTCGGACACGGCGCGATAGTTGATGAATCGCGGCCCGTCTGGATCAGGGGCACGCCCATCCACCACCACTCGTCGCCGTTCGTTGGACGCCGTGGCCGGGGCCGTTGAGGTGGAGGCGACCGAGGTGATGCCGGGCGCGGACGCCGCTTCGGCCATCAACCGGGTGATGAATTGTCTCCGGGTGTCCACATCGGGGTACGTGGCCTCGGGCAGACTCATCCGGACCCGCACAAGGCCGGCGGGTTCGTAGCCCTGGGGACCGGACGCCATGCGGTGACCTGCGACGGCGGCCAGGCCCGCAGAGAGCAGCAAGGGAAGCGCCAGCGCAATTTCCGCGATCACAAGCCCACGGCGTAGACGACTGCGACTGATGCCGGTGGTGCTCGATCGGCCTCCGTCCTTGAGCGACGAGGTCAGTGACGGACGCGACGTGCGCAACGCCGGCAGCAGGCCAAACACCACCGCAGACACCAGCGCGATCCCGGCCGTCGCCCACGCGACCCGGGGACTGATGCTCATCGTGGTCCACCCCGGCAGAAAACGGACGAGATCGGCGGGAATCAGTCCCCCGATCATCCGCAGGGCTCCCCACGCGATGAACAGCGCGGCGGGAATCGCGACGATCGCCAACGCGAGGCTCTCAAACAGCAGCTGCCGGACCAGTTGCCAGCGACTGGCGCCCACGGCGAGCCGCACCGCGAACTCACGCTGACGTTCGGCCCCGCGCGCGAGAAACAGGTTGGCGACGTTGGTGCCCGCGATCAGCAGGAGCAGCAGGCCTGCGGCCTGCCAGAGCGCGAGGATGCGCGGCATGCCGAAGTCCACCATGCCGCCGGTGAAGGTACGGACCACGAGTGAATACGCGCGGTTCTCGGCCTGATGACGTTCCTTCAGCCGTGTATACGCCGTTGTCATCTCCGCTCGCGCGGTGGCCAGTGTGGCGCCCGGAGCCAGCTCACCAATGACGGTCAAATATCGCGAGGTCCGACTACTCCGTTCCTCCGGTGTGAGCACCAGCGGCGTCCACACGTCGGACCCGTTCGGAAAATCGAACGCCGCCGGCGCACGACCGACCACCGTGTAGGGATGACCGTCGAGCTGGATCGTGGTGCCGACGATGTCCGGCCGGGCGCCAAACCGGCGATGCCAGAGCCTGTCACTGATGACCACCGTGCGCGGGGCGCCATGGACTTCGTCGGCGGGTTGGAAGAGCCGGCCCTCGCCCGGCATGATGCCGAGCATCGCAAAAAAATCGGCGCCGACTTGTGATCCCTGCAGGCGTTCAGGCTGATCACCCCCCGACATGTTGACGTCCCACCAGTTGACCGTGCTCATCCGTGTGAGGGTGCCGCCGGTCTGCTGCTTCAGATCAAGGTAGTTGCCTGGTGCAACCGATTCCTGCGGGAAGGGCGACTCGGCGGATTCCTCCGACAGCACGACCAGGCGATCCACGTTCGGGATCGTGAAGGGGCGCAGCAGCAGCGCGTCGATCATGCCGAACGTCGCCGCGTTGGCGCCGAGTCCGACGGCCAGCGTCACGACCACGATCAGGCTGAGCGTGGGCTGATGCCGGAGTTGCCGGAAGGCGAGACGTAGTTCGGTGAACAGGGTGCGCATGGCGGGGTCCTTTGGGCGAGGGGGATCCACCGGAGGGTGGAATGTGGTGAGCAGGGTCATCGTTTCGCGCCAATACCATCGGCGGGCGTGGCGGGGACCAAGCCGCGCGGCCAGCTCGGCGAATTCCTCCCGCAGGTCGCCGAGGGTCACGTCGCGCCAGGCGTCGTGGCGCAGGCGTCGGCTCAGCAGCCGTTCGGCGAGTCTGGGGGGCGTCATTTTTTTGAGCCGGCGAGTGATTTGAGGCCGGCGGCCAGCGTGAGGACGGCAGCCTGGGCCTGCCGGACTGCCCTGAGTCCCAAGGGGGTGACCTCGAAGTACCTCCGTGCCCGGCCGCCACGAATGGCCAGGGGTTCACCCATGGTCGAGGTGACGAGGCCCTTGGCTTCGAGACGATCAAGCGACGTGTGTACCGCTCCGCGCGCCACCGTCCGGCCCGTTTTTTCGATCAGCATCTGCCGAATGGGCACGGTGTAGGCCTCGGTCTGGTCCTGCTGGCACTGGAGCACGGCGAGCAGGAGGAGGTGTTCAAATTCCCCGACGGGGGGCACGGGTCTGGACATAGCCGTCATTGTAGGCAATATACGGGAGCCGCGGAGCAGGGGTTCCCGGACCTCGGGTCGGGTCTTCGGGACCCCGGGACCCCGGGACCCCGGGACCCCGGGACTTCGCGTGAACTTCCCACTCAAGTTGACGTAATGTAAGACTGCCATGATTTCAGATCTTGAAGCACTCGTGCTGGACCTGCTGGCCGCCAAGGCCCCCACCTACGGACTTGACCTGGTGCACGCGTCAGGAGGGCGGCTCAAACGTGGCAGTGTGTATGTGACCCTCGGTCGCATGGAGCAGAAGGGCTTCGTCACCTCGATGCTCGACGTCCGCCCGGGCGAAGGTCCACCCCGTCGTCTGTATGAACCGACCGCGCTCGGCCTTCGCGCGCTGGTCGCCGCGCGCATCATGGACGGCGATCTGCCGTTGGGGGCGTTCAGGTAGATGCGGAGCTGGCTTTCGGACACGTGGACCGACTGTGTGTACGAGTGGCGCGCTGTGCGTGGGTGGCGACGGCTGTTCGTCGGCCTGCAGAACGCCGCCGCTCTGTTCCGGGTCGTCGTTGCACTTCTTCCGTCAGGAGAATCCCCGATGCGCAATATCGGCGGTGTCCTTCAGTACGCCCTGCGGCGTCTGAGACAGACTCCGCTATTTTCCACCTTCGCCATCGGCACGCTCGCGCTCGGGATCGGTGCGGCGACCGCGGTGTATTCCGTGGTGCATGCCGTGGCGCTGAAGGCGCCGCCTATCGATGACGTCGAGCAACTGGTCAAGGTCTACCACTCAGCCGGCGGCTCGGGGCCAATGACGAGCTTCTCGTGGCCGGACATCAACGACCTGAAGGCTCGACAGACAAGCCTCACCCATCTGGCCACCTGGACTCGAGTTTCGCATGCCATCACCACGTCGGAGGGTTCTCGTCCCTTTCTCGGAGAGCTTGTGGATGGCGACTACTTCGACGTGCTGCGCGTGCGGCCGCTGGCAGGCCGGCTGATCCAGCGCGCGGATGATACGCCTGCGGCGGTTCCAGTTGTCGTGTTGAGTGCAACTTTATGGCGCACCGCATTTGCTGGTGATGAGGCGATCGTGGACCGGCAGGTCGAAATTGGCGGTCACCAGTTCACGGTGATCGGCATCGCGCCTCCAGATGCCCGCGGTGTGGACATCCCGAATCTTGTCGGGCCCGCGCTATGGATCCCGATTCGGCAGCGTCACCTGCTGGCGAGAACCGGATTCACAGCGTTTGGCGATGAGAACGATCGCGAGCGCCGTTGGGTCAGCGCGGTCGGACGGTTGCGTGAGGGGGTGAGTTTCAACCAGGCGGCTGCCGAGGTTCGGCAGATTGCGCAAGCCCTCGATGCGGCGGTGCCGATCGGCCAGGAGTCCGAACCTGGATATCGCTCTCCGTACGAGGTGTCCCGCCCGTGGATTGCGAGGCGGCTCGTGGACGTCCGCATCCACGAGAGCATGTCTCGCGTTGTTGGGCCGGTCGTCGGGACCTTGCTGATCTCAGTGGCGCTTGTGCTCATGGTGGCCTGCACGAATCTGGCCAATCTGCTGCTCGCGCGAGGGGCGAGCCGGCGTCATGAATTCGCGGTGCGCATGGCGCTTGGCGCCTCGCGGTGGCGCCTTCTGCGTGAGCAGATGGTCGAGTGCGCAGTTCTGGCAATCGCTGGTGGCGGGCTTGGCGTGCTCGTGGCTCGGGCGTTGATCGTTGCGCTCTCGACCGACTTCTCTGTTGGTGATGCCGTGCAGATGGTCATCAGCGTGCGGCCGGAACTCAACGCCCCTGTGCTGGGGCTTGCGATAGGTGCGACGGCACTCGCGTTGTTGACGTTCGGCGTCCTGCCGGCCTGGCACTCCACAAGCGGAGACGTGCGGTCAGTGCTCGCCACTGACACCAGCGGAGGCGCGTTGCCTCGGTGGCGTGGTCGGCGTCTGCTGATTCAGGTGCAGGTGGCCGTCTCCGTGGCCCTGCTGGCCGTCACTGCCGTGAGCGCCGGCAACGCGGTGCGATTCGCATTACACGACCCGGGCTTTGCACTTGATCAACTCGCCCTTGTGACGACGGACCCTTCGGCGTCCAGCATGGACGATGCGCGCGCACTCGCAGCGATGGCGGCGGCCCGTGATCGTGTGTCCCGGTTGCCAGGGGTCGAGGCGGTGGCCTTCGGAAGTGCGCTGCCTGTTGGCACGGGTGTGACAAGTGTCTCCGTCAGTAATCCGCCGATGCGGTTCGGCTTGCGCGCCATCCACGCATCAGCCGGGTACCTCGACACAGTCGGAGTGCCGATAGTGGAAGGCCGCGACTTGAATGAGACTGATGGTGCCGGTGGTGAGCCGGTAATCGTCCTCAGCGTCAAGGCGGCAGAGCAAATGTTCGGTCGTACCCAGGTGATCGGGCAGTTGGTGACATTCAAGCGTCAGGCCTGGGCAGGCGAGGCGCCGCCACCAACGGTCGTCGCCCGCGTTGTAGGTGTGGTTGGTGACACAAGCGACGGCACGCGTGGCCCGGTGCAGGAGGGCATGGTCTACCTGCCGGCTGGACCTCACCCCGCCCGCCGCCTGGTCCTGATTGCGCGCACAGCGGACGACGCGGGTGCGCTCGCCGGTCAGATGCGCACAGCCGTGCTTGAGGCCGATCGGCAGTTGACGATCACAAGTGTGTCCACGGGTGAGTCGGTGTCAGATGGATTTACAGTGCTCCTGCGGATCGTGGCCGGGACAGCCGGTCTTCTCGGTGGGTTCGCCGCGCTGCTGGCACTGCTCGGGTTGTATGGTGTGCTGTCGTTCCTGGTGGCGCGGCGAACGCGCGAGATCGGTCTGCGCATCGCGCTCGGTGCCGAACGCGCGCAGGTCCTGCGGCTCATCATGACCGACGGACTGAAACCGGTCATGTGGGGTATCGGTCTTGGCACGCTGCTGGCCGGTCCAGTGCTGCTCAATCCGTTGTCGCGCAGCATGCTCCGGACGTCCGACGATGCGATTACAGTCGCGTTGACGGCCCCAGTAGTGATGCTCGTCGCCGCTGCCCTGGCTGCTTGGTTCCCCGCCCGCCGCGCCGCGAGGGTCGACCCCAACGTCGCCCTGCGACAGCAGTAGTCGAACCTTGGACTTTGGACCCTGTCGAACCGTGGACGACTTAGAATGTCCTTATGGCAGTTTCCCCTTTGTCTCTCGAATGGCATGGTGACTTCAAGTTCTCCAACCCCGCGGGGTTTCCGGCGATCGCGCTCGACAGTGGCGATCCGCAGGTCGCCTCACCGATGCAGGCGCTGGCTTATGGCCTGATGGGCTGCATGGCGATGGACATCGTCTTGATCCTGCAGAAAGGCCGACACGACTTAAAAGGGTTGTCCGCACACTTCGAGGGTGACCGTGCGGAAACCCATCCCAAGCGGTACACGCGTATCAACGTCCGGTTTGACGTGAGTGGTCCGGTGTCCGAGGACGCGGTGGCACGTGCCGTCAAACTCTCGCACGAGACGTATTGCTCGGTGTCCAATTCGCTCCGGCCGGACATCGAATTCACGACCAGTTACCGCATCACGCCATAGCCGTGAGCGGAGTCGAAGCGGCGTAGAATCTCGGGGTGCACAGACGCACCTACATCGACTGGCTGCGCGGCGTTGCCGTGTTGATCATGATCGAATGGCACGCCATCGACGCATGGACCGCAGACGATGCGCGTGTGGGCCAGCCGTTCTGGAGCCTCGCCTTCCTCGGTGGATGGGCAGCGCCGTTGTTCCTGTTTCTGGCCGGCGTCGCGGTGCCACTGGCGGTCGAAGCCAACGTGCGCAAGGGCATGACCATCCGCGAGGCGGCGTGGGCCCTGCAGAAACGCGGCTGGCAGATCTGGGCGCTCGCGCACCTCTTTCGTTTCCAGTCCTACCTGCTGAACCCCTATGCCGTCTGGCACTCGGTGCTCAAGCCGGACATTCTGAATATCCTCGGCCTGGGGTTGGTCGCGGCCGCGTTCTGCTGGGGACGGTCGGCGACGCTGCGCGGGCGAATGGCGTGGCTGCTCGGACCCGCCGCACTCGTGCTGATTCTCGCGCCCCTCTCAAGAGGCTGGTGGTGGCCGACGCTCCTGCATCCCCGGTTCGAGGCGTACATCCGTCCCAACGGAGGCTTCGGCGTGTTCCCGCTGTTCCCGTGGGTGGCCTTTGTGTTTGTCGGCGCGGCCCTTGGCGTGTGGATCGTCATGCACCGCACTCCGGATGAGGACCGGCGTTTTCATCTGCGACTGGCGGGTGTTGGCCTTGCCGCCGTGGGCGCCGGTTTTGTCGGGATGCGGCTGCCGCCGCTGCTCGAAACGAGTTTCTGGACCACGTCCTGGTCCTTTTTCTCCATTCGCACAGGCGTCATGACGCTGGCGCTCTGTGGCGCGTGGGTGTGGCTCCGCAGACCAACCGCCGAACGGTGGAGTCCGATAGTGCTGTTCGGACAGACATCACTGTTTGTGTATTGGGTACATGTGGAAATGGCGTACGGATTTTTCAGCGCGCCGATCAAGAAGTCACTCACGATGCCGCAGGCGTTGATCGCCTATGCGCTGTTTGTCGGGTTGTTGTTGTGGATGGCCCACTGGTGGCGCCATCGCAAGGGACCGTGGATCCCGCCGCACATGGTGGCGCCGACAGTCGCACTCCTGCTTGTTGTGTCCGTCGGTCTCGGCGCAGCGCAGGAGCAGTGGCGCCCCGTCGTCTTCCGTTTGCCCGCCGGCACGGCAGTGACCACCGTTACCACCTGTGTCACCGACACGGGCGCGCTCGGCCTTCAGCCGTCAGTGGCGGTGCCCGGTGCCGTGGATGCGCAGTGCCTGCTGACCGAACAGGTGCGGTGTGCCATTCCAGGGGCTGAACCGATCGATGTGGATGTGGCCGCGTTGTGTCGTGGCGGCATGGCAACGGTGCAGTCGGCCGTGCGGTCGGTGGTCCCCACCTGGCCCGCGCGTAATCCCGTCGTCGTCGAGTGGCGCAGTTGGGGCGAATCGGGGTCAACCGTGCTCGCCACCCGGCTGATTGACCCGGCCGCTGGTGCGGGGCTGCCGGTCGCTGATGCCGCGCGCCTTCTGAGAATTGTGCGTGTTGGCGCCTCGCCGGCCACACTCGTGGTGCCGCCCGCCGATCGTCCGTCGCAGGATCTCGCCCTCAGTGTGCCCGCCGCTGTGACCGGTGGGGAACTCCTGATCTTCCTTGATGCGCGCGAGCGGGAGGCGCAGACGATGACCCTGAGAGGGCGGGACACTCGTGTCATCGGGATCAACCGCGCGGCATTTATTTCGCTGCCGGGCCTGGCACCCGGAGCCTATACGTTGCGGTTCGGCAGCATTGATGTGCCGGTGGGACGCCCCGTGGATGTCACGATCACCGAGGGGCAGACCACGGAGGTCGCACCACAATGGCCGGCCACCGGCAACGAGTTCCGCATCAGCGGTGAGGTGACGTTTAACGGCAAACCGATGGTGGGGCAACCGCTGGAAATTGTCTACACGGCCACCGACGAGATGTTCACCGCCACCACAGACGCCATGGGCCGATACACCCTCACGGTGCCGCTGGCCGGCGCGTACACGGTGCGTGTGGTGTCCACCTACGACTTCGGTCAACTTGAGGAACAGCGCACCGTCGGCGTCGGCGACACACAGATCGATCTCAAGCTGGTGGGAGCGAACGTGCGACTCGTCTTTTTGCGACAAGGGGCCGTGCCCGACGCCGCCGTGGAGTTTGTGGTCGACGGTCCTCAGCGCTTCAGCGGGATGGCCACCGATTTCACCAAGCCGACCGAACTGTTTGCCATTCCGTTCGGGACCTACGTCGTCAGGGCCAGCATGGATCCCAACCTGGTGGCCGATGCGATGCCGTTGGTGATTGATGAGACCACGGGTGCGTTGACGGTGACGCTCGACATGCGCGAGCAACGCGCGACGCTGCGTGTGGTCGGCGAGGGTGGCGCGGAGGCCACGGGTGCCCGTGCCCGAGCCGGGACACAGATCCTGCGTCCGGTGGACGGCGGAGGCCTGGACGTCACCCGCATTTCCCCCGGGGCTGAGATCCTCATCAAGGCGCCAGGGCAAGTCCCCGCCTGTGTGGTCCTCAGCCCGGATATCGAAAACGTGGTGCGGTTGACCGCCAACACCGCACCACTTGAGCTTCGGTACGAGTCCGCAAATCTGCGTGTGCCCCCGGGGCGCATCAAGTTCAGTGAGACCGACAGGTGCGGCGTGCCACTCGAAGAGTTCGAGTTCCGTCGTGTGACGGGCGGCTTTGTGATAACCAACCTGCCGAGTGAGACCGGCGTCATCTACGAATACGGCGCTCAGACGATCACACTGAAGGCGCCGGGGGAGCCGGTGGTCATCCGGTGAACTGGCCCGTCCTTGTCGGTGCGTTGCTGGCAGTGACGCTGTCGTCGCTTGGACGTCTGGGCGGCGTTCGGTTTGATGCCGAGACAGGGCTCTGCGAACCCGGTGACACCTCGCGGGCACTGAGTGTTGGGAACATTACGGTCGTCGGACCGGACGGCAAAGTCACGCGGGCCAGAGGACTTCCGTTTCCGGCCACGTGCCACAGGGAAGTCGGTGGTCTCGCGCCGGGACGATATGTCGTGCAGGTGACGCCGCCGCGTTCGGTGTTGCCGCCATATTCGGTCTCGTTCGAAGTTCGAGCTGGACAATGGACGGATGTCCCACTGACGCTGCCTCCGGTGATCGTGCGCGGCCGGGTGACCTCGAATGGCACGCCGATCACTGGGGCGGTGCCTAATTTCACTCCCGCCTCCGGGACAACGACGCTTCAGTGGCAGTCAGGACGACAACCCTCGGCGTTTTCGCCTGTCCGCAGCGATGACGACGGGCGTTATGCCGTGGCGTTGTGGGCTCCAGGTACGTACACACAGTCCTTCAGCCTCGAAGGACGGCAATTGCCTCTCACCGCCAGTGAGGTCACTCTCGGTCTGGGTGTGAACCTTCACGACATCGAGGTGGGCGCTGGTGCGCTTCGTGTGTTCTTTACCGAGCGGGGGGCCTCACTGATCGACCCCCTCACCGTGAGGGTCACGTTGCACTCGTTGCCCCAACGGCCGTTTGTGCGGACCGTGCGCGCGTCGTCAGGACCCGTGGACGTGGCGACACTGGCACCCGGGACCTATGTGGTTCGAGCCACGGCGGAGCGACGTAGTGCGGAGGGCGGCGTCATCTCGCTGGTGTCCGCGCAGCAGGTGGACGTCACCGTATCCGCGCATCAGTCCACGGACGTCACAATCGATCTGGTGTCACGGGAGGGGTGGATTGAGGTGACCGATACCGCCGGGCGACCGATCGATGGTGCCTCGGTCGTGACGTACCCCGGCGCCGCAAGCCAACGGACCGACGAACGCGGCCGTGTCTCGCTCGGCACGTTGCCCGTCGGGGCACGAGTACCAATCCGGACCCGGACGTGGGGCATGACGTGCCATGTTGTGACCGACGACTTGCTGCAGCGTGTGACAATTGCCGACGCGGCCGAGGAAGTGGTCATCAGCATTCCTCACCAACCCGCAGGAGCGCGTCCGACCGGGGCGGAGGCCAGACAACTCCGACAAGTCACCGACGGCGCTTCGGTTAGTGGGCTTGCAGGGGCGACGTGTCCGCTGCCAATCGAGGCGTTTTCCATCGCCGAAGGTCGCGCCGCCGGGGCCGTGGAACTCACGCTGATGCTGCCGGACGGCTGGTACACGTTGACCCTTCGTGATGGCCGGACATTTCAGTTCAGAGCACCGGGCCGGTTGGAGATTAAGTGAATGCGCCATTGGCTCATTGCCCCATTGGCTCATTGCCTCATTGCCGTCGTGCTGCTTGGCGCCCACCCGGCAACGGAGCAGCGCGCCAATGGAAAAATGCAGATCACTTTCACCGAACGTGGTGGTCCACCCACCACAGCGGTGACCGGAACGCTTTACTTCGAGGCGCCGGGCATGGGCAGTCGGCAACGGTCCATTTCAGTCTTCAACGCGCCGCTTGAGGTCGGTGCGATGCCCGCAGGCACGTACCGTGTCTCCGTGGTGGCCCAGACCGCGACGCATGTACTTGTGTCGTCGCGTGTGCACGAGGTGACGATCACCCCACGGTCGACGGCATCCCTCTATGTCGATCTGATTCAACGCCGCGGCTCTGCCGTGGTGATTGATGCCGCCGGGGCACCGGTCTCCGGCGCGCACTTTTATACGAGCCCTTCGGCGGTGAACAGCACCGCTGATGATGACGGACGCATCAATCTGGCCACAATTGCCACCGGCACCGCGCTCACGGTGCGCACCATCCAGTGGGGCATCACGTGTCATCGCGTCACTGACGCCGAACGGCAAACCATCGTCGTCCCTGACGCGACGGAACCACTGGTGATTGTCACCCCCATTACGCCCACCAGCACCTTGCCGCAGCGACGCCACATCGTTCCGTCACCACTGCTGGCCGGTGCGTTGGTGTCCGGGATCCCCGGTTCAGATTGCGCGGTCCCCTACGAACACCTCCCAGTGACCCTGGCCAAGGTGAACGGGCTGACGGAACACACGCTGTTGCTGCCGTTTGGCGACTACACCATCCGGCTGCTCGACGGCACCACGCTCACCGCGTCGGCCCCCGGTCGTCTCGACCTCCGTTAGCGCCACGCCGTTGACACGGCGAACTGGCGGAACTTCGAGTACGTGGCCTTGCCAAAGATGATCTCGGCGCCGGTGTATTCCTCGGTCATGACGATCGGCACCCACATCGCCAACTCGGGAACCGCACCGTACGTCACGGTGATCTTGGCGCCGGAGCGGCGGCTGGCCATGGAGATTTCGGTCTTCAGCACACGGCCGGAGTCGGGCTCGATCCAGACGCGTCCCGTGGCGGGGAGGTCGCCGTCCGCGGAGCGCACGATCGTTGGTGAAGCGCGTTCCTTGAACTCGAGGACCACAGCCCGCACCCCGCCGACATCCTGGTTGCCGTCGATGGAGAAGTCCGATCGCGACTGGTTTGATTCCCGCAGATAGGTCAGCGCCATCGTGGGCACATTGATGTCGCGCTGCAATGCACCAAGGTTGTACCGCGCACTTTCGGCAAGAATCCGTCGCGCCTGGTCAACGGCCCCAGGGGGCGCGTCGACAAACAGTTTCTGCAGCCGTGCATCACGATCGCGCACCGGTTCGCCGCTGACTTCGTAGACATCACGAAACGCCACCCACTCGCCCTCTCCCACGCGGGTCTGCAGCACGTCAGCGCGAAGCGTCCGGGTGGCAGCCTGTGAGACGCCCAGGAATCGAGGCGGTAGTTGCCCCATGTTTGTCGGCCGGTTCTCCATCGACGGTGGGACACGGAGCTCCTGCGAGTAGATCTCTTCAGACACCACGCCGGAGAACGCCTTTTCGTACGACTCGAGATACGCCGAGGCTCTCTCAAGCAGCGCCGCGGCATCACGTCGGTCAACAGCGGTGGGCGGCTCGGGCCGTGCGGGCGGAGGCGGTGCGACCGGCGGGGCGGCTTCGGGCCGGCGGGTGTCAGACGGGCTAAAGCCCGTTCGCTCCGAAGACATTGCGGGCGCATTTCCCGCAACAGCCTCTGCCGCGGCCTTCGGCGCCGGGGGAGCCGCATGTCGGCTGGCGAACACCCGCGCCCCACGTCGTTTGACTGTGACCTCGACCTTGTAATTGCCATCTTTCGGGGTGCCCTTTGGCAGGTCAACGCCGAGCCGGTAAATCGCAGACGACGACGTGAGCACTCGCTGATAAAACCTGTCGGCCTGACCGACGACGCGAAAGAACTGCCCACCGCTGAATTCCGCCATCGTTTGCGCCTGCTGCAACAGGCGTTGCTGGTCTCTCAGCCAGGCAGCGGCCGCGGGCCCCTGCAAGCTCGGGTCAGGATCGGGATCCTCCACCATCGTCGTAATCTGCACGCCGGCCGCCGCCGCAGCTTGTGCGACCGGAATGAAGTCGCGCGATTCGGCAGGGCGCAGTGCGATGCCGCCAGTCAGGATCACCAGCTGCTTCACGCCAGGTGCCGACGCCATCGCCTGAATCTTGGCGATGTAGGTATCGAGCTGATTGCGGGTGCTGACTCGGGCGAAGGTCGCGTTGGTGCGCGCCTTTCTGTTGATATCTCGCGCACACTCGTTTTCAGCCAGAAGTTGCGACAGGGTTCTCGAGTTGTTGATTACGCACGTTCTCTTGATCAAGTCCAAAAGCACGGCACCACTGGCATCGGCATCCAGTGCGTCCATGAATCCGACACCCGATCCCGTCGTGTCACGGCGTGGGTCATTCATCCAGCCGAATGCGCTTTTTAACTCCTTCATCAGCGGTGCGCGGTCGAGTGACGGATTCACGGTCATTCGTCCGCTCGTGCTCGTGAGTCCCACCCAGTCGCGCGCGGGTATGGTGTCAATGAAGCGCTCAGCCGCCACGAAGAGCCCCTTGCTCTCCGTCGGATAGATCGACATGTCGTCGATCAGGATGACGAGCAGCTTTGGATCCGGCTCGGAGTTCGCCTCAGGCGTCGCGGCCACTTGCGGCGCACCTGGCGATCCCGGTGACGGCACGCGAACTGTCTCAGTGGTGCTGCGGCGCTGCGTGGCCAGGAACACCATCGTGCGCACCGGCTGTGTCTGGTTATTCAGGGTGACGACGAAGTCATCGGGGCCGAGGTCGGGGATCGGATTGCCGTCGGAATCAAGGACGGAGACGTCCAGGGTCAACAGCGAGGTGGTGGTGGTGAACTTCTGCTGAGCCAGCACCGTGGCGCCTGCGAGGCACACGACAGCCAACACGCGTGCAAACAGACCCCTCATTGTTTACCCCGTCAGACTTTTCGCTGGCGTTGGCAGACTAGCACGTCGTAGCAGGACGTCGGGTGTCTTTTTCCGCTCTGAGCAATGCAGAAAAAGACACCCGACGTCTTTGACAGTGGCCTTCTATCTATCGTTCCAGTTCACGATCGAATTAAAGATCATGTTGAACTCGCTGTGGTTCTGCCAGCGATAGATCGGGTTGTTCGAGAACAGAATCACGCGGCCTTTGCCGTTGAAGGCGTTGGGCACGTCGATGGCGATGGGTCGCTGCGCCAGCGTGTCGGCGCCGGTCATCAGGCCCGAGATCACCGAATCGTCGCCACCCGTGTACCGCGCGAGCACGTTGCCCTGCTCAGCGAGGCCCAGGCGCAGGAACGGACCGCCCACGTATTTCACCGCGAAGTCCGTCTTCGAGTAACCGTAGAACACCGGGTGATCCGTCTTCGAGATCTCCGCCTTCACCAGCGGCCGCTGCGCCGTGATGCCGGCGACCTGTTCGGTGTCCACGGTCCGCGTGAAGCCGAATTCGATCGGGAAACGCACCGCGTTGTGCGCCGCGATCAAGGTGCCACCAGCCTCAAGGAAGGCGCCGAACGCATCCACACCCACCTGTCCGAAACCACCGGTCACGTCGTCGCTCTCGCCATACATGCCGAGGAACTGGTACTTGTCCGTCTTTTTGTAGGGGACCGGACGCGCCGCCGGCGTCTGCATGACCGTCTGACGATTGATCTGCTGATACGCCATCAGGATGACGTCGTAGTCGGCCTTGAGATTGCCCTTCATCACCCGCTCTTTATAGATGAGGTCGAAGGGAATGCCGAACTGGTCAAACGCGTGACGATACCAGCCAAGTTCCTGGGTCCCGCTCCACTGCGAGTAGATCGCCACACGCGGCAGATCCGCGTCGTGTGTTTCCACCGTGGGCACAGCCGCAAGCGCCGCCGCCGTCAGGCCATACTTCTCAACCGCCGCCCGCGCTGCTGGAATGTCGGCGCCAGTGACGATGAAGGAGCCGGCGGGGAACTCGATGCCACCCGCGGTGAAACTCTTGCGCGCGACCTTGACCGGCGCATTCTTCATCGCGAAGCGGAACGAGATCATGTTGTTGGACCCGAGGTGCGCCACGGCAAGTGCCGCGTTGCCGGATCCACCGATGCTGGCGCCGTGTGTGGAGACCTTGACGATCGTCGTCGGCACCTCGAGCACGTCCTTGTCGGCGATCTCACGCACGTCCACGCCCATCGCCGGACCCATCGTCCAGCCGCTGTCGTCGTAGGTGGTGAGGCGCTCGTCGGGGTAGTCCTGTTTTTCGAGCAGGTTCTTGGCGAGGCTCCAGTACGGCTGACCGGCCTTGATGAGATACGAACCGGCCGGGAACGATTCCTCGCCGAGTTTGAAGGCCGCCTTGGCCTGGCTGACCTCGATGCCCTGAATCGCAAAGATGCGGAGCATCTCGGCGACGCGGGTCATGTCGCGCTGCACGGGAATGACATACGCGTGGGGCGCTTCGTTGAGGCCGCGCGCGATGGAGTTGCGCGTCTTCACGTAGAAGTTTTCAATGACGAGGTTCGGCACCATCGCGGTGAACTGCAGCGAGGCGAGCACACCCGTCTGCATGTAGTTCGTGTTGTTGCGACGCGAGAATTGCGCGACCGCGTTGGGCGGCACGGGAAGACCGCGATACCACTCACGCG
>CAYRGW010000015.1:13005-66076 GCA_964423815.1 uncultured Solibacteraceae bacterium | reverse complement strand
TGGCGGCGGGGCCGGCGCGACGTATTTGCGCGCGCCCGGGTGGTAGCCGATGCGCACCTGCAGGCCCAGGCGGTCGCCGAAGCCGTTGTCAAACGTCGGGCTCACGACACCCCGTTTGTCGAGCGTGCCGGACCAGTTGGCGCCGGCGCCGATGAAGAAGCCGTTGGTGGTCTGGAAGGTGGCTCCGAGGGCGAGGTAGATCGGGCTCGCGATGGGCGTGGTCGTCGGCGCCACCGAGTTGTCGATGCCGAGGAAGTTGGCCGGGGCCGTGATCTCGGTGTCGAGATATTTTTCGCCGTGCACTTCCGCCGTGAAGCGCAGGGGCGATCCGGTCGGGAAGCCCATGCCGGCGCCCCAGCGGATGCCGTTGGACAGCTCGAAGCCGTCCGGGTTGCCGCGGACAATCATGCCGCCGAAGGCCGAGAGTTCGACCACACGAAGGTTCTTGCTCAGGATGCCGTCGACGTAGAAGTCCGTTTTGCCCGTGGACGCGCCGAGGGCGTCATCGCCGGTGGCGATCTTCACGCCGCCGCGAATGGCAAACGCCGCCGACTTCTGGTCCGCTTCCGACGTGATGTTGATCTTCGCGCCGAGGCGCAGATCGCCCGGGCGGTTGCCGATCCACCCCTGCGTCACCAGCGGATATTCGTTCACGATGCCGCCATTGGCGCCGGAGGTGGCGCCGGTGGCCGAGAAGAAGATCGGGCGCGTGTCGCGGTCAATACGTGTCACCGCCTCAAAACTGCCGAAGAGTTCGAACCGGTTGCTGATGCCGACCGCAAAGGTGGCGGGGAAGTTGGTGACGTCGGTGAAACCCTGCCCGAAGTCGGCGTTCTGGCGGTAGAAACTCAGGGACCACTTCTTGTGGCCCAGGATTTCCGCAGTGGGGACAAACCAGAGTCCCGTGTCGCCGCTCACCGTCGTGGTGGCGGGTCGTGTTTCGGTGGCCTGCGGTGGTTCCGCGGTCTGGCCAAATGCAGGCATCGCGGTCAACAGCAATGCGCCAAGCACGGTTGCCCCAAAAAGTCGTTTCATGTGCGCCATCCGTTCAAGTTGAGGGTGGCCGGAACCGGTTCCCAGCCTCAGAAAACCCGCATTAATGTTATACCGAAACCGTCCAAGTCAATGAATTCAGGCCGCTTCCGGTCCCCTGCGCTATACTGACCAGACTATGTTTCCCTCGCTTGGCATGCCTGAACTCCTCATCATCGGCGTGGTGGCGCTCATCGTGTTTGGGCCCCGCAAGTTGCCGGAGCTGGGCCGGTCGCTTGGCAAGAGCCTGCAGGAGTTCCGCCGGGCGACCAACGAGCTGAAACATACGCTCGACGAAGAGATCTCCATCGAGGAGCGCAAAGAGGAACGCAAGATTGAGGCGCCCAAGCCGGCGGCCTCGACCAGCCCGGCCGACCTGTCCGTGCCGACCGATCCGGCCACCCTCGAATCGCCCGCCGCGCCCGAGACCATCGCCCGCGGCCACCAGTAACCATCAGCTGTGGAACACGAGGACGAACTCGAGCCGGACGCCCCCGGCCGCATGAGCTTTCTTGACCATCTCGACGAGCTGCGTCGTCGCATCCTGTATTCGGTCTATTCGGTACTTGGCGCGCTGGTCATTGCGTTCTTTTTTCTGAAGGCCGCGCTAGATGAGGTCACGGGACCGATGCTGGCCGTGTTGCCGGCGGGGCAGAAGCTGGCCGGCATCGAGTCGCTCGACCCGATCATGTTCTTCTTCAAGGCCGGGTTGTTCCTGGCGTTGATCATTGCGTCGCCGCTCATCCTGCTGCAGGTCTGGTTCTTCATCGCGCCCGGGCTGTATTCCAAGGAAAAGAAGCTCGCCGTTCCGTTTGTGTTCGTGGCCACCGCGCTGTTTCTCGCCGGCGCGTATTTTGGTCATCGCGTCGCGTTTCGGGTCACCTGGCAGTTCCTGGCAGAGTTCGCCCTTGCCCTGGACTTCATGGACTGGATGCCCACGGCGAGTTCGGCGTTTTCCCTGTATATGCGGATTGTGATCGGCCTCGGGCTGATCTTCCAGATGCCGGTCGTGATCTTCGTCCTGGCCAGGTTCGGCATCGTGTCGGCGCGGTTCCTGATCAAGAACTTCAAATACGCGGTCTTGATCATCTTTATCGTGGCGGCGGTGGCCAGTCCCGGACAGGATCCGGCCAGCCAGCTCATCTTTGCGGCCCCCATGATGGTGCTCTACGTGATGAGCATCGGCGTGGCCTGGCTGTTTGGCAAGAAGAAGCCTGCGGAGGACGCCGCGTGATCCACCTCCCCATCCCCCCATCTCTCCATTTCCCCATCTCTACCGGGTGGTAACATCCAGAGCATCTATGCGCAATTCAAGCGTTCCGGTCGCTGCGGTCGTTGTCGTGGTCGCTGCCCTCGCGGGTGGTGTCCTGGGCAATCGTGTGGGCGCTCAGAAGAGTGAGGCCACCGATTGGAGCCGGCTGTTCACGGCCGCGCTGGCCACCGTGGAGAAGGAATACGTCGAGGAGCTCAACTCCGAGGACCTCGTCTATGGCGCGGTCGACGGCATGTTGCGCACGCTGGACCCCCATTCGAGCTTTTTTGATCCGCGCCAGTACGCGCAGTTGCGCGAACGCCAGGAGGGCACCTACTACGGCCTGGGCCTGAGCATCGTCGTGGTGAATGGCGACATCACGGTCACCAACCTGTTTGAAGGATCACCGGCCTATCGCTCGGGCATCCGTCGCGGGGACGTGATCGCGGTGATCAAGGGCGAGTCCGCGAAGGGATGGACGGCCGACCAGGCGGTGCGTGAGCTGCGTGGCCCGAAGGGCACGTCGGTCAACATCTCGATCCGTCGCGCCGGGGTGGAGGCGCTGATTCCGCTCGACGTGGATCGCGACGAAATCAACATCACGACCGTGCGCACGGCGTTCATGATTGCGCCGGGCACGGGGTACATCCGGCTGCAGGATTTTTCGGAGACCACCGACAAGGAACTGGGCGAGGCGCTCAAGAAGCTGCGCGCCGAGGGGCTCGACCGGCTGGTGCTTGACCTGCGCGACAACCCGGGTGGTCCGCTCGATCAGGCGATTGCGGTCTCGAACCGTTTCCTCAAGCGTGGACAGATGGTCGTCTACACGCGTGGCCGTGTGCCGAACTCTGACGAGGATTACCCCGCACTTGAAGAGGGCGACACCACGACCCCGCTCATCGTGCTCGTGAATCGGAACTCGGCCAGTGCCTCGGAGATCGTGGCGGGTGCCGTGCAGGATCACGACCGCGGCCTGGTCGTGGGTGAAGCGACGTTCGGCAAGGCGCTGGTGCAGTCGGTCTATCGCATCAGCAACGGCGCCGGTCTCGCGTTGACCACCGGGCGCTACTACACGCCAAGCGGCCGGATGATTCAGCGCCCATGGGACGGCACGTTCGATGAATACCTCACGTACTCGCAGCGCGACCAGCAGGCGACGCGCGAACATTCCGCCGACCAGTTGAAATACACCGACAGCGGTCGCAAGGTCTACAGCGGTGGCGGCATCGAACCCGATCACTTTCTCGCCGGGCCCGTCGAAGGGTTCAACCCGGCGCGGTTCTCGCGCCAGTTGCTCACACGCGGCTACTTTGTCGGCTTTGCGGAACGGTTTACCGCCGAAGGCGACACACGGGCGGCTGCGGTGTCGAAGGGGCACAAGGTCGCGCGCGGATGGACCGTCACCGACGCGATGCTCACCGAGTTCACGCAATATCTCACCGAGCAGCGTGTGAAGGTGGACGAGGCGGCGCTGGCCGCAGACGCCACGTTCCTGCGCGCCATGATCAAATACGAGGTCGATCTGGACCTCTTCGGCGTGGACGAAGCCCGCCGCCATCTCACGCGGGTCGATCCGCAGGCGCAGTTCGCCCTGCAGTTCTTCCAGCAGGCACAGCAACTGCTCACGCCGGCCCGCAAGCCTGACTGATTTACATGCGACTTTCGAGACTGCACATCAACGGATTCAAGAGTTTTCCCGATCGCGCCGAGTTGTCGTTTGACGACGGCGTGACGGCCATCGTCGGACCCAACGGCTGCGGCAAGAGCAACGTGGTGGATGCCATCACCTGGGTGCTGGGTGAGCAGAGCGCAAAGAGCCTGCGCGGCGAGCGGATGGAAGACATCATTTTTAACGGCAGTGACGCCCGCAAACCTACGGCGTCGGCCGAGGTGCGCCTGCGTCTGGCCAATGTCACCCAGGTCGGCATGAACGTGCCGATTGAGCCGGGGCTGGAGATTCTCGAGGAGGATCCCGACCCCGCCGCGGGGCCCGCGCCCGGCGAAAACGGCCAGTTGCCGCTGGTGACCCGCGACGTCGAGATCGGTCGCCGCCTCTATCGCTCCGGTGAAAGTGAGTACCTGATCGACGGCGAGGTGTGCCGTCTGCGGGACGTTCACGATCTGCTGATGGACTCCGGCCTGGGCGTGAAGGCGTATGCCGTCATCGAACAGGGCAAGATCGGCCAGATCCTGTCATCGCGTCCCACTGAGCGTCGGTCGCTCATCGAAGAAGCCGCCGGCGTCACCAAATACAAGGCGCGGCGCCGGTCGGCCGAACTGAAACTTGAAGCGGCCGAGCAGAACCTGACGCGTGTCGACGACATCATCTTTGAAGTCGAGAAACAGCGCGGCGCGCTCAAACGTCAGGCGGCGAAAGCCCGACGCTACAAACGCCTGCGTGAAGAGTTGCGCCGGTGGGAGCAGGTCCAGTTCGCGCGCAAACACGAAGCGCTGGCGCGTGACATCGCCTCGGCCGATGCGCGGCTTGAAGAAGCGCGTGTGCGTGAAACCGCCGCGGCGGCCCACGTGGCGGAACTCGAGACCGCGCTCGAGACCCTGCGCATTCAGTTGACGGAGGCTGAACGTGCGGCCACCGACACGCGTGAGCAGGCCCACCAGCGGGAGCTGGGCATCGGCCGCTACCAGCAGCAGATCACCTTCGATCGGCAGCAGATTGGGGAACTCGGGCAGCGACTGGAACAGCTCGGACTTGAGGCGAGTGACCTCGATGCCCGTCTGGCCCCGGCCCGTGAAGCCATTGCGATGCAGCGCGAGTCGATTGCGCGCGCCACCGCCACGTTGACCGAGGCCCAGGGCCGGGTCGCGGCGTGTGAAGAGGAATACCAGCGCGCGCTCACCAGCGTGCAGGGCGTGGAGCACGACGCCGACCAGACCCGCGCGGCGGTCATGGCGTCGGCGACGACACTCTCGGCGCTGCGTCAGGCGCGCGACAACGCGGCGGCCGCCCGTGATCGGGTGTCGCAGGAACGCAGCCGGTTCGAAATTGAACTCCGTGACCTGCAGCAGGAATCGGACCGTGCCGTGCGCGACCGCGAGGGCGCGACCGCCGCATTGGAGGACGCCCGCGCCGCCGTGGCCGAAGCGACCACCGAACGACTGATGGCGGAGGCCACACTGGTGGCGGCCCGTGGTGAGCGCGATCGTCTCTCCAAACAGCTGAGCCAGACCCACCGTGATCTGGCGGGGCTGGAGGCGCGTGTGCGCTCACTGGAAGACATCGAGAAGCAGCGGTCCACCTTTGGTGATGCCGCGCGATTCCTGTTGTCCGAGGCGCCGGAAACGGTCGGGCAGCACGGGGCCTTTGCCGACTATGTCACCGTCGAGCGTTCGTTTGAACGCGCCGTCGACGCCCTGCTGGGCGATCTGCTGCAACACGTCGTGGTGGATCGCGCCGAGCAGGTGCATCAGGCGCTGGCCAAACTCAACGAACGACAGGCGGGCCGATGCGGCTTTCTGGTGCTCGACGAAACACGCGCCAGCGCGGCTCGTGTCTCGCCGGCGGTGCCGGCCGGTGCCCGCGCGCTGCGCGACGTCGTCCGCGCCAGTGGTCCGTACGCGGATCTGATTGCGCGCGCGCTGCCCGATGCGTTTATCGCCGACACCTTTGACGAGGCGCGGACGCTGGCGGCCACCCACGGTGTGCCCGTCGCGACACTCGAAGGTGATGTGTTTCGTGGTGCGGGTCTGGTGGAGGGCGGTGTCAGCGGAGGCGCCCATGGCATCCTCGAGACCCGTGCGGAAGCGCAGACCCTGCGCACCCAGGTCGAGGCCACGGAACAGATGGCGCACGGTCTCGCCAACGACGTGACGTCGATGGATCTCGAGATCCTGAATGGCGAGGCGGATGTCGCCGCCAAACAGGCCGCGCAGCACGATCACGAAAAGTCCATCGTCGGATTCCAGGCGCAGTTCAATCGCGCCTCCGACGAAGTCACCCGCGTGGCGCGCCGGATTGAACTGGTGTCCACCGAGCGTCGGCGAAGCGAAGAAGAGGAACTGGCCGCCGAACGTCGTCGTGACGAGGCGCTGCTGGCCATCACGTCGCACGAGACCGGACAGGTGGAGGCGGAGCAGTCGTTGGGCGCCGTGCTGGCGCGATTGCACAGCGCGCGTGGTGAGGCCGAGAGCCAGATGCGGCGGGTCAGTGATGCCCGCGCCGAACAGATGGCGATCAGTGAACGCGTCACGTCGCTGGAGACGGAAGGACGCCGCCTCGAAGAATCCCTGGCCGACGTCGAGGCACGCCTGACGTCACGTCGCGACGAAATCACGCGCGCGGATGCCCGGCGGGAGGCACTCACCCAGTCGGTGATCGAGACCCAGGAAAAACTCGACAACGACGTACACGCGCTCAATGAGCTGCGCGAAAGCCTGCGGGGGCTTGACGACAGCGTCAACAGTCTCCGCACGCAGTTCGGTGTGCGGGAAACCGAGATTCGCAGCGCCCGTCATGCCCTTGAATCGGTGCGGGCCGCCGTCATGCAGTCCGAGGTCTTCAGGGCCACGGCGATGGCCGACCTGACCCACCTTGCCGCGACCTGCCTGGAAGTGGTCAACGCCACCATCGACGACGTCGTCGCCGAGGTCGCGCGCATGGAAGCCGCCGGCGAACTCGCGGCGCCGGGCAGCCGTCTGGCGGCCGCCAGCGCCGTGGACGCCGACGATGAAGACGCGGCACAGGAACGTGCGCAGGAGGCTGCCGACGACACCATGCAGGACGGTGCGCCGGACGCCGGTGACAGCCTCACGCCAGAGGAAGTCATTGCCAGCCTGCGTCAGAAGATCGAACGTCTCGGTCCCGTCAACATGATGGCGATTGATCAGTTTGATGAGCTGGAAACACGTCACACGTTCCTGACGACCCAGCGCAAGGATCTCCTCGACTCGATCTCGCAGACCGCCGAGGCCATCAAACGCATCGACGTCATCACGCGTGAACGATTTGCCGCGGCGTTTGCGACCATCAACACCAACTTTGAAGGCACCTTCACCACGCTGTTTGGCGGTGGTCGCGCGGGCCTCGTGTTGATCGACAACGAAAATCAGGTCGAGAGCGGCATCGACATCATCGCGCAGCCCCCGGGCAAACGCCTGCAGAACGTGCAGTTGCTCTCGGGCGGCGAAAAGGCCATGACCGCCATGGCCCTGATGTTCGCCATCTTCAAATTCCGGCCGAGCCCGTTCTGTCTGCTCGACGAAATCGACGCACCACTCGATGACGCCAACATCGGGCGCTTTGTCGAGATGCTGCAGGGGATGCAGTCACACACCCAGTTCATCCTCATCACCCACAACCGCAAGACGATGGAGATCGCCGACCGCTTGTACGGCGTGACGATGGAAGAGCCGGGCGTGTCGAAGCTGATTTCCGTGCAGATGAATTGAACGAGTCCACTGCCACGCGGTATCAGCGACTGAGGCGCAGTGCCCAGGTCGTGAGTCTGTCGGTCGGCGCGATCTGGTTGCTGATCGTGTCGGCGACGCCGCTCGGCCGCGCGACGGCGGCGTGGGCCGAGTCCCTCTCGGCCGACTGGGCCTTTCTGATCTTCATCGTGACGCTGGTGGTGGTCTGGGAGGCCGTGGCGCTTCCGGCAGGCGTGCTGGCCGCAGCGCGTCGCGAACGCCGGTTCCGCAGGGGCCGTGTGCCGGTGGCCACACTCCTCGCCAATCAACTGCGGGATGCGCTCACCGGGATCGTGATGGCGGTGGGGGGCGCGTCGGTGGTGTGGTGGAGCCTGACACACGTCGGGACCTGGTGGTGGCTGGTGGTGGGCGCGCTTGGCGCGCCGGTGCTTCTCCTGATGACGGCCCTTGCCGGCGTCTCCGTCCGTGTCGCGCCCGGCAGCCGGCCCCTCGCGCGACCGGCACTCGCGGAGCGGTTGTCGCGGCTGGCCGAGCAGGCCTGTGGTCGCCGCGTGCCGGTGCTCGAGTGGAACGACCCTGCCGCCGTGCCGACCGCGCTCGTCACCGGCGTCGGCCGGTCCGGTGCCATCCTGCTCAGCCGCGAAATGGTTGCCGACTGGATCGACGATGAGATCGCGGTCGTGGTGGCGCACGAGTTGTCCCACCACGCCAGACACGACCTCTGGAGAAAAGCGGCGCTGGACGCCGTCGTGTTGCTGGGGGCCTTGGGGGTGGCTGACCGGGTCGTGGCGACGGCGGGACCCGCGCTGGGCGTGCCCAGTCTGTCGAGCCTGACCGCGCTGCCGGTGATCGCGCTGAGTAGTTGGGTGATGTGGTGGGTTTTGCGGCCCGTGCGGCTGGCGCAATCGCGTGCGCACGAACGCGTGGCGGATCGGTTTGCGATCAGGCTGACGGGAGATCCACAGGCGTTTCGGACAGCGGTGCGTCGCCTGGCGGCGCAGCATCTGGCGGAAGAACGCCCCTCAACACTGACCCGGTGGTTTTTTCATCGCCATCCGACGCCCGATGAACGAATCAAGGCTTCGGCGACACGATAAGCACACCGACCATCCCGCGTTCCCGGCAGTTGTCGTTGGTCAACGAACAGTGGAATTCGAAGCGGCCGGCTTTTTCCGCCCGGAACTCAAAGGTGACCTCGCGTCCCGGTTCGACCCGTTTCTGGATGCGGTACTCCGGCAGCGTGAAGCTGTGGGGAATGTCCTCGGCCGTCAGGGTGATGCGGACGAGGTCGTCCTGTGCCACCTGCATTTCCGCGCGATTGCTGCCTGACACCTTGAACTGGTATTTCACCGCTGTGACAGCGATATCCCGTTTGGCCTGGGCGATCACACCCGTCGTGGCCACGACAGCGGCCAATAAAACAGCTCCGACATACAGGTGAGTTCTGGTCACGGCGATCCTCCGAAGGATTAGACGACGTCCCGGGAGTATCGGTCGCAGCGATCTCTGGCGATAGGGACCGGCTGTTACGTCACGTTTATGTAACGACGACCGTGACGGTGTTGGACGCCTGCGCTTTGGGGTTGGTGACCGTAAACGTGTAGTCACCACCGATGTCCAACACGGTCAGGAACCGCACGCTGGTTGGCGTCACGGCTTCGAGCGCATTGGCCGCAATGACACGCACCGTGCCCGTCGGGTCGGTGACGGTGACCGCGAGTCCCGCCGCGAACTGGCTGCCGCTCAGGATGATCGGCTGCGCGACCGTGCTGCGCGTGGCCTTCTCCGGATCCACCCGGTCGATCACGGCGGCCGGCATCGGCGCGGGCGTTGGTGGCGGCGCCTGGCCGGCGACCACCGTCAGCGCAAACGGATCCGAGACGCCGCCGTCGGTGTTGCGCACGACGAGCGTCGCGGCACCCGTCTGTGCGAGCACGGCGGAGATCTCGAACATGGTGGCGCGTTGTCCCTGCACGGCGGCGCCGGTAAACGTCGCCGTATTGCCCTGGGATGTCAGCTCCACGGTGAGGCCGGGCGCGAAGCCGGTGCCGGTGACGGTCAGCACCTGTGCCGACGCACTGGCGGTAATCGGCGCGGGGGTGACGGATGTGACGACCGGGGGCTCAAAAAACGACGCCCCAAGTGCCATCACGAGCGCGGCAGTAACGAGGAAGCCGACCAGTGTAATGACTGCGACGAAGGGGGAGCGTTTCTGCATAGTAGAACGACGGTACGACCGTTGGCATCCGGGTATCTGTACCCGAGAGCACAGCGACAATTTCTGTCCGTGCCATATCGTCGCCTTCACCATGACAAATCCCAACACTCCCACTCACACTCCGACCAACGGTCCGAAGGATCGGGCACAGCCCGGCGACGTACTCGGCATCGAACGTGATGGCGAACGCACGCACCTGGGCGAAACACGGGAAGATGAAGACAAACGTCGCGAAGACGCAGAAGACGAGCTCCGCGAGGAGCGCAAAACGCCGTAGTCCGACGTTGACAGGCGGCCTACCGGTCTGATGTGCCGGTGGGCCGCAACACGCGCAGGTCTGCGCGCTGGCGCCGTCTCTGACCGCGCGTCGCTGCGGCCATCGGCATCTCCGCATCAATATCCAGGTATCGACGTTGCAGCCATCCCATCAGGATGGTCGGCAGCCGCGTGGCACGACGGTCCGGGTCACCCTCGCACCGGAGGATATGCCCACGGTGTGGCAGATCGGCCGGGTCTGGCAGTGACATCAACCGGACGAACGCATTGTAACGTTGAGGATCGATGACCTGCATCATTGCCGACGGTACTCCTGAAGGCCATCCTCTCAGAACACCGGGAACCTCGCTGTGCCGGAAGGCACATGGGGGCATGAGCCTGTTACAATCTCCGCTCACTGGAGACAGCCTGACGTGAGCAAGAAGTGGTACGAATACTTTGTCGTCACGGCGCCTCGTGAGGGCGCCGCGCCCGATGGAAGCGATGTCGCCGCTGAGGCGTCCGCGCCCACGCGGGCACGGGACCTGGTGCCCGACGCCGGGGGCGACGCCACGTTCGCCGTGCCGGTGACCTCCGGCGCGGACTTTTCGGAAATCTATGCCTCGGCGCAGATTGCCACCCCGTCCCACGGCTACACCGTCCTGAAGGTGGCCGAGATGCTGCAAAGTGAGCACATCCGCGCGCTGCCGGCTGAGGTCAAGCAGAAATCGATCATGGTCGCGCTCGACGCCGCCGGTGTGAAGGTGGAGCAGATCGTGGACGACGCGGTGCAGCGCGATCGGGCGCTGGACACCTACGAACGGGTGCTCCAGAAACATCTGGAGGGACTCCGGACGCAACACGCGGAGGAGAATCGTCGTCTGGAAGAAGAGATTAATCAGCGTGTGGCCGAGTTGCGTGCGCGCATCGACCAGAATCACGCGGATGTGACACGGGAGGAACACGAATTAACGACGTGGCAGACACGCAAGCGGATTGAAGAACACCGCATCGCGGAAGCCGTCGGGCATTTTGTGTCCCCCAATCCAGTTACCACCTCCACCGCGCCGGTGAAGGACAAGGGAGGTTCTGATGTTCGCTAGATTGGGTCGTGTGTTCCGTGCCTGGCTCGGGTTCTTCATTTCGCAGGCGGAGGATCCGGAAGTAATGCTGCAGGACGCCATCGAGGAGATGCGCATCACGATGCCGCGCCTCAATTCGGTGCTGGTGGCAACCCGCGCCACGGTCATTCGCCTGGAAGAAGAGCGCGATGCGCTGCGGCGGCAGGACAAGAACCTGACGGCGTCGATTCAGGCCGCACTGCGCGAGGGCAGCGCCGAGGCGCGCAGCGTGGCGGAGGAGGACGCGATCCAGTTGCAGCAGGTGCGGATGGACCTCGCCGCGACCGAGGAGCAGTGGGCCACCGCCCAGAAGGCGCACGAGAGCTCCCAGATGTCGGTGGAATCGCTCAAGGCGCGTCTCAAGGAAAAGATCGAGACCACGCAGCGCGCGCTCAAGGAGCGGCAGAAGGCGCAGGTCATGAAAAAGGCCGTGGACGCCATCGTCGAACTCCAGTCGTACGGGGTGGCCGCGACGGCTGACAAATATCTCGAGCAGATCAAACAGGAAGTCGCCGAGTCAAAGGCGGCGGTGGAGGTCGCGACCGGATCAATCGACGTCAAGGGCATCGAGCGGGAGCGCACCTCCCGCCGGATCAAGGCGGCCGGGATCCTGCAGGAGTTTGAACTGGAGATGGGACTCAGTGTGCCGGTCAAGGCCGCTGAGGCCAGCACGACGCCGAGCGTTGGCGCCCGTGTGAACGAGAAGCAGGGGACGTAACAGCCACGATGGCGCGTTCCGACGACGACCTCTCGACAGGGTCCATCCTGCGGGAGCTGATCGTCAATCAGTACCAGGCCATCGTGCTGGGCGGCGTGGCGCTGGCCTCGGCGCTCACCGTGAGCCCGCTGCCGCTGCTGCTGTGGGCCGGCGCCGAGATGGTGCTGTTGCCGGTGCTCGATTCCGGTCCGCTGCGTCGACTGGTCAATCGCAAACGGCGCGAGAAGGTGCGCGCGCAGGAGGCACAACACCGGGCGGCGCTGGTGGCATCGTTTGATGCCGGCAACGCGCGACGGTATCAGGCCCTGGAGAACCTCTGCCGGATGATCGAGGCCAACTACCAGAGTCTGACGGGGATCTCGCAGGCGTACCTCTCCGAGCAACGCGGCAAACTTGACCACATCCTTGAAGGGTGTGTGTCGCGGATGCTTGCGCTGCAACGGTACGAAAAAATGCCCTACATGCGCGACCCGGATGAACTGCGCATGGATATTGCCGCGCTCGAACACGAGGTCACCGATCCCGATCTCACCGAACGGGCCAAGGCGGCGCTCGTCAAAAACCTCGAACTGAAGCGTCGGCTCCTGGAGTCGTACTCGGAGGTCGGCGGGACGATGCGGGCGCTCGAGACCGAATTGGATTCGATGGCGTCCTTGCTTGAGGTGCTGCACCAGAATTCGATTTCGCTGCGTGACCCGCAGGCGATTGCGGAGGAGCTCGACACGATTGTGGAGCAATCGGAACACTCCGAACGGGTGGTGCGTGAGATGGAGGCGCTGTTGCGATCGGATGTCGGCGCGTGGACGTCGACCGAGTCTGCGCCGATGGCGTCGACGCGGGGCGGCACCTCTGCGGCAGGCCGGACCCGGCAGAAGGAGACACGTCGGTGAGCACGTCGTTTGACTCGTATCCCCAGTGGGCGCGGACCCTTGCGCACGGCATTCGCGCCAGACTGGGCAACACGTTTGTGCTGCACGGCAACACCCACGACGTGGTCGCGGTCCCGCAGACTTCCGTTGACGCAGCCAACCCCACTGACTTTGTGCCGCTGACGGCGTTCCTTGCCGAGTGGATGTTTGGTCAGCGCGAGGTTGTCATTGAATACCAGCGGGCCAACGGCGTGGCGTTCAGGACGCGTGAGTCACCCGCGCATTTTTCCGAGGCGGTGTCGATCGTGGATGCGGTCCATGGGACGTCGTTTGCCCAGTCGTTGCCACGTGATCCGGCCGCGTTGTTTGGCCTGCTCGATTCGTTTCTGAAACACGTCGTCCACCGTAAACCGGCGCTGGGTGTGGCGGTCATCCTGCCGTATGTGGAGACGCTGATCCCGGAAGGGTCGGGCGAGGCCAGCGCCGAGGATCGCGCGGTGCGGGTGTTCATCCAGAAGTGGGCGACCGACCCCGCGCTCCTGGCGGCCAACGTCACCTTTGTGCTCATCACGGAGAACCTCGCCGACATCAGTTCGCGCATCGTCCGATCGCCGCAGACTGTCGAAGTGGAAGTCGAGCGGCCCGATGAAACCGCGCGGCTGCAGTTTGTGAAGGCGATTCGCACCCCTGACTGGTTTGCCTCCCGTTCCGATCTGCCCGCCGAGCGCCTGGCGACGCTGACCTCGGGACTGACCCGTGTCCAGCTGCGGCAGATCCTGGCCTCCGTGGATGAACGAGGGACACGCCTCGACCTGGCCGTGTTACGCGAGCAGAAAAAAGCGGTGATTGAAGCCGAGTGTTTCGGGCTGCTTGAGTATGTCGAGTCCAAATTCTCCCTCGACATGGTCTCCGGCCATGAAGGCGTCAAGCAGCGGATGCGACGGGCGTCACAGGCGATCGTCGCCGGCCGGCTGCGCGGCGTGCCGATGGGGTATCTCATTGCCGGCCCTGTCGGATCGGCCAAGACGTTTCTGGTGAACTGCTTCACGGGCGAGATCGGTTTCCCGTGTGTGCAGTTCCTGAATTTCCGTTCGCAGTGGCAGGGCGTGACGGAAGGCAATGTTGAGAAGATCCTCAAACTGCTGCGATCGATGTGGCCCGTGGGGGTCGTCATCGACGAAGCCGACGCCGCGCTGGGCCATCGGAACCAGCAGGGCGACTCCGGCACCTCCAATCGGGTGTTTGCGCAGTTGACCTCGTTCATGGGCAACACCGAGTATCGCGGGAAGATCGTGTGGTTCCTGATCACCTCACGCCCCGACCTGCTCCCCGTGGACCTCAAACGTCAGGGCCGCGCGGAGGAACATCTGGCGCTGTTTTACCCGGAGACGCCCGAGGAACACGACGCGTTGTTCCGCATCATGCTCAAAAAAAGCGGGATGAAGACGGCGGTCACCTCCATCACCGAGGTGGTGGACGATCCGTCCGGCCTGTCCGGGTCGGACATTGAAGCCATTCTCGCGCGGGCGTTGCTGGTGGCCGACGCCCAGCCCGATCCTGACGGCACGGGCGTACCCGTCGAGACGTTGCGGCACGCGTTTGCGGACTTCATTCCGGCCACCAGCCCGCTCGAGCGGGAGCTGCAGATTCTGGTCGCCGTGCAGGAGTGCACCTCGCGTGAGGTCCTGCCGCCGTCGTACCGCGATCTGGATCGCACGGCCGTGCTGGCGCGGATTACGGAACTCCGGCGCCTGCTGCATTCTTGACTCTCGTTGATGCTTCCATGACGATACGCACTCACTTCGGAGGTTCCAGTGTCACGCACCCCCCTGTTTGATTCCCTGCGTCGGGCCATGAGGATTGCCGCGTTGGCCGAACGACGGACGCCCGGTCGTCCGCCGCTCGACGAACTCATCGACATGGGCCTCACACGCCGCAGGTTCCTGCGCGATTCCTCACTCGCGACGGCGGGACTGCTGCTCGGGGCCGGGTGCTCCTCATCCACCCCCGATTCGCCGGCCGCGACCACACCGGTCACGGGTGCGAACGCCCGTATTGCCATCGTGGGCGGCGGCATGGCGGGCCTCAACACGGCCTACAAGCTGCAGAAGGCCGGACTGACCGCCAGGATCTTCGAAGGCGCCGATCGCACCGGCGGTCGCATGTTCACCGCGACCAGTCTTCTGGCAGACGGCATCACGACCGAACTGGGCGGTGAATTCATCGACTCCACCCACGAGGAGATGCTGGCGCTGATGGACGAGTTCGGCCTCGAGCGTCTCGACACGCAGGCGCCCGAATACGCCTCGTTGATCCCGGAGACGTATTTCATCAACGGTCGCCACTATACGCAGGCGCAGGCCGCGCGCGCATTTGTCCCACTCGCCGCGAAGATTCTTGCCGACTACGACGCGCTCGGCGATGTCGACTACGCGAACGAAGGTGGCGGCACCAAACTCGATCGGATGTCGGTCGCGCAGTACTTTGATGCGATTGGCGCCACCGGCTGGCTGCGCGAATTGCTCGACATTGCCTATGTCACCGAATACGGCATGGATGCGGGCGATCAGTCCGCGCTCAACTTCGTCTTCCTCATCGGCTCCGGTGATCTGGAAGACGCGGAGACGCTTGCGCTGTTTGGCGAGAGTGACGAGCGCTACAAGGTCAAGGGCGGCAACCAGCGCATCGTGGACGAACTCGCCACACGCCTCGACCCGCAGATTCATCGGCGCCATCGTCTCGAGGCCATCAGGAGCCGGGGCGCCGGGTACACGCTGACGTTCCAGACGGGCAGCGGCAGCGTCGACGAAGACGCGGACATCGTCGTCCTCGCCATCCCGTTCACGCTGTTGCGTGACGTGCGGATGGATGTGGAATTGCCGGACCTCAAGAAGAAGGCGATTCAGGAACTCGGGTATGGAGCCAATGCGAAGGTGCTGGTGGGCTTCAACAGCCGCCCCTGGCAGGCGCGCGGGTACAGCGGGGCCGTCTACAGTGACGAGATGTTCCAGTTGGCGTGGGACAGCAGCTTCATGCAGCCCGGCACCGCCGGCGCACTGACGCTGTACTCCGGTGGCAAACTGGCGCTTGCCGCTGGTGAAGGCTCGGCGGAGGACGCGGCCGCGCGGCTCATGCGCGGGATTGAGCGGGCGTTTCCCGGAGCGACGCGGGCGCAAAACGGCAAGGTGTCCCGGTTCCACTGGCCCACGTTCCCGTGGACCAAAGCGGCCTACGCCTGTTACAAGCCGGGGCAGTGGACGACGATCGCGGGCGCGGAAGGCCTCCCGGTCGGGAACCTCTTTTTCGCCGGCGAACATTGCAGCTACGATTTTCAGGGATACATGAATGGCGCGGCGCAGTCGGGAGCCGACACCGCCAAAGCCGTCATGTCGAAGGTCAGTGGATCGGCGTCAGTGCGGCGGCAGTGGCCGCGCACGGCATAACAAGGAGAACAGTTCATGGCCGCACAGGGATCACAGGGTGGCGTTCGTTTGACCGGAGCAGGCCGGCTGTTGTTGTTTGTCGTGGGACTGGCCGTGCTGGGGTACGTCGGCTGGACCTATCGCGACCGGCTGCCTCTGCCCGGAGCCGATGACCCGTCGACGACCGTCAGGACGGTGCCGGCGGAGACGCCGGGCACGTCCGCCCCCAAGGGCGTGCTGGCGCGTATCAAGGAGTCCGGCGTCGTGCGGGTGGGCATGGAACCCGATGCGCCGCCGCTGCACTTCATCAATGATCGCAAGCAGGAGGACGGGTTTGACTTCCGCCTCGCCGGCCTGATCGCCGAAAGCCTCGGGGCCAAGCGTGTGCAGGTGGTCGAACTCGACTATGAGGACCTGCCCGGCGCGCTCATCGACGGCAGAATCGATTTGATCATGGCCGGGTATGTGCCCGACCCGTCGATCTCCGGCGTCGTGTGGTCCAACGGGTACCTCGACTTCGGGCTCTGCATGATCGTGCAGGAGGGGATGGCCGCCACCTTCAGGTCCCCGGCCGATCTGGCGGGCAAACGTATCGCGATTTATGACGACCCTGCGGCGGAACGCTGGGTGCAGGAGAACATCCCGAATGCGCGCATCAGCAAGTTCTCGGGTGATGACGGCTGGTTCGAAGCGGTGGAAAACGATCAGGCCGATGCGCTGATCTACGACTATCCGTTTGCCGCCGAGGAGATTAAATCCCACCCGCGCACGACGATCGTCAAATACAACCTCAACCAGTCGAAGTATGCGGTGGCGATTCCCGAAGGCAACTTTGATCTGGTCTACGAGGTGAACACGGCCATCGACAAGTTCCGTGCAACGCCACAGTATGCCGAGATGATGCGCGAGTATCTGTCGAGTTCGTCCGAGATCTTCACGAAGCCCGTGGCCGGTCGCCGGACCTATACCGTGCGCGCGGGTGACACCCTCACGAAGATCGCTGCCAGTGAACTGAAGGACATCAATCGCTGGAAGGAAATCTGGGATCTCAACCGGGACCGCGTGGCCAACGAAAACCTGATCTATCCGCGCCTCGTCCTGTTGATGCCGCCGAGCTGAGTTCCCGGCCTGGTCCCTACCAGGCCGGTGTGATCGTGAACCCCGCGAAGTCGCGCGCGAGATCGACGACGACGGGGATGTTCCAGACGATGAGCCAGAGGCACGTGGCGGCGGCGGCCGCCACGCGCCATGGCGCGGCGTGACGTGTGGGTGTCAAGACCATATGCAGCGCCAGCACCATCGGCATGAGGTGTTTGGTCATGCGCCAATCGACCACGGAGAACACCGCGGCGGTCACCACGATGACACCCGCGAGCACCCAGGATTGTGCGGCACCCGTGGTCCCACGACCGTGGGCCCGGCCCAGGTCGGTCGCCGCAAGCACGAGGCCTGCCGGGAGCAGCACCCATCCGGTGTGCACAACAAATTCACGCCAGAGGCCGACCAGCGACGGGTAGCCGCCATATCCGAGCGGATTGGCGTGGATGACGCGCTGCCACAGGTGGTGGCCGAGGTGATCCGTCACAAAATCCTGCGGGGCAATCACGTAGCCATACACCCAGAACGCCGCGGTGCCGACGACCGCACCACCCACAAGCGCCGCACCAGGGCGCACCGCTGCGGACACGCGCCGTGCAGCGGCGATACACCCGAGCACGATGCCTGCGACGACCACGATCACCTTGTGATTGACCCACACGGCCCAGAGGCCGAGCCCGGTGTTGACGCCCGCGCGTCCGCCTGCGCCCACCGCCATCACCATCAGGAGGGTGGCCAGTGTCGACAGGGCGAAGTAGCCGCCGTACGCAGACCGCACCACCACCTCCGGGCTGCTGAGGTAGGCCACGACCACAAGTGCGCTCAGCCACCAGCGGCGCGATCGCCGAAACGTCCACAACAGGAGCAGGGCGGCCGTGACCGCTGCGAATCCGATGTTGGGCGTGCGGGTTTCACGCAGGTGCGGCGCGCGGGCGAACGTGGTTTCGATGTCTGCGATCGTGGTGAGCGTGTCGTACACCTGCAGCGCACGCACCTCACCCTGATAGAGAAACGATGCCGCGATGTAGACGTGCAGCAGCGGTGGGTGCGCGAAGTAATACTGCAGGCCGCGGTCGGTGAGCAGCCGGGGCTCGAGGCGCATCAGCAGGCCGTATCCGGTGCCCTGCATTTCGAGATCGTGATCGGGCAGCGGCGGCACCACACGTGTGGCCACCACAGTGCTCGCCCACACCACCGCACCAAGCACAACCATCGCCACGGCGAGTTCACGGCGGGTGGTTGTTCGTGGACCCGCCAGGCGACGACCACGCCACCAGCCTGTGGCCAGGCCGAGGTTGCTCAGCGCGGCCATCGTCGCCCACATGTTGATCTGTGTCGGGGCCACCTCAAGGAGGCGGCACGCAACAAGGGCGAGCAGCAGAGCGGCGGCGGATGTGATCAACACACGCGCGACGAGGCCCCCCAGTGCGCGTGACCGGCGTGGCCAGATCCAGTCCCACGCCGCCCCGGGGGCGAACGCGACGGCCGCTGCCACGATGGCCATGCCCACCGGCGCGGGCCACCAGCTGAGCCATGCGGCATAACCCGACAGCCAGATCCCGTTGACCGACAGAATCACGGCCCAGTCGCGGAGTGTTGGTGCGGGACGTGTCATGGGCCGTTGGGCATTATCGCACCGCCACCGCGTACAATCGCCCCATCGGATGTTGAGTGACGCACGCCACCCCTCGCCGTTCTGGCCCAGCGTCGTCATCCTGATCGCGGCGTCGGTCGTTTATTGCGCGCCGCTGTTCTTCCATCTCGACTGGTACGGCTGGCAGGACTGGGATCAGTTCACCTTCCGGTATGAAACGACGCGTGTCGCGTTGCTGCGGGACCTGCAGTGGCCGGTCTGGAATCCGTATGCCAACGGAGGCACGGCCCTGCTGGCGCATCCACATTCGCCGGCGCTCTCGCCCTGGTATGTCGTGCCGCTGGTGTTGGGGGCCCACCTGGGATTGCGGGTGCAGGTGCTGCTGTTCATGGCGCTGGGCAGCATCGGGATGGCGGCGCTGATGCGTCAGTGCGGGGCCGGTCGTGTGGCCGGCATCACGGCCGGCATCGTGATGATGATGAGTGCGCACTACGCGCTCCACATCACCGAAGGCCATCTGGAATGGACGGCGCTCGGCGCGATGCCCTGGGTTGTCCTGGGGCTGTGGCGGGCGCAGGCGTTGTCGCTCACGGGCGAGGGCCGCAGGCCGCTGGTCCTGGCGGCGTTGTGGTTCGCGTCGGCCATCACATTGGGCGCCGTGTACATCACTGCGGTCTACGTACCGTTCCTGACGGCCTGGATGGCGTTTGAAAGCCTCAGGCGCCGAAGCGTCAGGCCGCTGATCGCCTGGGCGGTTGTCGCCGTACTGGCGGCCGGTGTGGCCGGCGCCAAGCTGGTACCCATGACGCAGTTCACGTCGGCGTATCCCCGCAGTGAGGAGACCACCCAACGCACCACGTTGAAGGCAGTCGCGATTGGTGTGAGCGAGAGTGATCCGGCGACACGATACGCGGACTACCGTGGGACCAAAGGCGTCGAGTTCGACGCCAGCGTGATGCCCATGGAGTGGTTCGCCTTTGATCTGGAGTTCCACGAGTACGGCGCCTATCCAGGCGTGGTGGGTGCCCTGGTCATCCTGATTGGCGTGGTGACGTCTGCGCGGGTGTGGTGGCCCCTGTATGCCGCGGGTGGTGTGCTGGTCTGGATGATGTTGGGGACGACCGCCACGCCCGATGTGTGGGCGTTGGTGCGCCGGTTGCCGATGTACGACCAACTACACGTGCCCTCCCGCATGCTGGCGGCGCTGGTGTGTGTCGCGGGCGTCGCGGCAGGATTCGGCATGGATTTTCTGCAGCGTCGCCTTGCCGCGACCACGCGGATCTCACGGTGGTGGGCGCGGGTGATTCCCTGGGCGCTGTGTGCGCTGCTGTATTGTGAGCTGGCGGTCATGGGGCACGCACTCCTGACGCAGGTGTTCCGCGTGCCGCCGATCCACCTCACCCAGTACAGCGACTTTGCCCAGCGGCCCGCACCGCCGGAGGCCGCCGTGCTGGTGCCGGGCACCATGAAGAGCCTGGTGTATCCGCGCCTGCTGGCCAACTGGGGGGCCGTCGACGGCTACGAAAACATGAGCGTCCCCACCGGTCGTGTGTTGACGACGGCGGATGCGGGTTATCGGGGCGAGGTCTATGTCACCGGCGCGCAGGGACAGGTCGCACTCGAGTCGTGGACGATGGCCCGGGTGCGTGGGCGCGTGCGTGCGGACGGCCCGGGTGCCGTGGTCATGAATCAGAACTACGATCCGGGGTGGAGCGTCAGGATGCAGCGCCTCGATGGCACCGTCACAGATACCCCGGCCGTGCGCACGTCCGACGGCTTGATTGCCGCCAACGTTGAGGGCGGCGAGGTGGTGGTCGAGTTCCGGTACTGGCCGCCAGGTCTGACCGCCGGGCTCTGGCTGTCCGTGCTGACGTTGGGGCTGTGCGTGGTGGGACTGCGACGGTGGTGACGCGTGTGGAGGTGGTCGTCCCGGTGCTGAACGAGGGGCACGTGTTGGCGCACTCCATCCAGAGGCTGCACGCCTTTCTCAACGAGAACCTGCCGTATGACTGGACGGTGGTGATCGCGGAGAACGGATCACACGACAACACCCTTGATGAAGCCCATCGGCTGGCCTCCGTGCTTCCACGGGTGCGCGTCCTGACCACCCCCCAGCCAGGACGAGGTCGCGCACTGCGCGCGGCCTGGACCGGCACTGCGGCGGACGTGGTGTGTTACACAGACGTGGATTTGTCGACGTCGCTCGAACATCTGCGGCCGCTCGTGGATGCGATCCTGGTTGGCGGCTACGACATCGCCGTGGGATCCCGTCGACTCCCGGACTCGCGTGTGACGCGATCGTGGCGACGCCGGATGATCTCCCATGGCTACAACCTGCTGCTGCGCACGGTCCTGGGCGTGCGCTTCAGCGACGCGCAGACCGGCTTCAAAGCGCTCAGCCGACGTGTCGTGAGAGAAGTGTTGCCTGACGTGCGTGATGACTCCTGGTTCCTCGATACGGAGTTGCTCGTCCTCGCGGAGCGCCGGGGCTACCGCATCGCGGACCTTCCCGTCACCTGGATCGAAGACGACGACAGCCGGGTCAGGCTGATGAAGACGGCGTGGGACGACGTGCGGGGTGTGGTGCGATTGTGGCGGACGCGATGAAGGTGGTGTTGATCAATCCGGCGCAGTCCGGGGTGGTGAATCCGCGCGGCCGCATCTACAACCGCGTCTGGCCGCCGCTCGATTTGGCAACCACGGCCGCGTGGCTGGAGCAGGACGGGATCGACGTCTCGATCATCGACGCCAATGCGGAGCAACTCCCGCCGGAGGATGTCGCGGCGCGTGTCGCGGACGCCGACCAGGTCTTTGTGACGTCGTCGAGCCTGGACCGCTGGCAATGTCCGCATCTCGATTTGCGTCCGTTCCTGGATGTGGTGCGCGCGGTGCGAGCGCGTGTCCCGGCGGTGTTTGTTCTGGGCAGTCACGGCACCGTCCGCCCTGACGCGCTGCTGGAGATGACCGGCGCAACGGCGGTGGTGCGCGGAGAGCCGGAGCAGACCGTGCGCGAGATTGTGTCGGGCCGATCGCTGGGCGACATACTCGGCGTGACGTGGCGCGGCCCTCAGGGTGTGGTGAGTCAGCCCGATCAACATCCGGTACCGATGGGCACCCTGTTGCCGCCGGCGTTGCACCTGTTGCCGATGGATCGATATCACTACGAGGTGATGGGTCCGAACTTCACATTGTTTGAAATGAGTCGGGGCTGCGCCTCGTCGTGTTCGTTCTGTCTTCTGAAGACGTACGGGACAGGCGTGCGAAAAAAACCGCTCGACCTGATGCTGCACGAAATCCACGTGGCCGTGACCCAGTTCGGCGTGCGACACGCGTATTTCATCGACCTTGAGTTCACGGTGCTCCGGCAGCAGGTGATCCAGTTGTGTGAGGCGCTGATCGCCTCGAAGTTGCCGCTCGAGTGGTGCTGTCAGACGCGGCTGGATCTGGTGGACGACGAACTGCTGGCCCTCATGAAACGTGCGGGCTGCCGTCTGATTCACGCCGGCGTGGAAGCGGGCAGCGACCGTGTGCTCGCCTCCACCGGGAAAGAACTGACGCTGGATGAGGTCCGTGACGGCATGGCTCGCATCAAACGCGCCGGCATCGACACCGCCTGCTTCTTTCTGCTGGGGTTGCCTGGCGCGCAAGTGTCGGACGCGGAGGATCTCGTGCGGACGGCCATCGCACTGGCGCCCACCTATCCGCTGTTTCATGTGGTTGCGCCGTACCCGGGCACGGCGATGTACGACACGGTCGCCGCCGATCCGCGCTACCGGTTCAGCGACGATTCCCTGTTTCCAGAGGCGATCGAAGGGCCCTTGACGCTGGCGGAACTCAAGGCGCTGACACGACGGGCGTATCTCCGGTATTACCTGCGTCCCGCGTACATCCTCGAACGGCTCCGCAGAGGGCACCTTTCGCTGCTGCTGACGCAGGTGCGGCTGCTCGCGGGACTCGTGCGGCGATAACCGCGCGGATTATTTCGGCGCGGGCAGGAACGGCTGCACTGATGGCGTGTACACGCCATCAACCCCGGGTTGGGGGATACGCCGACTGTAGGCGTCAAGCGTCCGCAGCTTCGTGGTGCTGACGTTGCGGCGAATCTCCACCGGCCCGATCTTCGACACCTCCACAAATCCCGGCGTCTCGAAGGCGGTGCGTCGATGGATGACATGACTGGCATACGCCTCGACACCAAGGCCGCTTTCGTTCTGCATCGCGGCGAGGTCCCGCGCAAAATAAATCGGCACGTCCCGGTGCAGGTAGGCGTAACCCAGCGACGAGGGCCAATATTCGTCGGCGATGAACAGCGCCGTCAGCGTTGGGTCGTCTGTCAGGCTTCGAAACGCCTGCACGCTCGGGTCCGGCGCAAACAGCGGGCCGGCATCGTAAACGTCGCCCTGGCCCGGCAGACGATGCAGCCCGCCGGCGATGGAGACAAGCGCGAGTCCCACGAGCGCAGCACGACGGAGGCCGTCCGTGACCCGTGCCAGAACCACGCCGAACAGGATGATCGCGAACGGAATCACGGCGAACACAAACCGGTATTCCTTGTGGCCAATGACCGTGTGTGAGGCGACGATCACGAGGATCACGCCGATGGGCAGCCAGAGACGGCGCCACCAGCGCAGGCTCCAGAGCCCGGCGACGGCGAAGAGGCCGAACGACGCCATCAGCAGTTGGTCGGCGTACCAGCGGTAGCCCATCAGCCCGAACAACGCACTCACGTCATACACGACGTTGAACAGGTAGTTGTTCGAGTAAGAAACAAACCAGGCGCCCCACGTCACACGATCGAACAGGCCGGCGGCCAGCACCACACCCGCCGCGGCTGTGAGCCCGGCGATGCGTGCGGGCGGTGACCATCGGGCGAGCGCGACCAGTCCCAACACTCCGGCCACCGGCAACAGCTGAATGCGAAGGGCGACGGCGAGCGCGAGCAGCGCTCCACACAGGGCGGCCTGGCGTCGGGACGCCGGGGCGAGGATGACGACAAAGGCACCGAGCAGCAGGTAGGCCGCAAGGACATCCGGCAATGGCCGGAACGAGAAATACACCAACTCGTACCACAGCGCCGCCGTGATCGCGGCGACGCGGCCGGCCGTTTCCGATGCCAGACGACGACCGGCCACATAGACCAGCGGAATGACACACACCGAGATCGCGCAGAACAAGATCTTGATGGCGGGAAGGTAGACGTTCGGGTGGTCCACGCCCAACCATGCGGTCATCTGCAGCGGCACCGCGAGCACGGCCGGGAGCAACCAGGACCGTGTGCCGAATTGGAATTCCCAGGGTACGAGGCCGTAACCGAAGACCCAGCGGTGCGCCTGTTCGATCTGCTGGAAGATCTCGTCAGGATGGTGGAGGTTGTCGGCCGCCAGCGCGCACACCACACGCAGCACAAACCCACCGGCGACGATCCAGGGCAGTGCCCTCCATTGCATCCGCCGATTCTATGTCGGTGGTCGTGTTGACGATAACAAGTCCGGCAGGTACGCTCCTGACCAATGCGACTGGCGCTCCGCACCGCCGTGACGGCGACACTGGTGACGCGGCTGGCGCTGATCCCGGTCGGGCTGCTGGCGCTGCTGATCCTCGGGTATGCCGTCAGCCCGGAACCCATGCCTCCGGGCAGTGATCTCGCCAACCTGCCGTACCGCTGGGACGCCCTTATCTATCTGGACATTGCACAGCACGGCTATCGGTGGGAGGGACCGGAGCAGTGGAATTCTCCCCTCGTGTTTTTTCCCGCCTACCCGTTGCTGCTGCGGGGGGCCGCGCGGCTGTTCGGATTGTCCGGGGGACACGTGCCCTGGCTCTGGACGGGCGTCCTGCTCTCGACCGCGCTGTTTTGTGCCGCCTTGGCCTACGTCCATGCGTTGACCAACCTGTTGACCCCGGAAAAGTCAGGTCGGCTCGCCGTGTGGTTGATGGCGTCCTACCCGTTCTCGTTGTTCCACGGGCAGGTGTACACCGAATCCCTGTTCCTGCTCGCCGCCGTCGCGGCCTGTTACCACTGTTATCGCGGGCAGCTGGTGGCCGCGTTTGTTTTTGGCTGTGTGGTGGGCCTGACGCGTCCGACCGGCGTGTTGGTCGCCACGATGCTGGCGTGGTTCGTGTGGCAGCAGCTGCGTCAGCGTGAGCGGGTCGACTGGCGGGAGGTGGCAGGCCAGGCGGCCGTGGTCGTGTCACCGGTGCTCGGCATGCTGGCGTATTCCGCGTACGTGTGGCGGCTGACCGGACACGGGTTCGCATGGATCACGGCGCAGGAAGGATGGGGGAGGGAGGTCACCGGGCCCCTGGAAGTGATGACACGACTGGCAACGTCGGTGACTGAGTACGGCCTCTTTGACTACCTGTTTGCGCGGCCGTACGAGGTAGGTCGTCCGTACCACCTGCTGTATTTCGTTTTGATGCTGGTCACCCTCGCGCTCCTCCGGCCCATCGTTCGCCGGTTTGGGTGGGGCATGGGCGCGTTTGTCGTGCTCAGCCTGGCCGTGCCCGTGTCGGCCGGCGGCTTCACGTCCGTGGGACGTTTTACGTGTGTCCTGTTTCCGGTGTTCATGTGGTTGAGCACACGCACGTGGGCCACGCCGCTCGTCGTCGTCTTCGCCGCGGGGCAGGTGATCTTTGCCGGCCTCTTCTACGCACAACGCTACATTTTCTGAGTCTCCGTCGGTTTGTCCGCCTTCGTCAGGCGGTTCATCCGCTCGGTGAGCCGTTTCTGCTGGTCTGCGTCGATGCCGTAGACATCGGGGCGAAAGTGCAACGTGCCCGCTTCATCAACACTGGCCGTCCAGTAGCCGAGATACACCGGAAGCGGTGCGGTCAATGACACCTGTGTCTCTGTGCCTGCATGCATCGCTTTGTCGATCGCCCCGGTGTCCCAGGCCGGTTGATCGCGGAGGACGTATTCGGCCAGCGCCATGGGTTTTTCGACACGCACACAGCCATGGCTGAAGGCACGCCCGGCGCGCGCAAAGAGGGAATCGGCCGGCGTGTCGTGCAGATACACGTTGTACTCGTTCGGGAACATAAACTTCACCAGGCCGAGGGAGTTGGTTTTGCCCGGGCGCTGTCGGAATCGATACTGGTCGAGTGCGTCCATGTCCATGTCGTCCACGGGAATGGCCTTGCCGGATTTGTCGACGATCTCCATGTTGTTGCGCGTCAGATAGGTCGGATCCTTGACGAGGCCCGGCACCGTTTCTCCCTGCGCAATGCTGTCGGGCACGTTCCAGTACGGACTCAGCACCACGTAGCGCATCTGGTCGTTGAAGATGGGTGTGGGGGTATCCGGCGTCCCGACCACGACCGCCATCGTGAGCGGAACGCGGTCGCCCTCGTAGACGCGCAGGCGCATCTCGGGGATGTTGACCAGCACGTACCGTCCACCCAGGTCCTGCGGCAACCAGCGCCACCGCTCGAGGTTGAGTGCGATCTGGCGAATCCGCGCGTCGACCGGCACATTCAGCGCGGCAACCGTCTCCGCGCCGATCAGGCCGGCCGCCGCCAGCCCGTGTCGGGTCTGGAACTGCTGTACCGCAGTCTGCAGCGACTCGGTATAGGCCGACACGTCGGTGGGGCCCGCATAGTCGCCGCTGACCGCGAGCCGCCTGGCGACGCTGGCCACGGCTGCGTGTGACTGGCCCGGCTTCAGGCGCAGATTCTCGGGGACCATGGGCCAGCCGCCGTCAGCGGCCATTGTGCGATGTGCCGCAAGCGCCTCACGGAGCGCGGTGTATTCACGGTGCTGCGGGCGGAGGTCCGCCAGCGAATCGGCGATGCGATCCTTGTCGATCGCGTCGGTCAGGTGTGCCAGCGGATCAAACGTGTCCGGCGTGATGCGCCACCGTTTGTCGGCTGAGGCCAGATCCGAGATCCCGTTGGCCAGGTCAGCCGCGTGTTTGAGGTAGAGGTAGGTGAGCCAGACGTCGAGGCGTCCGGCCTCCCCGGGATCAAATCCCGGGTCGGTGAGAAAACCACGGGTGGCATCCTCGCGCCTGGTCTTGATGAGTGTTGCGCTGTACAGCTCCGGATCCAGCCCGTCGCGATCCACCTGCTGGAGCGCCTCGACCAGATCCTCCATCTGATCCATGGGTTTAGCGTCTTTGATCCAGGCCGGCGAGAACGTTCGCGCCTCATAAAACTGACGCGTCTGTTTCCAGAGCGCCGTGCCCTCGGCGTCCGCGGTCACAAACCCGGGGCGAGTGGTGTCATCAAGAATGACCCGCATGGCCTCGCCCATCTGCCGCCCCTTGTCCGCGCCGCCGCATCCGACGGCTGCCGCCGCCACCAGAAGAACCGTCAGGAATTTCATGCCTACCGATGGTAGCGACGGGGCTGTGCGGCCGCTGTCTCCTCCAGTACGGTCAATGGGTCAATGGGGCAATAATGGAGGCCGTGCAGCGCCATCAATGAAACCCTGGATCCTCCTCGGTGAGAGTCACACGCCCGATGGCACACGCCTCACATTGATGACGCGTGATCGCGAACACGTCATTTTTGCCGACGGCAAGATTCTCATGTCGAGTCGGATGCACGGATCGGAAGAGGCGCTGGCGACGGTCGCGTGTGCCCACATCACCACCGCCGAGGCGCCGCGGGTGCTGGTGGGCGGACTCGGACTCGGCTACACATTGCGGGCGACACTCGACGTCCTGCCCGCCGCCGCCACGGTCGTGGTGGGTGAACTGGTGCCGGGTGTGGTCGAGTGGAATCGTGGTCCCCTCGGCCCATTGGCGAACCACCCGCTCGACGACCCACGCGTCGAGGTGGCCCTCGGCGACGTTGCCGTCACGATTCGGAAAGACACCAGGGGTTTTGACGCGATTTTGCTCGACGTGGACAACGGCCCGGACGCTTTCACCTCCACGCTTAATACCGGGTTGTACGCCAATCACGGGGTCATGCAGTCCAAGGCCGCGTTACGCCCCGGCGGGGTGCTGGCGGGGTGGTCGGCCTGGGGGGATCGCAAGTTCGGACAACGCCTGCGCTGGGCCGGGTTTACCGGGAAGATGCATCGTGTGCGGGCGCGGCTCAAGCAGGGCGGCCCGAGACACACGATCTTTGTGGGACACACCGCTCAACCCTGACCTACGCCTCCGAGGCGGCCGGGTGGACGACGGCTGTGAACGTGTCGCCATGGGGCACAAACGTCACACCTGAGCCCGGCATCAGGTCCACCACCGTGCGAGAGACATTGACCGTGTGACGATCGGCCGCGTGGGCGAGCGCGGCACTGATCTCAGTGATGGGGCCCGTCCCCGTGCTGTGGTGTTGTCCGATGTGCACGCCTGCCTTCGCCTCGATACGTGATTGCTGCGCAAGCGCCACCACAGCGAGTCCGCACTGGACGGCACGGCCGGCGCTTTCGAAGACCGCCACACCACCTGCGGAGGCGGGTCGCTCGACACGGCCGCGGAAGAACGCCACCTCACGGTCGAACAGGCGTGAAAAAAGCTCCAGGTCCTCCGGCGGGCCGGCGGGTACCACGGTGAGGACCGATGCCAGAACGCCGTGGGTCCCCACCGCTGCGGCGTGCTGCCGAGGCTGCGACAGGAACACATCGATCGCCGCGAACAGTGCGTCCTGGTCGCCTACAAACGGCAGATGGTCGTCGCCTGGCAGTTCCACAAACGTGGCATCAGGAATACGGGAGGCGAGATACCGGCCCTCGTCCACCGTCAGGCAGCGATCACCCGAGCGATGAATGACCAGCGCCGGAACACGAATTGAGGGCAACACGTCGCGGATGTCGATCTCCGCATTCATGCGCGTGAGCGCGACCGCCGCACCCGGACTGGCCCCCATCCGAAGGTAGGACGCCCACCACTGCCGGAACTGCGGGTCGTGGGCCATGGAGGGCGCGCGTTCCTCGAGACCCACCGGGCCTCCCCAGTCGGCAATGATCGTCTCGCAGAACGTGTCGCGCTCTTCACGCGTGGATCCCCACGGATAATCCGGTGCCCTGAGGCGCCGGGCATAACTGCCGAAGATCACCAGCGCCTCGGTCTTCTCCGGATACGTGGCGGCGAACAGGCTGCAGAGGGGGCCACCCTCGGACACCCCGAGCAGCACCGCGCGTGTGCTGCCCACCGCGTCCATCACGGCGCGCACATCGTCGAGCCGCTGATCGAGCGAGGGCAGTTGGCTGATTGGTACGGCGTCCGACAGGCCCGTGCCGCGTTTGTCGAAGAGGATCAGGCGCGCGCGTGAGGCCAGACGCGAGAGGAACCGGGCAAACGACGGTTCGTTCCAGAAGTATTCGAGGTGCGACACCCAGCCCATCACAAAGACCAGGTCGATCGGACCGGTGCCCACGACCTGGTACGCGATGTTGGCGTCACCGCTGCGGGCATAGTGGACCTGCGGCGCCGAGGGCATGGCACTCGGCGTGCCGACTGTGGTGGCGGCAATGAACCGATAGCCGCGACGGTGGGCGGTCTCGATGAATTGTGGCGCGGCCGGATCGTCGTGCAGCACCTTGCGCAGCTCACGGATGGTGCTCTTCAGGACGGCATCGCCGACGAAGACGTCCGACCAGACCGCCGACAGGAGCTCCTGTTTGGTCAGGAGTCGGCCGGCGTTGCCGGCCAGGTGGTGGAGCAGGGCAAACGCCTTGGGAGGCAGCGGGACGGGCGTGCCCGCGCGCAGGAGCTGGCCGGCGACAGGGTCGAGACTGAAGCTGCCGAAGGTCAGCATCGGCGGATCTTACCGAATCCTTACCGTTCGCTCACCCCCGGGCAACGACTTCGCGTCCGGGGCTCCGTCTCTTGCAGGTATGTTACGCATCATCTCGTTTCTGCTTCCACTGGCGCTTGTCGCCTCGCTCTACCCCTCATTGCTGGCGACTCAGGCGCCACCCACGGCGCAGGCCCCGGTGCCCGCGCACGTGCACTACTCGACCCCGCCGGGATTTGACGCGGCTCCCCAACCCGGGGTGCCGCTCGCACCACGGTTGCAGAATCTTGGTGTCCACACATTCCCGGTGGCCACTCGCCTCCCGCAGGCGCAGTTGTTCATCAATCAGGGGCTGAACCTGACGTACGCGTTCAACCACGCGGAAGCCTCGCGTGCGTTTGCCGAGGCGGCTCGTCTGGATCCATCCCTGGCGATCGCGTACTGGGGCCAGGCCCTGGTGCTGGGACCAAATATCAACGCCGCGATGGAAGCCGCCGAGGAGCCCAAAGCGCACGCGCTGATACAGAAGGCCCGCGCGTTGACCTCACGCGCCACCACCAAGCGGGAACGCGCGTACATCGAGGCGCTTGCCGTGCGGTATACGGGCAACACCGCCGACCGTCCGGCCGCCGATCGGGCGTATGCCGAGGCCATGCGCCGCCTGACAATCTCGTTTCCTGACGACCTGGACGCGAAGACGTTGTATGCCGAAGCCCTGATGGACCTCCGGCCGTGGAGTTATTGGACGCGGGACGGCCATCCGTATCCGGAGACCGAGGTCGTCATCACGGTGTTGGGCGAGGTGCTGGCGGTCAACAAGAACCATCCCGGCGCCCTGCACCTGTGGATTCATCTCTGGGAGTCGACCGACACGCCTGAGCGCGCGGAAGCCGAAGCGGATCGTCTGCTGCCGCTGATGCCGGGCGCCGGCCACATCGTGCACATGCCCGCGCACATCTATCAGCGGGTGGGGCGGCACGCCGACGTCATCGCCGCCAATCTCCAGGCGGCCAAAGCCGACGAAGACTACATCGCCCAATGTCGGGCGCAGGGCATCTATCCGCTCGGGTATTACCCGCATAACCTGCACTTCATCTGGATGGGCGCCACGGCCAGTGGACAACGCACCCTCGCGTTGGAGTCTGCGCACAAACTGGCCACGGCCATTCCGCACGAGGCGGTGGCGGCGGTGCCGATCCTGCAGGGGTTCCTGGTCGTGCCGTACTGGGCGATGGTGCGCTTCAGTGAGTGGGACCAGATTCTGGCCGACAAGGGGCCACACCACGCCACGGCGTTTACGCGTGGGGTCTGGACGTACGCCAGGGCGATGGCGTTCCTCGGCAAGGGCCAACTCGCCGATGCCGAACGTGAACTCGTCGCGCTGCGGGCCTTCGTGGCCGATCCGTCGCTGAAGGGGCAGACCACGTTTTCGGTCAATAGCGGCGCGGCGATTCTGCGTATCGCACCCGAGGTGGTGGCCGGCGAACTGGCGGCGGCGCGCAAGGACTGGGACCGGGCGCTGCTGCATCTGGAACGTGCGGTGCGATTCGAGGATGCGCTGATCTACCAGGAACCCCACGACTGGCACGCGCCGGCGCGACAGAACCTCGCCTCGGCGCTGATGGCCGCCGGCCGGGCCGATGAAGCCGAGACGGTGTTGTGGGAGGACCTCAAGCGGAATCCGGAGCATGTGTGGACGTTGTCCCTGCTCGCCAGGAGTCTGCGCCTGCAGGAGAAGGCCGACGACGCCGTCGCGGTGGAGGCCCGGCTGGCCAAAGCGCGCAGCCGCGCGGAGAAGACCCGGTAGGTCGTTGGGGGCGGGTACAATCGGGAAATGTCGATTGTGCTTTCGCCCCGTGAACGTGCCGAGCTCAAAGCCCGCGCCCACGCGCTTGAACCCGTCGCGCAGGTGGGGCAGGCAGGGCTGTCGGATTCGTTTGTGTCGGAAGTGGACCGCGCGCTCAAGGCGCACGAGTTGATCAAAGTGAAACTGGGCGGTGCGGACCGTGAGGCCCGCGCCGCCCTGACGCGTGAGTTGACCGCGCGCACCTCGTCGGCCGAAGTCCAGCAGGTCGGCAAGGTCGTGGTCCTGTGGCGCCCAAAACCTGACGACGCCGCCTAGTCCCGTGGTCAGACTGCCAAGCGACGTTGACGCGTTTTTTGCGCTGCTGAAACATCCGCATGTGGATGCCCTTCAGGCTGTGCGCCGAATCATCCTCAAGGCCGATCCCGCCATCGCCGAAGGCATCAAGTGGAAGGTCCCGAGTTTCCGGACCTCCGACTATTTCGCGACGATGCACCTGCGCACCAAACAGGGCATCGGCCTGATCCTGCATTTTGGGGCAAAGAAAAAAGACGGGCTCACCGCACAACAGGACATCACGGACCCTGCCGGCCTCCTCGTGTGGTTGGCGGAGGACCGGGCGGTCGTCGCCTTCACCGATGCCGCAGACGTAAAAGTCAAACGTACGGCACTGACGGCGATCATTCGTCAGTGGATCCAGCACGTCTGACGAACACCTACGTGCGTTTGGTCATCATGCGATAGATGGCGAGCAGCGCGATCGCCCCGATCAACGACATCACGAAGCCTGCCGCATCTTCGGGACCGTAAAAACCCAGGGCCTGGCCAATCCATCGGCCGACAACCGACCCCACGATACCCAGAATAATCGTGACAATGATGCCGCCCGGATCCTTGCCCGGCATCAGGAGTTTCGCGATGACACCAACGACAAGCCCAAAAATGATCGTGCCAATGATTCCAAACATGCCCGGAAGGTATCACGGGCGTGTGCGGCGTCCCTGTATCGGGTTGGACACCTGATCGGGGAGCTCCGGCGCCAACAATTGACTGAGGATGCCTGAGTCACCAACACACAAACCCACTGATCTCACAGGTCTGCTCGATGTCATCGGTGAGTCCGCGGAGGGCACGGGGCACCTCACGTTTGATGATCTGCTCGACGCGATCGGGCGCCGGTCGTTTGGCCCCTTGCTGTTGTTGTGCGGGCTGATCATTCTGGCACCGGTCGTGGGGGACATTCCCGGAGTGCCGACGGCGACCGGACTGGTGGTGGTCCTGGTCTGTGGGCAGCTTCTCCTTGGCCGCGACAGGTTCTGGTTCCCGGGGTGGGTGCGCAAGCGGTCGGTGACCAAGGTGAAAGTCCGGAAGATGGTCAAGGCCGTGTGCAAGCCGGCACGTGTTGTTGACCGGCTGATTCGACCACGCCTGGCCTTTTTTGTGGAGGGGCCTGGTCACTCCGTGATTGCCGCGTTGAGTGTGGCTGTGGCGCTTGTCACCCCCCTGATGGAAGTGGTGCCGTTCAGCGCCAATCTGGCGGGCGCGATCCTGGCGGCGTTCGGACTCGCAGTGATCGCACGAGACGGCGCGTTGGCGGTCGTGGCGCTCGTGCTGCTGATCCCGACGGTCTGGTTGATCGTCAGCACGCTCCTTGGCTGACGCCCCGCAGGCGACCGATGGCCTGTAGACTCTCACCATGGTCGACTTCGATGACGCCGCGACGGAGTTCACGGTGACGTGCCCCTACTGTGCGGAGCAGGTGGAAATTTACCTCGAGCCTGACGTGATGGGCACACTCATCCAGGACTGTGAAGTGTGTTGTCGCCCGTGGCAGGTGCACGTCAGTCGGGACCAGGAATACCGGTACGTGGATGTCACGCGAGGTGACGGGTCGGAATGACATCACGGGTGCTGACGGTGGGGTGGGCCCTGGCCTGCGCGGCGCTGGCCTCGGCCTGCGCCGACCCGCACGAAGGTGCCGGGGCGTTGCACGCAGAGACGGTGCAGATCGAACGCGAACTGGATGGCCTGCGTGATTCGGCCGCGCGCCTCGCGCGCGGCGAGTCCCTGTTTCCAGAGTCAGACATCATCGTCTCCATCGACGAAAGTTTTGTGCAGGGGTTGATCACCGCGCGCCTGCCCCTCGAACTGAGCGCTGCGCCGTATCAGGTGGTACTCACATCGGTGGATGTGGGGTTTGGCGGCGCGCCCACGGTGCGACTGCGGGGCACCATCACGCGTGAGGGCATGGTGACGCTCGACGCCGCGGTGACCGTCGTCGGGGCGCTGAGCGGGATCGAGATCGACACGGCCACCTCCACCCTGCGGGCAAACATTGTGGCCGACCACCTCAGCATTGAACGGGCTGCCGGGCTTGAGTCATTCCTGAGCGGCTCCACGCTTGACGATGTCGCCCGCCTCGTTCGGCAGGAGGTCGCGGCGCAGTTGCCGACGATTGAAATTCCCGTGCGGGTGCAGCAGGACATCGACCTCCCCGCGGTGACCGACGGCCCCGTGCGCATCAGCGGCGCGCGTTTGCCGGTCCGTGCGTCGGTCTCGCGGGTCTTTGCCGCGAACAAACGTCTGTGGATTGGGCTCCACGTGGAGATTGGCCAGATGGGGAGGGGCACCCCATGATCACGATCACACGCGGGCGCCTCGCCCTGCTCGTGCTGGCCGTCCTGGTCCTGGCTGTCCTCATTGGTGTCTGGGTGATGCTCAGCCGGGCGCGCGAGGGGCGGAGGAACACGGCCGAACTGCAGGCCCACATCGCGGAATTGACGACAGAGCGCGATCGTCTGCGCGCGCAGGTCATCGCCGCCGTGAGCAACGACCCCCAACTGGCGGGCATGCCCGACCGGCAACTCCGCATCGGCGTCCCCACCACACTGGCGCAGCAGCTCGTCTCGACGTTTGTCACCGGGGTGGCCGATCACGTGACGCTGGAACTCGGCAACCTTCGTGTACGTCGTCAGGGCTCGGTGCGACGTGTCGTCACACTGGGCGACTACGACCTGGATGTCCGTGTCACCCGTGTCACGGCCCGGTTGGCTGCGGGAGCGCCCGACCTGCGGTTTGGCGGCAATCAGGTGCGGCTGGCGCTGCCCGTGCGTGTGGCGTCGGGCGAGGGAACCGCCGCGGTCCATTTCCAGTGGGACGGCCGGAACATCGGCAGTGCCGTGTGTGGAGACATGGAACTGCGCGAGGTCGTCACCGGCACGGTGGTGCCGGCCACCTATCGGTTGTCCGGCACGCTGCAACTGTCGACCACCAAAGAAGCGATTGTGGTCACGCCCCGCCTGCCCTCGTTGCGCGTCAAGATTCGTGTGCAACCGTCAAAGGCGTCGTGGGCGCTCGTTCAGAAGTTCCTCGATGACAAAGGCGGCGTGTGCGGATTTGTCCTCGATCGGGTCAACATCCGTGAGGCGCTTGAAGGCCTGTTTGCCCGGGGCTTCGACGTGCGTCTTCCCATCGAGCGCGTCAAACCGCTCGCGCTGCCCGTGGGCATCGCACAGACGATGGCGGTGCGCGGTACGCCGGTCACGGTCGATGTCGCCGACGGCGGCCTGACCATCACCGATCGCATGATCTGGCTCGGGGCCAACATCACGCTGATGCTGCCGCACACGGACATCGGGGTCGTCAATAATCCCCGTCAATAGACAACGTCGAGCGGTCGCATCTCGAGGCCCGGAGGCACATCCGGGTCGGCCTCCAGCCTGAGACGGTGCATCTGTCGTGTCCAGGTGCGCCAGGTGGTGCCGAGCGGCACGGTGAGACGTTTCCACTCCGGCGTCGCGAGGACCACGTGCAGTTCCGCCGACCCTTCAGGTGCGATGTGGATGATGACCGGGTGTTCGGGGGTGGCGCCTGGATGCCGGATCTCCACGTTGACGTGGGTCCCCCGGGCATCAAGCAGCGCCACGACCCTCGACCTCGCCCACACATGGCGCCGTTCGTACACGGGCCGGTCGCCGCCGTATTCGATGACGCCCCACGTGATGCGGGAGGTGGCGCGGAAAAACGGCGCATGGGTGTTCGGGTCACACGGCTCGCTGGCGATGAGGTGCAGCCAGCGAATCAGCTCGGGCGGCGTGGACCGCGGTTCATCGAGCAGCATGTCGGGGTCACTGAGTTGCACCGAATTACACGGGCCAAACCGCGTGATCGCCGCCTGTGTCAACACTGTCGAGGACCACAGGAAGGCGAGCGAGCCGGCCACGAGCAGGCCACGCGCGCGTCCGGCCAGGTGTTGCCGGGCGAAGGCGAAGCCGCCGGTGATCATGAGGACGGCGCCAACCGCATGCGGCGTCAGCCGGTCGCGCGAAAAAATGATGCTCGTCGGCAGGGCGGCGGCCCCGAGGATGATGGCGCCCGTGAGGATGAGCATGGCGGCGGGGCCACGTTGCCGCCGCAGGACGGCGAGACTGCCGCCCGCGACCAGCAGCGCGGACAGGATCGCGAACGTCCATTTCGCGACGATTGGTGCCGTCAACCGGATGGGTGTGAACAACGTGGCGTACCAGCCGTTGTAGTACTGCTCGGCGTAGAACCAGATCGCAATGCCTCCGTCACCGCCAAGTCCGCCGAGCATCCATATCCGCCACAGATTCAGCGCGGCAAAGGTGGCGAGTCCTCCGACGATGAACCAGCGGGGTGGGGGAGGGAGGTCACGGGTCCACCAGGCGCGCGCCACAGCAATGGTGACGAGCACCGCTGGAATCATGAGGCCGGTTTCTTTGGTGAACGCCCCCACGATCATGGGGACGAGCAGAGGGAGCGACCATGGCCACGATCGTGTGCGCGCCGTCTGCCACCAGAGCAGCGTGGCCAGCAGGGCTCCGGAGATCAGCCCCTGGTACTGGTTCGCCAGCCACGGGCCGACCGCGACCGTGGACGTGGGGTGCACCACACCCAGCACGGTGGCGACGATCCCCAGGGACCAGGAGCCGGTTTCGCGACGCACAAACCGGCCGAGCATCCAGGCCACGACCGCCATGGTGATCAACGGCAGGATGTGCAGGACGCGCGTGTTGAGTCCGAACGGGAAAAACATCGCGCGGTACATGAGTACCGCAAACGGACGGTAGAAGTCCCGGTTCTCGGCGACAAACCAGCCGCCGAACCATGACGCCACCAGATGGTCCGGTGGCCATGGTCGCAGCAGCAGGAAGTCGTCCTGAAACAGGTCGTAGCGCAGCGTCGGCCAGTACAGCGGCAGCACCAGGCCGGCGGCGAGCACCAGCAGCGGCCAGTCAAACCGGAAGTGTCGGGACACCACGCCCGAACCTTACTACTACTTCTTCTTCCTCAACGGGGTCATGAACGTCAGCTTGTACCCGTCAGGATCGGTAATCGAAAACGCGCGCACACCCCAGCCGTCCATCGGATCGTGGTCGAGCGTGCCGCCATTCGCCTTGATTCGCGTCGCGAAGGCGTCAATCTTTGGACCGCTCGTGATGTAGAGCCGAACGCCCGCGCCCTTGGCCCGCTTACGACCGAGCTTGAAGTCGTCCTGGCTGAACATGAGCCTCACGGGGCCCGACACGATCTCGGCACCCATGAGTGAGCCGTTCTGCTCCCAGCGCTCCTCCACCTTGAAGCCCAGCACGTTTGTGTACCACGTGAGGGTGGCGGCCACATCGTTGACGGTGAAACCCGGCGCCACGCTGACCAGCGTCGCCTTCGTGACGGGTTTCTTGACGGCCTTCTTGACGGCCTTTTTAGGCGCTGCCTTCTTCGCGGTGGGTTTCTTTGACGTTTTGGTGACGGATTTCCTGGCCATGGCCACCTACTGTATCAACGCCGCAGCGCTGCGAAGAGTTCGTATTGGTCGGTGGCCACAAAGTCCACCCCCGCCTCGATCGCCGCCTGCCACCGCAGGCGCGCGGCCTCAAGCGATCCGAAGTTGTAGCCGGCCGACCAGCCATTGGTCGTACGGGTCGCATCGTCGCTGCCATTAAGCGTCCACATCCGCACCCAGAGGCCTGCCGTGTGCGCATCGGTGATCAGCGTCTTCAGGCGTTCGGCATCGGCCGCGGTCCACTCACCGGCGTCGCGCTGCCCACCGGCCTCGACGACCGACCACGGGGCATTCCACCATCGTCTGTAGTTGGTGGCGGTGGGGAAGGTGATGGGTGCGAGAGCGGGACCGTTGGCCGGTGTGGCACGGAGCTGCACGGCACCAAAAAGCCGGAGCTTCTGTCCAACCGGCACCTGGGTGTGGAAGGACTGCTCCTGTGCGTCGGCGCTCCCGGTCAACACGAGGACGGGTTTGACGTCGAGCGGAGCTGCGGTGCTGCCGTCGGCTGTGCGCACAGCGGTGGTGAGCCACGCCTCGTATTCGCCGAGGACCGCCCACAACGCCTGATGGTGCTCCGGTTCGTTGCTCTTCAGATCGAGATTGAGGGTAATCAGCGGCCATTGCGCCGTGTTCCGATCGCGCAGCGCGGCTTCCACGATGGGCCGGATCCGTTCGAAGAAATATTGCTTGAGGGAGGGTTCGGTGCCGTCAAACGGCGCGCCGTGCGAGACGACGGACCGTGCGGGTGTGGTGCCGGCAGCGGGCAGCCAGACCAGATCCTGCTCGACGGCGACAGGCACGCCGGTGGCCAGGGCGCGATCGAGGCGATCGGCGAATTTGCCGTTGTAGGGGTAGGCGTTGTGGGCATCGAGCATCACGCGGGTGCCCGGTGCGATCGCGGTGGTCTGCCCCATGGCGCCGGCGGGAGATCCCGCCGGCGCACACATTACAAGGGCCAACACCACGGCACGAACGGTCAGAGTCTTCATCGTGTTCATCCCGTGCATGATTGTCTGTTAGAACGCAAAGCGGACGGCCAGCTGGACCACCCGTTTTTCAAACGCGTTGCTGATGACCCCGAAGTTCGCAGAACCCCAGGTGCCGTTCGGATCCATGTAGTTCGTCCGATCGAAGAGATTAAACGCTTCGAGACGCAGGTCCGCGTACCGCGTCTGGCCGAGGGTGATCCGTTTGACGAGGCTCAGATCGACGGTGAAGGAGCCGGGACCCCACGCGGAGTTGCGCGGTGCGTTCCCGGCGGTATTGACCGGCTGCAGGGCGTAGGCCGATTTGTCCAGGAAGTTGAAACGATCCTTGTTCGCATCGGAGTTGGCGTTCGGGTTGCCCACCAGGTTCGGGCGCAGCGTGCCGCCGTTGCGGTTGAGGAAGGAGTAGGACTGTCCCGTGGCGTAGTCCGTACCGCTCGAGCCCAGCGACACGTTCACGGGCATCCCCGAACGCATCGTCCAGATCGTGGACATCTGCCAGCCGCCGATGATGGCATCGAGTGCCACCGGCATCGTGGAGCCAAAGGCCCGGCCACGACCGATCGGCAGTTCCCACACTTCGGTGAAGGTGAAGCGGTGACGCGGAATCTGTCCGTTGGGGCCACGCTCGGCCTCAAGGGCTTCACGGATGTTGCTCAGGTCGGGACGGACCGACGCCTGCACGCCGTTGGCGCCGGCGCCCCAGGCCCCGACTTCGTCGTCAGCCTTCGCGTAGGTGTACGACGCGAGTGCGTAGAACCCCTTGGACAACCGGTGTTCCACCTTGGCCTGGAGGCCGTGGTAGCTCGACGCGCCGGCCGTCACGTTGTAGCTGATCTGCTGCCAGCCCGGGTAGGGGCGATTGGCCGCCACTGAGCCGTCGAGACCGAACGGGACCATGTTGACCGAGATGTTCGCCAACAGGTTGCGCCCGGCGTTGCCGACATAGGCCACTTCAGCGGTGGTGTTGTCGGTGAGGAGGAACTCGGTCGCGAGATTCCACTGGTAGACCGTGGCGGCCTGCTGGTTGCGTTCACGCGCCTTGACCGCGACCGTGGCTGGGTTGTAGTTGGCCAGCAACGACGACGGGAACGGATCGGAGATGATCCCGGCCGCATTGCTGCCGGTGCCGGTCAGCGTCGCTTCGATCAGAGCGGGAGGATTCAGCGCGATGATACCTTCGCTGCCGCGCATGTCTTCCATGGAGTAGAACACGCCGGCACCGCCGCGCAGGACGAGGCGCGGCGACGTCTGCCACGCAAAACCAAACCGCGGTCCGAAGTTGTTGCGGTCCGGATCCATCAGGTACTTGTCGCTGTCACTGGCCGTGATGAGCTGGCCGGTGGTGAAATCGAAGTTCACGTTCTTGTTGTCACCGGCGCCGTAATACGGGGTCGTGTATTCGTAGCGCAAGCCGAGGTTGAGCGTGAGGTTCGGACGGACCTTCCAGTCATCCTGGATGAAGCCGGCATACGCCTGCTGCGCCCACTCGACGATGGGAGCGGTGGTCGCCGAGATCGCGCGCGCCTGCCCGAGGAGCAGGTCGGCAATGTCGTTGCCGCTGATCTGGCCGGTGAAGCGGTACGAGGGCGTGCGGCGCGTGATGTCGAGCAGTTCGTTGTGCTTGAGGCGCACTTCGATGCCGGCACGGAGGGAGTGGGTGCCCGCGAGACGCGTCAGCGTGTTCACGAACTGCCACTGCTTCGGATCCTGATACTGCGGACGGAAGTTGCGTGTGCCCAGGTCGTTGTAGTTGCTCAGGTCGATGAGCGGCAGGCCGCCGGTGGTGTTCACAAAATCAGGCATGCCCACAAACCCGAACTCCGTGGAGGTCTGGTCGTTCGCGGTGGCGTGCGCAAAACGCGAGTGGGTGTCGTTGTAACCCAGGCGCGCTTCGTTGACCATCTGGCTGCCGATGACACGTGTCCAGGTCAGGCCGATGCTGTGGTTGCGGTTGTATTGTTCGCCCTGATTGCCGACGCCGTCGCCGAGGCCTTCGAAGATGGCATCGCGGCTGATGTCCTGCTGCAGCAGGCTGTAGCGGGCCATCAGGCGGTCCGAGGACGACATCCTGAGGTCGGTGCGCACATCAAATTTGTGCGTGGTCTCCTGACCGTCGCGCTGGACGCCGTAGTTTTCAATGATGCGACCGCCGGCGGCGGCGCGTCCGGGCAGGTTGGCTTCCGGGTACAACGCGATCAATTTGGCGCCGAGGGGATCCCAGCGGTTGGATGGAATCGTGTTGCCGGGAAACGGCGTGCGCGTGATCGGGTCGGTCACGGTGGCCGCAAAGACGCCGCGGCGCTGGTCGGCCGTCGGCACGTTGGTCAGGAAGGTGTTCGAGAAGTTGCGACGGAACCCTTCGTAGGATCCGAAATAAAACGCGCGGTCACGCAGGATCGGGCCACCGAAGGTGCCGCCCGCCTGATGCCACTTGAGGTCTTCCTTGGGCTGGTTGAGCAGGTCGGCGAGCCAGGACTTCGAGGCCAGGGACTTGTCGCGGTTGTAATAAAACGCCGACCCACGCGTGACGTTGCCGCCCGACTTGAGCGAGACGTTGACGACGGCGCCGGCCGAGCGGCCGAATTCCGCCGAAAAGCTGTTGGTCTGCACCTTGAATTCGCCGATCGCATCCGGCGACGGCTGCACGACCTGGGCCGACAACGACTGGGCGTTCTGGGTGCCCTGGTTGTTGTCGAACCCGTCGAGCACGAAGTTGTTCTGCGTGTGGTAGTTGCCGTTGGCGACGAACCATCCCGGTCCGCGCGTTTCCACCGTCATCGTGCTCGGCGCGGTGCCGGGCACCAGCAGGGCCAGCTCCGTGTACCGGCGGCCCGCCAGCGGCAGTTCGACCGCGACGTCGCCCTTGATGACCTGTCCGATTGAGCCGTCCTCGGTCTGCAGCACCGCCGTGCGGGCGACGACCTCGACGGTTTCCGACGTGGAGGCGACACGCAGGGTCACCGGCAGCAGACGTCGTTCGTTCACGTCCACGCGGACGTTGGTCACCGAAACTGTCGAGAAACCAGACAGCGCGACCGTGACTGCATACGTGCCGCGCGCGATCGGCGTGAACTGCGCGTATCCGTTTGCATCACTCACCGTCGTGCGGCGGTCATTGGTCGCCACACTGACCAGGTCGACCGTGGCACCGGGCACCACGCCACCAGAAGAATCCGTCACCAGTACCCGCAGGGCACCGGCATCGGTCTGCGCCGCCGCCGGACGGGCGATCGAGAGCAGCACGACAATCGCACTCAGAGAGACAAGGGCCAGCCGGCCAACCAGCCGGGCCATTCCGGAACACATCATTTCCAACCATCCTCACGTGTGAATAAAGAGACGACTGCGGGGGACCCGCACGGCGAGTGTAAGAACGCCGTACAACAGCGCTCGATCCGTCGTGCAAATTCGGTACGAAGTGCTTGTTCACAGGGAGACACAGAGACACGGAGCCATACACCTTTGTGAAAATCTCAAAGTCCGCGTCGTACGGTTGTGATGGGCGACCGTTAACGTGTGTGCATGATCTGGTTGCTGCTTGTTCTGTTGGTTCAGACACCGTCCGAAGTGGTGCTGAGTGGTGCTGTTGGACCTGCTGAAAAAGGAACGTATCAGGAGCATGTGTTTGACGTGCCGGCCGGCACGACACGCATTGACTTCACGTTCACGCACTCACACAAGGACGTGGGCGCACAGCTTGAGGTCGGTGTGTTTGATCCGGTCCGTTTTCGCGGCACCAGCCGGTTCAGCAAGACGACGTTTTATGTTGCTGACGGGCATGCGACGCCGTCGTACCACGCGGGGCCGTTGCCGGCGGGACGATGGCGGGTGTCTCTCGGTGTCCCGGCAATCGGCACGTCCACACGCGTCGAGTGGAAGGTCACGATCGCGATGTCCTCTGCGGCCGATACACGATCGCCAGTCGCGCCAGTTGCCGCCGCGCCACGCTGGCTGGTGGGCGACTTTCATGCACACACCCTGCACAGTGACGGGTTTGGGTGTCTGAACCCGGAGGCGCCGACCGTGACACGTGGCTGCCACACCTGGGAAATCGTCGAGGCCGCCCGCGCTCGGGCGCTGGACTTTGTGGCGATCACCGACCACAACACCACGAGCCATCACACGGAGATCGCCGCGCTCCAGCAGACGATTCCGAATTTGTTGCTGGTACGAGGGCAGGAACTGACCACGTTTCACGGACACGCCAACGTGTACGGCACCAGTGCCTTCATCGACTTCCGGCTGGGTTTTGGTGGCCGGACCATCACCGACGTGGTGGACGACATCGTGGCCGCAGGTGGGCTGCTGTCGATCAATCATCCCGGGCGGGAGACCGGCGACCGGTGCACAGGGTGCGGCTGGGATGCGCCCGGGACGCCGTGGGCGCGGGTCGAGGTGATGGAAATCGTGAACGGCACCAACGTGGAAGGGCCCACGGCCGGACTCGGCTTCTGGCAGGCGCGGCTCAATGAAGGCCATCGGGTGACCGCGATTGGCGGGAGTGACGATCACGCCGTCCGGTCGAGTCGCACACGCCTGGCGACGCCGACGACCGTGGTCATGGCGACGGGCCTCTCCGAGACGGCCTTGCTCGACGGCGTCCGAACGGGACGTGTGTACATCCGGACGCGTGGCCCCGAGGGGCCGTCAGTGGACATCTCGCTTAGTGGTGGTGGGGAGACCGTGGCGATGGGCGGCATTTTCCGGGTGAGCGGGCCCGGTGATGGCAGCGTGCGGATCGAGACGACCGGCGCGGCCGGGCAGCAGGTGGAGGTCGTCATAAACGGCGAGATCGTGGCGACGCCGTCCGTGCCAGGCGACGCCTCGACACTGACAGTTCCCGTGCGGGTGGGCCCCGGTGACTGGGTGAACGTCCGCCTGCGCGATGACCGCGGCATCACCACGATCTCCAATCCCGTCTACATTCGACAGCGCTGAGGCCCCCCGGGTGCGGCAAAAAGAAGCCGTATAAGATCCGGCGCATGCGCAATCACCTTCTTCTGGTGTGCACAGGCTTGTTGGCCTTGTTCTCGATCGCCGGTGCCACGCCAACTGCCAGGCAGGCCACCACGCGCATTCAGCTCTTCCTTATTGAACGGCCGGTGGGCTTCGAAACAGCGGTCATCGCAACCACTCCGGAGGGGCGGACACTCACATCGGACGTGGAGCTTGTGGACCGCGGCACGCGCCTGCAGTTGACCGCCTCGCTGACCGTCTCGCCCGATGGTTCTCCGCAGCATTTTCGCGCCTCGGGCCGCAGCTATCGATTCGTGAATGTTGATGCCGAGGTGACGGTCGCGGGATCGACCGCACGTGTCACGAGCATGGGCGAGACCACACACGTGCCGGTGCCGGCGGCGTGGTTTCCGGCTCGCAGTTGGGCGCCCGTCGCCGCGCGGGCGTCGCTCATCGAGTATTGGGAGCGCCACAAGCGGCCGACCGATGTCGTGTTGTTGCCCGGGGTCGCGGATAGTCGCATCGGTGTGAGCTTCCGCGGTGACGAGTCCATTGCCGTGGACGGTCGAACCGTGCGCCTGCGCCGCTACAGCGTTGATGGAGTGGTGTGGGGCCGGGAGACCGTGTGGGTGGATGAGCACGGCGCGTTTGCCGCGTTGGTCTCGCGCATCCACATCCTGCCGTTTGAAGCCGTTCGCGAGGATCTGGTGACGGCTCTTCCCTCGCTGCAGGCAAGTGCGGTTCGCGATCGCATGGCCGACCTCGCGGGTTTTGCGCGTGCGACACCACCTGCCGCGTCCGGTACTTACGCCCTTGCAGGCGCGCGAATCATCACGGGCACTGACGGGCCACCCATTGACGATGGTGTGGTGGTGGTGCGTGATGGCCGAATTGCGGACGTGGGGGCGCGCGGGGCGGTGAGCGTGTCACCGGACGTCCGTGTGATCGACGTCAAAGGCGCCACGATTATTCCCGGCCTGATAGACATGCATGCCCATGCGTCACAGATCGAATGGGCACCGGCCTACCTGGCGGCTGGTGTGACCACCATCCGCGACATGGGTGGGGAAGCGTTGTTCCTGGCGGCGTTCCGCGACGAAATCGCGTCCGGCCGAGGTCCCGGGCCCCGCGTGGAACTTGCGGGTCTGGTGGATGGTCCCGGCGACGGCGGCTTCGGCACCGTGGTCGCGGTCACCCCTGCGGAGGGCCGCGCCATCGTCGATCGTTACAAAGCGGCAGGATTCCGCCAGATGAAGTTGTACAGCCTGCTGCAGCCGGAGGTTGTCGTCGCGATCCTCACACGCGCGCATGAGCTGAAGATGACGGTCACCGGACATGTGCCCGCGGCGATGGGGCTGGAGGAAGCGGTGTTGTCCGGGATGGACGAAGTGGCGCATCTTTCGGTGCGTGGCCAGCCAGGCACACCCGAGACCGACCGGATCATCAGTCTTCTGGCCGCGCGCAAAACGGTGATGGATCCGACGCAGGCCTGGGGCGAGTTGCTGGGCCGGCCTCGTGGTGTGCCGGCCGAACACATTGAGCCCGGTATGGCACACGCGCCGTACCCGCTGGCGGCGAACTATCGCAGTGTCCTGAACAATCCGCGCCCCCCGACGGCAGCCACGCCTGCGGCACCGCGGGGGCCGTCGGTCCTGAAGGCGCTTCACACAAAGGGGGTGCCGATCGTGGCCGGCACCGATGGGGCGTTGCCAGGTTTCAGCCTGCTGCGGGAAATCGAGTTGTATGTGGCGGCTGGCCTCACGCCATCAGAGGCCATTCAGGCGGCCACGCTTGTCCCGGCGCGCGCACTCGGGCTGGACGGGGAGATCGGCACGGTGGCGCGCGGCAAACGCGCCGACCTGGTGGTGCTCGATGCGGATCCTCTGGTGGATATCTCCGCACTTCGTCGAACCCGTTACGTCGTGACCAACGGAAAGCTGTACGAACCCGCCCCGCTGTGGCGCGTGGCAGGCTTCCGGGCTGCGCGCCGATAGGCTCGTCCGAACCACCTGCAGATCGGCGGCGTCTTGTAGATGGAGCTGCAATGCGGGACAAAGTCGCCTGGCTGCCCGCCACACTGGTGGAGACCACGCCGGACCTCGAACTGAACAGGGACTTCGAAGCCCGACTGACCGATTCGTCGGCGTTGGCGATTCGTGTGGCCTTTTCCGTCCTGCGTAATCAGGCGGACGCCGAGGACGTGGCCCAGGAGGCTTTTGCGAAAGCGCACCGGGTCTTTGCGCAACTGCGGGACCGCGACAGTTTTCGGGCGTGGCTGGTGCGCATGACGTGGCGGATGGCGCTCGACCACGTGCGAAGCGGCCGGCGACGGATGACACGCGACCTGGCGGCGGTGCCCGCCGAGTCCGGGCCGACCGTCGAAGACACGGCCATCGACGAACAACGGCGTGCGCAACTGTGGCGCGCGGTGGACCAGCTGCCTGAACGCCTGAGGCTCGTGATCGTGCTGTCGGTCATGGAGGGACACTCCGTCAGGGATGTCGCTGCACTCACGGGCGTCGCCGAGGGCACCGTCAAGTCCCGGTTGTTTGATGCACGCGCGCTGCTGAAGGAGGCACTGCGATGACTCATGATGATCCGTTCGAGCAACTGAGCCGCGCGCTTGCCATTACGCCCTCACCGGAATTCGCCGCGCGAGTGCGGCAGCAGATCGCCACTCAGCCGGCGCCCGCAGCGTGGTGGTCTGTGCGTCACCTGGCGGCGGCAGCTGCGGTGGTGTGTGTTGTGTCCGTCGTCCTGGTCCGGTGGAGTGGAGAGTACGCCCCGGAAGTCCGGCCCGGTGTCCCCGTGGTGTCCGCTGTGCCTGTTGCGCCCATTGTGCCCGGCGTGACGGCGGCCCCGGCGTCGCCCTCTGCGGCAGCCGCCGGTCCGGTAGCGGCGCGCCCACGCGGGTCGTTTGCTCGTGCCGTCCCTGTGGAGAGCGTGTTTGCCGAAACGCTCGTACCCGACGACCAACGCCTGGCCCTCGACCGGCTGCTCGGCGCCATTCGGGCCGGTCGTGCGACCGTGCCGGCCGTGGTGGCCGAAGAGATCGTTGACGAAGACGGGCGTCGCATGCCGCGGGCGCTCGTGATTGAACCGCTGACGCTTGAACTGCTGGCCGGCACTCCGGCCGAACCCAACAAGGATCCGATCAAGGAATCCGTTAAATGAGGTGTGAGATGAATCGTCTGAACTCGCTCGTCTGTGCTGGTCTTCTGGTCGTGTTCGCGTGTGCGGCGTCGCCGTCTCACGCAGCCGCGCAAGCCGCGCCGGCGCCCGCCGCCAAACCGCCGCTGGCGGTGCCCGTCCAGGTGGATGTGGTGCTGACTCGCTGGCAAGGGGAGAAAAAAATCAGCTCACTGCCGTTTGTGCTGATCACGACTGCCGGGCGCGGCGGCCAGAGTGCCAGCATCCGGATGGGCGTTGATGTGCCCATCGGTACTTCGACCAGCAATGCCACCCAGACGAGCGGGGCACAGACCAACAACACGCGGGCCGTGGAAACGACCAAGTCTGAAATGGTCTTCCGCAACGTGGGCACGGACATTGACAGCCGGGTGACCCGGACCGACGACCAGTCGTTCGACGTGTATGTCAACCTGCGCGACTCGTCGATCTTCCCGTCGGATGCGTCGAAGCCAGCCACCACGATCTCCGATCCGACCGCGTTCCGCACCTTCACCGCGTCAAACAATCTGCCGATGATCGACGGACAGACACGCCTGTTTGGTCTTGGCACCGACAAGATCACCGGCGAGACCGTACGCGTCGAAGTGAAGCTGACCGTGTTGAAGTGAATTACTGCTTCTTGACGAAGTAATACGCGACCGAGCCGCTTGCGATGGTCACGACCGCCGCCAGCAGCTGCATCGGGTCGCGCGCGCCCGCGATGCCGGCCAGCACCAGCGTGACGATCACGTAGAACAGCGGCGTGAAGGGATACCCAGGCACAGCGATCGCCTGGCGTCCCTCACGTTTGGCCAGGATGAACAGCGAGGCGACCGCCAGCGCCGCGCTGATCGACAGCGTGAAGCCGAGGTAGCCGAGCAGTCCGCGCAGGTCCGACAGGGAAATCAGGAGGATGGCGAGCGCTGCCTGGCCAAAGATCGCCGCGGTCGGCGCCTCGGTGCCTTTAAAGCGGAAGATACCCGGCAGCACGCCGTCTTCGGCCATGCGCGCATACACGCGGGGACCCGCCATGATGAGGGAAAAGACCGACGTCACCAGCGCGATCACGATAATCACGCGGATGGCCATCGCGGCCGTGTCTCCACCGATGGCCTGCGCCGCCGCTGCCGCCACATCCTGTTTGCCCACCACCGCGTCAAACGACGGCAGATACACAAACGCAGCGTTGAGCGCGACGTACAACACCGTCACGATGAGTGTGCCGATCCACAAGGCGCGTGGCGCGTTGCGCTGGGCATCTTTGGCTTCACCCGCCACGTAGACGGCCGCATTAAATCCGGAGTAACTCAGCGAGATCCAGACCAGCGACCCCGCGAAGGCGCTGAGTGAAAAGGGCCCGGGCACCACGGTGACGGGGGCAGCTCCCTCGGTCATCGCCACAAAGCCGGCGAAGCACAAGAAGCCGATGAGCAACGCCACCTTCAGGACCACCGCCGTGTTCTGGGTGACGGCGCCGGCGCGCACCTTCACGCCATGGAGCGCCGCCGCGAGGATGACCAGCACCGAGGCCGCGACGCCTTCGGGCAGCCACTCGGGGCGGACGGGGAACGCATAGGTTTCAAACGTCAGCGCCGCAAAGGCAATGGCGCCGGTGAACCCGGCCAGCAGTGACACCCAGCCGGCGATAAAACCGGCGACGGGATGAATGACGCGCGAGAGGAAGAGGTACTCGCCGCCCGACTCGGTCATCCGGCGCACCAGTCCGCCGTAACTGACCGCGCCCGCCAGCGCAATCAAGCCGCCGACGATCCAGGCGGCCACCACACGATTGGCGGAGCCGAGGTCACCCAGTGCAAACCCGGACGTGGTGAAGACACCGGCCCCCACCATGTTGGCAATGATGAGGCAGACCAGCGAGAACAGGCCGAGCGTTCGAATGTGAGTCACGCGTGGGCAGTATACGGTGGTCGCCGCATTTATTCGTGACGCAAGGCCTGAATGGGATCCAGCCGGGCCGCGCGCCGGGCCGGGTAACTGCCCGCGATCAGGCTGATGATCAGCGCAAACAGCAGCGCGCCACCAATCAGCCACCACGGCAACGAGAACAGATTGCCGGCCGGACCGCCCTGGCTCTCAATGTACATGTTCGCGCCGATGTTGATGAACCGGCCGACCAACCACCCGAGGAGGATGCCTGCTATTCCACCAAGCAGGCCGATCGCGGACGCCTCCACGAGGAAGATGCCCCGCACATCACGGTCACTGCCCCCGATCGCCTTCATGATCCCAATCTCGCGCGTGCGTTCCAGAATCGACATCACCATGGTGTTGACGATGCCGAGCGACGAGACGGCAAGCGCAATCGATCCGATCACCGCCAGCAGGATGTCCAACAGCAGGAAGGCACGTTTGGCGCCCTGCAGTGCGTCATGCAGGGAGAACGTCGTGAACCCCATCGCCTTGATCTGGGTCTGCACGTCCTGCGTGTGTTGCGCGCCGTTCACCCGCACCGTCACCGACGAGTACGTCCGCGGCCGGTCAGACGGTGCGCGCAGCAACGACTGCGCACTGGTCACCATCGTCTCGCTGATTTGCTTCGCGTGCACGATCGGAATCATGAGTCCCGCCAGTCCCTGACTCGCCATCCCGGCATCCGGGTCACGTTCGACGATGCCGACGATGGGGAAGCGGCGTTCGGTGCGGGTCACCAGTCTGCCCGCGTCGGGGGCGTCGGCAGTCGGGGAGGCGATGACATAGGAGAGGGTGATCACCTGTCCGACAAGCGAGGCCGGGTCGGTCTCGTTGATCTGTGCCGCCATGTCGAGGCTGAGCATGGCAGCCTCAGCCTCGGCATCTGGAAAAAACGCACCGTGTGTGATTGTCTGAAACGCCCCGATGCCGCGCGCGGACTCAGGCACGCCCAGCGCGGTCACGCCACCTGAATAATCGGCGACCTTCATCGACACGCTGACCCGGACATTCGGGTACGCATCAGTGACGTGCGGCAGTGCCCCGATCCTGGTGATGGCCCCATCATCCAGCGGCGTGTTGGTGCGCGCCCCGCCCTGACGTCCGCCGCGTCCTCCAGCGGGTCCGCCCAGGAGCGCGGCGAACCCACCGCCGCTCGTCACCGTGATGCTGTCGAAGACACCGGACTGGGTAAGGCGGCCGACCACCTGTTCCTGCAGGCCGACGCCCAGTGACACCATGCCGGAGAGTGAGGCGATGCCGATCGCCACGCCGAGGGTGGTGAGCGCCGTGCGCAGTCGCGACTGCCGGAGATTTCTGAGCGCCAGAGAGAGTGTGTCGTAGAAGGTCATACGGCCGTGTCCGAAAGAATGTGGCCGTCGAGCATCGTCACGGTTCGGCGCGCGTAGGTGGCCGCCAGCGCCGCGTCGTGGGTGACAAGAATGATGGTCTTGCCGTCGCGTTCATTGAGTGTCTTGATCAAGTTCATGATCTCGGTGGACGTCTTGCTGTCGAGGTTGCCTGTGGGTTCGTCGGCGAGCAGGAGCGGCGGCTGATTGGCGAGCGCGCGGGCGACGGCCACGCGTTGTTGCTCGCCGCCCGATAATTCCTTGGGCCGATGATGCTGTCGGCCTCCCAGTCCCATCGACTCGAGCAGGGAGGTCGCGCGGGTCAGGCGCTCAGCTCTCGGGACGCCGGCAAACATCAGCGACAACGACACGTTTTCTGCCGCCGTCATCGTCGGCACCAGGTTGAACGACTGGAAGATCATGCCGACGGTATGGCGCCGGTGGAGGCTGAGTTCCTCACGCGTGAGCACCGCAAGGTCCCGCCCGCCGACGCTGAGGGACCCTGATGTCGGCTGATCGAGCCCGCCGACCAGATTGAGGAGCGTGGACTTGCCGGACCCTGAGGTGCCGAGCAGGGCAACAAATTCCCCCTCGGTGACCGTGAGGGTCAGCCCGTCGAGGGCTTTCACCACTGACGCGCCCATCACGTAGTGGCGCGACAGATCCTGTGCACGAAGCATGGCTCACTATACCGGCGGCCATCCGGTGTTACACTCCCCGGGCCAGCGCTTGTGAGGTGAACCATGCGTCGTCACATCGCACTCCCGTGCGCCCTCGTTGTGGCGCTCTCGGCCGCTGGCCTCGCCGCGCAGCAGGCCACGTTCCGGTCCAAGACCGATCTCGTGATTGTTGACGCGGTGGTCGTCGACAAGAAGGGCAACCCGGTACGCGGACTCACGGCGGCGGACTTTGTGCTGACCGACCGGAAAAAGGCCCTGGATGTCGCCACCTTCGAAGAGGTGTCGCACGAGCGGTCGGTCCGGGCGGCCGGGACTGCCGGCGCGACCGCGACCCTGCCACCCACACTCAAGCTGGATGTGGCGAGCAACACCACTGCGCAGACCGACCGGTTGGTCATGTTGTTCATTGACGACCTGCACATCTGGCGGGGCCGGACGGACACCGCCAAGGCGGTGGCGCGTGACATCGTCACCAGGCTCGGCACCCAGGCGTCGATGGCCGTGATCTTCAGCAGTCGTGAGGGCAGCACGGAGATCACCCAGGACCGCGCCGTGCTGTTGGCCGCGATCGATGGGATGGAAGGCCGCCAGCGGTTCCGGCGCCCAATCGGGGGTGGTTCGCAGAAGGCCGCCTATGTCAGTCCCGAGCTGCCGGTGGAGTACAAACTCGCGGCCATCCAGGAAGCCCAACGAACGTCGCTGAGTGACAGCTTCGACACCGTGCAGCATTTCCAGACGATTAATGGAGCCGCCAGGATGCTGCTTCAGGAAGAGCGACGACGGAAGGCCTTTGTCGTGGTGTCCGAGGGCTTTAATGGGGACCTGTCGTCACTGGGTGGCGGCGGAGGCGCGCTTCTGGGCGACATCCTGCCGCGATCAACCGACGAAGGCGCGCCCGCGGCAGCCGAGCCGAAGGTCCCTCTTGCTCTCGACAACGCCGTTACGGCGATGAAGCGGGCAAACGTGACGCTGTATGCCATTGATCCGAGGGGCAAGGTTGATTCGGAGGACATGATGCGTGAGTCGTGGCCCCCGTCCGACTGCGCGGTGTGCAACAACCCGCCGGCCTTGCCGCTGCCGGCGCAGCGCTTCAAGTCACGGGAGGATTCACAGTTCGCCTGGGAGAATCCCGTGCGCCTTGCACAGGATGGACTGCGGTTCATGTCTGAGGCGGTGGGTGGTTTTTCGGTGACCAATACCGACGACTTGACGGGCGGCGTCAGCCGCATCCTCAACGATCTCGATCACTATTACCTGCTCGGCTTTTATCCTCCGGACGCCGGTGGCGGAAATGTGAACCGCCCGGTGGATCTGAAGGTGTCCGGCCATCCGGACTACACCGTTCGTTTTCGTCGCGGCTACCGGTCGGACGCACCGTCGGCACCACTCACGAGCAATGACCCACTCGGGGAACTGGCCAGCGGTGTGATGCCCAAGGGGGACTTGCCGCTCCGCCTCGCGGCGACGGCCCTTCCCGGGCGCGGCAAAGAGGCCAACGTCGCCGTCGCGCTGGAGGTGATGGCCCAGGTGACGGAATCCGAGACCACACTCCGCGATGACGTGAGCTACTCCGTGGTGGTGGCGGACCTTACTCGTGACAAGGTCACGCAGCGCACGGGCCGATCCGCGACGTATCAGATTCCGCTGATGATCGACCTCGCGCCCGGCCAGTACCAATTGCGGGCATCCGCCGTCAGCAAGACACTTGGGACCGGGGGCAGCGTGTACCTCGATCTCACGGTCCCGGACTTTTCGGAGGCGCCGCTGGCCCTCACCACGGTCGCGATCGGACTTGCCGACGGCCCGCACATGCCGGCGGGACGCACCTCGCGCGACCTGGCCCGGCTCGGCATCGAGCGGCCGGTGGTGCCACCCGCGCAGGAGCGCGCGCAGCATTCCCAGAACCCGCTGCCGTTTGCGCCCACGCTCAGTCGGGAGTTCGTGCAGACCGATGCCCTGCGCACGTACTTCGAGGTGGTACGCCACGAGCGCAGATTGCCGGTCTCGCTGGCCATCAGAGTCCTTGACGCGACCAACAAGGCGCGCCTGTCCCACGACATGGTCCTCGGCGTGGTTGACCCCGGCCGGGTGGACCTTCGCATTCCGCTCGAGACCTTGCCGCCAGGTGCCTACGTCCTTCGCGTGACCGGCGCGGATGGGCGCAACACGACCAGAACAGAGACGGGCTTCATCGTCAAATAGTGGGAGGCGCAGGCACGTCCTCGTGCGCCGCCCACGCGCCGCTGGCGAGACGAAACGAGCCCGTCCAGCGGACAGTGAACGTGGAGGTCGACCGATCCCAGGCCAGGCGGTCGACGGTCACGCTATTGCGGTCCGAGAGGCGGAGCACGTTGAACGAGTTGGGCTCGCCGCGTTCGCGGTTGGACATGGTGCCGGCCTGGACCAGCAGCGCCGAGTGGCCCGCAATCTGATAGCGGGCTGCGGTGCCTCCAACGTGGCTGACATGCAGGTGCCCGGCAAGAAAGATGTCTGCGCCGGCAGCGGCGAGCCGTTCCATGGCCATACGTGATCGGCCGATCATCTTGTCCTCGCGCGCACCGTGCGGCACATCAAACGGGTGGTGGGTGACGATGATCTTGACCACGTCGGGTGTGGCCAACCGCAATCGCTCCGCGCCACGTTCCGCCTGCGCGACGTTGAGGCGCCCTTCGTCGCTGAACAGGACCGTCCGAACACTGTTGAGCCCGACCACCAACATTTCTGAACCCTCGACGACGGG
>CAYRGW010000015.1:0-12995 GCA_964423815.1 uncultured Solibacteraceae bacterium | reverse complement strand
TCCTCAATGTATTGGCGGTAGCCCGCGAAGGGGGAAAGCAGGCGCGCCGGGATGTTGAACATCGGCACGTCGTGATTGCCTGGAACGACGAGCACCCGAGGCGTGAGCGACTTCAGGAACCCCGCAGCCTGGAGGAACTGGCTGCGGCGGGCGCGTTGGGTCAGATCCCCGGACACGACCACCAGATCGGGGGAGAGGCCATTGATACACGTCACCAGCGATGCGACCATCCGCGCGTCCACCCGGGGAAAGTGCAGATCCGAGGTGTGGACGATCGTGCGCATTACGCGATCACCTTCAACACGCCCGGACGGGCCTGATACCGGAGCGGCAATCTCAACGTCGTCGTCTCGCCATCGAGTGAGACGATCACCCGTCTCGAGCTGGTGGTCTCGATGGTCAGATCGGTGGTGGGGATGATCTCGAAGACCCCCATGGACGCCGGGTGGCCGAAGACTGTGCGGAGCACGAGCATGGGCAGGTCGCGCGTCGCGATCCGGGGGGCGAGGTAGACGAAGAGTTGTCCGCTTGTCAGGCCTTCACGTTTCCCGACCTTCAGACCGTCGAGCACGTATTTGTTGTTGCCGACAAACACAAACGGCGTGCGTGTGGAGAAGGAACGGCCATTCATCGAGAGGTTCACGCGGAGGCCGCGATAGGTGCGGACGACGCGCCACGACGCGATTGCCATCGCCACCCACTTGCCGCGACCTGACTCGCGCAGTCGTTCGCGGATTTCGACGGCGTTGGGGTACACACCAATCGAGGAGTTGTTGATGAAGAGTTCGCCATTGACCTCGGCGGCGTCCACACGGACGATGCGCCCGGCCACAATCGTCGCGACTGCCTCAGCGATGTCCGCAGGAAGGTTGAGGTCCTTGGCAAAGTGGTTGAGCGTTCCGACCGGGAGCACACCCAGGGCGACGTCGGTTCCCGCCACCACCCCTGCGACCGCGTTGACCGTGCCGTCGCCGCCCGCCGCCACGACCACATTGGATGTGCGGGCTGCCTCCCGTGCCAGTTCGACCACATCGTCATCAGGCTGGAAGCTGACCATGCGCGGGCTGACACCGAGCGCGGCGAACGCCGCGGCGATGTCATCAGCGAGTGTCGGCGTGGTCGTGCCGCCGGCGGAGGGGTTGACGAGCACGGTGATGCTGGGTGCGGAGGCGTTCAAGGCCCTAGGTTACTTCGGGTCGGGCACCGGCCCCCGTGCCGTGTTGGACAACACCTGCGATCAGGTGGCAGGATCGTCCGCTGTGCCCCGCCGCCCTGCCTCCGCGCCACACGCCGCCGACACCCACGACCTGATCCGTGTGCAAGGCGCACGCGTCAACAACCTGAAGGATGTCAGCGTCGAGATCCCGAAGCGCCGGCTGACGGTGTTCACCGGCGTGTCCGGCTCGGGCAAGTCGTCGCTGGTCTTTGGCACGATTGCCGCCGAGTCGCAGCGGATGATCAACGAGACGTACAGCGCGTTTGTACAGGGGTTCATGCCCACCCTCGCGCGGCCGGACGTGGACGTGCTCGATGGCCTCACGACGGCGATCATCGTGGACCAGGAACGGATGGGCGCGAACTCGCGGTCCACCGTGGGCACAGTCACGGATGCCAACGCGATGTTGCGCATCCTCTTCAGCCGGCTCGGCAAACCCCACATTGGCTCCGCGCAGGCGTTTTCCTTCAACGTGGCGTCCGTGTCCGGCGCGGGGGCGGTCACGTTCGAGCGTGGTGGCACCACCAGGAAGGAGTCGCGGACGTTTTCCATCACCGGCGGCATGTGTCCTCGTTGTGAGGGCATGGGATCGGTCACCGACTTTGACGTGACCCAGCTCTACGACGAGAGCAAGTCGCTCAACGATGGAGCCCTGTCGGTGCCCGGGTACAGCATGGACGGCTGGTATGGCCGCATCTTCCGCGGCTGCGGCTTTTTTGATGCGGACAAGCCGATCAAAAAATTCAGCAAGAAGGAACTGGCCGATCTGCTCTACAAGGAGCCGACGAAGATCAAGATCGACGGGATCAATCTGACCTATCAGGGGATCATTCCGCAGATCCAGAAGTCGTACCTCTCCAAGGATGTGGATGCGATGCAGCCGCACATCCGGGCGTTTGTGGAGCGGGTGGTGACGTTCACCACGTGTCCCGACTGCAAGGGAACACGCCTGAACGAGGCCGCGCGGTCCTCCAGAATTAAAAAAATCAACATTGCCGAGACGTGCGCGATGCAGATCAGCGACCTCGCCGCCTGGGTGCGCGATCTCAAGGAGCCGTCGGTGGCACCACTCCTGGCGTCGCTGCGGGGCACCCTCGACGCGTTTGTGGAGATCGGGCTGGGTTACCTCTCGCTCGACCGGCCGTCGGGCACACTCTCAGGCGGTGAAGCACAACGCACCAAGATGATCCGCCACCTCGGGTCGTCGCTGACCGATGTGACGTATGTGTTTGACGAACCGACGGTTGGCCTGCACCCGCACGACATCCAGCGCATGAACGAGTTGCTCCTGCGCCTGCGAGACAAGGGCAACACCGTGCTCGTCGTCGAACACAAACCCGAGGTGATGGCGATCGCCGATCACATCGTGGACCTCGGGCCACGTGCGGGCAGTGCCGGCGGGGAGGTCGTCTTCGAAGGCACGATGGACGGGTTGCGGGCCAGCAAGACTCTGACCGGCCGGCATCTCGATGACCGGGCGGCGCTCAAGGCGGTGGTACGGAAGCCAACAGGCGCGCTGAAAGTCAGAGGCGCGAAGACACACAACCTGAAAGACGTCAACGTGGACATTCCGCTTGGTGTGCTCGTTGTGGTGACCGGGGTGGCCGGCTCGGGCAAGAGTTCACTGATTCACGGGTCGGTGTCCGGCAAGGATGGTGTGGTGTCCATCGATCAGGGTGCGATTCGTGGGTCACGTCGGAGCAATCCCGCGACCTACACGGGCTTGCTCGACCCCATTCGTTCCGCGTTTGCGAAAACCAACGGCGTGAAGCCGGCGCTCTTCAGCGCCAACTCCGAGGGCGCGTGTCCGGCCTGCAACGGTGCCGGGGTCATTTATACCGACCTTGCGATGATGGCCGGCGTCGCCACGATGTGTGAGGAGTGTGAGGGGCGGCGTTTCCAGGCCGAGGTGCTCAAATACAAGTTCCCTTCGACTGGGCTCAGGGCAGGCGGCCCTGGCCTGAGCAGCGTCGAAGGCAAGAACATCTCCGAAGTGCTGACGATGCCGGTGAGTGAGGCCGAGCAGTTCTTCGGCACGGGCCCGGCACACCTTCCGGCAGCGCATGCCATCCTGAAGCGCCTCGTCGACGTCGGCCTTGGCTACATCAGTCTCGGCCAGCCGCTCACCACACTTTCAGGCGGGGAACGCCAGCGCCTCAAACTCGCCACGCAGATGGGCGACAAAGGCGACGTCTACATTCTCGACGAACCGACGTCCGGCCTCCACCTCGCCGACGTCGAGCAACTCCTCGGCTTGCTTGACCGACTCGTTGACGCCGGCAAATCCGTCATCGTCATCGAACACCACCAGGCGGTGATGGCGCATGCCGACTGGATCATCGACCTGGGGCCTGGTGCCGGTCACGACGGCGGGGAGGTGGTGTTTGAAGGAACGCCCGCGGACCTGGTCAAGAAGAAGTCGACGCTGACCGGCGAACACCTCGCCGCTTACGTTGTCCGGATGTAGGGCGTCGGCGTAGCCGCGCCGTGCCCGTTATTCCGCGCGATACCGCGCCGAGAGCTCCCGGTAGGCGCGTGATTTAAACGCGAGCAGCGTCACCACCAGCCCGATCATTCCGGTGACGGTGAAGACCAGCGCGATGCCGCGGGCGGGGCCGGTGCCGAACCATCCGCCAATCGTCCGGGCGCCGCCGCCGTCGGTCATGAAGGGAATCACAATGAACTCGGTGAGCGGGCCGATCAGGAAGGCGGTGAGCGGGGCCGCCGCCTGCTCGACACTCTGGGCGAAGCCAAAGACGCGCCCTTGCCGTTCCATCGGCACCACCTTCTGGAGCGTCGTGTGTTCGGCCGCCTCCGCATACGGACCGATCGACATCCAGATGAACATGCCGAGGGCCAGGAGCACGATCGACGACTGAATCGTGAAGAACATGCAGACGATCCATGCGATCACGTTGACGAGCAGCAGCGTGCGCAGCGGGTTCTGGCCGAGCCCGGTCCTTGAGATCGCAATGCCGCTGATGATGAAGCCGGTGCTCAGCACCCCGAAGAGCAGACCCCAGGTCTGCACCGAGACGAGCGACAGCCCGTACGCATCCATCAGCGCCATGAAGACGCCGCCAAGGAAGTTGTTGAAGGTGGCAAACAGGATCAACGCGATGAGTCCGTTGATGCTCGTGACCAGGGCGATCGTGCCCTTCAGATCAACCGTCTTCTTTTCCTCGGGTTTGGCGTCGGACGCAATGCGATCACCCTCGACCTTCAGGACGAGGAGATGCAGAAATGCCAGGAGCGTGAGGCCCAGTCCGAACACCAGGGTCCCGCGCATCCCACCCCACGCGACCAGGAATCCGCTGATCACCGAGGTCGTCAGGAACGCGAGTCCGGTCGTCATCCCGACCAGGCCGTTGGCCTTGTCGCGCCGGTCCTCCGGAATCAGAACCGTGACCAGGGTCGGCAGCGCGATCGTGCGCAGATTGCCCGCCAGCACGCCGACCATGACGAGCACGATCAGCAGCCAGAGGTAGGGCTGGTCGAGCTCCGTGAACGCGTCACGGCGCACCGACACAAACAGCCCGAGCGCAAGCCCATAAAAGAGAAACGACACCGCGCTCGACAGCAACATCACCGACCGTTTGTAGTGGTGGTCAACGATGCTCCCGAACCAGAAGCCGGACACGGCAAGTGTGCCGACGTAAATGCCGGCGATGATGCCCGTCGCAAAGACCGACCGGGTCTCCAGGTAGACCCAGAAGGTCAGCGCAAACCAGAGCGTGGAGTTCGTGATCGAGGCGACGACGGTGTTGACGAGGATCTGATGAAACGTGCGCATTACGCTCCGGGCACACGGTGCCACTCGCGTACGTTCGTCCTCCACGCCACCATCAGCAGCACGGCCAGCACCGCGAGCGCGCCGGCCATCACAAAGGGCAGCACGTACATCCGATCAGCCGGAAGCGCCAGGCCAAGCAACAGCGCGCCGACCGAGATCACGCCCGCCATGACGGCGAAGGCCATGGACTTGTAGTACCAGGCGTACGGGAAGAAATGAGCGCCCGTGATGATGGCGTAGGTCATGATGAAGAAGTCCGGGTCCGTCAGCAGCATGAAGACCAGGAACGGAAAGTAGAACAGCTGCGCGAAGTTCAGCCACAGCCCCAGGGGCTCGAGTGGATTCCCGGGCGACTTCCAACTGGTCTTGAACACCTTGGACAACCCAAACGCCAGCGGGATCGTGATGCTGCCGACGATGAACGTCAGAACGCTCCGGTCGTAGGCCGAATACGGCAAGGTCCAGACGTACCCAAGAATCAGCCACACCACGGTGGCCGACGCGATGAAGTCCACCCCGTTCTTGGCGTTGACCGACAGCTCAAGCCGGAGGCGATCAAAGGAGGTTGTGTCCATGGCTGTGGATTCTACATTCATGGCAATCTCAGGGACTGCTCACCGTTTGGTGACAACCTCCAGGCCGTCTTCCCGTAAGCTCCCGCATGGATATGTTGATGGGAATCTGGCGCGATGTGAAGTTGGCCGTCCGGGCGTTGGCGGGCGCTCCGGCGTTTACGTTTGTGTGTGTGTTGTCGCTCGGCATCGGGATGGTGCCGGTCATCGCGGTGCCGTACGGCAGCCGGATATTCACGATGGAGCCTCCCGGCCTCAATACGGACGGCCTGGTCGAATTGGTGACCACCACGAATGGGCCGCGCCAGGCGACGAGCCTGTGGTCGTATCCGGACTATGTCGCCCTCAGGGACGCGACCGTCGGGATGTCGGCGATTGGGTGGGCTCCCGCAGCGGTGGACCTCACCCTCGACGCGTCGCTGGGGGGCGAGACAACCGCGCAGGCCATGTTCGTCTCACCCAACTATTTCACGGCGCTCGACGTGCCGTTGGCCCAGGGTGCGGGACTGCGCGACACCACCGACCCCATCGTGGTCATCACGCACGAATTCTGGCAGCGACGGCTGGGGGGCGACCCTGCGGTCGTCGGCACGCCGATCGTGATCAACGAGGTATCGCACACCGTGGTCGGGATCGCACCGCAGACCTTCAGCGGTCACCTCGGGGTGATGATGCCGGGTCTCTTTGTTCCCCTCGAACGGCACCCGCGCATCCTCGCCGACACCGCCGTGCGGTTTGATCGCGGCACGGAGTGGGTGAATCTCCATGCCCGCCTCGCGCCAGGCACGAGCATCGAACAGGCGCGCGGCACCGTTGGAACGATCACCGCGCAGTTGGCGCGGGAACATCGCGCCACCAATGAATTCAGGGTCGGGACCGTGGAGCCCTATCACCCGGTGGGGGCACTGCAAGCGTCCGAGGTCGGTGTGATCAAGGGAGTCCTGCAGACGCTGGCCTCGTTGCCGCTGCTGGTGGTCTGCCTGAACATCGCGGGCATGGTGCAGGTGCGCAGCGCCATGCGCGAACGTGAGCTGTCCATCCGCCAGGCGATCGGCGCGAGCCGCGGACGCCTGATGCAACAATTGCTCGCCGAATCAGTCGTGCTCGCGGCCCTCGGCGCCGTGCTCGCGTCACTCGTGTTGTTCAGCATTCCGCCGGTGACGGCGTGGTGGATGGGCCAGCCCCTGCCTGAGAAGATCGCGGGCGCGCTGCGGGTGGATCTTCAGATGATTGGCATCTGCGTGGGGTTGTGCTTCGGCAGCAGCCTGATGTTCGGCTGGCTGCCCGCGGCGCGTTTCAGTCGCCCGGTGATCATCACGGTGTTGAAGGATGACGCCGGGGCTGGCAGAGCGCGGGTGGGCAGGGTACATCGTGTGGCCGTCGCCTTGCAGGTCGCGATCGCCACGCCCCTGCTTGTGCTCAGCGGCATGACGCTCGACCGCGTGCGGGCCACGGCGACCGACGACCTGGGGTTTGACTCGGAGTTGCTCTACGCAGCGCCCCTGAATCTCGACGCATTCGAGGACGAGCACGCCTGGCTCAAGGTGCGGACCGCCCGTGAGGCACTGTCAGGCTCAAACGGTGTGGCCGCGGTCACACTCGCGGACGGCACGCCCCTGGATTTCCGCTACCGCATCACCCGCGTGGCAACCGTGCCGTCGGCCAACGAGGCGCCGAAGGTTGCGCCTGTCCACGTGACGCGCGTGGGCGAAGGGTATCTCGAGACACTCGGCATCCCGCTTCTGCGCGGCCGCACGTTCGGCGTCGAGGATGGCGCGGGCGCCGAAGGTGTCGCCATCATTTCGCAGGTCCTCGCCGACCGGATGTTCCCGGGGCGTGAGGCGGTTGGGCAGACGTTGGCATTTGCGGCAGGGGAGACGACCGAGCGCGTGCTCACCGTGGTGGGGGTCACCAGCGACTTTCCGACGTCACAAATGAGCACGGATCGCGCCCAGGTGCTGGTCCCACTGGCACAGCATTCAAATGTGGAGCGGGACTCGGTGCGCGTCAATGACGACCTGGGTGGCGGGCCACGCCTCATGCTCATCGCACGGAGTGTGCCTGGTGAGCCGGCGATGCAGTTGACCGCAGCCATCGAGAACGCGGTGCGTGAGCTCGATCCCGAGTTTCACCACACCAGCGTCGTCACCGGCGTCTGGCTCCGGGAGAAAAGCGTCAACGATTTTCTGAACCAGTCGATGGTCGCAGGTGTTGTAGGCGGCGTGCTGCTTCTGCTGTCCGCACTCGGCATCTACGGAGTCGTCGGGCTCATGGTTGCGACCAGGATCCGGGAAATCGCGGTGCGGGTGGCGCTCGGTGCATCGCGGCGCCGTGTGGTGCGCATGGTCCTCATCGATGTCATCAAACTTGTCACGCCGGGCGTTGCGGTCGGGCTGCTCATCGCGGTCGCGTTTGTGCGCCTCAATGGCGAGGACTTCGGCATTTCGCTCAGCACCCTCGAGCCGCTGGCGTATGTCGTGGGCGCAGCGATTGCCGTCCTCATGGCGCTGGGGGCGAGCCTGGCACCCGCCCGGCGCGCGGCCTCGGTGGCGCCGATGGCGGCGATGCGATCGGAGTAGATCCCAGGTGCGAGACGCCGGCCAACGCCCAGTCCGAACGCGGCCGCCCTTGTCGGAAAAATCGGGGACCGGTCCACCGACTATTGTTTTCTCGGTGACGAGACCGGCCCCATCCGCATCCGCACCGGGGGACGACTGTTCCTCGGCGTGAACGATGACTTCCTCAACGACAACTCCGGCAACTTCCGGGTCGTTGTGTATTACTGACCTTTGCGCATTCTCGGCTGCGCCAGAATCGCCAGATGGGATGGTGGCGTCGCCGTCGTGCGCAGGAATCCTGTCCCCCTGGTGAAGGTCGTGATCACGCGCCGTTCGGCATTGTCCTGATCGGCGCGCTGGAACGTCCCGCTGAACACCGACTGCGATCCGCCATTGTTGACCGTCACGACATACCGTGTGGGCCCGGCGCCACAGTCGGCGTAGTAGTCCAACGCGACCGTATAGGTGCCGCTCGGGGCCGATGCCCATCGGATGTTCTCGTTGTTCACGTTGTCGATGGTGCAGGAGGCGTTGGAGTCCAGGTCCAGCGTCCCGCCGGTGGGCGAGACCTTGTCCGCCCAGTAGATGCGGCGTCCCCCCGGCTCGATGACGTGCAGGTCCACGTCACTGGGCGTATCCCACGTCACACTGACTTGCACATCGCCGGTCGCCGCGTTGTGCACAACGGTCGACACATCGGCGGCGGCACTCACCTGGCTGCCCGACGCGACCACGATCGACATCGTGAACGGGGTCACCGGAATGTTCCTTGAGAACGTGACGATGATGTAGGTGTCGGTGGGCGAGCCGGAGACTGCGAGATTCCACGCACCGGTGACCGTCCGGTCCACGCCCTTGATGGTGACGTATACGTTGGTGATCGGCCCCGACGTCCGGAGGCGCACGACGCGTGAACCGCCATTGATCACGCCCGTGCTTGTGGTCGGTGTCACCGAGAGGGACCCGGACACGCCGGGCAGCGCGGCGGTCTGCGATGCGCTACCGCCGTCGATCCAGGCCACGGCTGTGATGAAATCCGCCACCGAATAGGCCACCGTTCCCGTCCCGGGGCTTGTCGGGGAGCTGGATGAGCCCCCGCCGCAGGCGGGGCCCAGCAGTGAGATGCCAAGAATGATGGATGCCCAGGGGAGAGTGGCGCGGCCCATACAGCCTCCTGTCAGTGGCTATCAAACGTGCGTTGCACCCGTAGAGAAGGCAAGTCACATGCCTACGCCCCGTGTGTCCACGACCGGACGAATCACGTGCCCATCATCACTGGGTGTTGAAAAGTGCTCAGCGCTGTTGGATTTTCAGCAGGGCGGATCCAGGTGTCCGGTTTGGGGACATAATCGTCCAGGGCATGAACGACGACGAGACGCGCAGCGGGGATGAGACCCGCCCCTCCGACGAGACCCGGCTGAGTGACACGCCGACCGTGCGCCCACGCAGCGTCGCGCACCTGCATGGCGGCGATGAGTTCGGCACACGTTACCGCATCATCAAACAACTCGGCGTGGGCGGGATGGGCGTGGTCTATCAGGCCTGGGATACCACCCTCAACGTGGTCGTGGCGCTGAAAGTCATCCGGCCCGATGCCGCCGCCGACCCGTCGCATACCGCCGACGCCGAACGGCGCTTCAAGCAGGAACTGCTGCTCGCACGGCAGGTCACCCATCGCAACGTCGTCCGCATCCATGACCTCGGTGACATCGACGGGACCAAATACATCACGATGTCGTTTATCGAGGGCGAGGATCTCTCGACGGTCCTCAAACGCGAGGGCCGGTTGCCCATCGACCGCGTCCTGCCGCTGGCGCGGCAGATAGCGTCGGGCCTTGAGGCCGCGCACGACGCCGGTGTGGTGCATCGTGATCTCAAACCCGCGAACATCATGGTGGACGCCGAGGGCCACGCGCTGATCATGGACTTCGGCATCGCCGTTCAGGGGGCGGGATCGGCCGGCAATGACGGCGCGGTCATCGGAACGCTGGAATACATGTCGCCCGAGCAGTCGAAGGGCGAGCCGGTGGATCACCGCACCGACATTTACGCGTTCGGGTTGATCCTGACGGATTTGCTGCTGGGGCGTCGTTCTGCTGAACCGGGCAAGTCCGCGTGGGAGACGCTGACCGATCGAATTTCGCGCGCCCCGGAACCGCTGGTGACGCGTGATCCTAACGTCCCGCCGGATTTTGACGCCGTCATCACAAAGTGCCTGCAACTCAGTCCTGACGACCGGTACCTGACGACCTCCGACCTGGTGCACGCGCTCACCAGACTCGATGATGCGGGCGTGTTGATTCCTGAGGCGCGCAGGCTGACGACGGCGATGATGGCCGGGGCGGTGGTCCTGACGACCGGCCTTGTGTTTGGCACGTGGTGGTTCTCCAGAGGCGACGTGGTGCAGCCCACAGAGCCGGTGTCGGTGCTCATTGCCGACTTCGTGAACCAGACGGGCGACCCGGTGTTCACCGGCCTTGTCGAACAGGCGATGGCCGTCGGCGTCGAAGGCGCGTCGTTCATCTCCGCCTATCCGCGCCGTGATGCGCTCCGTCTGGCGTCCACCCTGCAGGCGGGGGCCACCCTCGACCCGTCGATCGCGAAACTGGTCTCGATGCGTGAAGGCCTGGATGTGATCGTTGGCGGCAACGTGACGTCACAGGGGGGGGGCGTGGCACTGCGCGTTACCGCGACCCGCGCGGAGAGTGATGAGGTCCTGCTCGACTGGACGACCTCCGCGCCTGCGAAGGATCAAATCCTTGAGGCCGTGGGCCGCGCGGCGGCGCGCGTCCGTCAGACCCTGGGTGACACCAAGACCGACACCGCCGTCAGTGATGCTGAGACGTTCACGGCCGCGTCACTCGATGCGGCGAAAGCCTACGCTGAAGCGCAGGAGTTCGGCTGGGCGGGCAAACAGGAAGAGGCCATCGCGGCGTATCAGCGCGCGCTGGCGATCGACCCTGACTTCGGCCGCGCGCATGCCGGCCTTGCGGCCACGTACTCCAACCTTCGTCGGCCTGCGGAAGCCGAGGCCAGTTATCTCGAAGCCCTTTCGCACCTGGAGCGCATGACGGAGCGCGAGAAATTCCGCACACGCGGCGGGTACTACCTCTTCAAACGCAACTCGGACAAGGCCCTGGAAGAATTTGAAGCGCTGGCGGCTCAGTATCCGGCCGACTCGGCGGGACTGGCGAATCTCGCGGTGGCGCAGTTTCAGCGGCGCGAGTTGGCCAGGGCGCTCGACACGGGCCTTCGCGCGTCCGAGATCTATCCGACCAACGTGATCCGTCGCAACAACGCGTCGCTGTTTGCGATGTACGCCGGCAACTTCGATCAGGCCATCACGCTGGCCAATGACGTGCTGCAGCTCAACCCCGAACGGGTGAAGGCGTATGTCGCGATGGGACTCTCCCATCTGGCGCTTGGTCATGCAGCGGAGGCCGCAGCCACATGGGATCGGCTCGGGGCGCTCGTGTCCCCTGATGCGAAGGCGGATGCCGCCAGTGGCCGCATCGATCAGGCGTTGTTCGAGGGCCGGGACGCGGAGGCCCTGACCATGCTTGAGGCCGCGATCACGCAGGACCGGGCGGCGAAGAACCTGGTGTCGGTGGGACGCAGGCTCGCAATCAAGGCCGAGGTGCTGCTGGCGCAGGGCAACAGGACGGCGGCGCTCCGGGCGGCCCGCGAGGCGGTGACCGCCGGCCGGGAAGACGGCATCCTCTACACGGCCGCCAAGGTGATGATTGGTGCGGGCCGGCCGGCGGAGGCCGAGGTGATCGCCGTCGAAATGGACAACCGGCTGGAAAACGAACCGCGCATCTACGCCGCGCTCCTCAAGGGGGAGGCGGCACTGGCGGCGGGCCGATCACGCGACGCCTTGACCCAATTCGAAGCGGCGCAAAAACTCGCCGACACCTGGCTTGGACGGTTCAGCCTCGGTCGCGCGTATCTCGCGCTGGGCGCCTACCCGGAGGCGGCGTCGGAATTTGATCGCTGCCTCGCGCGCAACGGCGAAGCGACCGCCGTTTTCCTCGACGACCTGCCGAGTTACCGCGTCATGCGCCCCATCGACGATCTCCTCACGCGCGCCCGCACCGGCCTGAAGTAGGGCGTGGGCTTCAGCCCCGCCGCAGGTCGCCGGCCCCGTCGTCGCCAGTCCGTCCGTGTAGGGCGTGGGCTTCAGCCCCGCCGTGTCGAACGGCCCGCGCCTTGCATTCTCCGGGACGTAGTATGGCGAGACCGCCACGGCTGATCGGCATCACCTACAGGGGATTTGGTGGGTATTTCCTGACGGTATGCACTTTTCATCGGAGGCCACATTTTGTCTGTCCCGCTGTTGTCGATCTCACGCTCTCGCACTTTCTGCGATCTGCGTCTCTGACCGGCGTTGCGGTTTCTGCGTACTGCTTCATGCCCGATCACCTTCACCTGCTGACGATCGGAGTGGAGGAGTCAGCCGACGTCGCCGGATTCGTGCGTCGCGCGAAACAGACCTCCGGTCACGCACATGTGCAGCTCCACGGGTGTCCCCTCTGGCAACCGGGATTCTTCGACCGTGTCCTTAGGGAGGACGAAGATCCCCTGATCGTGACCGCCTATATGGTGGCGAACCCCCTACGTGCCGGCCTGACCACCGAGGCCGGTGCGTACCCCTTCTGGGGCTCCGAGTCGTTTTCGCGGGAGGAAATTCTGGAGGCGATCGGAACGCGAGCGTTGTGGCGGGGCTGAAGCCCACGCCCTACGAGGAACTGTGGCGGGGCTAAAGCCCACGCCCTACGAGGAACTTTGGCGGGGCTGAAGCCTACGCCCTACGAAGACGAACACGTCCGTGTAGGGCGTGGGCTTCAGCCCCGCCG
>CAYRGW010000014.1:0-67729 GCA_964423815.1 uncultured Solibacteraceae bacterium | reverse complement strand
AGGACGCCGACGTTGATGTCCTGCCGGTCGGCCGCCGCCCACCACCACAGTTTGTTCTTGAGCACCGGACCGCCGTATTCGATCGACGCCGTGTAGATGCGCTTGATCGGATTGCCCGAGAGGAAACCACCCGTGCCGCGGCTGAACAGGTCTTCATCCACGTTGCGGTTCTGCATCTTGTCGTTCTCAAAGGTGCCGACGATCGACCCCTTGAACACGTTGGATCCGCTCTTGGTCACGAGGTTGATCGACAGACCCGAGGACTGCACGGAAACGTCGCCGCCGCCGTTGACCACCGAGATCTGTTCAAACGCGTCGAAGTTGAAATACGACGGCGACGAGTTGGAGGACAGGTCCGTGATGGATCCGCCTTCGAGGTTCCACTGGACCGACGCGGCCGTGCCGCGCGACGAGAGACCGACCTGCTGGCCTGAGGACGAGCCACCAACGTTGAGACCGGCCTGCACGCCCGGCGTCATGTTGATGATCTGCCACGGGTCACGCGCCGTCGGAATCTTCTCAAGGATTTCCGCGGTGAACGTTCCACCCGTCGTCGTCTTTCTGGTGTCCACCACAGGGGCGGCGGCCGAGACGGTGATTTCGTCCGTCATGCTGCCCACTTCCATCGTGGCGTTGATTTCGGCGTTGAAGCCGGAGGTGACCGGCACGTTCGGCCGCGTGGACTTCTTGAAGCCACTCAACTCAAACGTCACCGTGTAATTGCCAATTGGCACCACCGGGAACTGGTAGGCCCCCGTGTCCGTGGTGACTGCCGTCAGGGGTTGCTGCAACTGGCCCCCTGTGACCGTCACCGTCACACCCGGCAGCACGCCGCCCGATGTGTCTGTGGCTTTCCCGAAGATCTGGCCACGCGCCTGTGCGTGAGCCGCTCCTGCCGTCAGCGCCAGGATTCCGGCGACCAACGCGACTGCTCGTATCGCTTTCTGCATCGTATTCACTCCTCCTCCATTGCCCATTCCGAGACTTGCCCTGCCCGGACCCGTTCACACCGTGACGAACGTGTCCTACCAAGGCCAGTACTTAAGGGTGCCGGATACTACCCCCCTGTTGTGTAACAAGTCAATGACGCAGCAAAATCAAGTATTTAGGGGATGTCGCTGCGGGGCTGTTTCTGACGCAAACGGACGCAAGAGTGAAACAACTCACTGCAGCCCAACCCAAACGCGACATCCGGGGTTCGAAGCTGGGAGATACTCGGAACCGATGAATTGGCGCGCGATTTTTGCGGGTTCAGGCCTGGTCGCCCTGCTGGCCGTCGGCTGGTGGCTGATGCGTCCGACGCCACCGGGGCTGATCGTCCTCATCTCCATCGACACCCTGCGGGCAGACCGCCTGCCGCGCTACGGCTACACGGCCGGGAGGACGCCGGCACTCGACGCTTTTGCCAGGGACGCCATCACCTTTGATCGTGCGTACGCCCACGCCCCCCAGACGCTGCCCTCCCACGCGTCCATGTTCACAGGGCAGTTGCCGTTTGAGCACGCCGTCCGCGACAACCTCGGATTCACCTTGAGCATGGACGCCGTGAGCCTGCCGGAGCTCCTGAGCGGCGCCGGTTATCAGACCGGCGGGTTTGTGTCGTCGTTTGTCCTGCGCGCCGAGACCGGGATGGCCCAGGGATTCACCACGTACGACGCACAATTCCCGGCAGCAGCGTCCGACCGCTCACCCGGACAGGTGCAACGGCCTGGCCTCCAGACGCTGGAGGCCACGGACCGTTGGCTCGACACGTTGTCCGACTCACGCGCGTTTGCGTTTTTCCACATCTACGAACCGCACAAACCGTACGCGCCGCCGGCCGCCTACCAGGGTCTCGCTGACCCCTACGACGGCGAGGTCGCCTACGCGGACGACATCGTGGGCCGCCTGCTGGCCTCCCTCAAACGCCGCGGCCTCTACGACCACGCCACCATCATCATCACCGCCGACCACGGCGAGGGACTCGGGGACCACGGCGAAGAGGAGCACGGCCTCTTCCTGTATGACGAGGTCATGCGTGTCCCCCTGCTCGTGAAGCTGCCGGATGGCCAGGGGGGCGGGTCACGACGCTCCGACCACGTGCAACACATCGACCTGCTGCCCACAATCGCGGCCATCGCAGCGGTGGCGCCGCCGGCGGGACTGCGTGGCCGCAACCTGATGCCGCTGCTGGACGGGTCCGGCACGATCACACCTCAGGGGATTTACGCCGAAGCGCTGTACGCGCGGTATCACTTTGGCTGGAGCGAACTCACCTCGCTGACCGATGAGCGCTATCGGTTCATCCAGGCCCCACGCGAAGAGTTGTACGACCTTGAGCAGGATCCCGACGAACGCACCAACCTGATCACCGATCGCACACCGGCAGCCGCCGCGCTCCGCACGGCCCTGGCGACACTGGTGGCCAACCGCCCGATTGATGCCCCCTCCGCGGTGTCGGACGCCGATCGCCAGCGCCTCGCCGCGCTGGGATACGTCGGCACCCAGACCACCACGCCCTCATCGCCAACCAGCGCGCTGCCGGACCCCAAGGACAAGGCGCACATCCTCCGGATGTATCGCGAGGCAATTGACCATCTCAGCGCCCTGCGGTTTGTGGAGGGCGCGGCAGGCCTGGCCGCGATCCTGAAAGAAGACCCGGACATGACTGATGTGTGGTCGCAATACGCGACCACACTGGTGCGCCTGGGACAACTGCCCGAGGCCTACCGCGCGTGGCGGGAGGTCGTCACCCGCAAACCTGACGAACCCTCAGGTCTGCTCGGCGCTGCGTCCGTGCTCGTCTCACTCAATCGGTTGGATGACGCACGCACCTACGCCGAGTTGGCGATTCCACGGGCTCCCGCCGCCGCCCATCAAGCCCTGGCCAACATTGCGCTCACACAGGGGCGCGACGATGAGGCAGTGCGACAGGCGGGTCTCGCCGAACAGGCCGATCCCACCCTGCCGATGACACTCATGGTGCAGGGGTTGCTGCAGTACAACCGCGGTGACTATGCGGCGGCGGTGTCGCTGCTGCAGCAGGCACGCACCCGTTTTGCCCTGCGGCCCATTCAGGCCAGCGATCTCCATTTTTTTCTGGGCGACGCACTCGCACGACTTGAGCGATACACGGAAGCGGAACCCATGCTGCGCGAAGAGATTCGTCTTTACCCACAAAACATCCGCGCGCGCACCGGGCTCGCCATGCTGCTGGCCGCAACCGGCCGCGTCGCCGATGCCGATCGCGCGATTGTCGAGTTGCTGCAGGTCGCGCCGTCGCCGGAGACCTATAAAACGGCCGGCGATCTCTACATCATGTTCGGGCTGCCCGAACGCGCGGCCGCCGTACGTGCGGCGGCGGCAGGAGGACGATGAAGGCGATATACGGGGGTGCGATTGCCGCGGCGGTCGCTGTGGCGGCGTGGTGGTTCTGGCCGGCACCGGCCTTCACGCTGCAGCGCACAGCGGATCGCAATGTGCTGGTCATCTCGATCGATACCTTGCGTGGTGACGCGCTCGGGTCGTACGGCGGACGCGCTGCGACACCGCGACTCGACGCGCTCGCGGCATCCGGCGCACGATTTACGTTTGCGCACGCACACGCGGTCGTCACGCTGCCGTCGCACGCCAGCCTCTTCACAGGGTTGTATCCGTACCAACATGGTGTTCGCGACAACACCGGGTATCGCGTGCGGGCGGGCGAGGTCACCCTGGCCACACGCCTCAAAGCACTGGGATTTGCCACCGGCGCGTTTGTCGGCGCGTTCCCCCTCGATCAGCGCTTCGGACTGAACCAGGGATTTGATGTCTACGACGACCGCCTGCCCGAGTCGGGTCCGACCGTGGACTTCGAGCTGCCGGAGCGACGGGCCGATCAGGTTGTGGGTGCCGCCACGGCGTGGATCGGGCAACAACAGACGCCGTGGTTCAGCTGGGTGCACGTCTTTGATCCCCACGCGCCGTATCGTCCGCCGGCCCCCTACGACACGCAGTACGCAGCTGATCCTTATGCCGGGGAAGTCGCCTGGACCGACGCTGCGCTCGCGCCACTGCTGGATCAGCTCCGGACGTTGTCGCGCCCCACACTCGTCATCGTCACGGCCGACCACGGCGAAAGCCTCGGTGAACATGGCGAACTCACCCATGGCATTTTTGCGTATGACGCCACGTTGCGGGTGCCGCTCATTATTGCGGAGGTCACACCCGACGGCGCGGCGGCGTCCGGGGGACGCACGATCGACACACCCGTGCGGCACGTGGACGTGGTGCCGACGGTCCTTGACGCGGTCGGGGCACCAGCCGACACCACCCTCGCGGGCACGTCGCTCCTGGACGTCATCACCACAGGCCGGGGTGAGACGCGGCCGTCGTACTTCGAAGCGATGACGGCGAACCTGTCACGTGGGTGGGCACCACTGCGAGGTGTGCTCGTTGATCGCGACAAATACATCGACCTGCCGATCCCCGAGCGGTATGACCTCACCACGGACCCGGCCGAGCAACGAAACCTCGCGTCGGCGGACACCGATCGCACGCAGGTGCTCTTTAATACGTTGCGGACGTTTGATACGGCGCCACCGGGGCAACCCGGCGAGGAGTCCACGGCGGTGCTCGAACGCCTCAGGGCACTCGGGTATATCGGCGGCAGTCCCGCACCCGCGCGGGAGCGATACACGGAAGCCGACGACCCCAAACAGCTGATCGATCTCGACAAGATGTTGCACGATGCCGGCGATCTGTATTCGCGCGGCCGTCATGAGGAATCCGTGGCGGCGTTCCGCGCGGTGATCACCCGACGACCTGATACCGCCGACGCGTATCGATACCTCGCGTTTGTCTACTGGCAGACGGGGCGGCCCGCAGACGCCATCAACATCCTGGAATCGGCGCTGGCGCGCGGACTCACACAACGGGACATCCGCGTGAAGCTCGGGATCTACCTCGCGGAATCGGGTGCGGCCGCGCGAGCGATCCCACTGCTCGAGGAGATGTCGGCCGACGACAGCGAGGTCCTCAATGCGCTGGGGATCGCGTACGGGCAGAGCGGGCGTGTTGCTGATGCGATGCGCACGTTTGAACGCGCGTTGCAGGTCGATTCCACCAGCGCGCTCTCGCACCAGAACATCGCGACGCTCCAGCTGCGCACCGGGGACTTCGCCGCATCCGAAGCGTCGTTCCGACGGGCACTCTCGGTCGACCCCACGCTTGCCGGCGCCTACACCGGCCTGGGCGTGGCGCTCACAAGGCTCAACCGTCTGCCCGAAGCCCTGGACGCCTGGCGCAAGGCCGTGAGCCTCGACCCCAACGACTTCAACGCACTTTTTAATTTGACGATGGAATTGTTCGAGAGCGGACAGGCCGGTGAAGCGCGGCGATATGGGGAACGTTTTGTCGCCACGGCGCCGCCGGCGTTTTTTGCGGCCGATATCGCCCGCGTCCGCGCGCGGCTCGCCGGTGGTAGATTCTGAGGATGATGTCCACACTATTGCTGTCGTGTGTCCTCGCGCTGTGCCCTGCCGAGGGCCAGGCGGCGCAGGCCCCTCCGGCCACCGCCGCGTCCGTCGTCGTCACCCCGTCCGCGCCGGTGGTCGAGTTCGACATGCGGCGTCTGAAAGGTCCACTCGTCCGGCAACTGGCCTGGTCCCCGGATCAGACCGAGTTGTATCTGCAGACGTACGAAGCCAATCGGGATGCCAGTGTCAGGAACACGTTTCATTATGTGATTCCGGTCACCGGCGGCGCACCACGCCAGGTGGATACCCCACCCTCATGGGCCGTCGCCTATTTGCAGTGGAAGTCAGGACAGGCCTCGCCAGACGACCCATCGTGGAAGATCGACGTCAGGTCCGAAAAGAAGATTCAATCGGCGACTGCCACTCCCATGGGTGGTGATCTCGCCCGTGGCGGCGTGGACACCGGCGGCGCTATTTCTGCAGAGACCGTCGCGGTTGCGGCCGCGCAGTCGGGCAATGTGAACGTCTACTCCATGGTGCTGGGCGGCGAAGTGGTGGGGTACTGGGAAAATCATCCGATCGTGCCCGGCCTCACGTTTGGATGGGCGCCCAAAGGCGTCGGCCTCATCGCGTTTGCGGACAAGTCGGGACAACTTGCCGTGATGGATCGCGGAGGGAAAGCCCGACGCATCGAGTCCACCAAGGCGGTGACCCTGCCCGCCTGGTCGATCGACGGCACGCGGCTGGCGTATCTCGAAAAAACCGCGCGCACGACCTACGCGCTTGTGATTGCGACAATCGCGCGTTAGTCCAAAAAATAATTCACACCGAGACATGAAGGACTGAGAGTTTTTTTTCAAGAAAACTCCCAGCCCTCCATGTCCCGCTGTGCATCTATCTTCGTACTGGGATCAGAACCTCACGCGCAATCCCAGTCGCACCACCCGCGGGTTCATGATCTCGAGCGGCTGGTCGCCGTTGGTCGCATTGAGATCAAACTGGCGGCCGAGGATCGTCGACGTGTTGAACAGGTTGAAGAAGTCGAGGTCGACGTCTGCCGTCAGACGGCTCACCTTCAGCACCTTGCTGATGCGGGCATCAAACGAATGCACCATCGGCAGGCGGGCATCCCCGATGTCGGTTGACAGCAGGATGTTGCGTCCGCTCGGGTTCAAGTCATCCTCGGTGCCGGCGTGTTCACCGAGGTAATACGGCGTCGAATACCCCTGGCGTGCCACGTAGTTCATGCCGAGGTTGATGCCGTATCGCGCCTGGTAGGCCGACGTCAGGATGAACTGATACTTCGGCGCCACCAGGAACACGTTGCTCTTGCCGCTGCCCGCGGTCTGCGTCAGCACAAGACCGCCGCTCACGTTGGGTGAGGCAAGTGGCGTTCCCGCGAGCGGCAGGTTTGGCGTGGGATCAAACCTCGCTCCATCGTCCTTGAAGTCTTCGGTGTGTTCGCCAGTCGAGAACCCCGCGCGCATCATCCAGTTGTTGGACATACGTTTGGTGGCGGCAAACTCAAGCCCCCAGAACTGCTGCGTGTACCCCGGACGGTTCTCATAGACGCGACCGTTGTCTGCCGGCAGGGCCGCCGGATCCACGTTGTAGAGGGGAATCGAGTAGCTGCCGATCGGGGCCACGGTTCCGGTCACGTTGCCGGCGCTCACGAAATTCGCGCCGGTCACACCGCGGTGGTGCAGCCAGTTGAAGTTCGTGTACTTCCGCCACGTAAATGACCCTGACAGGCCGAAATTGGCGCGCAGTTCGTGTTCGAGGCCCAGCACCACTTCGTGCGTGCGCGGCACGCCGTAGTCGCCAATGGTGTCCGGGTTGCCACCCAGCGGATTGCTGGGATCAAATCCAGCGGTCCCCAGGAACGTTCCCGCCGCCACTTCCGCCGCGTCCGCCGCCCGGTTGCCGTTGGTATCGGTCACGCGGTAGTAGACATAGGAGTAATAGGGAATCGCTGAGGCAATGAGTGCCGATCGATTGGCGTCCAACTGCGACGCAAACGTCGAATAACTTGCGCGCGCGATGGTCTTCCGCGAGTCGTTGAGCGCGTACGTCACACCCACACGCGGTGTGATCGTGTTCCAGACAATCGCGTCCTTCACCGCAGGCGCATCAAGCGCGGGCAGCAGGTTCGGCACGACCGTGTTGCCGGGGACCGAGGCCGCCGCGATGCTGCTGATCGAACGATCCCAGCGCAGGCCGAGGTTCACCGTCAGCCGATCAAAGCTGATGGTGTCGCCCGCATAGGCGCTCCAGTATTTGCCCTCTGAAGCTGATGCCCAGTCGCGCACGATGACGGCCGTCATGGCCGGATACGTCGCGTGGCGCGTCTGGATCCCGACACCGGGCCAGCCGCTTTCGGATGTCACCGCCGCCGACCGCCACCCGAAGCCGAACTTGAGCTCGTGGTTGCCCTTGAAGAAGTTGCCCTCGGCGTTGACGTTGTCCTGCGGCCGCTTGGTCGCGTACTGGAAGTAGCTTCCGTTGTGCACCCGGGCATCGTCACGATAGTGCAGCGCGTCCATGCCGCCGATCGGCACGAGGCTGAACTCACTTTCCACATGGGCGTACCGCGCGGTCAGGAACAGGCTGTTGCCGACGGTTCGGTTGATCTCGCCCTTGTACATCGATGTCGGACCGTCCTGGTTCCACGACGTCTCGGCCGTACGTGTGGCTGAGGCGCCACGACCAGCCTTCAGTTTGTTTCCCTGGAAGAAGGTGAAATTCGCGCGCGTGTTCGCGTTGATTTCCGCATTCAGTTTGGCCGAGTAGTTCTCGAGCGTGGTGCAGTCGCGCGAGCTCAGTGCGTACGCGCCCCCGGCGGCGGTCATCCGTTCCGTCGGGCCACAGCCCTTGGACGGCACCACCAGATTGCGCGTGTTCGCGCTGTACGTGTAGATGTCCATCTCGGGTTCGGTCTTGCCAAACGCGCCCCACATGAACAGACGGTTCTTGAGGATCGGACCGCCGAACTCAAAACCGTAGTCCTTGTAGGTGTTCACGCGATTGTAGCTGCCCAACGTCCCACGCAGACTGTCGGAGAGGTTGTCGGACTGCAGATCGTTGTTCTCGAAGTAGTACCGCGCCGATCCACGCCAGGAGTTGGTGCCGCCGCGCAGCACGAAGTTCAGCTGCACACCGGGCGTTGGCGTGGTGGGATCCGCGCCACCGGTCGTCATCTGCATCTCCTGGAACATGTCGAAGTCGTAGTACGTCGGTGACGACCCAAGCGAGCCCATGTCGGTGATGGCGATGCCATCGATGTTCCACGTGTTTTCGCCGCCGCGGGCGCCTTTCGCCACGTAGTTGGACTGCTGACCCGACTCGGCCCCACCCACGTTGACACGGTCGACAATCACGCTGGGGACCGTCTGCAACACGACCCAGGGGTCGCGCGCCGTCGGAATCCCCTGCAGCTCATCAAGCGATACGTTGGTCGAAATCGTCTGACGCTTCGTTTCGATGACCGGCGTCACCGCCCGCACATCGACCGACGTCGCCATACCCGCCACAGCCATCGTCGCCTTCAGCGACACGATCGAACCGGCACCCACCGGGACGTCGATATTGCGATAGTCGCCAAAGCCGGACAGTCTGGCTGTCACGGCGTATTTCCCTGGCGCGAGATTCAGGAAACGTGCTTCCCCGCGCTCGTTCGTGACGGCGTTGGTCGCTTGCGGCCCGGTCAACTCGACCGTGACGCCCGGCAACACCGCCCCCGTGCCATCCACCACCATCACGTCAATGCGTCCCGTAAACGTTTGTGCGAATGCGGGCATTGCGCTGGCAGCGAGACAAAGGACCATCAGGACCACTCTCACCATGTGTTGTGTCATGTATTCCTCCACTCCCGAACAGCAGACGCTCATCGCCTGCTCACGGGACCGTTGCAGGGGGTAGTGCAAGGACGCCCCCGCTCCGGGACCTGGTGGGTCCGGCGCGATCCCTTCGACCAAACCAAGAAGTTGAACGTCACTATCCAACGGTCCGTCTGGGGGACGATCGTTATACTTGATCACATTCACATGTCGGATCGCTCCCCCGCCCGCAGATTCCTGACGTGGCCCTACGGATTAACTGTGGTGGTCATGTTCGCGATCGCACTGCTGTTCGTCACGAAGTGGGCGAATACACACAGCGCCGATGGACCGGTGATTGTGATCTCGATTGATACCCTGCGCGCCGACCGGTTGCCGGTATACGGTTATCGCCAGGGCGTCGCACCCACGATCGATCAACTGGCCGCCGACGGCGTGGTGTTTGAGAACGCGTACGCGCACTCACCGCAGACGTTGCCCTCACACACGTCCATCTTCACGGGGCGCTTGCCGTTTGTGCATGGGGTGCGGGACAACGTGGGGTTTGTGGTGCCACCCGACACCACAACCCTCGCCCTTCGACTCAAAGACGCGGGCTACGGCACCGCAGCATTTGTCTCTTCGTTTGTGTTGCGACGACAAGTCGGGCTCGACCGAGGGTTTGATACCTACGACGACCGTCTGCCGGCGGCGGGTCCGGACCGCCCGCTTGGAATGGTCCAGCGCGCCGGCACGGACACCGCAACCGCGGCTGTGGCCTGGCTGCGCGCACAGACCTCCGCAAAATATTTCCTCTTTTTTCACATCTACGAACCGCACGCGCCCTACACGCCTCCGGTGGTGCCGGCGTCGGGCGACCGCTACGACGGTGAGGTCACCTATGCCGATGCGATCGTTGGCCAGGTCATCGCCGCCCTGCGCGAACGCGGCGACTATGACAACGCAACGATCGTGCTCTTGTCCGATCACGGCGAGGGACTGGGCGATCACGGCGAGGACGAACACGGCCTGTTCCTGTACCGATCAACGATCCATACGCCGCTGGTGATCAAGCGTCCAGGCAGTCCCGGGGCCGGACGCCGCGTCGCCGCGCCGGTGCAGCACATCGACCTGGTGCCGACGATCCTCAGCCTGACTGGCGTCCCCGCGGACCCGGCGTTGACCGGACGCTCACTCGTGCCGGCACTCGACGGTGCCACGGACCTCCCCCCGGCCACCATCTACGCGGAGGCCATGTCGCCTCGGTATCATTTCGGATGGAGTGAGCTGTATGCGCTCACCGACGACCGGTATCGGCTGATTCGTGCGCCACGCGACGAGTTGTTTGACCTCGCCGTTGATCCTCGCGAGACACGTTCGATCGTCGACGAACGCGCGCAGGTCCATGCGGCGATGCGGCGCGCGCTGGACACACTGATCGCTGGTACCACCGTGAGCGCGCCCTCCGCCGTGTCGGCGTCCGATCGGCAGCGACTCGCCGCGCTGGGCTACGTCGGCTCTCAGACCACTTCGCAGCCAGACGACCCGTCGACACAACGCGCAGATCCCAAGGACAAAATCGAAGTCCTCCGACGTTACCAGCGGGCGTCGTCACTCGCATCGGAAGGCAAATGGCTGGAGGCCAGTGCCGCCTACGCGGTGTTGCTGCAGGCTGAACCGGACATGGTCGACGGCTGGCTGCAACTCGCCAACGCGAGAGAACGCGCCGGCCAACGCACCGAGGCGCTTGAGGCCTATCGTCAGGTCATCAACCGGGACGGCAAAAACGCCGCCGCCTTGATCGGCGCAGCGGCGCTGTACGTGCAGGCCGGACAATTCGACAGTGCGCGGGCACATGCAGAGTTGGCGGTTGATGTCGCGCCTGCCAGTGCGCACGAGTTGCTGGCGCGCCTGGCCCTGCAGCGGGGGGACACCGCGGCGGCGCGCACCCACGCGGCGGCGGCGAAGGCGGCAGACCCGTCGCTGCCCATGCCCGAGTTTGTCGAGGGTCTGATGCTCTACAACTCCGGGGCCTACGCCGCGGCGATTCCCCCGCTCACACAGGCCGTGCAGGCGCTGACGGCCAGGACGGAGCAGATCGCCGACGTGCGGTATGTGCTCGCCGACGCCCTGGCACGCGAACAGCGCTTCACTGAGGCGGCCCCCCTCTTCGAGGCGGAGATCGCCGCGTTTCCCCACCACGTCCGGGCTCGGACAGGGCTGGCCATGGTGTTCTGGACCACCGGGCGACGGGCGGAGGCGATGGCGACCGTCCAGGCCCTTGAAACGGAGGGCCGCAGACACGCCGGCGTCGAGGCGGACGTCGCCGCCGCTCAACTGTGGACATTGTTCGGCGAGCCCGCCCGTGCGGCCGCCGCCCGTACCCGTGCTGGGATCAGCGGTCCTCCCGCACGGTAGAATCACCTCGTGGCCCACAGACCCTTTCGCGTTGTCCTGCCGGCAGCGGTGGCGGTGGTCGCTGCAACTGTCGGTGTGTTCGCTCAGGCCCAACTGACGTTCCGATCAGGGATTGATCTGGTTCGCCTTGATATCCGCGTGGTGGATGCCGCAGGCCGGCCCATCACGGATCTTCGACAAGATGAGGTGCGCATCACCGAAAACGGGGTGACACGCCCGGCGCTGATGTTCCAACGCATCACGGAGCCGGCCGACGAGTTTGTGGATGCCGCCAACAAGGCGGTCACCGCAGAGGTGTCCTCCAACGAAGGATTCCCGCGCGGCCACCTGTATCTGCTGGTGTTTGATCAGGCGCACATCACGGCAGGCAACGAACAACGTGCCCGCCTGGCCGCGGAGCAGTTCATCCGGCGGCACGTGCGTCCGTCGGATCGTGTCGCGTTGTTTGCGATCCCCGGCCCCGGTCCACAAATTGGCTTCACGTCCGACCGCGCGAAGGTGATCGAAGAGTTGGCCCGTGTGCGTGGGTCCTATCAGCGCGTTGCGGCCACGCCGTTTGGCAACATCCCGACCTACGACGCTCATCGTATTGCCCAGGGCGACGAACGTTTGCTCATGGACACGATTACGCGCCTGACCATCGAGGGTGGTGGCGACCTGCTTGGGGCCTCCACCAACGTTGCTGGTCGGGGCGGTGGCGCCGCTGAAGACATGGGGGTCGCGCGCCGCTTGCTGACCGAAAATGCCCGCACGATCATCAATCAGACCGATGCCGAATCGCGTCAGTTCCTGCAGCGACTGGCCGATGTCATCCGTGGTCTTGGTGATATCGAAGGCCGTAAGTCGGTCGTGTTGTTCTCGGAAGGGTTTTTCCAGGACAACCTGACGCGTGAACTCGAGGCGGTGGCCGCTGCGGCCGCACAGACCTACTCGGTATTTTATGCGTTTGATCTCAATCGCCGCGGACCCTCCATCAGCGAGGCGTATGCGTCCGACACCGTGCAGGGTTCGGAGATCTCGGCGCGCATCGCGCCACTCGGCACGCTGGCGGTGGAAACCGACGGTACCCTCGTCATTGATGCGGCCACGCGCAGTGAAGACGCCCTTACACAGATCGCCGCCCAGGCGCAGGACTATTACCTCGTTGGTTTTGAACCCTCTGAACAAGCGCGATCAGGGCGCAACGTGTATCGACGCGTGACGGTGACGGTCACCCGCCCCGGCGCGCGCGTGAGCACACGCACCGGTTATTCGCTGAAGCCCGAGGCGTCGGTCTCCGATCGGCAGCGGGCCATTTCGTCCGTCCTTGGAGCCCCGTTTGTGCAACAGGGACTCAAGGTCGACTACACGACCTACCTCTTGAAGTCGGACGCGCCTGGTCAGCAGCGTGTGATGCTGAGCCTGTCTGCGCAACTGCCGGTGCAGGCCAGGCCGACGGACAAGGCGGATGTGATTTTTGTCGTGCGCGATGTACGTGACGGTCGTGTGGTGGCGAGTGGGTCGGATGTGATGCCCTTGCCCGTCGCCTCCCAGTCGGGTGCCGCGTTGGGCACCGGCACGTGGCGTGTGCAGTTTGCACTGCCGGCCGGCAACTACCTGATGCGAACCGTGGTGCGTGAGCCTGGCGGCCTGAGTGGCAGTGCCGACCGGCGCATCGACGTTCGCCCCCTGGACACACCCAACGTCGCGGTGAGCGATCTCATTCTCGGGTCACAAGCGACCGCGTTGCCCGTGCGGGCGGTGGCGCACACCGAGGATGGCCTGACGGGACTGATTGAAGCGTACGCGCGTGTGCCCACACAGCTCGAGGCGCTCAGTTTGACCGTCACCGTGCGGACAACTGACGGCAAAGAGGCCCGGGCCTCGTACACCTCCCCGCTGCCGGCACCGGTGTCCGATGGCAGCGGCTTTGTGGTGCGCGCACCGATTGCCATTCCCCTGCCGGGCGTGGAACCTGGAGCGTACGTGGTCCACGCGACACTGGTCAGCAGTGGCGCAATCCTCGCGGAACGTACGCGGTTTGTGGACGTGGCTCCAGGGACCGCCGGTCCGGCACCCGCCCGACCGATGCCGGCTCCGGCGCCGCCGATTGCACCCAGGGACATCGTGGAAGGCCAACTCGGACAGGCCCTGATCGCTGACCTGCTCGAACGATCACGCACCACGCCATTGGCGGCGTCTGTGGAAGACGCCGCACGCGGTCAGTGGGAACGCGCCGAAGCGGCAGTGCAGAACGCCGGGACCACGGATTTTGTGGCGCAGTCGGTGCGAGGCCTCGCACGGTTTATCCGTGAGGACTTCCCCGGGGCGGTGACCGCGTGGACACACGCCCAGTCGGCCCAGCCCGATCACGCACTCACGGCATTTTTCCTGGGCTGGGCGCACGATCGCGCCGGCGATACACGCGCGGCACTCACCTCGTGGCGCGGAGCCGCCCATCTCGACCCCCTGATGGTCTCTGCGCACCTGGCGCTGGCAGAAGGGTATTTGAAGCTGCAACAACCAGCCCTCGCTCGCCAGGCCTTGAGGGCGGGACTTGACGCAATTCCTGACTCCGCGGAAATTAGACAGCGCCTGCTGCAGATTGAGGGTGGGCGTTAGTGCGGGGTGCACTTCTGGGGTCTGTGTGCGTGGTGCTGGGTGCGGCGCTGGCGGCGCAAACGCCCCCGCAACAGCAGCCACCAACATTCACCGCCTCCACACAAATCGTGGAGGTCGACGTCCGCGCCTTCACGCGTGATGGGCGATTTGCCGAAGACCTGACCATCGACGATTTTGAGGTGATGGAGGGCGGAAAACCTCAGACAATTCGCGCGTTGTATTTTGTGGGCCCGGCTGCGAGCGACTCGGCCACCGCACGGCCGCTCGTCACCTCTCGTGGACCAGAAGGCACCACCGCGGGCCCACCCATCTCGGCCGCCAGGCAAACGTGGATCTTTGTGTTCGATGTGAACCACCTGACAGCCGGCGGCGGTTTTGACCGCGCGCGACTGGCGGTGACGACCTTCCTCAAAGAGCAATTCAGAGACGGGGATCTCGGTGGCGTGATGGCCGGCGGCACGATGGTCAACGGCCGCCTGACCAGTGTCCGCGCGGAGTTGATGAACGCGGCGTCCAGCGTCCGCCCGAACAACGACAACCGCGCCCGGCTGAACGAACTGACGCGCGAGTGGCCGCGTTTCCGTGACGAGAGTGAAGCGCTGGCCGTGGCGGATCAGGACCGCGAGGCCTTGCAGCGCGTGATCATACGGGCGTGTGCCGAAGACCAGAGCGCATGCCAGAGCGCTGAGGGCCAGGTCCGCGAGAAAGCCTCCAGGTTTCGCACCGAGAGCCAGCGCTCCACCCTCGACACACTGAAGGCGATGAACGCACTCGCCAACGGCCTCGCCCGCATCCCCGGTCCCAAGACCATCGTCTTTCTGAGTGACGGACTCGTGTCACAGGACATGGAGGGCGCCCTGCAGTCTGTCGTAGGTCAGACCACACGCGCCGGCGCACGAATCTACGCGATTGACGTACGTGGTCTGAATCGCGGGACCAATGCCGGCATTGGCGATCAGATGCTGGCCGACAGTCCGACGGGCGGCCCGGCACGTTTCGATCTCACCGAGGACGCCCCCAACAGCCTTTCGGTGGACACCGGCGGCTTTTTTGTCCGCAACCAGAACAACATCGGCAAAGCCCTTGTCGAGGTGGCCGACGATGCGAATCGGTACTACGTGATTGGATACCAGCCTGAAAACTCCAGGCTGGACGGCACCTACAGACCGATTGAGGTGCGCGTAAAACGAGAGGGCATCAGCGTCCGTGCGCGGCGTGGGTATCTTGCCCTTCCCTCGTCGCTGCTTCTGATTCCGACGCCAGTGAAATGATGCGCAAACGGTCGGTCAGTGCACTCATTCTTTTCGGGGTGCTGCTCGCGGTCGGTGTCGTGGCATGGGTCATCGTCAGCAGCAACGGCGCGACGGCCAGCCAACCCAGGCACGTCGTCCTCTTCACGCTTGATACGACCCGCGCGGACCACATCGGCACCTACGGCGCGTCCCAGGCCCGCACCCCGCATCTCGATTCGCTGGCACAACTGGGCGTGCGGTTTGATGACGCGGTCACCACGGCGCCCATCACGGGCCCGGCACATGCGGCCATCTTCACGGGGCAGTACCCCGCACGTTTTGGTGTGCGCGATAACGCGACGACGCCGCTGCCGGAGCGGGCGACCACACTGGCTGAACATCTCAGCGCCGCCGGCTTTGCGACCGGCGGTTTTATCGGCGCCTTCGTTCTCGACCGCGCCTACGGGTTTGCGCAGGGGTTCACCACGTTCTCCGGTTTTGATCGTGTGGAATCCGGGCGCGAGGCCAACGCGGAACGTATCGGTGCGTCGGTGGTCGATGACGCGCTGGAGTGGCTCGCGACGGTGCCCGTCGATCAGTCGACATTCCTGTGGGTGCACCTGTACGACCCGCATGCGCCGTATGCCGCGCCGGCTCCTTTCGGGACGGAGTTTGTGTCCAGCCCGTACGACGGCGAGGTCGCCTACGTCGATCACCAGATCGGCCGTGTGCTCGAGGCGCTCAAGGCTCGCGGCACGTTTGACGACAGTCTGATCATGGCCGTGGCCGACCACGGAGAATCACTCGGTGAACACGGCGAGGACGAACACGGCGTGTTCCTGTACGAACCCGTCATGCGGGTGCCGCTGATCATCGCGGGGCCCGCGGCACGGGCCGGGCACGTCGTGACGGAGCAGGTGCGCGTGATCGATCTGGTCCCCACAACATTGGATCTGCTGGGGTTGCCTGCGGTCACCGGTCTCGATGGCGAGTCACTCCGCACCGTCCTCGACGGTGGTACCCGCCAGACCATTCCTGCCGCGTACACCGAGTCGTATTACCCGAAACTGCACTACGGCTGGAGTGAGCTGCGGTCGCTCCGCGCCGATGGGTGGAAGGTCATTGATGCGCCGCGGCCGGAATTGTTTGCGATCACCAAGGACCCGCGCGAGGCCGACAATATGTTCGACGCGCAGCGCGCACTTGGGGAGCGCATGGTCGCTGAAGCCGCGCGGCTCGACCGGGAACTGACTGGCGGACAGGCGCCACAGGCCACCGCTCCCAATCGAGAGACGATGGAGCGCCTGCGCAGCCTTGGGTACGTCGGCACGTCGTCTCCCTTGCCCACCAGCGACGGCGAACGAGGACCTGACCCGAAGGATCGGATTGAGGAGCGCCGCACGTTCAAACGTTTGTTGTCGGAGGCCATCGACGACCTTCGCGCCGGTCGACTCGACGACTCGGTGCGCCAGTTGCGGGACCTGGTCCGCATCAACGACCGCGCGTACGACCTGCACCAGTTGCTCGGCGAAGCGTACGAACGGATGGGACGACCGGTCGAGGCGCTGGGTGAATACGAGATGGCCGCGCTGCTCAACCCAGCCGCTGCCGCACCACAGCTCTCGGCGGCGGAATTGCTGCTGGCGACCGGACAGATCGCGGACGCGCGTGCCCGGGTCGACGTCGCCACCACGCTCGACCCTTCGTCTTTCGACGTGGCGCTGGTCACTGGACGAGTGCTTGAGGCCGAGGGACGACCGGCGGAGGCGGTGGCCGCCTACGAACGTGCGGTCACGCTGAACCCGGCGAACCCGCGCGCGCGGTTATTGCTTGTGGGCGCAGCCTCCCGTGTGAATCGTCTCGATCTCGCCACGCAGCAGCTCGAGCAGTTGATCACGATGGGGTATCAACCCTCACGCAGCCACTTTGCGCTCGGACAAATCGCCCAGTCGCGCGGCCAGATCGACGTCGCCGAACGTCACTACCGCGAAGCGCTCCGCCTGGAGCCCGGCCTCACGATGGCCGCTGACGCGCTGCGGCGCCTGCGATAAAAGACGTCGGGTGTCTTTTTCTGCATCGCTCGTAGGGCAGCGGCTTTAGCCGCGCCATAGCGGCGGACCTGAAGGTCACGCCCTACTTTATGGTCTCCAGAATCTTCTTCGCCGTCGCGAGCTCTGATGCGTCGGCGGGTGCGATTGAGACGAACTTCTCCAGGTCGGCTTTGGCCTCGGCGGTGTTGCCCAGTGAGAGCTGCGCAATGCCGCGGTAGTAGTACGCGCTGGCATCTTTCGGGAAGGTCGTCACGCCCTTGGTCAGCCAGGTAATGGCGTCGGCGGGTTTTTTGTCGTTCATCAGGCTGATGCCGATGTTGACGAACACGGTGGGGTCGGTGATGCGCGCGGCGTCGATGGAGTCCAGCGTCGCCTGGCCCTCGGCCATCTGACCCGCGCCAATCTGCAACGTGCCAAGCAGCACCTTCACTTCCACGAGTGTCGGGTCGTCAGCGACCACTTCCTTGAGCAATTCGATGGCGCGTGCCGTGTTGCCCTCGCCGTGGAACGCGCGCGCCAGCAGCGGCTTGAACTGTTTGACCGTCGGATATTCCTTCGACAGCTCCTCATAGATGGCGCGCGCCTCGGCGTACTTCCGTGACGTCATGAGGTCGGCGGCGACCGTCAGTCGCTCCCGGATCACGTCGTTGGGGTCCACCACGACCACGACCTTCTCCAACACAATCGTGGCCGGAGGCAGACGGTTGCCTTCACTGACCGGCACCGTCATCGTGCGGGTCTTGTAGCCCTCTTTGCTGAACTCGACCACCCACGATCCGCCGGCGATGCCCCCGATGGACCAGTCGCCCTTTGCGTTGGACTTCTGGGCGCCAGGCCCCCTGTTTTCCGACGACGGCATTGTGGCCTTGATGGCGACGCCTTCGATGGCCACGCCGGCCTCATCGGTGATTTTTCCAGCGATCCGCCCCTGCCCGCGCCATTCCTGCGCGATCGCGAGCCCGGGCACGACCAACATCAGCATCACAGCGAGGACAAGTTTCTTCATATGTACATCCTGCACGAAATCGGGTCACAGATTAAGACGTCGGGTGTCTTTTTCTGCATCGCTTAGAGCGGAAAAAGACACCCGACGTAAAAAAAAGGCCCCGGGCCCCGACGTGAGTCGGATCCCGGGGCCGGTCGAACGTCGAAGACCGATTAGAACGCGAAGCGGAAGCCCACGCGCAGAATGCGGGGATTCATGATTTCGCGAACGTTGTCGGCCGTCGTGAGACGGAGGTCGTACTGGCGTCCAAGCACCGTCGCCGAGTTCAGCACGTTGAACACGTCGAGGTCGATGTTGGCCGTCGTTGAGCGGATGTTGAACGTCTTGCCGAGACGCAGGTCGAGCGACGTCACCGCCGGCAGGCGGAACTTCGTGACGTCATCCACAAGCAGCAGGTTCTTGTTGTTGCCGAGTGGGTCGCCGGTGGCCACGTTGCTGCGGCTGTACGGCATCGCGAAACCCTGACGGTTGACCATGTTGAGGCCGAGGTTCACACCCCAGGGCGCCTGGTAGACACCGTTGAGCACGAACTGGTACTGCGGCAGCACCATGTAGATCTGGCTCTTGCCCGAACCGCCCGAAGCGGCCATCACATGACCACCGTCGATGTTCGGGTTGGCCAGCGTGGAGGTCGGGTCGGTGCGCGAGTTATTGCCGTCGAAGTACTCGCGGTGATCGTTCCACGAGAAGCCAAAGCGGGCCATCCAGCGGTTGGACATGCGCTTGGTGGCCGACACTTCGAAGCCGTGGTAACGCTGCGAGTAGCCATCGCGGTCGATGTACTCGGTACGCGTGCGGTTGGCCGGCAGCGCGCTCACGCCGTAGAACGGCACGGAGAACTGCCCCACCGGTGCGAGCGAACCCGTGTAGGTGCCACGCTGCACGTAGTCGTCAGCGCGCAGTCCTTCGATCGGGCGCCAGTTGAAGTTCGAGAAGTGGCGGAACGTGTAGCTCGCCGACACGCCGAGGTTGGCCATCAGCTCGCGGTCCACACCCAGGATGAACTCCTGCGTGAGCGGCGTCTTGTAGTCGCCAACCACGTGGTTCGGGGTGCTGACGTTGGCCGGGTTGTTGATGTCGAACCCGTACCAGTTCTCCGCCGAGCGACCGGCAATTTCGGCCGCATCCACCGTGCCGTTGCCGTTCAGGTCGGCTACGTCGTAGATGTAGACGCCACGGAACGAGCCGACGGTCGAGAAGAAGCCGCCCGCGCCGGCGTTCATCTGCGACGCGAAGCTCGCGTAGCTGGCACGTGCGATGGTCTTGCGTGCATCGTCGATCGCGTAGGTCGCGCCGATGCGCGGCGTGACCGAGTTCCACACGATGACGTCATCGGCGGCCTTGCCCGTCAGGTTGGGCAGCAAGGCCGACAGGAGCGGGTTACCCGCCTGTGAATACGCGGCGACCGAGGATGACTGGCGATCCCAGCGCACCCCGACGTTGAGCGTGAGACGGTCGAACGAGATCGTGTCCGACAGGAAGCCGCTCATGTACTTGCCGGTGGTGCCCGAGACCTGGTTCCACGCGGTGATTTCCGCGATCATGTTCGGATAGCCGTCATGGTAGGTGATGACGCCGTTACCCGGCACGGCGTAGGTCGACTCGACATCGGCCGTGCGGTAGCCGAACCCAACCTTCAGTTCGTGACGGCCACTGAAATAGTTGCCTTCCACGTTCATCGTGTTCTGGGGACGCACCGTCGCGTATTCGTACCAGCTGTTGCGGCCAATGCCCGCGTCATCAGCAAAAATCATGTTGACGTCGAGACCACCTTGAGGCGTCAGGGAGAACCCGCCCGAGACGTGGGCAGCGCGCGCCGTCAGGAACATGTTGTTGCCAACCGTGAGGTTCGCTTCACCTTTGTACATTTGCGTCGGACCGCTCTGATTCCACGTCGTGGCGGGCGGACGAGTCGTGCCGGCGCTTCGACCGAACTTGATCTTGTCACCACGGTAGTAGGTGAAGTTGCCGCGGAGATTCTGTGTCGCCTGGCCGGTGGCCTTGAACGAGTAGTTCTCAAGGATGGTCTGGTCGGGTGTGTCGGCAAGGGTCACGACGGTGACATCCGTCTTGCCGTACGCGCCCCACGCCCAGAGGCGATCGCGCACAATCGGTCCGCCGAGTTCAAAACCGCTGTCAATGTACTTGCGCATGCGGTTGCCTTTGCCACTCTTGCCACCAATCAGGGCTGCGAGGTCGGCGGGCATGTTGTTCGCCTGCATCTTCCACTTTTCGTCTTCGGCGTACCAGCGCGCGGAACCGCGTGGCGCGTTCGAACCACTCTTGAGGACGAAGTTCAACGACACACCAGGCGTGACGTTGGACACGTCCGCGCCACCCGTGGTGGCCTGCATTTCCTGGAACATGTCGAAGTCGTAGTAGGTGGGCGAGGAACCCAGTGCCGACATGTCCGTGATGGCAATGCCGTCAATGTTCCACGTGTTTTCGCCGGAACCCGCGCCCTTCGCGCGATAACCCGACTGCTGACCCGATTCGGCGCCGCCAACGTTCACGCGGTCCACAACCACGCCAGGCACCGTCTGCAGCACAACCCAGGGGTCGCGCGACGACGGGACCGACTGCAGCTCTTCGTACGAGACCACCGTCGACTGCGTCTGTTTTTTGGGGTCAATCGTCGGCGCGCCGGCCGTGACGTCAATCGACGTCGCAATGCCGCCAACGGCCATCGTGGCCTTCAAGGCCACGACCTGCCCCGTGCTGACCGTGATGTTCTCGGTCTTCCATTCGCCGAAGCCCGAAAGCTTCGCGACCACCGTGTAGCGACCAGGCGCCAGGTTGAGGAAACGTGCCTCACCCCGCGCGTCGGACACGGTATTCGCCGTCTGCTGACCGGTGAGCTCGACCGTCGCGCCGGGCAGAACTGCGCCGGTGCTATCCGTCACGGTCAGTTCAATACGTCCCGTGAACGTCTGGGCGGAAGCATTTGCCACCACCAGTGCCGAGCACAAAGCCATCACGGCCACGTGCATCAATCGTCTTGTCATGTATCCTCCATGCCCACAGGGCGGCCTCAGTGCCGGTCCTTGGGGTCTGAATGCGGAGGAAGGTGCAATTCCCTGTCCACTTCTGGAACAAGTAAATCTGCAAAAACCTTAGGAAAATGTGGGGTCTGGTCCGAAACGGCGGCCCGGTGTGACGAGTTACCGGATCGGAGCGTCCAAACCGTTGAAGTACAGACACTCAGCCTGACGGTGAGTGACGCAGATCAAGACGAGAAGCGGTCGAAGATGTCGACCAGCTCCTTCAACCGCAAACTGCCCTCTTCCGGGCTGATATTGACCCCCTCTGGCACGCAATGTTCGACGTGGTACTTGAGGATAGCGAGGCTGACCCGGTTCAGGGCCGCCTCGGCGGCGGACAGCTGCTGCAGGATCTCGACACAAAGTCGGGGTTCCTGCACCATGCGCCTGATTCCGCGAACCTGGCCTTCAATACGGTTGAGCCGAGTGACGAGAAGTTGCTGCTGTGCGACATCCAACATGGTGGTACCCAGTCTCTACGACCATTTTTGCACGGCGTTTCAGGGCTTGACCGGGAGCCTGAAATGAATGACGATTCATTCATTCTTATGCCCCGCACCCTGCGCATGACCAGGCCGGCCCCCGACGTCGACAAACGGGTCCTGATCCTGGACGCCGCCACCCACGTGTTCGCCGAGCGGGGCTTTTTTGCCGCACAGGTCGCCGACATCGCCCGCCGCGCGGGTATCGCCGCCGGCACCGTCTACCTGTACTTCCGCAGCAAGGACGACCTGCTCATCTCCCTGTTTGACCGCACGATGCAGGACGCCATTCGCGAAGGACGCGAGGCGCTCGAGTCGGTCACCGACCCCACCGAACGCCTGCGCCGGATCGCCCGGTTGCATCTCGAACGGCTCGGACGCGATCGCGATCTCGCCGTGGTCTTCCAGGTCGAGTTGCGACAGTCCACCAAATTTATGGCGCGACTCTCCGCCACCCGACTGCGCGCCTACCTCGGCATCATCCGTGACACCATCGCGGAAGGACAGGCGCAGGGCCAGTTCCGCGCGAACGTGCCGCCAACACTGGGCGCCAAAGTGTTGTTCGGCGCCCTCGACGAGATGGCCACCAACTGGATCCTGAGCGATCGCAAATACACGCTGGCCGACGATGCGGACGGTGTGGTGGATGTGTTTTTGTACGGCGTCAGTGTGCGGGAGGATGCATGACAACTCCGATTCGTCAGGCGGCAGTGCTCGGTGCGGGTGTCATGGGCGCGCAGATTGCCGCCCATCTCGCCAACGCGGGCGTGCAGGTCTGGTTGCTCGACGTCACAGCCGACGCGGCATCGGCCGGACTCAAACGTGCGATCACGCTGAAGCCCGATCCGTTTTACACCCCCGAGGCCCGCACACTGATCCACACGGGCAGCCTCGACGATCTGTCGCCGCTGTCGAAGGTGGACTGGATCATTGAGGCCATCATCGAGGACCTCGCCATCAAACGCGCGCTGCTCGAACGAATCGACGCCGTCCGCGCCCCCCACACCATCGTCTCCTCGAACACGTCGGGGATTCCGCTGAGCGCGATTGCCGAGGGGCGGTCCGAAGGACTGCGATCACACTGGCTCGGCACCCACTTTTTTAATCCACCTCGATATCTGCGGCTGGTCGAGATCATTCCCACGGCCGACACCGACCCGGTCATCACCGCCCATCTCTCGTCGTGGATCGACCATCGCCTCGGCAAGGGTGTGGTCACCGCCAAGGACACGCCGGCGTTTATCGCAAATCACCTGGGGATGTTCGGTGTGATGCGGTTGCTGGACGTGGTGGCCACGGGCCGCTACACGATTGAGGAGATCGACGCGATCACCGGCCCGGCCACGGGACGCCCAAAAAGTGCAACGTTCCGCACGGTGGACATTGCCGGGCTCGACATTCTCGGCAAGGTCGGTGCCGATCTCGCAAAACGCCTGCCGCGCGAGGAGGACCGTGCGCGATTTGTGCCGCCCGCCTTTGTGCAGGGCATGCTTGAACGAGGCCTGGTCGGTGACAAGTCCGGTCAGGGTTTCTACAAGAAGGTCCGCACCGAGAGCGGCTCGGACATCCAGACGCTCGACCTCGACACCTTCACCTATCGACCGAAGATCAAACCGTCGCTGCCGGAAATCGAGGCCGCGAAGTCCATTGCCGACGTGGGTGAACGCGTCAAGACGTTGTTCCTCGGACAACATCGCACCGGCGAACTGCTGCGCGAAACACTTGGCCCGACCCTGCTCTACGCCGATCACATTGCCAGGGACGTCTCGCACTCCATCGACGACATCGATCGCGCCATGCGGTGGGGTTTCGGATGGGACATCGGCCCCTTTGAACTCTGGGACGCGATCGGGGCGGACAACGTCCTCAAGGCCTGCGGCGTCGAAGGGACACGCCCGCGATTCCGACCTGGCGCGCTCCCACCAGCCGCACCCGATCTGCTGATCCTGCAAACGGCGCGCGACCAGAAGAAGGTCGTCCAATCCAATGACGGCGCGAGCCTGATCGACCTGGGCGATGGCGTCCTCTGCGTGGAGTTCCACTCCAAGATGAACGCGATCGGCGGCGACACGATCGCCATGCTGCACGCGGGCGTGCGTGAGGCGGAAACAAACTTCCAGGCGTTGGTGGTCGGCAACGACGGCACCCACTTTTCGGCCGGCGCCAACCTCATGTTGCTGCTGCTCGAGGCCCAGGAGGAAAACTGGGACGACGTGGACATGATGGTGCGCGCGTTCCAGGGTGCCACGATGGCGCTGAAGCTGGCGGCGGTGCCCGTGGTAGTGGCGCCTGGTGGATTGGCGCTTGGTGGTGGGTGCGAGGTCAGCCTGCATGGCGCACATGTGCAGGCCGCAGCTGAAACCTACATGGGACTGGTCGAAGTCGGCGTGGGGTTGATTCCCGCCGGCGGCGGCTCCAAGGAGATGCTTATCCGCGCGGCCGACGTCCAGACCGCGTTTGAGACGATTGCCTTTGGCAAGGTCTCCACCAGCGGGCCGGAGGCCAAACGCCTCGGGTATCTGCGTCCCGGGGACGGCATCACGATGAATCGTGAGCGGCTGATCGCGGATGCCAAAGTCGCCGCGCTCGCGCTGGCACGCACGGGCTACACGCCGAAATCCCTGCACCAGGCCATCCCCGTTGGTGGACCATCAACCTACGCGACGTTGTCGCTGGGCGTCCATCTTGCGCACCGTGCCGGTCGGGTGAGCGATCACGATGCGGTCATCGGACGCAAACTTGCGTGGATTCTCACCGGCGGCAACGTGCCACACGCGACCACACTCACCGAAACCCAGCTCCTCGAACTGGAACGTGAAGCGTTCCTCAGCCTCTGTGGTGAACCCAAGACCCAGGAACGGATCGCCTACACGCTCAAGACCGGAAAGACGCTCAGGAACTAGTGATGAAGGCCGACCTCCCCATCGTCATCATCCCTGGCATTCAGGGCCATGCCGAGTGGATGACGCCTGCCATCGCGGCGTTGCGGCAGGGGCGTGAGGTGCGCACGTTTTCGCTGAATGCGGAAAACGGCAAGGGTGATCCGTTTGCGCAGTGGGTCGCCGAGATAGACAGGGCCATTGACCAGTTCGGCACCGAACGCGCCGCCATCATCGGCGTGTCGTTCGGCGGGTTGGTCGCCATGCACTACGCCGCGACGAGACCCGAACGCACAGCGGCGCTGGTGCTGGTGTCGGCGCCGTCGCCACGCATGACACTTGGGCAGTCCGAAGGATTGCTGGTGCATCGTCCGCTGTCGTTGGTGCCGTTGTTCCCGTTGTTTGCGGCGCGCGCCCTGCAACGTCTGCTGCCGGAAGTGTGGACCGCGATCGATTCGTGGCCGTCGCGACTGCGATTCCTCGCGACGTACGGGTGGCAGGTGGCGCGGCGTCCCATGCACCCGTGGAAGTCCGCGCGCTGGGTGCGCGAGTGGCAGGGTCGGGATCTCGCCTCCGAGTGCGCGCGCATTGAGGCACCCACCCACATCATCACCGGCGATGACGCGCTGGACCGTGTGGTGCCGACCGCGAGTACACGCGACTACCTTTCATTAATTCCCGGGGCCACCGCCGTCACGTTCCCACGCACGGGACACATCGGCCTGGTCACCAAACCCGCGGCGTTTGCCGCACTCGTGGAAGAGTTTCTTCATGGTCTTGACAGTTCCCGGTCCCGCCGGTCCGCTTGAAGCGCGACTCGACCTGCCCGATGGTCCGCCCCGTGTGGCCGTTGTGCTGGCGCACCCGATGCCGACCCTCGGCGGCACGATGCACACACGTGGTGTGTTTGCGTCTGCCAAGGCCTTGACGCAGATCGGCTGCGCCGTATTGCGCTTCAACTTCAGAGGGGTGGGCACGAGTGCCGGCGGGTTCGACAACGGCGTCGGAGAAATCGACGACTTCCGGGCCGCACTCAACGAGATGCACGATCGGTATCCGGATCTGCCGCTGTGGGCCGCGGGTTTTTCGTTCGGAGCCTGGGTGGCGCTTGAGACGGGCTCCACCGATCCGCGCGTCTCGGCGCTGATCGGCATTGCGCCACCCGTGAAGGGTCATGGACTGACGTTTGTGCACACGCTCGAGACCACCAAACCGAAGTTCCTCCTGCAGGGTGATCTCGACGAATTGTGTCTGCTGAAAGACCTTCGCACCTTTTACGCGCGCCTTCAGGAACCAAAAGACCTGATCGTCATCGAGGGCGCGGACCATCTGTTTGAAGGCCGCACCCAGGAACTGGGTGAGGCCCTCGTGGATTTGCTGGGAGACCTGCCATGACTGACATCGTGATCGTCGCTGCGGCCCGCACCCCGATCGGCAAAGCCCCCAACGGGGTGTTCCGTACGACCCGGCCCGACGACATGGCGGCCCACGTCATCGCGGCACTGCTCGCGCGTACGCCCAGCCTCGATCCGGCGCTGATTGACGATGTGATTCTGGGATGTGCGATGCCGGAGGCGGAACAAGGCCTCAACGTTGCGCGAATTGCGAGCCTGCGCGCGGGCATCCCCGTATCGGCGTCCGCCGTTACTGTCAATCGTTTCTGTGCCTCGGGCCTCGAAGCCATCGCGCAGGCGGCGGGCCGCATTGCCACGGGAAGCGCCGACGTCGTGATTGCCGGCGGCACCGAATCGATGAGCCTGGTGCCCATGGGGGGACACAAGGTGTCGCCCAACCCCGGGCTGGTGCGCGACTACCCGGACGTGTATCTCTCGACGGGACTGGTGGCCGAGAATCACGCGCGCGAAAGCGGCATCTCGCGCGAAGCCCAGGACACCTTTGCGTTGCAGAGTCATCAACGGGCGCTCGCGGCGATCGACGCCGGGCGGTTTGTTGATGAAATTGTGCCGATTGAAGTCGCCACGCTGAACGGGATCGTGCGGGTCGACACCGACGAAGGTCCGCGCCGGCAGACATCCGCCGAAGCATTGGCGGGACTCAAGCCGGCCTTCCACGCGAAGGGCACGGTGACCGCAGGTAACTCGTCACAGACCTCAGACGCCGCCTCCGCCGTCATTGTCATGAGCGGCGCCAGAGCAAAGGCACTCGGACTCACACCACTGGCGAGGTTTGTGGGATACGCCACCGCCGGCGTGAAACCGGAGTTGTTCGGGATCGGCCCCGTTCCCGCCATCAGGAAACTGCTGGAACGCACCGGGCTCACGATCGATCAGATGGATCTCGTGGAGCTGAACGAGGCGTTTGCCGCGCAGGTGCTGGCGTGCACCAAGGAGATCCCGATCAGCAGCGATCGGCTCAACGTGAACGGCGGCGCCGTCGCCCTGGGACACCCCCTGGGCTGCACGGGCGCGCGACTCACCACGTCTCTTCTGTATGAACTCCGACGCCGCAACGGGCGGTACGGAATGGTCACCATGTGTGTCGGCGGCGGCATGGGCGCAGCGGCAATTTTTGAACGGAGCGAATGATGTCAGCAACGACGGAACCCCGGGACCCCGGGACTTCGGCCAAAGGCGCCGCATGGCTTTTTGAGGCGACCACACACGACACCATGCTGACGCCCGAGGGCCTCAGCGACGACCATCGCCTGATCGCGCAGACAGCCGCAGAGTTCCTCGAGAAGGAACTCCTGCCCGCGCTGCCACAGATGGAGACCAAGGACTGGGCGCTCGCGCGCGCCATGGTCAAACGCAGCGGCGACCTCGGCCTGCTCGGCACCGACGTGCCCGAGGAGTTCGGCGGCATCAATCTCGACAAGGCCGCCGCCATCGTCGTTGGCGAGGTCATCGGGGGCAGCGCGTCGTTTGCGACCACGTTTGGCGCGCAAACGGGGCTCGCCATCATCCCAATCCTGTGCTTCGGCACGGAAGAGCAGAAGAAAAAATACCTGCCGGGCATCGTCTCCGGCGAACTCGTCGGCGCGTATTGCCTCAGCGAGTCCGGCTCGGGGTCCGACGCCCTTGGTGCACGCGCGAAGGCCACCAAACAGGCGGACGGCTCATGGGTGCTCAACGGCGAAAAGATGTGGATCACCAACGGCGGTTTCGCCGACATCTACATCGTGTTTGCGAAGGTCGACGGTGAACACTTCTCCGCCTTCATCGTGGAGAAGGACTTCCCAGGTGTGTCGCACGGCAAGGAAGAACACAAGATGGGGCTGCACGGGTCGTCGACGACGCCCGTCCTTCTTCAGGACGCGCGCGTCCCGGCCGGGAACCTGCTCGGCGAAGTGGGCAAGGGGCACAAGATTGCGTTCAACGTGCTGAACTACGGTCGATTCAAGCTGGCCGGCATGTGCAGCGGCGGCGCAAAGATGGCGATCGGCGAGGCGGTGCGGTACGCGTCGAGCCGACGACAGTTTGGTCAGACCATCGCCTCGTTTGGCGCGATCAAGTTCAAACTCGGCGACATGATCGCGCGTGCGTACGGTGTTGAGAGCGCGCTGTATCGCACGACCGGACTCATCGATGATGCGATCGAGCGTGGGGGCGGGTCGGCGGCGGCCGCGTTGACGGCGCTGGAGGAGTACGCCATCGAAGCGTCGATCCTGAAGGTGGCCAGCAGCGAAATGATCGACTACGTGCTGGATGAAAACGTGCAGATCCACGGCGGCAACGGGTATGTGCACGACTACCCGGCTGAAGGTCACTACCGCGACGCGCGTGTGAACCGCATTTTTGAAGGCACCAACGAGATCAACCGGTTGCTGGTGCCCGGCATGATCATGAAACGTGCGCTCAAGGGTGGACTGCCGCTGATTGCCGCCGCGCAGGCGCTGCAGGGTGAATTGCTCGCCGTTGGCCCGAAGACCGACGGTGGAGACCCGGCCGTGGCGCAGATCCTCGCCATGAAAAAGGCCGCAATCATGGTGATGGGTCTGGCGATGCAGACCTACGCGATGAAGGTTGAAGAGGAGCAGGAAGTGCTCATGCTGGCTTCCGACATCCTGATGGACACGTTTGTCGCTGAGAGCGCGTGGCTGCGCGCCGGACGCAGTCAGGCGAAGAATGTGCCGAGCGCCGCGCTCCAGCAGGACGCCGCCGCGTTGCTGCTGCACGACGCCGGCCTGCGCGTGGACACCGCCGCGCGCACGGCCATTCAGGCCATCACCACCGGCGACACCCAGCGCACGATGCTCGCCGCCCTGCGTCGCGTCCTGAAGGTCTCACCCGTCAACACGATTGCCATCCGCCGGCGCCTCGCCGACGCGGCGATCGATAAAAAGGCCTATATCTTTTGATAACAGTAGGCATGCAGACATGTAGATTTTTTGACAAGGAAAGTTCTTGAAAAAAGACCTACATGCCTGCATGTCTACTGTAAAAAACAGAAACTGTAAAAGATAGAATTCGTTTATGCGTTTGTGTTTCGCACTGGTGATGGTTGGCCTTGTGGCGGCGTGTACGTCCGGGCCGCAGCCCATGGACGACACGGGGCACGACCGCGAGGTCCTGACGTGGCGCGCGGACAAGGACGCGATGTTCAAGTCCAACCCGGATTCGCCGCTGTTGCCCGAGGACCGCGCGGGGTTCACCGGGCTGCCCTACTTCCCCATCAACTCGCTCTACCGCATGCCCGCGCGTCTCGACGAGGATCGCTCCAACAGCACGGTGATCGAACTGTCGACCTCCGCCGCCGAAAAACGCCGGATGCAGCGCGTCGGCACCCTGCGTTTTGCCTTCAACGGCAAACCGCTGACACTCACGGCGTTTGCTGACGAAGGCACCACGGTCATTACCAGGCTTTTTGTGCCGTTTGGTGACCTCACAAGTGGTGACACCACCTACGGCGGTGGCCGCTACCTAGACCTCGATCGCACACCAACGGGACTGTACGACCTCGACTTTAATCGCGCCTACCATCCGTACTGCGTCTACAACATCAACTACGTGTGTCCCGTGCCCCCGCGGGAGAACCGCCTCGACATCGCCATCCTCTCCGGCGAGAAGTTGCCCGCAGGCTACAAAGCGCGATGAGTCTGCGCGCCATCGTTTTTGATTTCGACGGCGTACTCGCCGACACCGAACGCCTGCACCTGGTCGCCCTGCGGGACACATTGGCCACACGCGGCTGGACCCTCACCGAGGCGGCGTACTACGAGTTTTTCCTGGGTTATGACGACCGTGGTTGTGTCACGGAGTTTGCCCGGCGTGAAGGTGTCACCCTCGACGAGGCGACGCTGGAAATGTTGCTGGAAGACAAAGAAACCCGCTACGCCGCACTGGCCGACGCGGGCCAGGTGTTGTATCCCACAGCTCGCGCCTGCATCGAACGCCTGGCCGATCACTTCCCGCTGGCCATCGCCTCCGGATCGCTGCGCGGCGAGATCGAATGGATCCTCGACCGGAATGATCTCCGCGCCTACTTCTCCGTCATTGTGGGAGCAGACGATGTCATGGAGGGAAAACCGGCACCGGATTCATACCGCCGGGCCGTGGACCTGCTCGGGGTGGACGGCCACGAGGCCCTCGCGATTGAAGATTCCCCCTGGGGTTTGCAGTCCGCCCGTGGTGCGGGCCTGCACACGATTGGCATCACCACCAGTTACGCCGCCCCGGCGCTGACCGACGCGCACCACGTCGTGTCCTCGCTCGACGACATCACGATCGAGACACTGGTCCGGATCGTCGGAGCTGCCTAGCCCAGCCCCAGGCCCAGTCGCCTGAGCCAGCTCTGGCTCCGGGCCGTCTCGCGAAGCTGCGGCGTGTTGGCCTCGATGATGTCGAGCGCGTCAGACACCGAATGCACAATGGAAATTTTGAAGCGGGCGGCAGCCTGCTCCGTTTCCTGATTGGGATTCCGCGCGACCAGAAGCGGCCGGCATCGGGACTCCGACGCCACATCGATGCAATTCCGCGGGAGGTCGTCGATCAGAAAATCCAGATCAAGCGCGTGTGCGGCCCTGCCACGCGATCCGGGGACCGTCACGACACTCGGTGACTCAAATCCCTGATTCACCAGCCACTGCTGCGTCTGCCGCTGAACGGAGTCGCCCGACGTCCCAGGCCGCTGTGTGACAAACAGCAACTCCCACTTCGCCCGCTTCGATAGTTCAAAGAGGCGTCGAACGATGCCCGGTTCCACCGGATCGAGCCCCACCCAGAAGTTTTCGATGCTGCGGATTTCATCCCAGACCAGCCCGTCGGAATCGCCGTGGACCCGTTCCTCCACCTTGCGATACGCACTCGACAGATCGGCGAGGGTGCCGTCGAGGTCACACGCCACACGCAACATGACGGTTACCGCCCCCCCGGCACAACACGTTTGGTGTACGCACCCGACGCGTCCGGCGCACTCTCGATAAGCACCAGCGCCCCGTTGGTGTAGGTGAAGCGCCGGTCGGGGCGGCCATCATTTGCGTCATCAAACTCGACGTATTTGAGCGCGCCGCCTTCCCAGGTCTCCCACTGGTCGACGATGTCGTCGCCGTCCTTGTCTTCTTCGACGCGCACCAGGACCGTCCCCTCGTAAAATTCCCGCCGGGTCACCACCTCGGCGCCGGTGTTGTCGATATCAAAAAATTCAATGCGGGAGGTCTTGCCGTCTGCCGACGTGTAGAGCCAGGCATCCGGCGTCGGTGTGGCACCGGGCGTCGGCGGTGTCACCGGTGCGCCGGGAGTGATCTCGGTAGCCGGCCTTGTCCATCCGGCACGGGTGAGTCGCCCCTGTTCGTCGTACTCCTCCCACCGATCAATACGGCCGTCCTCGTTGGTATCAAGTTCGGAGGAAATGGGACGAGTGCCGTCCATTTTGGTCCAGGTGTCGATGCGCCCATTCCCGTTACGGTCGTAGGTGATCTGCACGAGACGCCCTGTTTTCGGGTCGTAACTGCCCTTGGAGGTCTCGGACCCGGTGTTGCCGCCACATCCGGCGACCACGGTCAGCAGGGCGAGCACCGGGGCAACGACCACCCGTCCGGAGTCGTAGATCCGGTAGCGCCGGGTCTGGGGCATAGCCGTCATTCTATCCGCTCGAATTGACCCATGGGGCCGGGCATTGTAAGGTCGCGAGTATCCCCTATATGCGAAGAAAACTACTGATTATCGTTGCCGTTCTGATTGTGGCGCCGGTCCTGGCAGCCAGCCAGTGGCCCGAGTCCCGAGGCCCTCACCGCGATGGCACGTCGTCTGAGCGGAACCTGCCGACCCGGTGGTCGCCCGCAGGGGAAAATCTGGCGTGGACGCTGCCGATGGGAGGCCGTTCGGCGCCCGTCGTGCACGGCAACCGGCTCTATCTCCAAACCAACACCACCGGTGATGTCTCGACCACACAGGAACGTCTGGTGGCGGTGGATGTCACGACCGGCAAGGTGCTCTGGGAACGTCAACTGAGTCAGTACCTGAGTGACGTCCCTCAACATCGCATCGCCTGGGCATCACCTGCGGTGGATCCGGCAACCGGCAACATCTTCATCTTCACGATTTCGGCGGAGCTGGTGGCGTTCAACCCGGCTGGTGAGAAGTTGTGGACACGTTCGTTGCCCGAGGAATACGGCGCCATTACCACCCACGGCGGTCGCACCACGTCGCCCATCGTGGAAGGCAACCTGCTCATCCTCAACACCCTGTTGCAGGGATGGGGCGATCTGGGTCGCCCCGGCAATCGGTACTTCGCCTTCGACAAAACCACCGGCCAGACCGTGTGGGTGAGTGCGCCGCAGCCGCGCCACTACGACACGAACTACTCGAGTCCGATCGTCGCGACCATCGACGGTGTGCGCCAGATGATCGTGGGCGGCACGGACGGTGCGTTTCACGGACTGCAGCTCAACACCGGCAAACCCATCTGGCGCCTTGAGGTGAGCAAACGCGCGATCCTCGGCAGCCCGGTCCTGCGAGGCACCACGCTGTATGTGACCCATGGTGAAGAGAACATGGACACGACAGCGATGGGCATGGTGGCCGCCGTGGATCTGACGGGCAAGAGCGGCGAAATTCCGCTGACGGCCCTGCAGTGGAACACGCACGGGTTCATGCCGACCTTTTCGTCCCCGGTGCTCGACGGCAATCGTCTGTACGTGGTGGACAACGGTGCCATCCTCGAGGCGTTTGACACCCAGACCGGCAAGCAGCTGTGGGAACGGACGCTGGGCACCTTGCAGAAAGGGTCGGCGACGCTCGCTGACGGCAAGCTCTACGTCGGCACCGAAAACGGCAAGTTCTACATTCTGCAACCCAGCGCCACCGGCGTAGAAGTGCTCGATGAAGACATGCTTGGCCAGGCGGGTGAACCCGAAGTGATCGTGGCCACACCCATCGTCGCTGGTGGTCGTGTCTACGTCACGTCGATGGAGCGCCTCTATGCGATCGGGCCGAAGGCGCCGGTCGCAGTGCCGGCGGCGCCGCGTGTGGCCCCACAGGCCGCGTCGACCGCTGCCCCCGCGCAAGTGCAGGTCTTTCCGTACGAAGCGTTGCTGGACCCGGGACAGGCGCAGGCGTTCTCGGTGAAGTTGTTTGATGCGAAGGGTGCATTCATTCGTGAGGCCAAAGGCGCCGAAGTGACGTGGACCGTCGATCAACTCGCCGGCACGGTGGATGCGAATGGGCGGTACACCGCTCCGAAGGAAGGGTCGGCCGGGTATGTGAAGGCGGCCGTGGGTGGTGTGACCGGTCAGGCGCGTGTGCGGGTGATTCCCGCGCTGCCGTGGGCCATCGACTTCGAGGGGATGAAGACCACGCCGTCGTGGTGGATCTCGAACCTGAAGGGCTCGCCCCGGGAACTTGAAGGCAACACGGCGCTGGTGCGTCCGCGTGATGACACCGTGGGTCGGCGCACCAAGTTCCTGATGGGCAAACCCGACTGGTCCGACTACACGGTCGAGGTGGACGTGCGGGGCGTGGAGATGCGCCGGCAGCGCGGCGACGTCGGCATCATCAATCAGCGCTACATCCTGATGTTGTTTGGCAACAACCAGAAGATTGAGTTGCAGCCCTGGCAGGCCGCCAACGAGATGACGGTGAGCGTGGACAACTTCACGTGGCCGGTCAACACCTGGTATCGCATGAAGCTGCGTGTGCAGAATCGCCCCGACGGCACCACGCTGGTACAGGGCAAGGTCTGGCCGGCCGCGGAGGCCGAACCGTCCGCGTGGACCATCGAGAAGGTCGACACGATTCCCCATCGTGCCGGGGCGCCGGGACTGTATGGCGACGGCATCTCTGATGTGTTCTTCGACAATTTCAAGGTCTATCGGAACCAGTAGGACTTCAGATGAATAAGCGTGTAGTGACTGTGTGTTCTGCGGCGTTTGTCGCCGTGTGTGCCTTGACGATCTCCGCCAGCCAGACACCCGCCACCAAAGGCGTGACGTCGTGGCCGATGTGGGGCGGGTCTCCCGATCGCAACATGGTGTCGGACGCCACGGGACTGCCCACCACGTGGGACGTCAAGACCGGCGAAAACATCAAGTGGGTCGCCGCGCTCGGATCACAGAGTTACGGCAATCCCGTGATCGGCGGCGGTGTGGTGCTCGTCGGCACCAACAACGAAGCCGTGCGTGATCCCAAACAACCGGGGGACCGCGGCGTCCTCATGGCGTTCCGCGAGAGCACGGGTGAGTTCATGTGGCAGGCCACCTACGAAAAACTCACATCGGGCCGCGCCAATGACTGGCCCTTCCAGGGCATCGCGTCGTCGCCCCTCGTGCTCGGTGAGATTGCGTACTTTGTGTCCAACCGTGGTGTGGTGCACGCCGTGGACATCCAGGGATTCCACGACGGTGAAAACGACGGCCCGAAGAAGGACGAAAAGTTGTCCGGCCCGAACGACCCGGACGTGCTCTGGGAATTCGACATGATGGAAGAGGTGGGGGCCTTCCCGCATAACCTCGCCAATTCCTCGCCGGTGTTCCTCGACAACATGATTTACGTCTCGACCGGTAATGGTCAGGACGAAAGCCACGTCAACATTCCCTCACCCAAAGCGCCGGCGATTATCGCGTTGGATCGCATCACCGGCGAACTGATGTGGGAGGACGCGTCCCCAGGCGACAAGATCCTGCACGGCCAGTGGTCCACACCCACGGTCGGGACCATCGGCGGCGTGCAGCAGGTCATCCACGGCCAGGGCGACGGCTGGATCCGCGGCTATGAAGCCAAGACCGGCAAAAAACTCTGGGAGTTTGATTCCAACCCGAAGGACGCGGTCTGGCCAAAGACGCGCAACGAAATCATCGCCACGCCGGTCGTCGTCGGCGACGTGGTCTACATCGCCAATGGCCAGGATCCGGAACACGGCGAAGGCATCGGACATCTGTATGCGATCGACGCGACCAAACGCGGCGACATCACCGAGACCGGCCGCCTGTGGCACTACGAGAAGATCCGTCGCAGCATCTCGACCGCTGCGGTGAAGGATGGAGTGATTTATTACCCCGACTTCTCGGGCTTCTTCCATGCGCTTGATGCCAAGACCGGCCAGCCGCTCTGGGTGCACGACATGTTTGCCGCAATGTGGAGCTCGGCCATGGTCGCCGACGGCAAGGTCTACCTCGGCGACGAAGACGGCGACGTCACCATCTTCCAGCACGGCCGCGAGAAGAAGGTGATCAACGAGGTCAACATGGGCAGCTCGGTCTATTCGACGGTCATCACCGCGAACGGCACGATGTATGTCATGACGAGGAACAACCTGTACGCGATTGCGCAGGGCGCGAAGCTGAAATGAGAACCGCTGCTCTCGCGCTCGTGATGGGCGCGCTGTGCGTCACATCACACGCGCAGTCCACGAACTGGAGTCAGTTTCGTAACACTCCGACATTGTCCGGAGTGGCATCGTCTGCCTTGCCGACGACGCTGAGGATGCAGTGGACGTACGACGCGGGCACGACGATCGACTCGTCGGCGGCGATTGTGGACGGCATTGCCTACATCGGCACCGGCGCGGGGCAGTTGCTCGCGATCGATACCTCCACGGGCAAACCCCGGTGGACGTACAGGGCCGTCTCGGACGACTACGGGATCGGCGAGTCGTCGCCGGCGGTGGCCAACGGCGTGGTGTACATCGGCGATCTTGCCGGTGTGTTCCATGCGGTGGATGCCACCACGGGCAAGGCGCGCTGGACGTTCAAGACCGGCGCCGAGATCAAATCGTCACCGGTCGTCAGCGGCGGCAAGGTGCTGATCGGGTCGTACGACGGGCACCTGTACGGGCTGGACGTGGCGACGGGCAAACAGGCGTGGAAGGTGCAGACCGACAACTATGTGCACGCCACACCGGCGGTCTGGAACGGGGTCGCGTACTTCGGCGGGTGTGACGAATTCTTTCACGGTGTCCGCATCAGCGACGGCGTGCAGGTGGTGAAACTGGCGACCGAAGCCTATACCGCTGCGTCACCGGCCATTGCCAACGGCGTTGCCTACTACGGCACGTTCGCGAACGAGGTGGTCGCGGGGGACATCGCGGCCAAAAAGGTCAAGTGGCGTTTTATGGACCCGGACCGCCAGTTCCCGTATTACTCCTCCGCCGCGCTGGGCAACGGTGTGATGGTGCTGGGCGGACGCGACAAGAACGTCCGCGCCATCGACATGGCCACGGGCACACAGCGCTGGGTGTTCCCCACCCGCGCCCGCGTGGAATCCTCCCCTGTCATCGTGGACACCCGTGTCATCGTCGGCTCGAGCGACGGCAAGCTCTACGTGCTCGATCTGAACTCCGGCAAGAAGTTGTGGGAGTTCGAAGCCGGCGCGCCGATCACCGGTTCGCCCGCCGTCTCCGGCGGCCGCATCATCATCGGCGACGGCGACGGCCGCATCTATTCCATCGGCCAGTAAATTCATTCACACGAGACATGGAGGCATGGAGAAATCCGTGCCTGGGCGTCGGCGCAGGACGCCAGGGTTGGGGCCGCCTTTGGCGGCATGCGTGGGCGCAGCCCGGGCCCCAACCCTTTGGCCATCCCCACCGTCAAAGCCCCTACGACGTGATGTATCACGTTGTTATGTATGAGGCGCCATGGGTGAACGAACCGCGATTGACGAGGCCAAACGGGGCAGTGCCGAGATCCTGATTCTGGCGCTGGTCGAGGATATCGACCTGCACGGCTACGAAATCGCAAAACAGATCGAGCTGCGGTCGGACGGCACGTTGACCTTTACACTCGCCGGCCTCTACGCCACCTTGTACCGGCTCGAGGCCCGGCGGTGGATCACCGGGCGATGGGTGGAAAAGGCCGGGCAGCGGCGCCGCCGCCACTACCGAATTACCGCCGAGGGCCGGAAAGTCCTGACGGCCCAACGCGAAGAGTGGGCGAAGTTTGTCACCGCGCTGGGACAGGTGGCAGGGGTCCGGTTCGCATGATCCGGCCGGACTGGCGGGACGTCGTGCGGCGGCACGCACGGTCAGCCGGCATCGACTTGTCGCCCCAGACCACCGACGAGCTGGCCACCCACCTCGAAGACATTTACCTCGGCGCGCTGGAGACCGGCGCGCCGGAAGATGCCGCCCGCACGAAGGCACACCACGCGCTGGCCACATCGGGCCTGCTTCCACTCAAGCCTCCACCTCGCTCAAGGAGCCTCGCAATGATTTATTCGCTTCGGATGGCGCTGCGGCAGTTCCGCCTGCACCCGGCGTTTGTCTTCATCACGGTGCTGGTGCTTGGTCTCGGCACCGGCGCTGCGACGGTCGTCTACACCATCGTGGACTCGGTCGTGCTTCGTCCCCTGCCCTACGAACAGCCTGACCGACTGGTGAAGCTGTGGGACACCAACGTGAAACAGGGGCTGAGCCACGATCCCATCTCGCCGGTGACGTTTATGGACTACCGGGCGTTGCCGGTCTTCAAGGACGCGGCAGCCTGGTGGCGTCCGGACATCAATCTCGTGGATCCCGGTCTCGACCCGCTGAGAGTGCCGACCATTGAGACCAGTGCCAACCTGTTTCACCTGCTGGGTGTCACGCCACAACTCGGACCGGGCTTCGTCAGAGAAGAGGCGCTGTTCCACCGAACCGATCTCCAGATCGTCATCAGCGACCGGTTGTGGCGCACACGGTATAACGCAGATACGGGCCTGATTGGCAAACAACTGTCGCTCAACGGCGAGCCCCATACTGTGGTCGGCATCATGCCGCCCGGATTCAGGTTTCCCGATGACATCGATGTGTGGCAGCGGCTCACCTGGGACCTGACGCAACACAGCCGGCAGGCGCACTTCATGGAAGGTGTCGCCCGTCTGGCCGACAATGTGACGATCGCACACGCGGCGTCGGAAGCCGCAGCGCTGGCCGCGAGACTGGGCAGCGAGTTTGAAGCCAGCAACAAGGGCTGGGCATTTGCCGTGGTGCCGCTGCTCGATGACCAACTTGGTTATTACCAGCCGGCACTGTATGTGCTGTTTGGCGCCGTGGGGCTGTTGTTGATCATCGGGTGCCTCAACGTCGCATCGTTGCTGCTGACGCGCGCGCTCTCCAGAGAGCGCGAGATGGCCGTGCGCACCGCTCTCGGGGCCACGCCTCGTCAGGTCGTCACGCAGTTGGTTGCCGAAAGTCTGATCCTGTCGACCGCCGGAGCCGTCGCCGGCGTCATCGTCGCCCTCGCCGCGCTACCGATCATCATCGCTTTCACCCCCGTGGAGGTTCCCCGGCTCGCTGAGGCCGCCATCAATGGGCGCGTCCTGCTCCTGATCCTTGGTCTCGTCGTCGCAATGACGATGGTGTTTGGGTTGGTGCCGGCGCTGGTGCTGCTGAAAAAGCAGATCAACAGCGACTTGCGGTCCGGCGATCGCGGAAGCTCGCGCGGTGCGCGGCGTATTTATCAGGGACTGGTGATGGCGGAGGTGGCGCTGGCGTGCGCGCTGCTGGTCAGTTCGGCGCTGCTGGTGCGCACGGTGGGCCGGATGGTGGAGGTCCCGCTCGGAGTCGACGGATCATCGACCGTCGTCACCAGCGTGCAGATCTCCCCGGCTGACTCAGGCTACGAGGCGTGGAGCACCGTGGGCACATTGCACGCGCAGATCCTGGATCGCCTGCGTGAGCAACCCGGCATCGTCTCGGCCGGAAGCACCAACCGCCTGCCCTTGGACCACGGCTGGCGCGGTCCATTGATTCGGGCGGACTTGCCTGTGCCGAGTGAGGCCGAGGCGCCGCAGGCGCAACATCAGTCGGTGAGTGAAGGGTTCTTCGAGACAATGGGCGCCCGGCTGGTCGACGGGCGGCTGTTCAACGACAGGGACACCCGTGACAGTGACCCCGTCGTCATCCTCAATGAAACCGCGGCGCGGCGGTATTTCGGCGACGAGTCTGCTCTTGGACGTGAGATGCGGTCGTGGTCGTCGCAGATTGGGCCGCTCGGACGGAACCTCTCGTGGAAGGTCACCCCGGACGGGCATCGCATCCAGCCAACCGTTCGTGTCGTTGGCGTCGTTGCTGACATTCAGAACGTCGCGCTAGGACTTGAGCCGGAACCCGCGGTGTTCTTTCCGACACGACAATTTCCGTTCGCCGCGATCACGATCGCCGTCAATGCGCGCGACACGGCCACTGGGATTGCCGGGCTGAAACAGGCGCTTCGCGCGGTGTCACCGACGACTCCCCTTGGGACGGTTGACACCTGGGCCGACCGATTCGCCACCAGCACGGCCGAACCGCGGTTGCTGATGACCACCCTGAGCCTGTTCGGCGGCCTGGCCGCGTTCCTCGCGGCTCTGGGGGTCTATGGGTTGTTCTCCTGGTCGGTCGCGTTAAGGAAGCGTGAACTTGCGATTCGACTCACGCTTGGCGCCAAACCGTTGTCGGTAGCCTCAGCTGTCGTACGTCAGAGTGCCATCCTGGTGGTGGTCGGTCTGCTTGGTGGGATAGCGCTCATGCAGGGCGTGCAGCAGTCCCTGACGTCGGTGTTGTTCGGCGTGGAGCCCAACGACGTCACGTCGATCGTCACCGCCGGCCTCCTGCTCTTCGTCGCCGCCCTCATCGCAAGTGTGCCCCCCGCCTGGCGCGCCATGCGTGTTGATCCGGTGGACGGCCTGCGATCCGAATGAGGCAAGCCAGACCGGCGGACCTAAAGGTCTCGCCCTACGAAGACCTGCTCCTCGTAGGGCGTTGGCTTTAGCCACGCCATAGCGGCCCATTGGCTCATTTCGCAAGCGAAGCAATCTCGTAAGCAAGGCGGAGCGGGCTACGGCCGGCCGACGTGTTGACCTGCACCGCGACCGTCACGCCCGAGTTCGTGGCGTGCACAAGCTCGGTCAGGTAGCCTGGGAAAAATCCACTGTGGCCCACCACCGGACCAACCGGCGTGGTTGGGCGGATGATCACGCCGAGGCCGTACTGCGTTTGAGGTCCCAGTCGCGCAGGCACACCTGAATCGATCATGAGAGACCGCGCCGCAGGAGAGAGTGCACGTCCGAGGTAGAGTTCATGCCCCCACCGTGCGAGGTCGCGCGCACTCGTCGCAAAACCTCCACCGCCCCATTCAAACTGCGGGTTGATCACAAACTTTCCGTCGCTGATCACTTCGTCGGGCAGACCGAGCGGGTCTTTGGGACCTGCGTAACCCTGGACAAGACCCGGAATGACGCGACCGGTCTGTGGCACCACGCGCGTGAGTTTCAGCGGGCCAAGGAAACGGCGCGTGATTTCATCGTAGGCCCTTGTGCCGGTGACCTGTTCGAGCACCATCGCGAGCACGATGTAGTTGGTGTCGGAATAGTCCCAGCCTTCGCCCGGCAGGAACGCGGCTTTCGTGTCGAACAGATACGCGAGCTGGTCTTCCGGCTTCCACTCACGATCAGGCTGCGCCCGAAGGTCCGCGGTGAACGTCGGGTTCATCTCGTAGCGCACGAGGCCGCTCGTGTGTGTCATCAGGTGACGCACGGTGATGGCGTTGGCATTTGGAAGGCGCGTGAACCAGGGTCGAGTGCCGAGATACGTCGAGACCTTTTCGTCCAGACCAAGCCGTTTGGCCTCGATCAACTGGACGGCGAGTGCCGCAAAAAAGGTCTTGCCCGTGCTGCCGGCAAGCATGAGGTCGTCGGCCTTCAACGGCGTTTGTGCGGTGCGATCAGCCACTCCTGCCGTGGCCGAGTACACGGTGCCGTCCCTGGTCACCAGCCCAACAGACACACCAGGCGCACCCGACGCCGGCTGCCACTGCGCGACGAGCTGGTCAAGCCGTTGCTGAAGTGAAGCGCCCTGTTGTGGGGCCGGAGCCTGCGCCGACAACGCCAGCGCCAGCGCCCCCATCGCCGTCACGCCGATGCCCCATCCCCTCATCCCCTCATCTCCCCATCCCTCACAGAGAGCGTCAATGCGAGAAGCCCAGGAGCCCACGCAATGGTCCACGCGACGAGATGCCACACGTAGTTGCGACCGCCTTCAGGGGCGTGGTCGGTCCAGATGCCGGACACCAGATAAAACGCCGCTCCGCTGGCGATGGCGGCGACGACTCCGCGCACGAGCCACTCGCCCACGTGCCCCGCGCGACCGAGCAGCCAGGCGTTGATGGCGGCGAGAACGATCCACATGAACGCCCACGCGGCGATGAGGCCACCGAGATAACCCAGCGTACCTGCCACCGCGTAGAACGCTCCGGCACCCAGGACACCGGCAACGATGCCGCCGAGTGATCCTCGCGCAATCGCGCCCGCGGCGTGACCGAGCACGAGCCCCACGGCGAGCAGGAGTGCCGCGCCATGCACGACGCCGGCGAGAGTGGTGTGACGGACCCCGTATTCAAACCAGATGTAGTCGCCGATGGTGGCGACCAACGCCACCACCAGGGGTCGAACAATGTGGGACATGGCCGCGGATTATTGCACGGAGCGGCTGCGAGGGGTGCGATGGGAAGTCGGCGGTTCCATGCCCGGCAGTTTCCGCACGACGGCGGCTCGGACGACGAAGTAGGCGGCGAGGCCGATGGGGCCGACGAGAAATGTCAGACCGAGGCAGGGAATCACAAAGGGATGCGGCACCTCGAGGCGCTGGGCATCGCGCACTTCCCACGCGCCGACAAACAAATCAAACGCGAGGTAGTGGACCCAGCCCGCCAGCAGCAGCCATTCGTTCTGGAACATCTGCCTGACGGCATCGATGGACGTAAATCCCCCGGAGAATGCACCGACATCACCGACCATCAGGGCGAGATACAGCAGGGACAGGCCGCCGGGGATCACGTACGCGGCCAGGATGCGGGTCCACTTCCACGCAGGGAGCACGGCCAGCAGGATCCAGCCCGGCAGCACCACGGCGTTGCTGATGATGAAGTAGTCGGAAACGGTCACTGCGGCTGCAAGCTTAGCGCAAACGCGTAACAACGTCTGCGGGCAGCTCCACGGACCGGACACCGCCCTCGGGCACCCTCTCCACACTGACCGATGTCATCGAACCGGTGGCCAGGATGTCGTCGCCGCGCCGGAGTGTGAACCCGTATTTGAGCGATCGGCGCCCCACCGCTTCCACACGGACATGAACTTCAAACTCTTCCTCGAATCGCAGGGGGGCTTTGAAGTCACACGACGCGGCCACGCGGGGAAAACCCACCGTGCCATCCGGCGGCGCGATCTGCAGGCCGACCGAGCGCCACAACGCGTGTTCGGCCTCCTCCATGTACCGGAAATACATGGAGAAGTGCACGATGCCGGCCATGTCTGTTTCGGCAAACTGCACACGGCGGCGATAGATGAAGTCGGTGGTCACGGTGGCTACTATACTTGTCACATGCGTGTCATGTTCCGCGTCGTCTCTCTGGCGTTGCTCTGTCTCGTGATCTCACTCCCCGCAGCCGCACAGACCGGCGCCACCCTCTCCGGCGTGGTGCAGGATGGATCCGGTGGTGTGCTCCCAGGTGTGCTGGTCACCGCGCGCCACACCGACACAGGGGCGAGCCGGCAGGCCACCACTGGCCAGGACGGACGATTTGCGCTCGGCAATTTGCAGGCAGGCGCCTACGAGGTTCGCTCGGAGTTGTCCGGTTTCCGCACACTCGTGCGCACCGGCATCTCACTCACCGTTGGCGAAAATGCGTCGCTCACATTAACGATGTCCGTGGGCGCGACTGAGGCCGTGACGGTCACCGCCGCCGCCTCTCAGGTGAACACCCGGTCGTCGGAGCTCAGTTACCTCGTGGACCAGCGCACGATCGCGCAGATTCCCGTCAACGGTCGCAACTACACGGACCTGATGTCGCTGCTGCCTGCGGTGACACCATTCCCGCATCGCGACAACGGTTCGGTCGTGGCGCACGGGCTCGCGATGAGCGTCAACGGTCAGGACCCGCGCGCGAACGTGTATCTGCTCGACGGCACGTTGCTCAACGACTTCACCAACAGTCCCGCAGGCTCAGCCGCGGGCACCGCGCTCGGCATGGACACCGTGAAGGAGTTCCGGCTCGAGTCCAACACCTATCGCGCGGAGTTTGGCCGCAACATCGGTGGCCAGATCAACGCCATCACCAAGTCCGGCACCAACCGTTTCTCGGGCAGCGCATTCGAATTCCACCGCAACGACGCGTTTGACGCGAAGAACTACTTCGACGTCGGCGACAAACCCGACTTCAAGCGCAACCAGTTCGGCGGCACCATCGGTGGTCCCATCCGCCGTGATCGTCTCTTCTTCTTCGGCGGCTACGAGGCCCTCCTCGAATCCCTCGGCCGCACCATCGTCACCACGGTCCCCGACGACAATGCGCGGCTGGGGATTCTGCCCGGTGTGGCACCCATCACGGTGAATCCCGCCGTGGTGCCGTTCCTGAACGAGTTCCCGCGCGCCAATGGGGACAACCTCGGCGGTGGGCTCGCGCGGTACACCTTCCCGTTTGATCAGAAGTTGACGCAGCACTTCCTGCAGGGACGTGTGGACGCGGTGTTTGCCAACGGCGCGCAGATGTTTGCGCGTTACACGTTTGACGACGCCGAGCAGAGACTGCCGACGGACTTTCCGCAGTTCCCGCGATCATTCATCTCGACCAATCAGTTCGTGACCGCGGAATACCGGCAGGCCGTGACGCCATCGATCTTCCACACGTTGCGCGCGGGTTACAGCCGCACACGTGTTGGGCAGGACATCGAGGCCAACACCACCAACGCGTTGCCGGTGTTTGCGCCGGGCCGTGAGTTCACCGGCGCCATCGACATTGGCGGCATGCCGCGGTTTGGTCCGCAGCTCTCCGCAGGACTGCGTCTTCGCCAGGATGTGCTGAGCCTCAATTACGACCTGACACACACGCGTGGTCAGCACCTGTTCAAGGTGGGCGCGGTCGCCGAGCACTACGTGTCCAGCGAGTCGAACCCGACATTCAGCCTCGGTGTATTCCGATTCGCCAACATCGCGGCGTTCCTCCGCAACACACCCGCGACGTTTATTGGCCTCACGCCGCAGGGGGACTTCACGCGCAAGTGGCCGTTCACGGTGTTTGGCGCGTATGTGCAGGACGACTGGCAGGTGCGACCCAACCTCACCCTGAATCTCGGTGTGCGCGTGGAAGGGTCCACGATGCCGAAGGACGAGGGCAACCGCGACATCAACATGCGCGACCTTCGTGGTGTGCCTGAGGTCGGTCTGCTGTACGACAACCCGGCGCCGACGATCTCGCCGCGTGTGGGTGCCGTGTGGAATGTGCGGGCCGATGGCCGCACGTCGGTGCGTGGTGGGTACGGGATCTACTACAACACCAACAATCACCAGAATCTGATCGTCACGGTCACCAATCCGCCCGCCACCCCGCGTGTCGTGATTGGTGCGCCGTCGTTCCCCGTACCGCAGTTTGAGCGCCTCTCGGGCATCTCGATTCGGCCGATTCAGTACGACGTCGAGTTGCCGCGTGTCCACATGTGGAACGTCAACGTGCAGCAGGAGTTTTTCACCGACTGGATGGTGATGCTTGGGTACGCGGGTTCGCGCGGACAGCACCTCTGGCGCAACTCCGACGTGAACGTGCCGACGCCGACGACGTTGTCGGACGGGACGCTGTTTTACCCGGCCGGCCTCACGCGGCCCAACACCCGGTATTCAGCGATCGAGTTGAAGTCGAGTGATGGCGACTCCTGGTACAAGGCGCTCATCGTTGAGGTGAAGAAGCGCTGGAGCAACGGGCTGCAGGTGCAGTCGTCGTACACGTGGTCCGAGTCGGAGGACACCACGCAGAATTCGACGTTTTTCTCGGACTCAACGACCGCTACCACCTCGGCGATGCCCGAGTTCATCCCCGACTACAACAAGGGGTATTCGGACTTCCACGCGAAGCACAACTGGGTGACCAACTTTGTGTGGGAGCCGTTTGCCGGCTGGCGTGTGTCGGGTATCTATCGGATGCGCAGTGGCAGCCCGATCACGCCGTTTGTGCAGACCAACCGGTCGCGGTCCCTGTGGTCGCCGTCTCTTGGCCCCGGCACCGGTCCCGACCGTCCGAGTTACGCGCCCGGCTACAACAAGGACAACGCGGTGACCGGCGACCCCGCCCAGTGGTTCGACCCGGCGGCGTTTGTGCTGCAGCCGATCGGCACCTTCGGCAACGTCGGCCGCAACGAACTCATCGGCCCGGACCTGAAGACGATGGACCTGGCGGTGAGCAAGACGTTCGGGCTCAGCCGGTTGTCGATGGGACGCGGCACGCTCGAACTGCGCGCGGAAGTGTTCAACCTCTTCAACCGCGCCAACTTCGGCCCCCCGTCGCTGGTCGCCTTCTCCGGCACCACCAACAACGAACCCGTGCTCTCGTCCTTCGGGCAGATCCGCACGACGATCACGTCGGGCCGGCAGGGGCAGCTCGGCGTCAGAATTTCGTTCTGACGCCCTGCTTTTCCCCTCGCGGGACATTTCCCTGACCGCGGAATTTTCCCCGGCGGCAGGTGTGCCTTTTCGCAAAAAGTGCGAAAACACTCAACAAAATCAATAGCCGCGTCGGTGGAATGGCGATTGCTATGTACGGCCCCGACGAGCGTAAGCGTGCGCCGCAGGAGTGCGCCGCTTAGTGCCGTCGGGACGTTGCCTCTCGTGTGCCTGTGGCCCTGGAACGTATCCGGCGTGGCGCCGCTTGCAGACAAGGTGAGGCAATGGGCGAGACAGTCCGTTACGACGACAAGACGCCGCGACTCTTTTTCCTCGCGGCGGTGGTCTGGGCCGTGGTCGGCATGCTCGTGGGCGTGCTCATCGCCGCGATGCTCTTTATTCCCGACCTGAACTTCGCGCCATATCTGACGTTCGGTCGGCTGCGTCCGCTCCACACCAACGCAGTCATCTTCGCCTTCTGCGGCAACATCATCTTTGCCGGCACCTACCATTCGATGCAGCGCCTGCTGAAGACACGCCTCTTCAGCGACAAGTTGTCCGCCTTCCACTTCTGGGGCTGGCAACTCCTGATCGTCGCCGCCGCCCTCGCGCTGGTCACGGGCAACACCCAGGGCAAGGAATACGCCGAACTTCCCTGGATCCTCGACATCGTCATCGCGGTGCTCTGGGTGACGTTTGGCATCAACTTCTTCGGCACCATCGCCATTCGCCGCGAACAACATCTCTACGTCGCCATCTGGTTCTACATCGCGACGATCGTCGCGGTCGCCATCCTGCACATCGGCAACAGCATGGTGCTGCCGTATTCGTGGCTGGGCAGCTACTCCGCCTACTCCGGCGTCAAAGACGCGCTGATGCAGTGGTGGTACGGCCACAACGCCGTCGCGTTCTTCCTGACCACGCCCTTCCTGGGCCTGATGTATTACTACCTGCCCAAAGCCGCCGACCGTCCGGTCTTCAGCTACCGGCTCTCGATCATGCACTTCTGGTCGCTGGTCTTTGTGTACATCTGGGCGGGTCCGCACCACCTGCACTACTCCGCCATCCCCGAGTGGGCGTCCACCCTCGGCATGTTGTTCTCGCTCGTCCTGTGGATGCCGTCATGGGGCGGCATGGTGAACGGCTTCTTCACCCTGCGCGGCGCCTGGCACAAACTGCGCGAGGACCCGATCCTCAAATTCATGGTGGTGGCCATCACCTACTACGGCATGTCGACCTTCGAAGGGCCGATGATGTCGATCAAGTCGGTCAACGCCGTCTCCCACTTCACCGACTGGACCATCGGTCACGTACACGCCGGTGCCCTCGGCTGGAACGCGTTCCTCTCCTTCGCGATTCTCTACTGGGCGATCCCGCGACTCTGGAAGACCAATCTCTACTCCGTCCGGCTGGCGACGGCACACTTCTGGACGTCCACCATCGGCCTGATCGCCTACCAGGTGTCCATGTGGGTGGCCGGCATCACCCAGTGGGCGATGTGGCGCGCGTTTGAACCCGACGGCCGGCTGACCTACCCCGACTTCATCGAAACCGTCGTCCGCATCGTGCCGATGTACTGGGTGCGACTGGGCGGCGGGCTCCTGTTCTTCACCGGCCTCCTGATGATGTGCTGGAACATCTACAAGACCATCAAGACTGCGCCGGCAGACTTCGCCGTCGAACCAGAGATCCAGGTACCGCCTCGTGTGAATGACGATGCCGCGCCTGGTGCGGTGACGCCGGCCAACACCTACGACTACGCGCTCTACCGTTTCCAGCATGCGACCCGTCACGGCTTCCACCGTGTGCTCGAACGCCGCACGGTGACGTTCACGGTGTTGACCGTCCTGGCCCTGGCGGTCGGGTCACTGGTTGAAGCGTTGCCGATGTTTTTCAACAAGTCGAACGTGAAGGAGATCGCAAGCGTCAAGCCGTACACACCGCTCGAGGTTGTGGGTCGCGACATCTACGTGCGCGAAGGTTGTTACAACTGCCACTCGCAGCTGGTTCGCCCCTTCCGCTACGAGACCGAACGTTACGGCGAATATTCGAAGGCCGGCGAATACGTCTACGACCGCCCGTTCCAGTGGGGCTCGAAACGCACGGGACCGGACCTGCACAGAGTCGGCGGCAAATACCCGTCGCTGTGGCACGTGCGTCACATGGACCGGCCCGATTCCACAACGCCGGGATCGATCATGCCGCGGTATCCACATCTGCTCCGGGATGCGTTTGACACAAGCTTGATCCAGAGCAAGATGTCGGTCCTGCGCACCCTCGGCGCGCCCTACACCGACGGCGAGATCGAAAACGCGGTCGCCACCATGCACGCACAGGCGGGCGCGATTGCCGCTGAAGTGGAAGCGCAGCAGGGTCCCCAGGGCCTGGCCGACAAGGAAATCCTTGCGCTCACCGCGTACCTGCAACGCCTCGGCACCGACATCAAGTGGAAACGGGTCCAGACGCAGGCACCGTTCTCCGCCACGCCGCTCATCACTGCGCCACAGACATCGGGAGGGCAACGGTAATGCTCCAGGAACTTACCGCCGGATCGGGCGCCAGCATGTGGGCTGTGGGCTCGATGCTGTTTTTTATCGCGGTCTACGTGGTGGTGGCCGTGCGGGCCTTCCGCTCATCCGCCGCCGACCTCGACGCCCGCGCGCGGATGCCGCTCGACGAAGACGACGAGAAGGTGTGAGGCGACCATGGCCAAATACGAAGACAAAGTCCTGCACGAACTCGACGGCATCAAGGAATACGACAACCCGATGCCGGGCTGGCTCATGGCGATCTGGTGGGGATCACTCATCTTCGCCGCCGGGTATCTCATCTTCTACGCACTGAGCTTCGGCGAAGGATCACTGGAAGCGGAGTTCCGCGCCCAGAACGAGGCGGCGACCCTCGAGGTGCAAGCGTATTTTGACGCCAATCCCATCGTGCCGCCGTCCCCAACGTCGTTGCTGGCAGGTGCATCCAACGCCGCCATCGTCGGCATGGGCGAATCGCGTTTTTCTAGGTCGTGTGCAGCGTGCCACGGGGCGCAGGCGCAGGGCCTGATCGGACCGAACCTGACCGACGAACACTGGCTGCTCGGTGGATCGGTCGAACAGATCTTCCAGACGATCGCCAAAGGGTCGCCGGCCAAGGGGATGCCGCCATGGGGCCGCGCCCTTCCGCCCGATGAACTGAGCGCGCTTGTTTCGTACGTGCGAAGCCTGCAGGGCACCCGTCCTGCCAACGGTCGCCCGCCCGAGGGCACAGTTTTTGTGGCGGAGCCGATTCAAGGACGTTGAGATGAGCACCGAGCACGAGCGCATCTTCGACACCGCACCCGACGACGAGTTGCTGTTCAGCATCTCGGCCGACGGTCATCGCCGGTACATCCATCCGGTGGTGAGCAAGGGGCGGTATTGGAGGATTCGACGCAACATTGCGTTTGCGCTCGTGGTGTTGTTTTTTGGCCTCCCCCACCTGACCATCGGGGGTGAGCCCGCCATTCTGCTCGACCTCGCCACGCGCAAGTTCCACATCTTTGGCGGCACCTTTCATCCGACCGACAACCTGCTGCTCGCGGCTTTTGGTTTTGGCGTGGTCGTCACCGTGTTTTTTGTCGGCTCCACGTTTGGCCGTGTCTGGTGCGGCTTCGGCTGCCCTCAGACGGTCTACATGGAGTTTCTCTTCAGGCCCATCGAGCAGTGGGTCGAAGGCGGCGCCACCGGGCAACTGCGGCTGAACAAGGAGCCGTGGGGCCTGCACAAGTTCGGCGTCAAGGCGCTCAAGTGGTTTTTGTTTACGGTGCTTGCGGTGTTGATGGCGACGACGTTTGTGTCGTACTTCACCGGTTGGTCGCCGCTGCTTCGCGGGTTGATGACCGCCCCGGCGGCGTGGACAAGCGCGATCATCACCATGGCGGGCGTCACCGGGCTGATTCTGTTTGACTTCGGCTGGTTCCGCGATCAGATGTGCACGATCGCGTGCCCCTACGGCCGGCTGCAGAACGTGCTGGCCGACAAGGACACGCTGCTCGTGGCCTACGACCTGGAACGCGGCGAACCACGCCTCGCGCCGAAACTTCGGATGGGCGTTGAGATCTCCGGCGCGTGTATCGACTGCGGCGCGTGTGTGCGTGTGTGCCCGACCGGTACGGACATCCGGCGCGGGCTGCAGGTCGAGTGCATCGGCACAGCACAGTGTGTGGACGCGTGTGACGACGTCATGCGCAAACTCGGGCAGCCGACGGGACTGATCAAGTTCACGTCGGAACGCGAACAGGTGGGTGGACTGCGGCGGATCTGGCGTCCGCGCAACCTCGCGTATCTGGCCCTCCTCCTCGTCGCCTGGGGCACACTCGGCGCGCTCGTCTTCACGCGCGCGGATGTCCTGGTGGAGATCCGCAGGGGTGGACGTGAAACCTATCGGATCCTTCCGACGGGTGAGGTCGCCAATCAGCAACGCATCCGTTTCACCAGCCAGTTGGATCAGACCCAACGTTTCGACGTCGTCCTTGAGGGTGTTGCCGGGGGTTCGTTTGTCCTCAGCGAATCACCCATCGTGGTCGACGCTGACCGGGTGGTCACCGTGAATGCGGTCACGACCGTGCCGGCCGACATCTTTGACGACGGGCAGGCCACGGTGCGGTATGTCGTCACGTCCGACCGCGGTTTCCGCAAGGAAATTGAGTTCCTGCTGCTTGGACCTTCTGAACGTGGAGAACGGCGATGAAGTTCGCGCGGCTGCTCTCCGAGTATCGGTGGCCGATCTTTGTTGGTGGGCTGCTGTCCATGTCGATCGTCGCAAGTGGTGTGATCGTGTGGGTGGCCACGCGCCCCGACGCACCACGACCGATGCAGGGATATTTCGAGGCGGCACTGGCCTGGGACGTCACGGAAGCCGAACAGCAGGCGAGCCAGCAACTCGGCTGGACGGTGCGATACGAACTGCCGACTGACGTGCCGCACATGCGCGGCATGCCGCGGCCCGTGGACGTCACGGTGGCCGACCGCACGGGCGCGCCCGTGGCGAATCTCACAGGTCGCTTGTTCGCCATTCGTCCATCCGACACACGGCTCAATCAGACGGGCACATTGACCGCAATCCCCAACCAACTCGGACGGTACCGCACGTTGGTACAGATGGACGAGTCGGGCGAGTGGGAGATGCGTCTCGACACCACCCAGCAGTCGCTCCGATTTGTGCACGCCGCCAGGATGCAGGTGACGCAATGACCCTCGCGCGCGACCAGCGACCCGCACGCCCGGCGCCTGTCGCCTGTGCGCATTGCGGTTTGCCGGTCCCCGGGGCACTCGTGCGCCAGGAAGACGCGCATCAGTTCTGCTGCAACGGCTGCCGTCAGGTGTACACCCTCGTGCGCGAGTGGGGTTTTGACCAGTATTACCGGCTGGTCAACCGGCAGGAGATGTCGCTGGAGCCCGCCAAAGTCACCGGCCGCAGCTTCGAGGACTTTGACGATGCGCGGGTGCAGGTGGAGGCAACCACGGATGTCGGGCCTGAGCGGCTGCGCACGCGGCTGTACCTCGAAGGTGTGCAGTGTGCCGCCTGTGTGTGGATGGTCGAGAAGTTGCCGTCGGTGCTGGCCGGCGTCGATGAGGTGCGCCTGAACTATGCAACGGGCGTCGCCGACGTGACGTGGCGACCGGCGCAGACACATCTCTCCACCATCAGTCGGGCGCTTGATCGTCTCGGATACACACCACACCTGCAGCGACTGGGCCGTGGCCCGGAAGTGCCGCGCACGGAAGACCGAAAGATGGTCGCGCGACTCGGCGTTGCGGCGGCCTGTGCGATGAACCTCATGTTTGTGTCCGGCGCGCTGTACGCGGGCGAGTACTCGGGCATGGCCTCGACCTACCAGACGTTTTTCCGATGGTTCTCGCTGGTCATCTCCGTGCCGGTGCTGGTGTTCTCAGCGCGGCCATTTTTTCAGACGGCGTATTCCGGCCTGCGCATGGGGATGGTGCACATCGACCTGCCCATTGCCGTCGCGCTCGCCGTCGCTGCCGGGGCCAGCGCCTGGAACACGGTCGTGGGCCACGGCCCCCTCTGGTTTGATTCACTCGCGATGCTGGTGGCCGCGCTCCTTGGCGCCCGCATCCTGCAGCGCGGCGCCCACCGCGCTGCAGTGGAACGGGCCAACAGTCTGCGCGACGTCGCGTTTCTTGAATTTGCGCGGCGGCTCGACGGTGACGACAGTGACGCGCCGGTGGTCGAGGTGCCGCTGGCGGCGCTGGTAGCCGGCGACCGCGTCGAGGTGCGGTCTGGGGAATTGATCCCGGTCGATGGCGTCGTGCTGACAGGACGGTCGTCGCTCAACAACGCCGTCCTCACCGGCGAGGCCACGCCGCTGGAGGTCGCTGAAGGTGATGCGGTCACGGCGGGGGCCACCAATCTGGGCGCGCGCCTCATCCTTCGTGTGCAGGCCGCCGGCGAACACACCCGCGTCGGCGCGTTGCTGGCCATCGTGCAGGACGCGCTCTCGCAGAAGGCGGCCCTGGTCCAGACGACCGACCGGCTGGCGCGACGATTTGTGCACGTGCTGCTGGTCGTGGCCGCTGTCACTGCTGCGGTGACCTGGGCCACACAGGGTTCCTGGGTCGCGATGCAACGTGTGGTCGCGCTTCTCGTGGTTTCGTGTCCCTGCGCGCTCGGGCTGGCCGTGCCGCTCGCCATGTCCGTGGCCCTGACTCGTGCCGCGCGCGCCGGCATCTTCGTCAAGAATCCGGACGCCTTTGAGCGGCTGCGCCACGTGGAGACGGTCCTGCTCGACAAGACCGGCACACTGACCGAAGGCCGTGCCACGGTTGCGCGTTGGCATGGTGACGCGTCGGTGTTTGAACTGGCCCGCGCGCTCGAAGCGGAGTCCTCCCATGCGGTCGCGCGCGCCTTTCAAGCGTCGGCCGCACGTGCGCTGCAAATTGTTCGCACGGTACACAACGTCGTGGAGTCACCCGGCCAGGGTATCGCTGGCCGCGTGGACACCCACGACGTCCGTGTGGGCACCCGCACATTTACGTCTGCACCTGGTCACGCGCTTTCACTGGGTGTGGCTGGAGCCGCCGACGCGATGGTGGCCGATGGCCTGAGCCCAGTGTTTGTTTCGATTGATGGCCAGGTCGCGGGTGTGGCGGGCATTGGCGACGCAGTGCGTCCGGATGCAGCGGCCACGCTGGCGTCGCTGCGCGCGCGCGGCATCCACGTCAGGATTCTCTCCGGCGACCACCCGGCCATCGTCTCTGAGCTGGGCGCACGGCTTGGACTCGCGCCCGAGGACGCACAGGGCGGACTTTCGCCGGAGGCCAAACGCGACATCGTGTCCGGGCTGGTGTCGCGCATCGATCGCACCGGCACCGTGGTGATGGTGGGCGACGGCGTCAACGATGCCGCCGCGCTGGCGCTGGCCGATGTGGGTGTCGCCGTCCATGGGGGCACGGGCGCGTCGATGATGGCGGCCGACGTGGTCCTCACACGCGAGGGCGTCGCGCCACTGCTTGAGGTGCTTGATGGCTCGCGACGTCTGCGTGGTGTCATCCGCCGCAACATCACCTTCTCGCTGTTCTACAACATCGCGGCCTCGTCTCTGGCGGTCGCCGGGTTGGTGAGCCCATTACTCGCAGCGGTGTTGATGCCGATTTCGTCACTGACCGTGGTGTTGTCGTCGGCGATGACCCGCACGTTTGCGCGCGCGCGCTCGGCACGGACGGGAGCGGGAGCCTGACATGGAAGCCATCTTTGTGCTCCTGCCACTGGCGCTGCTGATCGCCGCGATCGCGGTGGGGTTTTTTGTGTGGGCTGCACGCACCGGGCAATTCGACGATCTCGAAACACCCGCCATCCGCATTTTGTTTGACGACGAAGAACCGACTTCGACACGGAGAGTAGACGAATGAAGAGGCCCACAGTGATACGCGTGGTGACACTGGTGATCGTGATCGCCTTCACGGGCACGCTGGCGTACGCCCTCAGCAACGCCCGCAAGGGATACGAACCACGGCAGCCGATTCCGTTCTCCCACAAACGTATGGCGGGTGAACCCGACTGGCAGGTGAACGAAAAGGGCGAACGCGTCAACGTCGGCGGGTTTGCGATTCCGTGTGTGTATTGCCACACGATGCCCTACAAGGGCCGGCACTCGACGATCCCCTCGACGGCCGTGTGCATGAACTGCCACTCGACGGTCGGACTCAACCGCGAGTGGGTGCTCAAGATGAAGGAGTACTGGGATCGCGGCGAACCCATTCCATGGGTGAAGGTGCACGACCTGCCGGACTTTGTGTACTACGACCACTCCGCACATCTCAATGCCAAGGATGAACAGGGTCGTCCCAAGTTGCCGCTCGTGGATGCGGACGGCAAGCCGATGGTCGTCTGCCAGAACTGCCACGGCGACGTCGCGAAGATGGACGTGGTGTCCGTGCAGAACAACTTCAACATGCAGTGGTGTGTGGACTGCCACCGGAAGCCGGAAATGAAGGCGTCCACCGACTGCATCACGTGCCACAGGTAGGGGAGAGTCGTATGAGCGAGCACGATACCGTCAGCACGCAGGAAGGCACCGGCATCGACCGGCGCGAATTTCTGCGACTGACCAGCACTGTGGCCGCCGCAGGCGCGCTGGCCAGCGCCGGATGTCAGGTGCCACCCGAGGCCACCGTGCCGTTTCACGACATGCCGTCGGAGTTGGTCGGTGGACTCGGGCACGTACGCTTTTTCCACACGGTCATCGACGGCACACCCGTCCTGGTGCGGACGCGTGAAGGTCGGCCGATTCTTGTCACTCCCCGCGCCAACGAAGTGACCGGGCGCGGCCTGACGGTGCGGCACCAGGCGGCGCTGATGGATTTGTATGACCCGGACCGCGCGCGAGGCCCGGTCTCCGTGCGACGCAACGCGGGTCCGACGGTGGCCATGAACTGGAACGCGATCAGCGCCGAGGTGGTCACTCGTCTGAAAGCCGCCGGGCCGCGGGCCGTCCTGCTGACAGGCCCCGTCACCAGCCCCGCGATGACATCGGCGATCGCCGCGCTTGGCGCACAAACCGGACTGCGCCATGTGCAGTGGGCGCCGATCGATGACACGACGACCACGTGGGCGTGGAACGAGGCGTTTGGCGCACCACGTGTGGCACGACCACGGCTCGACAAGGCGGATCTGATTCTGGGCCTGGGCGCCGAGTTCCTCGACCGCCCATCCGATGGCCTTGAGCCCTTGTTCGCCGCGCGACGTAATCCCGACGGCACCGGCGATCAGCGCATGAGCCGGTTCGTGCAACTGGAAGGACGCCTGACGCTCACCGGCGCCAACGCCGATCAGCGTATCCGCACCCGCGACTCCCATCTCGCCGCAGTCGCCGCCGCGATGGCGCGCGAACTCATCGTGGTGCGCGGACTGGGTCCACTCGCCGGCGACGCGTCGGTGACCGAGGCACTCGCACCGTTTGAGCTCACCACGGTGGCGCAGGCCGCCGGTCTGGATCCGGCCGTCCTGCGCTCACTGGTGGACGAACTGGCGAAGGGTACACGCCGCGTGATCGTGGTCGCCGGCGGCGCCGCAAGCACGTCCGCCCAGGGACCCGCGATTGAACTGGTGACGCTGGCGCTCAACGTCACCCTCGGGGCCTTTGACGCCGGGCTGTTCGACGAGATCGCGGTCGCTCGCTCCTCCGATTACACCGCGGCGCTGCAAACCCTGACGACGGAGATGAAGGCCGGGGACGTGCAGGTGCTTATCGTGGCGGGACCCAACCCCGCGTATGACGCGCCTGCGGCACTCGGCATCGCTGACGCGATCACCAAGGTCCCGTATGTGGTCTCGCTCAACGACAGGCTCGACGAAACCACGCTGCTGGCCGATGTGCTGGCGCCGGCCAGCCACCCGTTTGAGTGCTGGAACGACGAGACGATGCCCGGCGGATACGTCGCCGTGCAGCAGCCGGTCATCCAGGCCCTGCACGACACGCGTGGTCTGCTCGACGTGCTGGTCGACTGGGCCGCCGCGTTTGGTGACCCGGCGGCCCGTGCCGCCATCGCGGCCGCGTTGCCGCCCGCCGCGCCGCCTGCGGCAGCGACGGCACAACGCGCGCCGAGTCCGAGTCCCGCGTTTCACTACCTGCGCGCCGCCTGGGCCACACGTCTCGGACTCGACCCGGCCACCACAACGTTTGAAAACGCGTGGAGTGACGTCGTTCGTACGGGTGGATGGCAGGGACCGGCGGAGGCCGCAGCGCCGCGCACATTCCGCGCCGGCGCCCTGATGTCCGTGTCGCGCCTCGCGAGAATCACGGAAACGTCCCCACTCGAGCTCCAGTTGTATCCCGACCTGGCGCTCGGCGACGGACGTTCGGCCAACAACGGCTGGTTGCACGAATTGCCGAATCCCATCACCCGCCTCACCTGGGGCGGGGCGTTGTCGATCGCGCCGCGGCGTTTTGACGACATGGGGCTGACCAACGGCGACCTGATCGAGGTGGACGCCGGCCACGCGAAGATCGTGGCACCCGCCTATCGACACGCCGGGATGCATCACGATCAGATTGCGCTGCCGCTCGGGTACGGCCGCACCGCGTGCGGCCTGATCGGCAACGGCGTGGGCGCCAACGCCTTCCCGATGCGTCCACTGGTGAATGGCCGCCTGATGGCCGCCGGCCTGCCGGTCACCATCCGCAAGACGGGTGGGCACGAGGAACTCGCACTTGCCCAGGGCTCAGACGTCATCGACCGCGCTCGTCGGCCTCTGGTTCCAACGACCACGTTGTCGGAGTATCAGCAGAATCCCAAGGCAGGCACCGAACAGATCCCTGGCGGTCCGTCGGCCTGGCCGGAACATGAATACCCGAAGGCCCGATGGGCCATGGCCATCGACCTCACCAAGTGCACCGGCTGCGCCAAGTGTGTGATCGGCTGTCAGGCCGAAAACAACATCCCCGTCGTCGGGCGCACCGGGATGATCGCCGGTCGCGAGATGTCGTGGCTCCGCATTGATCGTTACTACGACGCGCCGGCAAAAGAGGGCGGCTGGGACGCCGAGGTCTGGGATGGCCCACTCGAGGTCACCGAGGATCCCAAGGCGCTGTTTGAACCGATGTTGTGCCAGCACTGTGAAAACGCGCCGTGCGAAACGGTTTGCCCGTTTGTCGCGACCATGCACAGTGAGGATGGACTCAACCAGCAGATCTACAACCGCTGCGTGGGCACGCGGTACTGCGCGAACAACTGCCCGTTCAAGGTCCGCCGCTTCAACTACTGGGAGCTGAGCAAGAAGCAGGAAAGCGGCTTCTTCCGCTGGCTGGTGCCGCAGATTGCGACCAATTCCGACCTGAATGCCCGCGAACCGATGCAGATGAAGAACAACCCCGAGGTCACCGTGCGCAGTCGCGGTGTCATGGAGAAATGTTCCTTCTGCGTGCAACGTGTGCGTGCGGCCACGGCGGAAGCCACACGGAATGGTCAGCCCAAGGACCATCTGCCCGACGGCACCGTGGTGACCGCGTGTATGGAAGCGTGTTCGACACGCGCCATCACCTTCGGCGACATCAATCTGCCGGACTCACAGGTGGCCGCGGCAGCCGACCATCCCCGCGCAATGAAATTGCTCGACTCGCTGGGCGTGAAGCCCTCGGTCTCTTATCTGACGAAGGTGCGTAATGACCAGGCATGAGCAAAGTCCGTACGCGACGGTAATGGACGACAGCCAGCTCACGGGCCACCCGATCGTGCTGGTGGGCGCGGGCCCCTACGGGGGTGACATCGAGGTGCCGGAACCACTGGTGACCGGCGCCAAGAAGTGGGCGGAGGTTGACGGTGACATCTGCATGCACGCGGAGCAGTTTCCGACCAGACGCTGGTGGATCGCGTTCAGCGTGGCGTTGGCCTGCTTGTCGGTGCTCATCTTTTCGCTGATCACGTTGTTCTACGGCGGGATGGGCATCCTCGGCGTTAATCAGCCTGTCGGCTGGGGCTCATTCATCGTCAACTTCGTGTTCTGGATCGGCATCGGCCACGCCGGCACATTGATTTCGGCCGTGTTGTTCCTCTTCCGCCAGCAGTGGCGCACGGGCATCAACCGGACGGCTGAAGCGATGACCCTCTTTGCCGTCGCCTGCGCCGGCATCTTCCCGGTCATCCACCTCGGTCGTGCGTGGTTTGCCTACTGGCTGGTGCCGTATCCCAACGCCCGCGGCCCGCTGTGGGTCAACTTCAACTCGCCGCTGGCGTGGGACATCTTCGCCATCTCCACCTACGGTCTCGTGTCACTCACGTTCTGGTATCTCGGCCTGCTGCCGGATCTGGCCACGGTGCGTGACCGCGCGACCCACCCCTGGCGCAAGAAGCTCTACAACGCGTTGAGCCTGGGCTGGACCGGCTCCAACCGCGCGTGGCGTCACTACGAATCGGCGTACCTGATTCTGGCCGCGCTGGCGACGCCCCTGGTCTTCTCCGTCCACACCATCGTGTCGTTTGACTTCGCGACGTCGGTGATGCCGGGCTGGCATACGACGATCTTCCCGCCCTACTTCGTCATTGGCGCCATCTTCTCCGGCTTCGCGATGGTCATCACACTGATGACCTTCATGCGCGGCTACTTCGGCCTGAAGAACTACGTCACGATCAACCACATGGAGCAGATGGCGAAAATCCTGATGCTCACCGGCATGCTCGTCGGCTTCGCCTACGCGACCGAGTTCTTCATGGCGTGGTATTCGGGCAGCGAGTGGGAAGGTTTTGTCTTCAAGAACCGCGCGTTTGGGCCCTACTGGTGGGCCTACGCCATCATGTTCACCTGCAACGCGATCGTCCCGCAGATCTTCTGGTCGAAGGCGATGCGGCGCAACACACTCGTGCTCTTCATCGTGTCGATCCTGGTCAACGTCGGGATGTGGTTCGAGCGGTTTGTCATCGTCGTGACCTCGCTGCACCGCGACTTCCTGCCGTCATCGTGGGGCATGTATGCGCTCACGTTCTGGGACTACGCCATCCTTGTGGGGTCCTTCGGACTCTTCTTTACCTTGTTCCTGTTGTTCGTCCGATTCCTGCCTGTGGTCGCAATGTCAGAGGTCAAGGGCGTGATGGATCCAAAAGTGGCGCGGGCACGCGCGCAGGAGGTCTGACGTGATGACACCTGATACAACCGCCGGGATTCTCGGCGACTTCTACGAACCGGACGACGCGCTGGCGGCGGCGGCCAGGGTGCGCGACGCCGGCTGGACCCACTTCGACATGTTGACCCCCTTCCCCGTCCACGGCATGGACGATGCCATGGGCCTGAAGCGATCGTGGATCCCGTGGGCGACACTCGCGCTGGCGTTTGGTGGCATCGCGTTCGCCCAGGGACTGCAGAACTACGTGATGGTGTACGACTGGCCGATGAACTTCGGCGGCAAACCACACGCGTCGTGGCCGGCGTTTATCCCCATCACGTTTGAAGCGATGGTCTTCTGGGCCGCCATCGGGTCCGCGATTATCGCCGTGGTCGCCGGCAAGCGCACAGGGGCGCTCAAGCCCCCGCCGCCGCTGCTTCCGACCGGCGCGACCGTGGATCGCTTCGTGATCTGGATCGCGTCCACCGACCCCAAGTGGACCAGCGACGATGCGCGCGGATTTGTGACGTCGCTCGGCGCGGACCATGTGCGCATTGTTGATGCTTCTGGAGGCGTCCGTGAATAACCGCATCCCCGCTCTTGTACTCGGAGCGCTGACCGTGCTGCTGACCGGCTGTGACGTCGGTCTGCCGGCCGGACGCTCGCCGCACCGGGAAGGCAACCGGCTGGACATGATTGACCAGCCGAAGATCAAGCCACAGCGCAACGACCCCTTTGGCAGCGGTCGTGTCACCGGCATGCTTGAACCACCCGCGGGCACCGTTGCCGTGGGCGACACGCCCTACCCCTACGCGCAGAACGAGGCGGCGCTGGCGGGCGCCGAGTTGGTCAATCCCCTTCCGTCGACGCCCGAGGTGGTGGCGCACGGGAAGTTCATCTACGAGAACGTCTGCATCACCTGCCATGGCCCCAGGGGCGCCGGGGATGGACACGTGACCGCCCTTTTCCCGAAGCCACCCAGCCTGATGACGCAGAAGGTGCGCGACTGGCCGGACGGCGAGTTGTTCCATCGTCCGATGCGCGGGCAGGGCTCGATGCCCAGCCACGCCCGGCAGATTGATACGCGGGACGCGTGGTCTGTCGTGCACTACATCAGGCAGATGCAGTCGGTTGAACCCGTTGCGCCGCCGCCGGCGACACCTGCGACAACGCCGGCCTCGGCGACACCGCCGACGGCCCCGATCAAGTGAGGACATCATGAGTCACCCGCACACAGTTGAACTTGCGCCGCCGCCTCCGCGGCTCAGTCTGCCCGCCTCGGTGCGTGGTCTGGCCGCCGTGGCCGCACTGGTTGGCGCGGCGACGCTCGCGTGGACGTTCAGCACCGGCGACGCCACCCACGCATGGAGCGCGTATCTCATCGGAGTGTTCTTTACGCTGGGCCTCGGCGTGTTTGGCGCCGCGTGGCTCGCGATCCTGAATCTCTCCGGCGCCACGTGGTCGGTCACGATGCGGCGAATTCCTGAAGCGATGACCGCCTGGCTGATCCCCGGAGGTCTGCTCGCACTGGGACTCGGCCTGGGGGCACATTCACTCTATGAGTGGACCCATGCGGATGTGGTCGCGACCGATCCGCTCCTGCTGCACAAGGCGTCGTTCCTCAACATGGGCATGTTCTGGGCACTGGTTGGAGGCAGCCTGCTGTTGTGGGCGGTGTTTGGTCAGTTACTCGTGGGCAGTTCCTACCGGCAGGACCGAGACGGCGGCGTCGCGTTGAGCCGACAGCGGCGCGCACTCTCTGCCCTCTTCATCGTCATCTTCGCGCTGACGCTCAGCGTGATCAGTTTCTACTTCCTGATGTCGCTCGAGCCGCATTGGTTCTCGACGATGATGGCCGTGCTCGTGTTTACCGACGTCATGCAGAGCGGCACGGCCTTTGTCGCCATCGTCGCCGGGCTGCTGGTGATGTCCGGAACCCTGCGTGGATTCCTCAATGACAATCACCTGCACTCGCTGGGCAAGATGCTGTTTGCGTGGACGGGTTTCTGGGCCTACATCTACTTCTGCCAGTTCATGTTGATTTGGTACGCGAACCTGCCGGAAGAGACGGTGTATTTCCTGAAGCGGACCGCCAACGGCTGGTTGCCCTACATGCTGGTGTTGCCGGTATTGAAGTTTGTGGTGCCGTTCCTGGTGTTGCTGCCGCGCACAGCCAAACGGACGCCCGGTCGCCTGGTGTCGATGGCGATGGTCATCCTGGTCGCGCAATTCTGGGAGCTCTACCTGATGGTGGCACCGGCGCTGGGGCATGGCGGCGAACCCGCACATGCGCAGTTGCCCGTCGTTGAGTTTCTGGTAACGCTGGGATTCCTTGGTCTCTTCACGCTCGTGTTTGGCTGGGCGCTGGCGCGACACGATGCGGTGCCGCTCAAGGATCCATCGCTGGCCGAGTGCCTCGCGTATCAGTCCTGACCCGATGTTGAGATGGAGCACACACACGCGGTCGCGTCACACCTCGACCTGCTGGGTTTTCTGACACTCGGCCTGCTCGGTGGTCTCGGGCATTGTGTGGGGATGTGTTCGCCGTTTGTGATCATGGTGTCTCGGCGGTACGCCGGCGACACACGACCGTCGTGGCTCGCGCAGACCTGGTATCACGTCGGACGACTCACCACGTACATGCTCCTGGGAACTGCGGCCGGCGCGATGGGCTTGGCCGTGGGCGCCGTGGGTGACCTGGTGGGACTGCAACAGGCGGCCCTGATTCTGGCCGGCGTGATGCTGGTGATCTGGAGTCTGGCGGTGTTGACCGACGTCGGTCCCCGCATCTTGAGCACGAGCTGGTTGTCACGTGTCGTCTCTCGACTCAGCGCACGTATGCCCGCGCATCCTTTGACGCTCGGTCTGGCGCTCGGCCTGTTGCCCTGCGGGCTTGTCTACACGGCGGTTGTGGGTGCCATCGCGCAGGGCGGGCTGGTGGATGGCGCACTCGCCCTGGCCCTCTTCGGCGCGGGCACCGTGCCGGCGTTGTTGATGTTGTCGTTCGCCGACGAACTCATCGTGAAGCGCCGCCCCGCGCTCAACCGGCTGTCGCAGGTCTTTGTACTGGCGATGGGGGTGATGTTCCTCCTGCGCGGGTTACGGTAGAGCGCGTTAGTATGTCTCCATGCATTGGGTGATTTTTGCGCTCGGGGCGGCGTTGTCGTGGGGGCTGTACGGTCCTGCGCTTCACCAGGGTCAGGTCAAACTCGGCAGCCCGTTCAAGGCGCTGTTGTGCGTGGGGGTCGCCTATTTCCTCGTCGGCGTGGTTGTGCCGATGGTGGTCCTGGCGTCACAGGGACAACTGACGAAGGGCTGGTCGATGGATGGGGCGTTTGGTGCCACGGCGGCCGGGATGCTCGGCGCGATTGGCGCCGTGTTCATCATCTATGCCTTCCGCGCGGGCGGCATTCCGACCTACGTGATGCCGCTTGTGTTCGGCGGTGCCCCGGTCGTGAACGTGCTGTTCACCATGTACCTGCACCCGCCGAAAGAGACACCGAATCCGCTGCTGTATCTCGGATTCATCATGGTCGTCGCCGGCGCCTCGATGGTGCTGTATTTCAAACCACAGTCATAACGACAACGACGTCGGGTGTCTTTTTTCGCTCTAGGCGTTAGCAAAAAAAGACACCCGACGTCTTAGACAGCTATCTGATTCTGCAAACGTCCAACCCGAGCAGGTAATCCAACCCGAAGTCGCCGATCGGCGCGCCGGGTGGGGGCGCGGGGATCGAGGCGGGACGCAGCTCGGTGTACGGGCGATCGAGAAAACGTTTGATGTCGTCGGCCAGGAGCTGACGATGGGCGCGTTCGGCGGTGTTGGTGCCCGAATTGGCCGGCAGCAGTGTGGCGCGCGTCGGCAGGGACTTGAGTGCCTGCGTCGCGATCGCGCGCACCTGCGTCATCGGCGCCGACTCCGCCATCGTCATCAACCGTGAGACCAATGCGCGTTCCATCGCGCGATTGATCTCCGACTCGTAGGCATTGGCCGGACGCGCGTCAAACACCGTGGCGTTCAACCGGTTGAGCACGTCCTCAAGCCCCGGCAACGACGCATCGACTGCCTTCTGCGCCACGAGACGTGCCGCCCGGGTGTTGGAGAAGATGCCGCCGAGCACCACTTCAGTGGCGGCCACCGCAGGTGTGACGGGATCAAACGCGCCACCGGTCATGCGCGGGAACATCTCGCGGTTGGCCCCGAACCCGGGCGGACGCGGCGGAATGTTCTGGACCACCGCGGACGGCAGCACCAGATCCGACAGTCGCAGCGCACTCATCAACGCGTCAAGCGCTTTGGTCTGTCGGGCGGCAGGGGCCCAGCGAACGGGTGTCCGGCCGTCACCACGCATGGCATAGATGTATTCCTGTCCCCCAAGCGCCGTGACCGCAGAATCCACCGCGTACCGGTGATGCAGGTAGACCGGCACCAGCGCTTCCTCAATCAGCGCCATCGGGCGGCCGACCTTGATCGCACGTTCGCCAAAACCTTCCATCGCGGCGCGGCGCAGCTCCAGAATGCGCGTCAACTCAGCGGCCTCATCGGTGCCGTTGTTCCACTGGTCCACACCCGGGTTCAGGTCAAGGTCCTGATTGGACATGTACCGGATGTCCTGCTCCCACGCGTCATCAAGAATCTTCTTGAGCGCCGCCGTCTCGTTGGTGCCGGAGGGGAACTGCGTGTAGCCGTACTGAATCGCCACCTTGTCCCATTCGGCGATGCCCACGTCATACGCGTCGGAGAGGTCCATCGTGCCATCGGGCCGCAACGTGATGAGCGGATGTGGGTAGTCGAGCACCGAGATGCGGCCCTTGGTGCTGTTGTAGTAGTTGTGCCCCAGGCCAATCGTGTGACCGATTTCGTGGGCGGAGAGCTGACGGATACGCGCGAGCGCGGTCTCTTCGAGAATCGCCGGTGTCTCGGCACCGGTCGCATACGGAGAGAGGAGGCCTTCAAAAATCAGATAGTCCTGACGCCACCGCAGCGAGCCGAGGCTCACATGGCCCTTCATGATTTCGCCGGTGCGCGGGTCGGTAATCGACGACCCGTAACTCCACCCACGCGTCGACCGGTGCACCCACGTGATCGTGTTGTAGCGCACGTCCATCGGGTCGGCGCCCTCGGGCATCACCTCGACACGGAACGCGTTGATGAACCCGGCGGCCTCGTAGGCCTCGTTCCACCAGCGGCCACCTTCGATCAGGGCCGTGCGAATGGGTTCCGGCGCACCACGATCGACGTAATAGATGATCGGCTCGACCGGTTCACTGCGCGCAGCACTGGGGTCCTTCTTCACCAGGCGATGGCGGTTGATATACCGCACGCGCAGGTCGGTCCCGAGCGGCTGTGCATAGTCGGAGTAACTCACGCCGCCGTAGCCGGACCGCGGGTCCATCAGGCGCGGGGTGTAGTTGTTGTCGGGCAACTCGATGATCGAGTGATGCTGGCGCACGGTCACCGCCCCAGGATTCGGTGCCACGTCGCCCAGACGGCCGCCAATCTGGCCGGCCCCACCACCACCTCGACCACCACCGCCGGCCTCACTCACAAACGTGGAGATGACGTCGATCTCGGTGTTCTGGGGAAACCCCTTGGTGCCCTCGATATTCACCGCACTGCGCGTGCGGTCAAACCGATGACCACCCAGACGTGGTCCCACGTTGTGGGTGTCGCGCATGATGAAGTCGCTGAAGTCGATGAGTACCCGGCCATTGGACTCGGCAGCGACGGCAAATCCCCAGAGGATGGATTTGGCAAATGCGTCCTCCATGGATTTGCGCTCGGCGGCGTTGTCGCTGTTGGCGCGCCAGTCGAGGTTCGGTTGCACCATCAGGACGCGCGGCCCGACGCGCTGGAAACTCACGACGGCGTCGCCACCCAGTTGGGCCCGGTCGAGACCAATGTCGTTCGAGCCGACGCCCGCCGAGAGGCCACTCACGTAGAGGACCTCCTGGCCGAGCCGGGGAATCTCGAGGAAGAGGCCCCCGGTGGACTCATCCCAATACATCGGGAAGAACCCGTCAATTTTCTGCATGGAGCCGGTGCGGTCGGCAATCGAGGGAATCCGTGCCGGGGCACCCTGCCCAGCCCTTCCACCCGCCGCCGCTGCCTGCCCGCCGCCGGCCTGCCCGGAGAGGCCCGTCGGCACGGCCATCGCCAGGGTCATCACACCTGCCGCCACCATCAAAACTCGCGTCGTTTTCACATCGCCTCCAGGGACTGTTGCTGATCTGATGGGCAGATTGTAGCCCCATCAGCCGAACTTCGGCCCCTCCAGGGCCGTATGGAGGCCCATGACCGCTTTCTTTCAGAACATCCGCTTTGGCCTCCGCCTCTTCAAGCGGCAACCGGGATTCGCCCTCATGGCGGTATTGATCCTCGGGATTGGCATCGGGGCCAACACGACGATGTTCAGCCTGGTGAACGAGCTGATTCTCAAGCCGCGGCCAGGCGCGGGAGAGGAACTGGTCCAGGTCTTCAGCAAACACCGGACCGAACCGGATTCCTATCGAGCGTTTTCCTACGACAACTTCTCCGATTTGCGCGCGCGCACCGATGTATTTGCGTCGCTGACCGCCCACAACGCGGGCATGGTCGGCATCACCGAAGGCGAGACCACGCGCCGGGCCTTCATCGACATCACCACCGGCGACCTGTTCCGCACGTTTGATGTCCCGCTGGCGATGGGCCGGAGCTTTTCCAGAGAGGAAGAGCTGCCGGGCGCGGACATCCCCGTGACGATCCTCAGCTACAACCTGTGGGAACGCATGGGCGCACGCGCCAACACGATCGGCGAAATCATCCGGATCAACCAGCGGGACTTCACGGTCGTGGGTGTGGCCCCCGAGGGGTTTTCGGGCACCACGGTGATGGTGACGCCGGAGTTGTGGCTGCCCACGGGTGTGTACGACAGCGTGGTCAATAACTTCGCGGCTGACGATGCGGCGGGGACCTTGCGCGACCGACGCCACCACACACTCATCGTGTACGGCCGGCTGCGTGAGGGCCTGAGCCCCGAGGCGGCCATGCCCGGCCTGGACACCATCAGCGCGGCCCTGGAGGCGGCGTTTCCCGCAGAGAACGCGGCCCAGCAACTCGTCATCCAGCCCATATCCCGCCTGAGCATCTCCACCGACCCGGACTCCGAAGCGCCGGTGGCCGTGCTGGGAGCCAGCCTGCTCGCCATGTCGGGCATTGTCCTGCTGATTGCCGCGCTCAACCTCGCCAACATGCAGCTGGCCCGTGGATCAGCGCGCGCCAAGGAGTTTGCGATCCGGCTCTCGATTGGAGGGTCGCGTGCGCAGGTTGTGCGCCAGCTGATGACCGAGAGCCTGCTGCTCTCGCTCATTGGTGGCGGACTGGCGCTTGTGGTCGCCATGGGTGCGATGCGGGCACTGGTGAGTGGGATGAACGGACTGTTGCCCGTCATGCTCACGATCGAAACTGCCCCGGACGCCCGCATCTTCCTGGCCACATTGGCCTTCTCTGTGATCGGCACCGTGTTCTCCAGCCTCGGACCCGCGCTGGCGGCCTCACGTGCCGATGTCCTCCCGGCGCTGAAGGAACAGGCCGGCGAACTGCCCCTGCGCGGCCGCGCGCGTTTTCAGGTGCGCCATGTGCTGGTGATGGGCCAGCTCGCGCTGAGCCTAGCCCTCCTGACCACGGCCGGAGCCTTTATTCGTGGTGCGTGGGTCGCCGCTGAAGTGGATCCGGGGTTTTCGTTTGATCGCGGCATTCACGCCGGGCTCGACACCAGCCTCGCCGGGTTTGATCGCCCTCGCTCACAGGCGGTCTATGGCGACGCCCTTGATCGCGTGCGGCGCATTCCAGGCGTCACCCACGCCTCGCTGAGCTCCCTCATGCCCTTCGGCGACGTCACCGAAGCCTCCTCGGTTCAGCAGCCCGGTCCCGTCCGGCGCAGGTCTGATCCGGACTACGACACGGCCGTGACCTCCGCCATCATGCAGTCGGTGACGCAGGACTACTTCCCGTCGCTGGGGCTGCAGCTCCTGCGCGGGCGCGACTTTTCGCTCGCAGAGGTCACATCCGCCGATACACCACTCGTGGCGATCATCGATGAAGCGCTCGCCACCAGGGTGTTTGGCACCGCCGACCCGTTGGGCCGACAGATACAGATCAACCGTGGACAGGATCTGGCGCCCGAGCTCGTCCAGGTCATCGGCATCGCGCCCCCCATCCGCCACCAGATGAATGACGAGGACTCATTGGCGCATGTCTATCGCCCACAGGCCCATCGGTTTCGCAGTGGCATGACGATGCATGTGCGCACCGTGGTGAACGACGAAGCGGTCCTGCTGCCGACCATCAGAACGGCGCTTCGGGAGGCGGACGTGTTGCTGCCGGTGGTCACGCTGGAGACCGGGGCCATGTTCCGCGAGCGCAACGCCATGCTCTGGATCGTGCGCACCGGCGCGCGCGTCTTCACGATCTTCGGGATCGTGGCGCTGCTCATGGCGTCGCTGGGCATCTACGGCGTCAAGGCGTTCCTGGTGTCGCGCCGGACGCGCGAGATCGGCATCCGCCTCGCGCTGGGCGCACAGGCGCGCGACGTGGCGGCACTGGTCCTGCGCGACGGGTTGTTCACGACCGTTGCGGGCCTCGTGCTCGGCCTTGGACTGTCATTTGTCGCCGTCCAGGGGATCGGGTCGCTGCTGTTTGACGGCGGCGGCTTTGACTTGCCCATCGTCGCCGCCGCATTTGTCGCGCTGGTCGTCTCGGCCCTGCTGGCAAACTGGATCCCCGCACGGCGCGCCATGCGCGTGGCGCCGACGGTGGCGTTGCGGAACTGACGTTCTTCGTAGGGCGGCGGCTTTAGCCGCAACGGCGGGCCTGAAGGCCACGCCCTACGCACAGCGTTTTCGTAGGGCGGCGGCTTTAGC